>CAJUBE010000026.1 GCA_910584725.1 uncultured Lachnospiraceae bacterium | reverse complement strand
CAATTCATTCAAAAAATTTCATTTTAGGGCTTGACTTTTAATAGTTAGTCTCCATTACAGCCTATTATTGTTCCTCTGTCAGTAATACGAACCAGCCTGCAAAAAAGTTTCACTTATAAAAATCGAATTTGCAACGCAGAACCTATCACCCCGCAGATACCGCCTGTTTCTTTCTCCGCTTATCCTCATACATCATCTGATCCGCCACATCCCGGAATTTTTCGTCCTCCAGCCGGCAATAACCGATGGCATAGCTGATCGGAACCGCGATCGACTGATTATATGCCCTGCACCTATTTTCCAGATCCTGTAGAAAAACCCGCGGCTCTCTGCCGCAAAGCACGGCAAACTCATCCCCGCCCTGCCTATAGGCTCTCCCTTCCTCTCCCACCGCATCGGCTAACAGACGGGCAAACCCCTGAAGCAGCTTATCCCCTGCCGAATGACCGAGGGTATCGTTGACCAATTTGAGATCGTTCAAATCGGCAATGAAATAGTAAGCGTTTTCTGCTTCCTCCTGTTTGTCCAAATCCCGCTCCAAGGCGTTTCGGTTATAAATGTTTGTCAGATAATCAATATAGGCAAACCGACTTCCCACTTCCGTGCAGAAAGAAATGATATGTCTCATACAGGTATAGCGGTCAGCCGTACTCTCCTGTGCCAGAATTTTTGTCTCAATCACGATCGTTTCTTTGTCGTACAGTTCTTCCATTCTGCGCCTTATCCCATCAAGCACCTCTCCGGCTTTTTCCTGCACGTTACCGATAAATACCACGCTGTTTTCACCGACACGATATCCGTGCAGGCGGTACTGTCTGAGTGCTTTGTAAATATCGTTCAAAATCAATACATCCTGTTTCCAGTCCAGATTATTTTCTGTCTTGTAAAAGCATAAAACACCCGCCACAAGTTTCTGTTTCTCGAAATCAAACTCCTCCAACACCTTCTCAAAAGAATATTGATTAAACAGCATGGTCTTTTCATCCACATATTTTTCTGTATTCTCGTTGCTCAAGATCAAACCGAGAAGAATCAGTGTGGAGCAGACCACGACCACAAGCGTTTCGGGAATCAGCATCTGGATGAAAGCTGTGACGATATACAGCGGCACGGCAAGCACAATGGCGAGTCTTTTATCCCTGTCCATAATCCGCCAATAACGGAGACAGTAATATAAAATAAGAACCAGATAGATCACGAGACTCCCGTACAACGCATATGCTTTGGGTCCTAAAGAATAGTCGGTCGTTGCCCCCTGCACATACGTGATCGGCAGCACAAAAATTCCCACGGTTGATAAGACGGCAGGCAGGCTATGGAAGATTCTTATCGACTTTGAAAATTTCAGTTCCGCCTCCAGATAGCTTCTCATATAAACAAACAAAAGATAAATAAATCCCAGTATAGACAGCAGATAAATGATGTGGACAATGAGATTCAATGAATCCGGCACCACATCCCTGCGGTTTACCGTACAGATCGTAATCAGATCGAAGATGGAATTTACAATTGCAACAGAAATAAGCCACTGAAAAATTCTGGTGGACTTGACCGGGATATGGGGCTTGCGGTAATAAAACCCCGCCATGTATATTGTCATTAAAAGACATGCCGCGGATGTCTTGACAAGCACTAGCATAATAAGTGATTCCTTTCCCGCACAATTCTTACCTGATAAGCATAAATATATCTTTGCCTATCTGATCACCTGCACGTCAAACACTTCTTTAAAAAAGCGATGGTATGCCTGATTCAGCACCAGCCCGGGCTGTTTGGCGCTTGGCGACCACCACTTGAAATCCCTCTTTTCAAAGGAAACTTTCATAATCACATCGTTTCCGCTCTGCTCACATTTGATCCGATATGCCGCGCCGATGTTCATATCTCTTTCACTTCCACTAAGATTCAGGGAATAATTGATGCCCCCAAATTTGAGAATCCCTTCCCTTTCACCGACCGTTTGAAATTCCTTATCTTTTATGATTTTGCTGATACAGGTGGAATTCAGCTTATACATTACATAACTGACATCGGTATCCTTCAGCAGATAGGTGATGCCATCTATGGTTTCCACCCCGTCAATCTTTTCGTGGATTTTTTTATGCTGGATTACATGCAAAACCACCATGACAGTCCAGAATACGATAACAAACAGCACAAACAGATTTTCTTTCATTTCACCTGTTCCCTCTGCGAAAGTCTCTCACGGAAAATCACAGTATAAAGGCTACTGTCTGTTCGATATAATCCGCACTTCCTGCCGCCCCTTCTTGTACGTCACATCCCGGTACTCCGAATGCAGCACCTCCCGCACGCCGTTTATTATAATCACGCACCCCACATTGGAGGTACCGCTTACCACAATTTTTCCGTCCGCCGAACGCCTGTTGATATCGATCAGCTGTTCCCGTTTCGCGGTGACCTCCTTCAGTTTCAACTGGTAGTTAATCTTCCTGCGCATCTGTTCCGCTTTCTGCTGGTTGATCCCGGGTGTGGCGGGCTGCGATTTCAGCTGGAAGGAAATGCGGTCGAGGGCGTTCTCCGCGTCTTTCATATTCGCCTCGTACTCGTCCGTCAGTCGGTCGACCTCCCCCATCTTTTCCTTAAATTCACAGTCAAGCCCGATCACAAGCTGGGTCGTGACCCCGGCGCGGTTTCCGATGGAAGCGGCTGTAATCTGTTCCACCGCCGTCACGCTGCCGCCGATGATCGTGCCCCGGTTTCCGGCTATTACCACACTCTGCCCCGATTCCACCTCACAGTTTAAGATGGCGCCCGTATTTACCTCGTTGCCGGCATAGACCTGCGTCTGCTCCAGAAAGCGCGCCATCACATTGCGCCCCGCGCGGATAACGCCGTTTCCCGAACCCTGCATACCGTTTTTCAAAATCACGTCTTTCCCCGCGTAGAGATGCGCCGTCTCCACATGCCCGTTTACGGTAATCGTCCCGGTTGTTTTCAATGTCACGCCGGCAAACACATTGCCCTGCACCAGCACGTCCCCGTGAAAATCCACGTCCCCCGTGGCGGCGTCCAGATTGCCGTCTATCGCATAGATCGGCGTGACCGTCAGACACCTTCCCTCCAGCGTCACATTCCCCTCCGTGGAAGCGTAATACTGGAAGCCCTTTTCATCCATCTCGCAGCGTTTGCACTGGAGCGGCGGCAGCTCCTTCCCCTCATATGCCTCCATGATGTTTCCCTGCACGTCCCTGCCAACCACCGCAGGAAGGACTGCATGATAGGTGACGAGGAGCTGCCCCTTGGTCACCAGTTCCATTTTTCCCAACACATTGTAATCTACGGAACCATCCTGCAGAATAATCGGCTTCGTCTCCGGCTCGGGATTAAAATGGTACTCAAAATAACCGTCCCTGCCATCCTTCTTCGCTACCCCCTGCGCCACGAAAACTTCCTCATAATTTAAGTTTCCCTGCGCTAGTTCTTCCAGCGCTTTTTCTTTGATGCCATAGACAATTTCATTTTCCTTCAGCAGTTCAAGAAGCTCTTTCATGGAAAAGCGGCGGTACAGCGTGAGAAACGCCTCCATGCGCGTCTCGCTGATGCGCAGAAGATAATCCGGCCCGTTAATAAGGATCGGATTCCCGCGGAACATTTTCTCCCGGGAATGGGCGGACTCTTCCCCGCCTTCCTGCGTTCTGCGCTTCGTGCCCCTCGCTCCAGAGACGGTTCTATCCTCCGGCGAAAGAAACATGGTCTTTTCCGTTTCGTCCCTCTTCTGCGCCATCTGTTCCAGCTCCGCAAAAGGCGCGCCCTCGTAACTTTTCTGTTCCTTCTTCTTTTTCTTTCCCGTCTGCCTCAAAAATCCCATATCCCACTTCACTCCCGCCGCAAGTTTCCGACATTTCCGACTGTGTATCACACAATCTGCATTCCTAAAAATTGTAGCACAAAGTACGGGAAAGTGCAATTCTGCCGGCTCTTCACATCGCCATATCTACGCTGCAGTCCGCCGTCTATTTTTCCTCCTCCAGAATCACGGAAATAAACTTCGCCATCAGTGGAATATAGGTCGCCACAAAGACAGCCGCCGCCACACATCCTGCCTGTTTCCTGTTCTTTTCCGGGATCTTTATCCCTGCAAAAATCCCCATAGAAAAGAGACAGAACTTAAGCATGGCGATATCTCTCCAATCGCTCTTCTCCAAATACCTATCCGCATAACAAAACAGTTTCTTCATTCCCACGTTCTCCTTTCCCGTTGTCCTATGCCGTTATTATACCATCTATGCGGAATAAGTAAAAGCGTCCGATCAGTACCCATACCTCTTCCTGTATTTAAGGAACATAACCGCCGACAGGGCGAGCGCCATCAGCTCCGCCGCGGGCGTAGCCAGCCAGATCCCGTTCACCCCCAGAATCAAAGGCAGTACGATCATGGTAACCAGCATGAACACAAAGGATCTCGAGAATGCGAGCACCGCCGATACGACGCCGTTTGACAGGGCGGTAAACATACCGCTGGCAAAAATATTAAATCCGATAAATAAAAGTGCGATGGTACAGATGCGGTTTCCCGTCACCGCCAGATCGTACACCGGATTATCCGGGCGGGCAAACACGGACACCAGCGGTCTTGTCAGCAGGAAGGACGCCGCCACCGTCACCAGGGAAATCTCCGCGATCACCCTCATGCTGACCGCCACCAGCTTTTTCAGCTTCCCGTGGTTCTGCTCTCCATAGTAATAGCTGATCATGGGCGCCACGCCGTAGGAATAGCCGGTGTACAGAGAACTTGCAAACATCAGCACGTACATAATGATCGTGACCGCCGCCACGCCGTCCTCCCCCACATAGTGCAGCATTGTCCAGTTAAACATCATGGTGATAATGCCGGTGACAAGGGCGGTCGCCATCTCTGAGCAGCCGTTTGTCGCCGCGCTTGCAAGGACTTTAACCCGGAATGCGGGTTTCTTGAAGTGCAGCAGGCTCTTTTTCCTGCTAAAAATAAACAGCCCCACAACAGCCGTCACGGAATAGCCAAGCCCTGTCGCGATTGCCGCCCCGCTGATCCCCATGTCAAAAACAGCGATAAACACATAGTCGAGCGCCATATTCAGAACACCGCCCGTCACGGAACAGATCAGCGAAAGGGTTGCCTTCTCGCTGGCAATCATGTACAGTGTGAAATTGTTCATCAGAAGAATCGGCACCGTAAACACGAGATAGCGGCTTAAATATTCCACACAGTACCCTTCCACATCGGCGGAAAGGTTCATCCCCGCAAAAATGCGGTCCATCGCCAGATATCCCACGGCGCACATGACAATCCCCACAATGACATTCACTATGATTAAAAAAGTAAAATCCTCCTTAGCCTCGTCAGCCTTCTGCTCCCCCATCTTTTTCATAATGACCGCGCTGCCGCCGGTGGCCAGCATGGTGGAGATCGCCGTCACAAGCTGGATGATGGGCGCGGTCAGATTGATCGCCGATAGCGCGTTGGTGCCAATCAGATTTGACACAAACAGGCCGTCCACCATCGTGTAAAATGACATAAACACAGTCATGGCAATGGTCGGCACGGCAAATTTCAGAATATTTTTCAGTGTTACCGGCTTTTCATATACATTTTTGTTTTCCATCCGTTTTTCTCCTTTTATTCCTTTTTCCCAGTCGCTCTTATGCGATACTGTCCGCAATCGCCCGGAAAAATTCCACGTGTTTCAACTCATAACCCTTTTCCATGAAATCCGGGTCGGCGCCTGTTTTCACAATGATCACCCTGTTGGACGGATTGACGTAAATCCATTGTCCATAAACACCGATTGCCATAAACTCGCCCTGCTCCCCCTCGGGAACCCACCACTGATAACCGTACCCGATGGCGTTGTAGGCGTCAAAATTTGACTCCGGTTTCGCGTATGCCTCGCTGATATCGAGACTGTCACGAACCCATTCTTTGGGCAGTATCTGTTCCCCGTTGTAATTTCCCTCGTTCAAATACAGTCTCGCAAAACGGGCGTAATCCCGGAGGCTGACGCTCAAGCCTCCCATTGCAAGCTCCTTTCCGTTGCTCAGTGTCCAATACGCGTCATGCCCTGCGTCAATCCGCTGCCACAGATTTTTCTCCATATATTCCGCCAGACTGTATCCCGTTGCGTTGACAATCACCTGTCCCAGAATTTCTGTGTTGATGCTCTGGTATCTGCGGTATGTGTACGGCGGCTCCTGCACCCCGTATTTTGAGATCACTTTCATCGCCGGAAATCCCAGAAGTGTCCGCAAAGAAAACCCGCTCATGTCCTTCTCCTCGTCAAAGTCGATCCCGGAAGCCATTTTCAGACAGGCGCGGATGGGTATCTTTTCCAATTCCGTACCCACAAATTCCGGGATATATTTGCCAATTGGGTCCTCCACGCTTCCCACATCCCCTTTTGCGACAGCGATCCCAAACAGGGCGGACACAAAGGATTTTCCCATGGAATTGGAAGAAAACAGGGTGCCCTCCCCACCGCCGAAAAAGTATTTCTCATACTTGATCACGTCGTCCTTTACCACAATCATCGCGGAAGTTTCCGTGTCCTCCATAAACTTTTCGCAGGGATAAAACACATCCTGATAAGTAAATCCGTCCGCCAGCATCATATCCGCTTCCTCTGCAAAAGAAAAGACGTGCTCTCCCCTGCTGATTTTCTTCGTCGGCTGAATCTCCGGGGTATGCTGAAACGTATGCGCCAGATTTTTATCCTTGAAGCTGTTCAGCGATTGGTACAATGTTTTTATCTTTTTTCCAAAGGAAATCCCCACCACTCCGGCTGCCGCAGCCGCACCGACCACAATCACACTTGTTTTTTTCATCTTATTTCCTCCTTTTTCCTTGTTTTTTACTTCCGTTTATAGTATCATAAACCGTACAGTAACTGTACGGTCAAGAGGAATAGGAAAAATATTATGGAGGAAAATCTTGAATAAACAAAGCGGCCTTCTCACCATCGGCCAGTTTGCGGCCATGCACGGAATCAACAAAAAAACCTTGATGTGGTATGATGAAATCGGCTTATTTAAGCCTGCTGCCATCAATTCCGATAACGGATACCGCTGTTACACCTATCATCAAAGCCCTGTTCTGGAAACCATTCTGCTGCTGCGTGAACTGGATGTGTCCCTTCCGGAAATACAGGACTTTATGAAACATCGTTCCGCCGAAAATATGAAAGCTCTCTTAGAGGAGCAAATTACTAACCTGGATCGGCAGATTACCCATTTACAGGCAGTGCGCACCTCTCTATGCACACACCGACAGCATATGGACACGCTGCTGACCATGAATCTGTCTGAAATCAGTATCATAGAAAAAGAAGAACGCTGTCTGATCACAGTAGACGTGAACAAAGACACCTCCTTTGAAGAGGAAGTAGAACTGATTACAGCCGAGACGGAAAAATACCATCTCGGCCGGCTGCACAAAGCCTCCTACGGCTCTATGATTCCCGTTTCCAGTCTGAAAAGCGGAAACTACGACGACTATTCTATGCTTTTTATCGAAATGCCATTTCTCGCATACGAACCCGGACTGCACCAGCCTCCCGGCGGAAAATACCTACGGGCTTTCCACAAAGGAAGCTGGGATGAAATACCGGAGCGATATGTGGAAATCCTCGACTATGCCGAAAAGCATAGTCTGCCGCTCCACGGATTTTCTTATGAGATGGGCATCAATGAAAACGTCATCGACAAAGTCGAAGATTACATCGTACAGATTGAGATACCCATTGCCGAATGAGACTCTATTTTCTTTCTATCACAAACAATCGCGCCATCACCGGCTTTTCAAAGGTAACCGACAGCACATCGTTTTCCAGTGAAAAGCTGACCGGCTCCCTTTCCGGATAGAGGCAGAAAACCCGAAGCCCCTCTTTTGCAAAGGGCAGACTGCCAAGGGGAATGGACAGCGTTGTCTCCGAGCAGACCGTACCCGCCCGCAGACGCCTGTCATTGTTCTTGCCCTCCATCTGCCGTTTCCAGACAGCCAGATACGCCTTATCTTCCGTCTGCAGACCGCCGCACGCCCACAAATCTTCATTGTCCGTCACATCCAGCGGATAAAAGGGCACCGCTCTTTTGATATCCGCGCGCAGGTTTTTATAGCAGGCAACGCCCTCCTTCACCAGTTCCATGCGTTCCGCGGAAAGCTCCGCCAGATGCCCGCTCTGGTGCACCCGGACAAGCAGGGCGTTTATCATGTTGTAGATCACTTCCTCCTTGTCGCCCGCCCGCTGCGGATAGGACCAGACCGCCGCCTGTTCCGGCGTCACCCCGACGCCTGCGTTCGCCGCAATGGTGGCATAGTTGCGGTAATCCTCCTGATCGGAAGTGGACTGGATGCTGTAACGGGAAAGCAGCGCATAGTCGATCCGTAGCCCTCCGCTGGAGCAGTTCTCAATCACTAGGTTAGGATATCGCGCAAACACATCGTCCAGCCAGGCAAGATACGCCTTCTCATGTTCCAGCATCCCCTGTCCCACGCTCTCTGCGCCAATCTCCGTGCCGATCCCCGGCTCGATATTGTAGTCCATTTTGATATAGCCCACGCCGTACTCGTTCACCACCCGGTCAATGACCTCGTTGACATGGGAAATCACCGCAGGATTCCTAAAATCAAGCTGGTATCTGCTCCTGTCAAACACCCGCCTGCCGTGACGCACAAAAAACCAGTCGTCCGGCGCCTTCTTCGCCTTCTCACAGTTGATCCCCATGACCTCAAGTTCCAGCCAGACGCCGGGTACCATCCCCTTGCTGCGGATATAATCCGTCACTTCCTTAATGCCGTTCGGGAACCGCTCCCTGCACTCCTGCCATTCGCCCACGCTGTCCCACCATTCGCCGGGCGCATACCACCCCGCGTCAATCACGTAATATTCACAGCCGCATTCCGCCGCCGCGTCAATGAGCGGCAGTTCCTTTTCCGTGGTGGGATCGCCGAACAGGCAGTTCATATAGTCGTTAAAGATCACCGGCAGATTTTCGTTGTCTTTGTTAGGCCTGCGGATCAGACGGCGGTACTTCGTCAGTTCCCCGACCGCTTTCTCAAAGCTGTCATCCGTCACGCCCACAGCCACCGGCACGGATGTAAAAGCCCCGCCCGGCGAAAGGTTCTTGAACCAGTGGGACTGCACCTCCGTCGGTCCGCTGACGCACAGATAAAAATGGGTGTTCTGGTCGCCGATCTCATAATGCCACGAGCCGTTGTGCTCGATCTGCCAGAACAGGCTCGTATGTGCCTGCGTGTTCTCGATATAGCCCAAGGGCAGATATTTCTTGGAGGACCAGTTGCCGGTGTTGGTCACCTCGAACACCTGCGACGTGCGCTGGTACACCCCCGGCTGTGTCTGTGCCAGACCCACGTCCCCGAATGTGTATTCCTTAATGCTCATCTCCTTCTGCCAGCCGTTGTAGGGAACCCGCAGCTTCATTTTGGCATCGGAGTTAAGATCCCCTTCCTTCTCAATACCCGTATAGCAGAACGAGGACAGGTATTCCAGACACTGTGTCTCCTGCCCGGTATTGGTCGCTTTGTTCCACATACGGACAACGGAAGTGCCGTTGTAAAACTGCATCACCGTCTCCACGCGGACATGGGTCACTTCCCGGTCCTCCTGCGTGATGACAAGCCTGCGCCCGATTTTGTTGATGCCGTCCTCCATGCCGACATAAGTAAGCAGATACCCCGGCGCCGTCACAATATGCTTGTTCCCGTGCTTTTCATAGGGGCGGTTGTAGCCGGACAGGCTGACCTGCACAAGCTGAAACGCCTCGTCGATAAACTGCTCCCTTCTCGCCTGATCCTCCGCTTTGCAGTCCGGCCCCACTTTGCACAGGTCGTCTTCACAAAATTCATTCTTGGAAAAGTGAAGGAGTTTTAACTGCCTTTTTTCCGTGATGCCGAACACGATGTGAATGCCGTTTTCATTTATTTTGATGTATTCCATTTGCTTCATGCTCCTTTACATGCAGGTGAAAAACTTATTTTACGAATCATACTGCTATTATATCCGTGCCGATGCCTGATAGCAACAGCATGTTCCCGGTAAAACAAACCCTCGCGGCAGTCGCCAAATGCCTGCAAGCAGTCACTTGGCTCGTTGCTCGCGGGAATAAACATAAATGAATGAAAATCCGGCGTAGGTGCAAGCCGTAACAAATGTAATTCATGTTACTATATTTGCAGGTCATGCGCCTTACCCTTTCTATCACTCCTTTTTATGCTAAAATACCATGTGGAGGGACGACAATGAAAATAGCGACAAGGCAGACGAATGACAAGCCTTTGACTGTCATTATTGAATATCCTAAATTAGACACCCGGACACAAAAGCTGATTCAGAAAATCAAGTCTCTTGATTTGAAAGTCAGCGGAACCAGCAACGGAACCGTTTTCCAAATACCGATATCAGATATCTGCTATGCGGAATCCTTGGAACGGAAAACATTTCTGTACACGGAAAAAGACGTCTATCTGACAGATAAAAAATTATATGAACTGGAAGAACTGCTAAGAGAAGCCGGAATCATACGGATCAGTAAATCGTGTCTGATGAACGTGGACATGCTTGACAGCGTAAAACGACTGACGAACAGCCAGCTTGAAGCGACCCTGCAAAACGGCGAAAAACTGATCGTCGCCAGAACCTATCTGAAGCAGATTAAAAACAGGTTAAAGGAGGACATGTGATGCTAAAAGACATGATAAAAAGAACACTTATCTTAGCGGCAATCATCATTCTTGCCGTATTTTCCGTGTCCCTCCTGTCAGTTGGCATGACGCCGGAAATCGCGCTTGTATTTGGGATTTTTCTTTTATCCTTTTTCGTCACTGTCATTCAGCGAATGGTAAAGCAAATTATATGCAGTCATTTGATACTAAATATCATCATAGAATACCTTGCCGTCTCTATTTTTGTTTTCTTGTACGGCTATTTTGTTCAGTGGTTTTCCCGCTCAAACTGGTGGATGGCGTTTGTATACGTTGCGCTGGTTTATGTTCCCGCCTATTTCCTCGATATGGCGATTGTCAACAGGGACATTGCCTATGTCAATGCGCAGTTGGAAAGGAGACGCAAAGAATGTTAACTCTGTTTTTTGTCATCACGCTCGCATGGACATGGGCATTCGGTTTCGCTCCCGTTTTCATGGGAATCGAGGGAACGCCGCTTGGCACGTTTCTCTTCTATTTCGGCGGCGGCGCGCCCTCTGTCACGGCGCTGTTTATCGTATTTTTGACCTACACAAAAGAGCAGAAAAAAGATTATTTTACGCGCTGTTTCAGTTTTCGGTATATGGGCGCGAAATGGCTCATATGGACAGTCCTGTTTTTTACTTTGATTTCTGGTACAGCCATTGGTATCGGCGTCTGCCTGCTCGGCTATGAAATGCCGGAAATGCGTTTTCTTCATGCCGCCATGCAAAATCCGTTATATGTGCCTTTCATACTGCTTTTGTCCGTCATTTCCGGTCCTTTGAACGAGGAGTTCGGATGGCGCGGCTTTGCGCTCGACAGGCTGTTTATCAGATACGGCTTTACCAAATCCACGCTGCTGCTCGGTTTTATCTGGGGTATCTGGCACATGGCATGGTACTTTACGCCGGGACAGGCGCAGTACGACATGTGGCAGTTTTCCCCGCTTCACGCGCTGATGTGGATTCCGGAAATTATAGTTTTTAATTTCTCTGTTTCCTTCGTTTATATCAAAACCAAAAGAAACATTCTGGCGGGCGCTCTGGTGCATATGTTTTCCAATTTGCTCGGAAGCCAGCTGCTCTCCCCCTACTCAGCCGAGATGAGCATGATCCTGCGCTATACTACCATGTTTTTCTGTGGCTGCCTTGCACTATACTGTATTTTTTCGCCAAAGTTCCGCGAAGAATATCGGCGGCTGTTTCAGAAGGAAGCCGAATCATAAAAAATGCCGCATATCCGCTGCATATGGCACCACCATCAGCAGCCTTTGCCTACGTCCACCCATCCCTCGCACTGAGAATATTTCTCCAGCTCCGGAATCGTCAGCTCAATCGCACTGTTGGAACTGCCGCAGGCGGGGAACACCGTCTCAAAGCGTTTCAGCGACTCGTCGAGGTAAACCGTGACGCCCTCGTTCACCGCAAAGGGACAGACGCCGCCCACGGCATGTCCCACCAGCGTCTCCGCCTCCTCCGGGGAGAGCATTTTCGCCTTCGCGTGAAACTGCTCCTTGTACTTGTGATTGTCAATCTTCACATCACCCGCCGCCACGATCAGTATCGCGTGACCGTCCACCATGAATGATAATGTTTTCGCGATCCTCGCGGGCTCGCAGGAGAGTGCCTGTGCCGCCAGCTCCACTGTGGCGCTGGACACGTCAAATTCCTTAACCTTCTCTTCCATTCCGTATTGTCTGAAATAAGTTTTTACTCTGTCAATCGCCATGTTTTCCTCCGTTTCCAAAAAATGCCCTAAAGTCAAAAACGCCGACAGGAAATACCTGTTCCTGCCAACGCTCATTATAGCATACAATTCTTAAAATGAAAAAGAGTATTTATGCCCGGCACAGCGCCAGATCCTGCCGCACCATAGCCGTCTGCCTTGGGATTTCCCGCATAAAATCCGCCCTGATATGCGCCCACTCTTCCTCCTTTTCCAGATGGCAGCAAGCCTTTCCGCTGTAGATCAGTTCCCACAGCCGTCCCATCAGCTCCGAAGAGGGCGCCTCTTCGGAAATCCCACCCAGACTTCCCGGCAAGTACCGCTCCACAATGCCGGCGGCAACATAGGGCATGTAGATGTCCCCCATCTGCTCCAGCCCCACCGTGTCATGCACAATCTCCTCATACAGACATTTGTCCGCTTTCATAATCGAATGCAGCAGCGCATAAATGGTGCCCAGCCTGTGCGTCGGTTCTTCTGACACAAACCAGTCCGCCAGATCCCGCACATAGCCGTAGCACATAATATCCGCCCAGAGATTCTTGTCCCACGCGCTGTTAAAGTTTTCACTGAGAATGTATTCGATCAGATTGACCGTATCTTTGTAGGAGCCCTGCAGCTCCTTGAGCCGAAACACATAGATCCTGTGGCGCGGAAGCGGCGTTTCCAGCACATCCACAATTTCCCGAATCGCCGACATCGCAAACCTTTCCTGCATCACAGGCAGATTTTCTTCCTTTGTCCCGCATCCACCCTCATAATCCGAAAAAATGGGCTGGTGCCGAAATGTAAAAATCCCGTATTTTTGATACAGTCCGGGATAAACCACCGTATAGCGCTGGTAGGCAACCGGATTCTCAGACAGCCGCAGTACATGCCCGTCCGGCTCGTTCGCATAATGCCCCTGATAGATAATGCCGGCGCCCTTATAATAGGTGTGCCCCTCGGAAACGCCGCACCTTCTCCTTGGAACCGGCGTGATCTTCTCCGGCAGCGCCACCTCGTCAATCTGCACGCCCCGCTCATCCAGAATGGGCACCCTGTCCGTATGCAAAATAAATTCTGTCCGTTCCAACTGCTGTCTCTGCCTTTCTGTCTGTCCTCTACAGATAATACGAATCACAGAATCAGAAAGTTTCATTTTGCGGGAAATAATTGGATCAGTTTTTTTCTGCCCTTTCCAAAACAGAATAAGAAAAATCAAGAATTTTTTCTTTTCTCTCCTTCAGCATTGTCATATAAAATCTTTTTTGCAACTCACTGATAAATGGGGTCTCTTCTATAATTGCATATATCTTTTTTATGTCAATTCGCGGCAGAATACGCTTTAGCGCACAGTTGCAATCCTCGTTTAGCAAAGAGGAAATAAAGTCAAAATATTTTACCTTTTTACCATTTAGCAAAATAGCGGATGTAGGAATTTCATAAATTCTGAAGTCCAATTCCTTTTCATCCCCCAACACCGCTTCCATAATTTTTTCATCCGCCTGCGGATACAGACTGCTCCCGCAATCATACACCGGCGCAAGTTCCATCTGATCCGTATGCGCATTATAGAGGAATCCCCAATTGCCATTATGCCGGTCCCAGTTTCCGATCAGAGCATCCACAATAAACATATCCCAAAAACGCTCTATTAACGCCTTTGGGTCTATGGCTGTCTGCTCCTGAAAGGTGAGAAGAATATCAGAAAGCTCTGTACCGTATCCATTTCTCTCTGAATCAATCATCTGATTTTTCAAAGACGCAAAATCCTGCAGCGTTACGCCCGGTTCCGTGAAATCAGCACAGGCAACCACAATTTTTTCTACACTTTTGACTTTGTATATGCCAAGCAAAGTTTTCTGTACCGGAATCCCGATACATTCATAAATCTGACAACCGATATATTCCGAAAAGCAGCTGTTACTATAGCTCAGATCTTTATTTTTAACAGCGTGCGGAGGAAATTTCAGCATATACTGTTCTCCTTCATAAATAACTGAAATTTTTCCTCCATTCGCACCTGCATACATTTTGTTACGCCTTGGCAAGTTTGTAAAATCAATAATGGGCATGATATCACACTCTCTCCAGTCTTAAATATTTTTCTCGCAGAAACCATGCCTGCTCTGTGCTGATCAGCTGATTGACCTCCGCATTGTTAATATCGCTCTGCAAGTTACAGTAATCGCAGTCCCACCGCAAGTACTCTATGCCGCTGTCAAGCTTGCGCCACGCCTCTTTCATGGCACACACAGAAGCCTGCAAAAATTCCGGCAGACCACACTCCATATAATCTTTTTCCTTCTGTAAGCCATTTTCTCTATCAGCCATATTTTCCTCCACAGCACAGACAAAATCTTGTAATTCGTCCTACTGCTATTATATCTGTACGATTGCTTAATATCAGTAAAATACCCCTGCTTCTATCCTTGCAAATGAGGTACTCACGGCAAAACCGACATATGCTCCACCAGCACTTTCTTCGCCTCCGCCACAACGCTGCTGTCGGTCATGAAAATACTGTACTCGTCCATGACAGGAAGCCCCATGGGCACATCCTCCTTGCGATAAAGCATTCCGCTGTCCAGCACTTTTTTTGCCGACAAATGGTAACTTGTAATATCCGTCTGCTCGCAAAACTGCCTTATTACATCGGGGGTCACGCCCGCACCCGCCATAATGCGGGGCATTCCTGCCTCCTTCTGCATCCCGCTCAGTTCTTTCAAAAGCGGCATTCCCATCAGACATTCCTTCTTCTGCCCGGATGTCAGTATCGTGTCAATGCCCAATTCTCCAGCCTTTTTATATGTCTCAACCGGATCTGCGCACACGTCAAAGGCACGGTGCAGCGTCACCTTCATATCACCCGCCTCCGCGATCAGTTCCCGCATCTGCGCCATGTGAAGACTGCCGTCCGCATCCAGACAGCCGATCACCACGCCCTCAGCGCCCGCCTCCCGAAAAAGCGCCACCTCTCTTTTCAAAATCTGAAACTCATAGTCGGTGTACAGAAAATCACCGAACCGCGGTCTAAGCAGCACACGCACAGGCAGGTCACAGCAGGCGCTTACCTGTTCAAAGAGCGCCAGTCCCGGCGAGATACCGCCTATTACAAGCGCCGCGCAAAGCTCCAGACGGTCCGCCCCGCCCTCCGCCGCCGCAAGGGTGGATTCCACGCTGTCCACACAGCATTCCAGTATAAATTCAGACATAATCATACCCTCCCTACTGTTTTCTATCATTTCCCTTATCCTATTTTCTTCGTCAAAAAAGCGTCCAATACTGGAATTGATTATCTTCTCTTTAACACTTTGATAAAATAAACACTCACAATGCTCTCTTTCCTGAAACATCCCAATTTGTCGTTGCTTTATTATATATCTGTTTTCCCAAAAATGAAAGCGATTTCTTATACCTCCCGTTCATCCAGATGGATTGAAAGAATGCTTTGCATCCATGATTACCCCAACTCCTTGAGATTCCTGCGGTAAGCCGCCATCTCCTCCTCGCTCACCGTTTCCATGACATACTGCAGTTCGCTGACCACCTTTTCCCTCTCCTTCGGCAGATACGCCGTGACCGGGTAAAAGTTGGAGACCGAGTTGGCTAACAGATGCGTTCTGATCTGCAGGTTTCGGATAAATATCTGTAATTCCTCCAAACGCTCCTTTTCCCCCGCCGGTACAAACGCTCCCGTCTGTGCCATCCGATACAGTTCCGTGCCCGGGAAGAGCGTCAGAGAATCCACTGAAATGAAATACGGATTGAGCTGACTGAAAAGCGCCGCGCTGTTCACCGCATTGCGCCGTCCCGCGCCCTTCCCCGCAAGCCCGGTCATATAGACAAAATAATACTCGATCCCCGCCTCGTCCAGTTTCCGGCACTGTTCCAAAATATCGGCGGCTGTATAGCCTTTTCCCGCAAGCGCGAGCGTCTCATCGTCCCCGCTCTCCGTCCCGATACTCAGCCCGTTGATCCCCATGGCGCGCAGTTTCCTAAGCTGCCACACCTCCTTGTCCATGATGTCCCTTATGCTGGCAAACATGGCAATGCTCTGACATTTGATCAGATAATCCCGCACCGTCAGCGCCCGGAGTTTCAGATTTTCATAGCTCATGGCAAACGGGTTCGCCCCGGTAAAGAAAAGGCGTCTGGCATAGGGCTGGTAACGCTTGATCTCTGCCAGATCCTCCTCAAACTCCTCCATCGGCGACATACGGAAGCACTCGTTCTGATATAAATTGCAAAACCGGCACTTTCTGTAAGTACAGCCCGCCGTCGCCTGAATGATCACAGAATGCGCCTCGTAGGGCGGTCTCCACGTCCTTCCCGTAAAATACATACACAGCCCTCCCCGATTCCGCTTCGCGGAATCTCATATCACTCTAACTTTATAGATGATGGACGCTTTTGCGGTAACGCCGCAGCTCGTCCTCACCCACATTCTCGATCACCCCATCCAGAAAAGACAGCAGCTTTTCCCTGTCCTCTGGCAGTTCTCCCCACATCTGATACGCGTTGGACGCCCCCATCGCCGCAAAGACCGTGGGAATTTTAAGTTCAGCTATGAGCGTCCTGACTTCCCGGTATTTCTCCGTCTCACTCTCCTCCCGCCAATTTCCCTGCCGCATTTCCCCGTACAGTCTGGAATCCGGGTAGAGTGTCAGCATATTTGCTCCCACAATGCCCGGGTGCAGGCTGTTGCAGACGGCGGCGGTAAGTCTGGCGCCTTCCTCCCCGCGCCCTGCGCCGGATATACCCGTCAGATAGAAGAAGTGGTAGCGGATGCCCGCCCGGTCCAGCCGCCCACACTGTTCCAGAATATCCGCCGCGAGATACCCTTTGTCCATAAACGCAAGCGCCTCGTCATCCGCCGTCTCCATACCGATTGTCAGCCCGTCATAACCCGCCTTATGCAAAGCGGCAAGTTCCTCGTCCGATTTTAAGGTAATGTCCGTCACTCTGGCAAAACTGCCTATGGAAGCCGCCTCCGGGAAATAGGCATGTATCAGCCCTGCAATCTCCATAAGCCTTTCATATGTCAGCACAAAGGGATTGGCTCCCGTCAGAAAGACCCGTTTTACACGGCATTTAGGGAAACGTCCGTACCTCTGCCGCGCCTCCTCCAGATCTGCTTCTATATCCTCTATCGGCGACATTCTGAATGAGAATGGCAGATCATTATAAAGGGTGCAAAACTTGCATCTGTGATGGGTACAGCCCGCCGTCGCCTCCAAAAGCAGGGAAGACGCCTCATAGGGCGGTCTCCATATGGTTCCTGTGTAGTGCATGGTTCATTCCTCCTTTTTTCCTTTCGCAGAATTTCAGATCCGTGCATGATAACCGCCATGTCACAGCTTCGCTGTGGCTCAAATCAATGCGGAGAATGCCGTTCTTTTACAGATGCCGGAAATTCTGTTACGATTACATTACTTCTGCTTTTGCAAGGATTCAAGTACGGACTTTTTATGGAGATAGTACCAATTTTGATCCTATGTATTCTTTGTGACAGTGTCTTGTTTTTTCTCTATGGGTTGTTTACAATGAAATGGAATTTCCTGCAAGAATCGCCGGAGAAGAAAGGAATTTGTTAAGAAAATGGCTGAGAATAAATTTAGCGACGAAGAAACGCTTGCCCGCTGTGTCCCCATGGGCAGACTGCAGTCCGTGATCGGCGGCAAGTGGAAAATTCTGATTTTATGGTATGTCT
The DNA here is from genome assembly GCA_910584725.1 of uncultured Lachnospiraceae bacterium. Classification (GTDB taxonomy): domain Bacteria; phylum Bacillota; class Clostridia; order Lachnospirales; family Lachnospiraceae; genus UBA3282. The sequence continues at coordinate 46,984 of CAJUBE010000026.1, read as the reverse complement.
CTTTTTATAAAGTACAGCGGTTCGGGGAACTGCTGCGCCGTCTTGACGGGATCACACAGTCCACGCTGACTAAGCAGCTTCGCGAACTGGAGAACGACGGCTTCCTCCACAGAGAGGTTTACAGCGAAATCCCGCCGAAGGTGGAATACAGCCTGACCGCACTTGGGGAAAGTTTTATCCCTGTGCTGCAGACGATGATGGAGTGGAGCGAGAAGTGTCTGTGCCCGGATTATCGGAATCCGTATACGACCAAGCCGGATACCTCACCGCGCGCGGCAGATCATCAGGCTTGAAGCACTTCCGAACGGTGTACTTCAAAGATTACAGTTTTACGACTTCCGGCTCATGGGTAAAGGATGAAAACGTCGCCGTCGCATCCTTAAAATAGAAAACTTCTGTATTTCCGTCATCCGCAGAGTACATGTTCTGCAAGGAAGGATAGGCATCCAGCATTGACTGTCTCGCCTCCCTGCGGTCATCTTCCACAAGTTCTCCCGCTATACGAAGCCACTCACCAAATTTGAATGCGCATATTTCTACTCTTGGATTCGTATGTATCTGCTTGGATACATTTTTTGATTTACCAGTCTGGATATACAGCTTGCCCTCAAAGATATGGGCTGTGCCAAAGGGGCGTACCCTCGGCTGGTCACCTTCTGTTGTTGCCAGATAATAGATTTCCGCGTCTTTTAAGAACTTTACTACTCTTTCCATGTCAGAATCCTCCTTATAATTTTGTTTACAGACCTTCTGTTGTATTTTTCACCGTTCCATTTACTTTTTTCTGTCGTCACTTAGCTCCTCCCGCACACACATCAAAGCAAATCCCAGCAGATTCTGTCCCTGCCACTCACGCAGGTCAAACCTCCTGTCATCTTTCATGGAAAGACCAATCCCCCATATTTTATCCTGTACCGCACACTCTGCTATCATATGATTTCCCGTTGCCAGGAGGCTCTGTTTCAGTTCCTCATTTTGCCGAAACTTTTCCAGTAACCCCTGATAAACTGCCACCTGCCTCATGCCATTCCATATCACATCCTCATAATTTTTCACAGAACGGCCCAGGGCTTTGATTTTTCCGACATCAGATGTTTTTAATATCTCTTCCGCAATATCCGTATCCTGAAAAAGAACGGCTTTCTGATACATCATATACTGCTCCATGGAAGAAAACGTAACATCCCCCACACAAAAATCTGCCATAAACCAGTTGCTCAGATATCCGTTTACCTCCTCCGGATTATGAAAACATATTACTTTCCTCATAGCAGCAATCTCCTTTCCATTCCTTTTCTAACTGTAAAAATTCATCTCCGCAGATCCCATTTCCCGCCCGACAAACTGCTCTGCAAACTCTATGATTTTCCTGACCTCATCATACCGCCACCGATTTTCACCCGGCCATCCTTCTATCTCTTCCACAGCCTTATCTTTCTCATAAAAGATGATCTTCCAATGATACCCGTCAATTCCCGCCGTCCCGTGTTCATCCGCGTCATAACAGAATAATTCCTCCATCATCGGATGGATGATATAGCGGGCGTCCTCAGGCTTTCTATACATCACAGCGCCGTCCGCACAATCCTCTGCATTCCGATAGCTAATCAGCCCATTCTGATAAATCCGCGTATGATATCTGTATCCAAGACAGGGATTATTCTGAATTTCAACACTGTCAACAAGCTCCCATTGTTCATGGCGTTTCATCCGCGCCGTATCATTTTCCAGAATATGATCCCGAAACTCTTTGGGCACCGGAATATTATATTTATCTACATAGTTGCAGAATTCATCGTTCCAAAAATAGGTGCCGTCAGAAAAAATATTGCCATAACCTATCACCTGCTCCGGATTGACCCGATCCCGGATTATCCCTGCACATGCCGCAACACAGTGCGTTTTCAGATAGCTGACAATCCTGCTCTTCTCCGGATCCGGTATGTCCGAAACCAAATCCCTGATATGCGGCAGGGACTCATCCCCATGCTCAAAGGAATATGCAATTGACCTGTTTTCACGTTTCATATACAGATAATCTCCCGAAACACCTGATCCAACGCCGACCAGTCCTTATTGTGGTCATCCGCCATATGATCCGCTATCTTTTTTTGGCGTGCCGTCTCAGCCTCGATAAACGCTCTGATAACAGGCATCTGCGGATTCTCTTCCTTTTCTGTGGTACGCTTTTTTATCTCCAAAAGTTCTTCTATCACCATTTTAAGTTCTCGGGGCATCTCCATTTGCAGCAGCTCCTCAAACAGAACTGGCGGCGCCTTATGATACGCTTCAATATACTGTGCCGCCAGCAAAGGGCGAAGAGCATAAAAATACTTCTTATATCGCACCGCGTCTCCCATCAAATATTCCTGCAACGTACTGTTTGCTGTCCCATAATAATGATAAACTGCTGATTTCTCAGAAAAATAAAGTTTCGATACCTCCTGCACTTTCTTCCATTCCTCAGTAGTACGGTATACAATAGGAGAACCGCTCCATTCAAACAGTGTTGCATTTCCTCTGGCAAGCTGCCTCAGCGCTTTCCTGATATCCCAGCCGTTAATATCCAGCACCTCATCCAACTGCCACTCAATCACATCTCTTGGCTCCTTCAACTGCAGATATTGCTCCATCGGTCTGGCATAAATAAATCTTACATCATAATCGCTGTCCGGTGATGCGAAGCCCCATGCTCGGCTACCGGATTCCACGGCATGCAGAATACGGACACCTTCTTTTCCCTCGATCTCACAAAGTTTTTCGTGAATGATTGCTTCTATATTTTTCATGGTAATCCTCATTCCAAAGTATTTTGCAATGGCTATACTATTCTCCTGCCACCGCATATCTGTTTACACGTTCCACAAATTTCTCCACGCTTGCCATATCCGGATTATCCGGAAGGCTAGTGTTCTTCGCCGCCTCATCCAGTCTGCGTTCGTACTCCTCAAGCAACTCATAAAATGCCGGCGTAAACGTGCCGTCCTGTATCATATAATCGCCCCTGCGGATTGCAAGCAGGATGTGAAGTTCCTCTTTTCGGTGTGTAATGATTTCTCCCTTTTCCAAAATATCAATAGCCATCATAAAAAGTCGGATCAAGTGCATGGCATGTTTATTCAAGTGATTATCATCCTTCTTTTTGTTCCGTTTTCCAATCTTGTCGTACTCTCGAACAACGGTCCGCATTGTGCCCCACAGATCCGTATAATCCCGAAGGGGAAAATGCTGATAATCCACATCCACATAGATTTCTGTATCCAGTTCCGAATTTTGGGCTTTATCAATATAGAGTCTGATGCTCCCGCTTTCTTTTCCCGCATGTCTCCTGTTGAAATCATCCAGCGCGTTGTTTACCGATTTCAGGATATGTTTTTCCTTCTCACTCTGTGGAAGACTGTCCCTTGCGATGGCATTCTGCAGGCGGCGCAGCTGTGCATCTGCATATCCGCCAAAGGATTTGATGGCACGCTTGGACAGGAAGAGGCTGCGGTTATCAAGCAGTTCCTGTCCCAGTTTTGATTTTATGAAATACTGTTCTTCCTCCAAGCCCAGCATCTCGCATGTATTAGGATTACAATCCAAAAGCAGCTTCACTAATTTATTGAAGCCATATATAACGGTATCCGTTTTATCATCCTCATACTGGTCAAATCTGGTAAGACCAATCAGGTCAGAGGGCAATTGCAGGGTGACACCACGAAAATCAATATCGCTGTCCTCAATGTTTGTTCCATAGGCATAACTTCCTCCTATGCCAAGGAGCATAATCCTGTCTCCCAACCTCTCATGTTTCCTGATGAAATCGTATTGCTTTGATTGTAAGATTTCCCTAAAATCCATACTCCCTTCTCATCCCTTTTCGACTAGAATTTAATCCCATTTCATATTAGCCGAACCCCTGCCAAAACGCAAGCCCTTCCTTCTCTGCTTATTCGCAAAAGAAAGAGACCGCCACGTGTGCGGTCCCTTCCCATATCTTATCTCTTTTATTCCGATGCCAGTGTAAACTGATCCACCAGCTCTTTCAGGCATGTCGCCTCCGCGGAAAGCTCTTCGCTCGCCGCCGCGCTCTCCTCTGCGGTAGCGCTGTTGTTCTGTACCACAATCGAGATCTGGTTGATGCCCTCGGACACCTGCTCCACCGACTCGGACTGTTCGCCCGATACCGTTGCAATATTGTCAATTGCCTCCACCACCGCCTGAATGCTGTTCACAACGCCAAGCAGAACCTCCGCCGTACTCTGGGCAATCTCCGTACCGATATGTACTGCCTCCGTGGAATTTCCGATCAGTTCCGAAGTGTTTTTCGCCGCCTGCGCGGATTTCCCGGCAAGATTGCGAACCTCCTCCGCCACAACAGCAAATCCCTTACCGGCTGCTCCCGCCCTTGCCGCTTCCACTGCCGCGTTCAAAGCAAGTATATTGGTCTGAAATGCAATATCGTCTATAGTCTTCAGAATCTTTTCGATCTCCTCGGAGCTTTCCTCAATCCGTTCCATAGCCTCCACCAGATTCTGCATCTTCTGATTGCACACAAGCACCTCCTCACCGGTCTTGCGTGTCTGAGCGCGGACATCCAGAGCGCCGTTTGCCGTATTTGCCACCTGCTCGGAAATAACACTGATCCGCGATGCCAGCTCCTCTACCGAGCTTGCCTGCTCTGTTGTCCCCTGACTGAGCGTCTGGGCGCTCGCCGACAGCTGGCTGCTCGCTTCATTCACTTCGCTTGCTGAATGGTTGACCTGACGCATAGCGTTACTCAGCGCCACTTTCATATTGCGCATGGAAAGCAGAATATTCCGGAAACTGCCCACATACACATCTTCATGTGCCGTGTGGACATCCATATTCTGATTCGCCATCTCATTCAGCAGATGATCTATATCCTTAATGACAATACTCAGCCCATCCACCAGAGCCTCCGTAGACCGGGCAAGCACACCCGTCTCGTCCTTATTGGTGATCCGTGGCATCGGCGTTTCCAGATCCCCCTCCACCAGCAGCTTCATCCGGTTGACGCACGCCTTCATGGGTCTGCCGATATTGCGTGCCAATGCCAACGCGATCACAACGGAAACCAATATGGCAATACCGATCACCACAAGGCTAATTATGATAGCGTCCCGCGTGGAAGCCAGATAATTGACCTGTGGAGCCGTCACCGCAATACTCCACCCATCCGTATCCGGTACAGGCGCATATGCCGCAAACATCGGATGACCGCCGCTCATATAGGTGCCAAATCCGTTTTTCCCCTGACGCATTTCACTGTGGATCGCCGCCAGCTCCTGCAGCGACGGATCACTCTGCGCCTCCGCCTCAATATTCTGGACCGTGATCGTCTCAAGCGTAATATCCGCAATCGTATCGCCGGTCTTATTAATCATGTACGCCCGGCTGTTCTCACCGATCTGGATGGCTGTCACAATATCATTCAAAAACGTCTCCTGCGGCACAAAATAAACCACGCCCACGATGGATGCGCCATAATTTTCCTCTGCGTAAAGAGGCGCCGCAACCATAATGGACAGCTGCCCCGTAATCTTGCTGATCAGCGGCTCGGATACATAGATATTTCCCTGCAGAGCCTGACGCACATATTCTCGGTCGGAATAATCTTTGCCGTCAAAGATACTGATGCCGTCCGCACCGATGATATTTCCCCGCTGGAAACCGTGCATGGCGACGCGCTCATCCATGATCGCCTGCTTTTCCTCCACCGATACGTCCGGATCGGCAAGCTGCGGAATATGACCGACCTCCACAACAACATTTTTGTAGGATGCAAGCTCCTGCTGGGCACGTCCCGCCGCCAGAACTGCGGTTTCGCTCATCATCTGCTCCACAGTCGTCATGGTGCTGTTGTAATTGAGCGCAATGCTGGAAGTGCCGGATGCCACCAGCCCCACCAGAACAGTTAAAATGAGACACAAGCTGATTTTTGTACGTATGCTTTTCATTTCACCAACCCCCTCGTTCCCATTATAAAAATTTCTGTTCGGGGTTGTCAAGACTGTTCTGTTTTCTGTAGCATCCTGAGACGGCTTATCGTCCCGATCTTGATTCCTTAGCGAAACCACTTCCTTTTCTTTACAAAATCCACGTCATCGTCACAAATAGCTATCCGCATATTTCCTTAAGCGCCCCTTCCAATCTCCTCATCGCCTCTTTTAGAATACTTCTCGGGCATGCCACATTGATTCGCTGGAAGCCCTTTCCGCACTCCCCGAACATTGTGCCGCCGTCCAGCCACAGCTTTGCCCTGTTCACAATCAGATCTTCCAGCTCGGTTTCCGACAAACCCGTCCCGGAAAAATCGAGCCAGACCAGATAGGTTCCCTCGTGCTCAGTCATCCTCACGCCGGGCAGGTTTTGCTCCACATAGTTTTTTACATAGGCAATGTTGTCCCGCACATACGCGTGCATTGCCAAATACCATTCCTCTCCCTTGCTGTAAGCCGTCTCGCAGGCGATCAGCCCCATCACGCCAAGCTGACTGATCCCCGCCGCGTCAAGCTGCTTTCGGAAGCGTTTACGCAAATCCCTATTAGGAATGAAAATATTCGACAGCACCATGGTCGCCAGATTAAAAGTCTTGCTGGGGGAGGTACAGACGATACAGCGTTCCTCGTACTCCTTTTTCAGCCCCGCAAACACCTGATGCTTTCCCTGAAACACAAAATCCTCATGGATCTCATCACTGACCACAATCACGTTATGTTTCATGCAGATATCACCCAGCCGTACCAGCTCCTCCGCCGTCCACACTCTCCCCACCGGATTGTGCGGGTTGCAGAGAAGGAAGAGCTTTACCTCATTCTGCACAATCTTCTGTTCAAAATCCGCAAAATCCATATGGTAGCGGTTATCCTCACCCCGGTACAGCGTGCTGCTGACCACGCGGCGCCCATTGTCCTCTATCACTTCCGCAAAAGGATAATACACAGGAAGCTGGATCAGCACCGCATCCCCCGGCTCCGTGTACGCTTTCACCGCCATGGCAAGCGCCGTCACCACGCCCGGCGTCTTCACAAGCCACGCCTCCTGCGGCTGCCAGCCGTGCCGCCTGACCATCCAGTCGCGCACGGTCTCAAAATAGGGCGTCTTCACCTCGCTGTAACCGAAAACGCCCTCCCTCACCCGCTCCGCCAGCGCGTCCTCTATGTAGGAGGAAGTCTTGAAATCCATGTCCGCCACCCACATCGGCAGTATGTCCTCCGGCATCCCCCTTTCCGCCGCAAAATCATATTTTAGCGACCGGGTATTTCTCCTCTCAATCACGCTGTCAAAATCAAGATTTCTCTCCGCCATCTTTCGTTCCTCCATATCAGCACTTACCGCTTTATTCCGCTTCTTTCTGACCTCATCCCATTCCTAGTACAACTCTTTTCTGACATAATCATGTTATTTTTCTCCACGGTCTTTTCTCCATCCCATATGTTTCCGCTTTGCTTTCCGGCGGTCACTCACAGGAAGCTGCGCCCGGGACTCATTTACACCCTTGCTTTTCCTCCTCAATCTCACGAAAAACCCGCTCCAGCTCTGCCAGCAAATCCCGCTTGTCCTCAATCCCCACCGACATCCGCAAAGTGCTCTCCGTAATCCCGTTCTTCTCCCGGACATCCTTCGGCACATCGGCGTGGGTCTGGGTCGTCGGATAGGTAATCAGCGTTTCCACCCCGCCAAGGCTCTCCGCATACTGGATCAGTTTTACCTTTCCCAAAACAGCCAGCGCCGCCTCCTTGCTCGCCAGCCGGAAAGTCAGCATCGCGCCGAATCCTCCCGCCTGTCTCTTCATCAGCACATGGCCCGGGTGCTCCGGAAGCCCCGGATAAATCACATCCGTGACCATTTTCTGCCCCTTCAGCCACTCTGCGATCGCCATTGCATTTTCCTGCGCTCTCTCCATGCGGACGCCCAGCGTCTTGATCCCGCGTAAGATAAGCCAGCTGTCGAAAGGCGACAGGACAGCCCCTGTCGTCTTATACAAAAAGCGCAGCCGTTCGCTGATCTCCGCCCGGTTCGTCACGAGAAAACCTGCCAGCGCGTCGTTATGACCGCCCAGATACTTCGTGCCGCTGTGGACCACAAGATCCGCGCCCAGATCAAGCGGATTTTGAAAATAGGGAGACAGAAACGTATTGTCCACGATCAACAGCAATCCATGCCGCTTCGCTGCCTCCGCCGTCTTTGCAATATCCGTCACATGCATCATCGGATTGGTGGGAGTCTCTATGTAAATCGCCTTCGTATTCTCCCTAATCTGTCCCTCTATATCTTCACAGCAGCAGTCGATGCTTGTAAACTCAATTCCGTTTTTCTTGGAAACCTGCTCAAACAGACGGACGCTCCCGCCGTATAAATCCGCATCCACGATCAGATGATCGCCCGGTGAAAACAGCTCCATCATCAATGTGATCGCCGCCATCCCGGATGACAGTGCCAGCGCATCAATCCCGTTTTCTAACGACGCTACCACCTTTTCCAGCTGCTCTCTTGTGGGATTCTGCACCCGGCTGTAATCGTAGCCTGTGCTCTGCCCCACTCCCGGATGCGCAAACGTCGCCGTCTGGTAAATCGGATAGCTGACTGCGCCGTAGTGGTTTTTCCCGTCCTCTTCGTCCAAATGAATACATCTTGTCCCGATTTCTCTTGCCATTGCTTTTCCTCCGTCTTTCCCTTTACATGAAAATAGTATAACAGAAAAAATCGGGATAGGCAATGCATATTTTTCCTATCAGTTATATATGCTTTATATCAGGCTTTATCACTTTACTTTTCAAGCGCCAGTCCGATCAGCCTGTCCGTCTGATCCGCCATGAACAGCGGAATGTTCAGCACATCATCGTCCAGCTTCAGATTGTTTAGGGAAAATCGGACACGGAGTCTGACTTGATCCGCAAACAGTTCTTTAAACTTTTTTAAGCTCCTGCTTGTTGTATTTGCGTCGGATTTGACTTCAACAGGAAAAATGTCATTCTCCCGCTGTATTAAGAAATCCACCTCATAGGGCGGGTTGTTCCGGCTCCAGTATCGGGGAACCACTTCAAACTGTGTGAGCAAGGTCTGCAATACAAAGTTTTCCGTCAGTGCGCCTTTAAACTCGGTAAACAGGCGGTTGCCTTCGCCAAAAGCGGTGGGCGCCAGTTGTGCCAGACGGCGCAGCAGCCCCACATCCACCAGATAAATCTTAAACGCTGACAGGTCATCATAGGCAGCCACCGGCAGACCGGGCGCGGTACTGCGATAGATCTTATGCAGCAGCCTTGCATCCACCAGCCATTGCAGCGCGTCCTCATATTCACGGGCCCTTGCACCCTCTTTGACAACTTTATAGAGAAACTTCTTGTTCTCCCTTGCAAGCTGGGACGGTACGGACTTCCAGATCATAGAAATCTTCGGGAACTCGCTGATATCGGGGTGCTTGGCAAAGTCACGCTCATAGGCGCCGATGATCCCGGACAATGCCTCCTGCATGGCAGAAACATCCCGCGCCTCCGTCCACATGAGCACCGGTTCGGGCATACCGCCAGTGACATAATACATCTTCAGTTTCTCGCAGAGCGGGTTGAAAAAGGCATCGGGAATCGTCTCAATGGCATTCACACGTTCCACATACCCGGCAAGATTTTCGTCGCCGTTGGCAAGCAGAAACTCCGTGAAGGTCATGGGATCGATCTGCATAAAGTTGACTTTGCCCACGGGAAAAGAGGCTGGTCTCGCCAGCGCAATCCCTAACAGCGAACCGGCGCAGGCGATGTGATACTGCGGCGCATTCTCGCAGAAATATTTCATGGAGTTGATCACCTTGGGACAGTCCTGTACTTCGTCAAAGATAATAAATGTCTTTTCCGGCACAATCTTCTGACCACTGGCAAGCATCAGATTCTGCAGAATGCGGTCCACATCCTTGGTGGTCTCAAAAAACTGCTTATACTCTTCGTTCTCATCAAAATTAAAGTAGGCGGTATTTTCATAATAACGCCTGCCAAATTCTTTGAGTGCCCAAGTCTTACCCACCTGCCGTACCCCCTTTAAGATCAGCGGTTTACGGTAGGGCGATTCCTTCCATGCCAGCAGTTTTTTCAAAACAAATCGTTCCATAGATGTGTGTCCTCACATTTTTATAGTCATTTTCACACAATGTAATCACATTTTTATAAAGAATTTTGTGTTTATCATCACACTTTTATTATATCCAATGCCTATAAAAATTACAACACAAATCATAAAATGATTGATACTCACCCCGCAAACGCGCAGTAAGGACCCACCGCAATATCCGTCACCACGCCATCCTCCGCGGAAAACCAGATGCTGATATTGTCGAAACCCTCCCCGGTAATGAGGCAGTTCTCCACCTCCGGGTAGGGGGATTCATAAAACCCGTAAGCCTTCAATTTCTCCCACGCGCCGTCTACGCTGATGCCCGGATAAATACCGAAGATGGTCACATCCTCCAGCTTTTCATCTCGATAGCCGATATGACCCCCATTCAGCGCCTCGAAGGAAAACAGCTCTTTTCCATCCTTCAATCCAACCGTCCACTCTTCAAAATCCGGGTCCGGCTGCTCCATTTCCACCCCGTATTTCTCCGACAGCATCGTCTGCGCCGCGTCCAGAAAACGGTCTTCGCCCAGAATCAGCAGCCCCAAATCGGATGCCGTATCCGTCCGCTCTCTGCCAGCCTCCTCCGCCACCATCTTTAAATAAGCGGGTGTGAAATCCGCAAAAGACTCGTGTTTCATAGGATAATACTCGATTGACAGTTCCTTCGCACCCTCCATAAATCCGCCCAGCCACTCATCCACATCCGCCTGATTAAATTTGAATCCCTCATAACCAGAAGCATAACCGGAATACTCTTCTCCTGCCTTTACAATTTCATATACAGTTCCGTCGCCGTCCACATCCCGTTCCGTTGGAAAATCCCATTCTTCTCCCATGTCATCCCACGCCCTCAGCGAGCCGAATTCCACATAAGAATTTTCCTCTGGATCATACTGGTAAAACGTGCAGGGCCAGAACTCCGCGGGCGGCACTTGATTGTGCGACCATTCCGCCTTAATCACGCTGTTGTCGTAATAGGTGAGTGCCGGGTACGCGCAAAACTCATTTTTTAATTCCCCGCTGACCGGGTTGTAATCGTACACCACCTCAAGACTGCCTGCCGTAGTTGTCGTCGTCCATCTGACCAACAATTCCTCCCTGCCATCCTGATCCACATCCGCCACCGCAAAGCAGTTCTTCGCCATCTCTTCCGCGTCAAGCGTATCATCCGCAGAAGTTCCGACACCCAATTCCATGTCGGGAAGCCGCCATGCCGCCATAACCTGCGACAGAATGCCGCTGTAGTAGTGCCTGATCTGCGCCTGCTGGAATTTCTCCGGCGACTCGATGAGAGCTGCGTTTTCCCCAGCCTCCGTGTTCGTGTTTTCATCCTGCCCACCGTCTGCAGCAGTTTCCGTACTCTCCGCCGGAGCATCCGTCTCCTCTCCCGCTCTATCCTCCGCCGTATCATTTTCCGACGTTTCCGCCCGCCCTGTCTCCGCAGGCTGTAAACGCTCCGCTGCACCGTCATCCGCGCCGCAGGCTGTCAAAAACATCACGCCCGCGCAGGCAAAAATTCCTGCCGCAGCCCGTCCGCTTCTCCACAGTTTCTTTTTCATAACAGCACACATCCCCTTCTTTTCCATCCTCAGACCGCTTTTCTCATTTATGACCGCTTCACAGCCCTACCGATTCCCGGCTTTACATTTCACTTTCCTGCCCCGCCGCAATTCCCCGGTTCAACTCCTCCACCACGCTCTCCGGCTTCACCGTCATTTCCACCCAAGCTGGAATAAACCCGCTCTTCACCGCATTTCTCACCGAGCGGATATTGGACCACGCCGAACAGTAAAAAGGAACCCTGTCCCTCTCCAGAATCTCCACGGCAAGACCGCTTGTCAGCGCAGCAGCGACCCCCTGCCTCCTGTACGCCGGCAGCACGTCCACCCCGATCTGCCACATGGTCGCGCAGTCAGCGGAACATCCCGCCAGCCCCACAAGTTCTTCACCGTCGTACGCGCCGATCCCCAGAACGTCCAGTTCTTTCCTGTCCTCGCAGAGCGCATTGCCCCACTCCGGCTTATATAATTCCCGGAAATCTGCCTGTTCCAAAGTCCGCAGCTCATAACCGCATGACAGGGCGTGCAGTTTTTCCACATCGGGAAGATAATACTCCGCCATAAAACATACCTTCTGTCCAAACGGCTGCATTCTCTCATTCAGCCAGTGAAGATTCGGCGTCTCAAAACAGTGGTAAAATTCAAATCTTCCGAGGTATTCCTCGACAATTTCCCTGTATTCATCCCGCACGGATGCCACAATATTGTTCCCGTAGGAAACCAGATTGCAGGCAATCGGCTCCTTATAGTATTTTCGCGCCTTCGATCCCACACCGGATCTTACGATCACCGAATGCGCACATAAAAAGTCCTCCGCATTGCAGTTGATGTCCAGCGCGGACTGTTCCATTGCAATTTGGAGGATTTCTTTGTTTGTCATATCGCTTACCCTCGTTCATTCATAATGCCCTTTACATGAAATGATTATGACTGTTTCATCTTCCACCGCATATATCATTCTATGTTCGTCTGTAATGCGCCGACTCCAAAATCCACTTAAATTTCCTTTTAAAGCCTCCGGCTTCCCTATACCGTCAAACGGATTTCGTTTTATATCTTTTATAAGTTGATTAATTCGTTTTATAACACTTCTGTCTTTCTGCTGCCAATCGCAATACTCATCCCATGCATCAGTATCCCACTGTATCATCCGAACATTCATGCATCAATCCTCCAGCAGATCATGCTCAGATAATTTCAGTTTTCCTGCCCTATAATCCGCCATCTTTTGCTCCAGATAGCGAATATTGCTTTCCGCATAGAAAGGATCAGGATCTGCAGTAATTTCAAAAGGGATGCGTCTCTCCATTGTCACCTTATTGATAAATATATTTAACGCGGCAGTCATCGTCAATCCCATTTTGGAGCAAATTTCTTCCATATTTTTTTTGACATCTTCGTCAATCCTGAAATTCACCATTGTTGTCTGCGCCATATTATTGCCTCCATCCTTAAATTGCCCTTACAAAAATAAATACCCCGATTTATTATATGTTTCTTTACAAAGAGTATACCAATTTTGTAAAGCATTGTAAAGCATTTTCTCTTACTCCTGGTACAAATCCTGGTACAAACCCGAAGAAAAATATTCTCCGATTCTCCCGATAAACGCCAGCACATCCGCCTTCATCGCCTCCGGAAATGCCGTGAGTACCGGCGCAGTCTCAAAGCTCAGCGTCCCCTGATAGCCGATCTTCCGAAGCCCCCGAAGGAACCCGTCCCAATCGGTGGAAGATTTGTTCTCCCGCACCTTTGCAAACGTATACGGGATCTGGTGCAAGTCACCGATTCCGTCATTGTCATGGATATGTAAGACCTTTAGGCGCTCCCCAAGCGTAGTGATAAAGCTCTCAAAATCAATTCCCACAAGGTTCGCATGTCCCGTGTCAAAACAAAAACCCAGCACCTCCGCATGATACTTCTCATTGATCCGGTCAATCCGCTCCGCCGCCTTTTGCGCATCGCAGCATGGTCCTTCCACCAGATGCCCGCCCACGCTCTCATACAGGTTTTCCACGCAGAGCGTGATTCCCATCTCCTTTGCCGTCGGTACAAGGGATTCTAAAAATGCTTCCGTCCGTTTCCACTCCTCTTCCTCAGAACCCAGATATTTTGCCAGCTTCATTCCATGTACGACGATATAGGGACATTCCAAAAAAGCGCAGACCGCCATACTCTTGCGCGCCACTTCCTCCCGCAGATAGGTATTGATCTCCTCATCGGCGGTCGGCACATAAATCGGATACGGCATATGCATCTGATTGATCCGGATTCCGGCCGCCTGCGCGCCCTGCTTATGCGGTGCAAAGAACCGTTCGAGCTCTGCCGCCGATTGATCAAAAAAACGATTGAGCCGCGACCGATAAATATCCGTGTTTTTCAGATATACGTTTAGACTGAAATCCGCACAGGAAAAGCCCGCCCTTGCAAGCATCGCGAATCCCTCCTCCGGATGTTCGTCATTTACTATATTTTCCGTCTGCACTCCTCTTTGAAGCATTCCCGTCCTCCCTTTTCCTTCACTCGCGATCTATCCTGTCAAAATGAAACGTGGGCATGTACTCGTCATTAAAGAACTCAACCGGGTTTTTCACGCCCATCCGCTGCAGCTGCGCCTCAATCTCTCTGTAATAAATATTGCAGATAAAGACCGCGCAGTCTGCAGGCAGCTCCGTTAAACACTGAGGATTTTTCACCTCCAGCCCTTCAAACCTGCTCCCCCACAGCTTCTCATTGTTATCGCAGGTAAACAGCGGCGGATATTTCTCTCCGTAACACTTCATGTATGCCCGGCACATATTGCCCGCTCCAAACAGCACTCTGGACGGATATTTTTTCAACAGCTTCTCCATCCCGATCTGCCACTTAAAATATGCCGCCACCGCTTTTGCCATCCTCAAAAGCTCCGGCCGCAGAATCGGTGAAAACGCCGACGCCGTGTCATATATATCCATAATCAGTTCCCCGTCAAATCCGATCTCGCGCAGGCCCCTGATCAGATTCAGCCAGTCCGTCCGGGATTCTCCCCGTTTCACCGCGGTAAACGGCAGCAACGCGCTCTCACTGTTTCCGTCGCAATCGCGCAAAGTCACCGCTTTCAGACGCTTCCCGAGAGCCAGAATAAAATCATACATATTCTGCCCGCAGATATTACATACGCCGACATCCATACAAAAGCCGAACCGCTCCTCACCCGCTGCCTCATTGAGCGCGTCTATCCACAAAACCGCCTGTCCGCTGTCGGCGCACAGCCCGCGCACCAGATGCCCGTTGTAATCCCTGCACTGGTTCTCCAACAGAATCTGCATATCATATTTTTTTGCGCACTCCGCCAGATTCAGATAAAATGCACGATTCCTCTCCCAAAGATTTTTTGGAAGTATCCCTGCCGATAAAGGTCTGACAATCAGATAACGACACCCGGTCCGCCCGCAGACCGCAACGCTTTCCTCCGCCAGCCGCGTTATAAACGCCTCCAAATCGCTGCGTTTTGTATCCCTGCGCAGATAGGGCGCCCTGACCGCTGTATAACGCACATTTCGTTCCCTGCACTGTTCCAACAATGGTCCCAAGCTGTCATATAATTCTTCCGGATGTTCGCACAGAAAAGACGTCTGCCGTAGCGCTTCCGTATTCTGCATCGGTTTTCCGATCTGCTCCATGACATCCGCCGGACAGAATAGAGACAAATCCAACAGCAGACAATCAAATCCCGCCTGTGAAATATCCCCGATTCCCTGTCCCGGATGATTCCTGTCCACAATGCCCTTTGGCGCACAGATAATATTCAATGTTCTTTCCTCCGCATATTTTGCTCACGATGCCGCCTTCCCGGCCTCAGCACAGCCGCTTCTCGATCAACTGCTTCAGCTTGCTGGAGCTGGTGCTCTCCGTATAAGGGAAAAACACCATCTCCGACCCGTGTTTTTCCAGAAACTCTTTGTCCGCCAGCCAGTCCGGATTATTCCTATAATCACTTCCCGAAAATTGACAGTCAAAGTGATACATCTGGTATGCCTCCCTGACACCGCGAAACTCAAGCGGAATCTTCACCACCTCGTCCACATAGCGGCAGGAGCGCACCATCTCCGCCCTCTCCTCGTATGGGACAAAAGGCTCCACCTCCTTATATTTGCGCACGCCCTCATCGGAAACTACCCCCACAATCAGATACTCGCACTGTTCCTTGGCCCGTTTAAACATATTCAGGTGTCCTATATGAAAAAGGTCAAACACCCCTGAAATATAACCCGTGTGAAACTTTTTCGGTTCGCCCTCTGCCGCCCCCGCCTGTGTCCGGACGATGGGATTTCTCTTTCTCGGATAGTCCTTCCCGGCATCGAAAATGCCATATTCTTTCACACCCAGCTCTTCTAACTGCCGCACCACCGACAGATAATTTTTGATGCAGATCAGAACCTTATACTCCCCACCTGACAGTTCTTCAAAAATCGCCGGCGGACAAATTCCAATGCCTTCCAACTCCTGCCCCCATTTATGCTCGTTATTGTCAACAATCGCATAGACGGGATAATCCTGCCCGTACATTGCCAGAAACTTTTTCGTAAAATGACCCGATCCAAACAGAATCAGCTTTCTTCCCTCCACATTGCGGAAAATATCTACGAAAAGCCGCTGATACTCGTCCGTGGAAAAGTTCATCCTCTGCCTGTTCGCATAGATCGTCTCCGTATTTCCCCTGCACGCCTCATGATAGATCCGCAGCTCCCTCTCCTTTCTTAAGTCCGTCAGAAACGCCCACTCCATTTTTTGCCAACGCTCCTGCTGTTTTGTCAAACCATATCTTTCATACAGTTCCTCCACCGGCAGTATCTTCATCAATTCCACATTTCCCGCATAAAATGTGCCAACCATCCGGGAGATAACCGCGTTGGCCGGATAGTTTTCCTCACAAAACTCCTGATCGTAAAAGACAAACTCCCCGTCTATGTAAAAACTGTTGAGTGGCACCATATCAACATAACCCCTGCGCAGAATGGCGCCTTCCCCATCCCCCTGATCGGATTCCACAATATCAGAAGACTGTAAAATCAGATCCCTGAAATGATCCAGCTCCTGCAGAAAACGTTCCTTTTCTGTACGAAGCAGCTTCTTTAGATAGACCTGTCCCACCTCCGCCTGTATCTGCGGCATCACACAGACGCCGCCTTCCAGCTTCGTATCTACCACGGGAATGCCGCGCCCCTTCAGTTCCTTCGCATGGGCCGCCAGCTTTTCAAGCCGCACTTCGCCTTCCGGATAAGCCGCCCGTTTCTCCACAATCCCCGTTCTGCGAATGACTGTGCAGAGCGCACTCTCCCTCCCCCGCTCCATGGAGCAGGTCACATGCAGTACATCACATAACGCTTCCTTTGGCCCGCATTCAATCAGCCACGCATTCGCCAGTTTGTGAAACAGGCCGTTATTCTCCAGACACTCATACAGAGGCGCCTCCTCCAGAAATACCGCGTCAGGATAATTGTAAGTCGGAAACAGGCGGTTTGCCAGATCCTCATTCGGGAGATAGTCCTCCGCATAAATCAGACCGGGATTATGCAGATCCGACAAAACGGAAAAAAATTGGAACGCATTCCATCCCGCCGCCCTGAGCATTTTTTCTATTTCATCCCTGCTGTAGCATCTGCCACGGAACACATCCTCCTTTTTATCATACGCTCTCCGATATCCCTCAATCCCATCAAAGTTCCGGCCGGTATAGGGATCCCGGTCTCCACAGAAATAGCGGATGCCGAAACGGTTGTTCATACCGAGGAGCAGTCTGCCATCCTCTTGCAAAAGGCTTCGCCAGCTCTGTAAAACATGCTCAGGATTCTCTGTGCGCTCCAGTGCTTCCACCGCAATCAGATAATCAAAACCACCCTTATGCTCCTGCTGCCACCCGTTGCTGCAGGACTGTTCCACCGATACGCATACCACGGTAAGCGGCCGCTCCATCAGCATTTCCGCCAGCGCATCCGTGCGCTCTCCGATATAGAGGACTTTTGCATTTTGTTCGAAATCATACCATTGCAAAAGCCCCCGTTTTATTCCGTTAATCAGTTCCTGTGTCTGGTCTGTGCTGCTCATCTTTGCCCCCGTTCTGAAATATAAAAAGTCTGATGCAGACTATGACGATTTCATACTTTACATCAGACTTTTAAACGCATACAATTTATGATTTTAATATAATACTATACTACAGCTTCCACAATCGTCTTATCTCCGACCCTTAATTCCCTCATGCCCGTTTCCTTCTTTTTATTAAAGCAAAAGCTGAGCATATATCCCCTGTCCAGATGATAATAGTCCAGATAACCGGCAAGCTGCTGTTCCCCGCGCTCGTTGTATTCGTTGCCGCGCCAGATCTTTAACTCCACCACAAACTGTTCCCCCATATAATCCACGATCACATCGGTTCGTGAGGCGTCTCTGGTCTGGGCTTCCAGATAGTAATTGCCTGTACCGTTGATGATCGGTTTTAAATAAAGAAGAAAGAACTTGCGGCCGTAAGCTTCCACGAATTTCTCATCATTATCGCCGTAAATATCCGTAAAATATTCGACGAACTTTTCTAGTACCAAGTCCATATCCAGTCGATTTTCTTTTATAAACTGAGGCTGATTATTCTGCCCAAAACAATAGATATCACTGGTTTTGGACTCTTCTGACATAAATAAATCCGTCAGATACATTTCAAAGATGCGGTTCGCTACCATAGCGCGCCCACTCTCTTCCTTTAAATAGCCAAACATCACGCCAAGGTTAATATACTTTTCTGCAGGACTGAAGAGAATTCTTTTCCCTCGATACAAAATATCCTCCAATCCTTCCCTCAGTTCCGGATAAATGCTTAACTGCTTAACCATACTGTCAAATAAAGGCGTTTTCAATTTTAAAATCATTTTTACCGCCTCTGCTACTCCCGCCTTAGACCAGACACCCTGTCCGCCCGAATAGCTTTCTACGTTTTGCAGCGTTTCGTCTATCATTTTACAAATCAGGGATATCAGATACGGATAGCCGGATGTATACTGATAAATTTCCCCGGCCACTTCTTCCACATTCATTCCCGTAATATGATCCGCCTCGTACTCCTGAAGCATCCCGGCAATCTGTCCCGCAGAAAAATCCATATCCAGATCAAAATTAGCCGCAATGTTCCACGGACTATTATACTGATGCTCTGATTCCGGTCGTATTTTTAATTTCAGATTTTTTATATCGTACACCCCTGCGAGGATTACAGAATGAAAGGTCGGCAGCTCATCACGATTCAGATAATATCCCCGAAGCTGCGCAAGGAAATCCAGGAACACCTGATTATTGGACGCGCTGTCCACCTCATCGACCATCAGAACGATCGGTTTCTTTGCCGTTTCGCATACCCTGCTCAAACCGTCAAACAGCACATCCACAGAAAGCTTCTCCCCATTTTTCAGAGAAAGAAGCGCCTGAAAAGCTTCCTGATCTATCCCCTCCATGCGTTCCTGCTTCCTGGAAAAATAACGTTCCACCTGTCCGATAAATTTTCGGGAAAAGGTTTGTTCATCTGCAAAGTTAGCCGCACTCATCAACTGGAAATCCAGAAAGATGACAATATAGTCTTTCTTTAAGTATTCCGCCAATGCCATAAGAGTAGTTGTCTTACCGTACTGCCTGCCCTTGTTTATGACAAAATATTTTTTCCTGTCTACAAATCTTTCCTTAATTTCCCTAAGCCTGTCATCCAGGCACACCATATAGTGTTCTTCCGGTTTGCAGCGTCCTTCTGTATTAAAATACCTCATTCCATGTCCTCCATGCCCTGAGCCAGAATTGTTTCATATCCCATTTTAACATCGTATTTTGGACGTGTAAAGGAAAGGTGTTTCTAAATCTCATGTAAAGTATGAAATTGTCAAGGTGCTATTTTAATATTTCCTACAGCCGAATAACGGCTATGCTGCATTCGTCTCCTATTGGAACTTTTGGCAGTTTCATGTTTAACTCCTTTTCAAAATCTGCCACCGCTGCTTTGACACCCGGCAGTTCCGGGTGAAAATAGTCGTGCAATAGAATCACGCCGCCTTTTTCCATCCTGTCCCAGAAAAAGCGCAGCCCCTCCAGTTGCGGCTGATATAAATCCATATCCAGATTGACAAAACAAAACTGATCGTCTATCCCCTGCGCACTCTCCGGAAAGTATCCCTTACAGATAATGGCTTTTTCCGGATATGGCATTCGTGCCTTTACATACTTTATCAACGTCTCCGACGCTTCTTCCTGAAACGACCGAAACCCAAATGTTCCTTCCTCAAAAGCCGAAAAATTCGTGTTCTCATATACAACATCGTTCCTATCAAATCCCTCAAAAGTATCGCACAGATATAATGTCCTGTCAGGCCAATACTTATTGATAAACATAGAGGTTTCACCTTGAAACACGCCACATTCCGCCACACTTCCCTTCAGTCCCGCTTCTCTGGTATAATCGGCAAAACTTTTTATCCAGTTTTTTCTGACAGGATCCAGCGCAAGAAATGCGTCCTGATAAGTGTGATCTGTTTTCATAATCACAAGCTTCTCCCCCGGAATCCCCAGCTCAACCAGTTGTTTTACCGCCTCCATAAATGTTTCACCAAACATCAGGCTGATAAATACCTTGTCGAAAGATAACTGCGAAAGACCGTCGGGGCTTATAATGCGGATATTGTCTATCTCCTTGTCCCATTTTGCAGCATCATTGTCACATATCGCCAGAATCTCCACGCCGCAGTATTTCTCCAGTCCCTGTTTCAATGCCTTCCCATACTTTCCTGCGCCAAAAACTACCGCTTTCATCTACAACATTCCTCCTCACAATTCAGTTTTATCCTTCATCCTGCCGAACGTTTTTTTATTACCGGTTTCTATATCGCGTAACACACCGTTTCCGCAAAATGATCGGAATAATGTCTGATATAAAGCTTATAATCAGGGTAAAACTCTTTTATTAAAAGCGGCAGTTCAAACAAGTCCTCCCATCTGTGATAAACACATATAGCAAGCTTGGGATGATGTTCTGTTATCATATTCTTTGCTCCCAAAAGCGCCTCTTTTTCCGCACCCTCAATATCCATTTTAATAAAAGTAGGCGTCTCCTCAAATTCCACATTGTCCAGAGCAACTACCTCCACCTGTATGCCCGTTCCATGATCGGACACCTTTGATGCGGAAGAACCGTCGGCATCAAAACATAGCACTGTGTTATCCGACCACACACCGTATGGATACAGCTTATACGAATATCCTGCCAGATTTTCCCGTATCTGCTTAAATTTTGACGCTTCCGCCTCGAACATATAAATCTGCCTGTACTTCCCCTCTGCCCGTTTTATAAACTCCATTGCCGTATCGCCAATATACGCGCCGCAGTCCACAAACACTTCCTGATCTGTCAATCCGACTTTCTGATCAAAATATTGTTCTTCTGCAGGACGCATGACGTGTGAAATATCAGATAACAGAAACACTCTTTTGATTCGCTCCATATAAACTTCTCTGGAAATCTCATCTGCCAACAGATCAAATACCCTCTTATATTTTTCTTTGTTTTCAACCAGAAAATCTATAGGTATCCTCTCAATATAATTCTCCATAAAAAGGCATTGCTTTCCGTCAAAACCCAATTCCATGAGCTGCACATATATTGTCTGATATATCGGTTCATCCGCCACGCAGATCAAAACAAAAAAGCTTTCCGGGTCTGCTTTCAATTCCTCAACGCCTATGATTTTGACATTTGTTTCCCCATCAACGTTTCCGGCTAACTTATTATCACAAAAAGCCGCAACCGGCACTTTTTCCTGTTCTAAAAAGCGGTATACGATATGCCCACAGTTTCCTGCTCCAAACAGAATGATTGATTTTCCACTGGCCGCCTGCTCTTTTATCACTTCCATTTCCCGCCGGTGATGAGCCGCCTCTATTATCTCATCTATTGTCTTCTCGAAATCTATCACTTGCCATCTCCTCCATAGGTGCGAATAATATACTGATAGACAGAATCCTCCCTGTATCCGTCCCCGTGCCATGTCAATTTCTGTATAAAAGTATCTTCCGTATATTCCCGATAATTGTCCGCTTCATATTGCTCTTCCAAATGCCGCCCCAGTACCATTGCCTTAATATTGTTATAAGGTATCCGGTTTAATCTGCTGCATATATCCGGGAAAAGATTGCAGGCGATCCCAATCAGGTAATCTGTCGTCAGATAGTATTTAATCCGATCATAATTCTGGAAATAGTAAAAATAGGCTTCCATAACAAAACGAAATAACTTTTCCCCGCTCTGAGAACACAAAAACCAGATTGCCCAGACAGCCTTCGCGTTAAATTCCCGTCCAAAAGTTGTTCTGGTATAAAGAGAACATTCCATGCATTCCCCTGGCATCGGTCCGCACATTAAAATCGTGGAATCCAGCCAGACCCCGCCATATTTATACAACAGACAGCATCTGACGATATCTGAAAGGTGCGCCGGCAGGATCAGGCCGTTTTCGTATTTTTCTAATATGTAATCAGGAATATCTATGTACTCTCTGAAATTATCCTTCGTCAAAATCCGTAGCGGAACGCCCTCCGGCAGATTTTCCCTTTGGCTGTTCCAGCACGCCTTTACAATGTCGGGCGCATTCTCTTCCCCCTGCCACCACATTGTCCATGCACTTTTGGGGTATTTCCCGTTCGGTTCGTTCCATCCCGTACTGCATACATCAAACCCGCTGATAAATGGCTCAATACATGCCTTAATTTCATCCGAAGGGACTGCGTCAATAATATCAAAATCAATCTGATATATGCTGGCTTTGCTCTGCTTTAAAACACTCGCCACCTGTTCCACATAGCACTCGCTCAGTGTCAGCAGCACAATATCCTTTTCTGTAAGGAGATTCTGCGCAAATTCCACGACAGGAATGCCCCGTATTTGTTCAGGATTTCCTTTAGCAGATGTAACAAAGATTCTTTCAATCTTAACAGACAATTTGCATTCATCCATTGCTTGAAAAAAGAGATCCAAGCGCACTCCTGCCCCATAAAGATTCACACGTTTATCCGAACATAATATGTTGTATAATTTATCCAACGAGTCAATCAAATTTTTTCTGTTAAACAACAATAATTACTACTCCTCCTTCCCGAATAAAGGAATCTTATAAACTCCATTCCGCTGTCGGCTTGTACTCAAATATTTTTTCTTTTGAAATGCCTTTCGCCGCCAACTGATCTCTTATCTGCATATAATGCGCCTTATTTGCTATCACAAAAACAGCGTCTGGATATTCTTTAGCGCATTGATCCACCGATAAAACTCTTATTCCGTCTATGTAACTATCCCAAATTCTGCTATCGTTATCGGCATATAGAATATCTGTTTTTCTGCCGTATGTTTCTTCTCTTTTTAATATTCTCGCCAAGTTTTGTCCTCGTATTCCGGCACCACATATTATTATAAATCCCTCATTGAACGCTATTGCTTTAATCTGATCAAGATTATTCGAAACAGCTTTCAACCGTTCGGCAAAATTCTCGTTTGAATCAAGTAGAACTGCAAGTGGTTCCCACCATTCCTTACCACCCATTGATTCTACGAGCTGCCCATCTTTCACTGCTTGTGACAGAATACTTCTGAACCATCCATAATATTCTAGATCTGCTTTCCTCCATGCATATCCTGTCTTGGTGAGGATATTTCTGCTCTCACTCACCAACGATAAAGACATCGTATAATATATCTTAGATCTATATATTTCTGGAATATCATCATGTTCCAACAAATATTGGTATTCAAATTTTGCATATTTCAATCCATTAACAGAATTTGTTGACGACGCTTCCCTATCTGTGCGGTAGCAATACCCAAACTCTTTGATATACATACTTCTTTTCACTTTCATCCTAACTCTGTGCATAAAACAAATATCCTGATACGCCGCTCCCGGCGTTTCGTTGAGTGTGATGTTATTTGATAATATAAATTCTCGCAAAAAAATTCCCCTCCACAATGTCGTATCGTCAATGCTATAAACAGACGCATAATTTTCCATCGAAAGAATTTCATAATACAGCTCTGGCGCAGATGCAAGGGCCTGCACTTTGAACATTTTTCTTTTCCCGTCAACATCATCATAAAAGTGAATGTAATCCGCCATGGCATAATCGAGTTTATTCTTTTGGGCGGTATCATACAGTCTCTCATACATATCATCCAGCACATAATCATCTGTTTCTAGGATTGCTATATATTCTCCTTTTGCCGCCTGAATTCCCATATTTACCTGTGCGCCATAACTCTTGATATTACTGTCAATAATGAATACTCTTTCGTCCTTCTGTGCATATTCTTGCAATATTTGACGCGTACCGTCATTGGAGCCTGCATCAACACATATAATTTCTATTTCCCGCAGCGTCTGCTTCAATACGCTTTCTATACATTCCCTTATGTAGTCTGCCACATTCAAGGATGGCATTATAACAGAAACCTTTATCATAGCTCTCCTTCCCCACTGTATATAATAATACCTAAATTTTACTATTCTAAAAAACAGACAATGGATTTCTCGTAATCTTCATCACGAATATCGATTACCGTAGTGTCGCCCAACATCTCATTATTATATTTATCAGGGACATAACTGTACCCTTTCCCCTTCAAAAACCACTCGTATTCCAAATCCAAATGCCCGATGTCCAATGCCCAATATCCCTCTTTTGCCAAATCATAAGCAAGCACCGTCGCCGTCGGTCCAAGCGCAATCAGGATCAGTTTGTCTTTACCGTATTGTAGTGCCGCATGATAAATTTCGTCATATATTTTATATGCGTTCTCATTTGGCGCGATAATTCGTTGTATGCTTTCTGCATTTGCAAAAAGATCATTTCCAACCCCCATACGGGTACTTTCCCCTTCTACAAGCAAAATGTCGCAAGAAGCCCAAATTCGTTTCAAATTATCGAATCTTTCCTTTGCTCTTTCAATTTCATTATGCGGATATATCACATACGGCCTGCTGATATAAGCATTGTAATACTCTTTATCCATATTTAATAAAGCATAATGCTTTTCTCTTTTTTCTTCTGTCATATATCTTCTTATGGTATTCCTATTTTTTCTGCGAATCCCTTGCATTGCACCGTAATCATCTGCAAGAGCAATAATGTGATTATCCAAATCAGACAACAAAATTTCACGAAGGCGTTTTGCTAAAGCTTCATCATTACCCTGATATATGTCTTTGGCATGCCCAAAAATAATTTCAAACTCTCCATCCCCATATCTGCTCATCGAACATTTATCGGAAATAATTTTTTTACAGGTAGTTTCCACGCTGCATACTTTAGGCAAAGATATCTTCTTATGTTTAAACATGTCCGCCGCTTCGTATATGTAATTTTGCTCAAAATACTGATATTCTTCTTCTAACTGTCTGATTCTGCCTATCAAATAATCCGTCTTTATTCTCAATTGCAGTCTGTCTGCAGCATCAATATTAAAAACATTCTCATATTCCTGTAGTTCCAAATCAAGACCGCTGAAGCAAACAATACATTCACAATCTGTTCCTAAATCCAGTAATTCCTGTCTGACCGTTTCATATTCATACATAAAAACATAAATATAATCCACAGCCCCTTGCGGAAAATTATAAGGCGTGTATATCCTTATTCCCTCTATCTCTTTCCCTGTCAATTGCGCATTATTATCAAGAAGAAACATAATTTCTGTCTGCTCCCTGAATATTCTTTTGATTTCTTTTATTCTCTTTCTTCCACCGATTACTGCTATTCTCATTTTCTCACCCCTTATGCCTGTAATCTCAAGACAGAAAATATACCGTCTTCATACATATGCTGATTTTTAAACAATTCTTCTTCATTCCCTAGTAAATAATTCCATACTTCCAGATGCTTATCTGTGAAATTCTTCCATGTCCATTCCTCTACGGATTTTACTAGTTTTTCCCGTTTTCCCTGTAAGCTTATTAAAACATCTATAAATTCAGGTATGGTTCGACATGCGTATGTTATTCCACCCTTCACATCCAGATGATATCCTTGAGGGGTTACGATTGTTTCCACCCCTGCCCGAAGTGCGTCCAAATATCCCATAGATCCTTCATCAAATCCCCAAAACAAATAATAATCAAGTGAGGGAATCAGCCTGACATATTCCTCGTAGTCAAATTCATCATAATACTCCACCTGAAACCCCATGATTCTAACAGATGCAACAATATCGCCCCAGCCGGAACCCATTATCTTAAATGAAAAATATTCAGGGTTTAACGCCTTGCACAGCTCAACCAACACCTCTTCGTTTTTTCTGTGATCTTGATCATGTACTTTATGTGTGATTCCTAACACATATTTTTTGGGCTTTAACACACTGTCTTGTGCCGGGTTAATATAACACAGTTTTTCTCTGGGAACTCCATATCCCGCAAGCTTTTCCATCGTTTCCCGCGACATGCATATCCCCATTTTAGCTTTTTTCAACTGATGCTTCAGATACTCCAGTTTATTATACGAATCAATATGCGTAATCATAAATGTTTCATAATAATCAGGAAACATTGGTTCACAACTTGCATAGATAACATGGTGATTGATATCTGCCCGTGGATCAACTGCTTCACTAATCGAACAGTGAATACCTTTCTTTTTTAGTTCTTCTGACATTCTCATGGCAAACTTATTCAAAATCCATCCTCTATCCTCACATATTATATGTACATAACGAATTCTTTTATTTACTTCATATACATCAAGGGTTTTATTTTTGTAACAATCAAACGCTCTATTATCAAAATAGTCAAAAACAAAAGCATTTATCTGCAGTTCAAGCAGTGTACTTTTCATTTCATTTCTTGCCGCTTCTGATTTTACACATAAAACTATAAGCATTGGTTCCTTTATTGTGATAAGTTCTTCTGGAAGTATTATAGATACACCATTCCATTCTCTCAATTCCGTTGCACGCTTGTCACATATATACGAAACATTTTTCAAATAAGGAAATATCCTTTTCCCATATGTGCCTATTCCATAAATGATCGTCCCCCCGTCTGTATCTTTGCATATATCAAAATAACTGTCTTCATATGACATAAACTTTACCATGTCTGACTCTCTCCCTGCTAAACAGCCCTCGCAACAAAATAGCTTGTCCACGAATTATACCCTGTTTCTCCCAAATTTTCACAATCAAAGTTCCCAATTAATTCGAAATCCGCCTGTTTCAGCAAAAGCTCAAGCTCCGGTCTGAAAAAATATCTCATACAGTGCTCCTCATTAATGACCCTGGTTTCACCGGATTGTCTGTCAATAACAAACACTTCATAGCACACATTAACCACATTTTTCTTATCATACATAACCGGTCTTGCAATCCGTACAAACTTATGCTTATCATCCAGCGCTTCCTTTACTCGAACCGTCGGCTTATCGCTCAGGACTCCCGGACCATACCATACATCAAACAGCAATATTCCACCACTGTGCAATACCCTTCTCGCGGATTGAAAAGCTTCCAAAATATCCTGGTTCGTATTCTGGTAACTCATAACATGAAACAGCGAAATTACTGCGTCATATCTGCTTTTCCCCATATATTTCCTTATGTCTGCCACTGAAAACTCAATATCCACATTCTTTCTTTTCGCATATTCTTCTGCAATTTCTATCATCATCGGGCTCATATCAATACCGGTACACCGATATCCCATTTCTGCCAATTCTGCATCATGTCTTCCTGTCCCACAGCCGAAATTGATAATATGCTTTATATTATTTCCGTATCTGTCGAGAAGCAAATGAACCTTCTGTGCCTCTGCCTTATAGTCTTTATCAGCATAAAAGGTATTATAGTAATATGCATAATCCTGAAATACTTCCATCAAATTTTCCTCCCAAATAGCATGAAATCGCACTATAATATCTTATGCAGCTTATCCGCCACGCTCTTCATCTGTTCTTCTGTCAGTGCCAGTCCGCTTGGAATATAAAACCCTTTTCTCGCTAAATACTCCGCATTTTTATATCTCTCATTTCTAAACAATCCCTGCTTCTGATATACGGGCTGTTCATGCATACACCAGAAAAAAGTCCGCGTTCCTACACCTTCTTGTGCAAGTAACTTTGTTACTTCACGATTTGTCAAACTGCTTTCTTTATTCAGGACAATCCCGTAAACCCAGTAAATATTATCCGCATATCCGGTAGCCGCAACAGGCAAATTTATTCCTTTTATATCTGACAGCGCTTCTGTGTAGAAACGTCCGATTCTGCGCTTCTTTTCAACAAATTCCTCCAGCCGCTCCAATTGTGCCAGTCCAACCGCCGCCTGTAAGTTGGTAAAACGATAATTATCGCTAATTTCATCATGCACATATCGAATATCTTTTCTAAAACAGAGATTCCTCAGCATACAGCATCGTTCTGCCAGTTCCTCATCATCCGTAACAATCATTCCACCTTCCCCTGTCGTAATGTGCTTATTTGGATAAAAACTGAATGTGCTTATATCTCCAAAACTGCCGCATGGTTTCTCATTATAAGTTTGTCCGTGCATCTCCGCCGCATCTTCTATTACTTTGAGATTATATTTTTTAGCCAGCCCGAGAACCTTGTCCACTTCAACCGGAAGTCCATATAAGTGAACCATCATAATAGCTTTGGTTTTTGATGTTATTTTAGACTCTATTTCATCAACATTCATATTCCACGTATCGGCATCGCTGTCAATCAAGACCGGGACAGCGCCAACCTTCGTAACTGCCATCGCACAGGAAATAATCGTAAAGGCAGGCATAATTACCTCATCGCCCTCTCCAATGTTCAGCGCCTGAACAGCTACTTCCAATGCAGCAGTGCCATTAGATACGGCGATACCATATTTTCTATTTACTGCCGCACTCATTTTCGCCTCAAATTCTTTCACAAAGGGGCCTTCCGAAGAAATCCATCCTGTATCAATGCACTCACACAGATATTTCTTTTCATTGCCATTCAAAAGAGGTTCATTTACCGGTATAAAATCCATAATCTGTCATCCTTCCTTAAATACGACTTCTTCATCCGTTATCCCGGTAAACCTGCTTTTATCCAAATCCCCTGAATACGGTCCCTGTTTTACTTCTATCATTTCCACCTCTTCCAATACTTTAAAACCGTGCCCGCCCGACGCCAACAGGATGGCATCCCCCTCTTCTAAAACACAGCTTTCCAGGTAGTCCTTATACTCATCATAAAAATCCACTCTGAGTCTGCCCTTTTTGATAAATAATACTTCCTGTGTCAGTACCAGATTTCTATGTACCAAATTGTGTACGTGCGCGTCAATAATCTTTCCTGTCGGATGATGCATATAAGCTAACTGTTGCGAATATTCATTCGGCGTTAGAAAATCAACTCCTTCACATTGATAATCACTCTTTATAACGATTGCTAAGAGTTTATCTCTCTTCTTAATCATATGTAACTGCGACATTGCAATTATCCTCCTTACTCGGGCTGTAAAATTTCACACTACAATGCGAATGGTGTATAAAATTTTTGTCTTCTAATCGGTTCTGTCCAGCATTAATAATACCTATGTCTTGAAGTTCCACCCCCATCTTCCACATCACATAAGGAAGGCACAACTGATCTCTTGTCTTCCATTTTCGATATTCCTCCCACCATAAATTCATTAACTCATTTCCTAATGCATTCCGATTGTCCCTAAATATATATCCGCCGCATAAAAAGCCATAATTTTCCGGCATTCCTTCCAATGCATATAACCTTAACTGCTTCCGTGTCATTTCAAAGCTACATCTTCCAACCAACGTAATCAAAATACCTGCATCATATATACACCCATTTGTTTCATTCAAATATAATGCAATTCCCGTTTTTCCAACTTGATCCAAATAGCTTATAATATTTCCCGCGATTTGAACGGCACCGTCTAAATATATGGAATATTCATAATCTTTAAATATATCTGCGCCATGCATCTTACAGTAACGGTTTTTCATAAATGGGTCTTCTATTGCAGAGGGCACAATAAAATTGACATCGATCCAATGAAATACTCCCAAATCATCTATTTTCTGATCAGATATCACAAAATAATCCGCATTTTTATCAATTACTAAAGGCTGATGTAGCCGATCATAACCATCCGTTATAAATGTATAAACGGCTACCCTCCCTTTTCTCGCCTTTCTGAGACTTTGATCCGACTTTCTTCCTTTCTCCGAACCTTTTAGGCTTTCTATATGCCCTACTCCACAAAACTTTCTTTTCAACCAGTTATTTCTAATTATTTCCAGCCATGTTATATAGTTTTTTACATGATTCTGTTTGAAATAAAGCTTCACCTCATCTAAATACCTATAAGCAACGGCGATGATAATATTACAGTCATCCTTCTTAGCGAGCAGTTCCTCCAATGATATACATTTGAGATTGCCTTCTACAACAGTTCCCCATAACTGGGAATTTTTATCACAGAAAAAATCTATTGCAATACCGCACACATCCTGTAAGAAAAATCTTACATTTTTTCCAAACATTCCCGAACCATAAATAATTGTTTCTTGTTCATGCTTTATTATTTTATTTAAAAACAAATCCCTGTCCAAGCTCATCTTCTTTCCTCACTTAACAATCACCAATGTTCCTGCCCAATCTGCCAAAGGCACTTTTTTCAATCTTATATCCAATTCACGTTCGTACCTCTGTACCGCTTTTTTTACTCCTTTTAAATTTGGATTGTTATAGTCATGGATAAATAGATAGCCCCCCTCATTTAATCTCTGATAAAAAAACTTGATTCCCTCATAAATCGAATTTTCAAAATCAACGTCTATCGATACAAAAGCATATCTCGTCTGTTCCGCGTCTGCTGTTATGGATTTTGGAAAAAGCCCTTTACATAGCACACATTGCTCTGGATAAGGCATATTCACCAATGCCATATCTTCAGATGTCCGCGTATGGACATATTCAAATTCCTCATCAGAATATCCCGCTTCCGCTTCCCGTTTTGCTTCTTCTTCATCGAATCCCTCAAATGTATCAAATAAGAATATTTTTCGATTGCAAAATTTTTTGCTGATCAAAGAAGCAAATGTACCTCGAAACACTCCTAATTCCGCCAAATCTCCTTCCACTTGGTTCTGCAAGATTTCCTCCGCAACGAACTCAAATGTCCGAAATCGAAAATAATCCGACATATAGCTGGAGTATGCATACTTTCCATTACCAACAAGCCTGTTTTCATCAAAAGAATCCCTGCCATTCATTTTAATAAATTTGTACTGATTAACACGCATACTTTGATATAGCAATGGAGAAATTGAATCAATTACATTAACATCCATGCGGAACATATTTTCATCCACAATATCGGTCAGTATAATCATCTCTTTCGGAATGTGCATCCCCATACACAGGCTATATATTTCGCTAAAATGTTGTGTTGTAATCACTATATAATCAAGATTATGCAACAACTCTGGCAAAGCTTCCGGCGCATATACTGGTTTGTCATAAAATGTTTGCCCCTTTTTATAAGTATCAATCATTGCCAATATCTCACAATGATCGAAATAATTAAATTTCATATATCTGTTTAATCGCTCTCCCAATCCCCATAAAGCTATTTTTGTTTTCATATATAGTCTCTCCTATTATTATTTAGCCTGCCTTACATTAATGATAAAACTGATACCACTGTTGAAAAATGAAATATGCCCAAACCACCTTTGAAAAGTTTTGTCCACTCCATTTTTCCCGATCCCCTTTTTCCATATATGTTTTCACAAATTGATAGGTTTTTTCTGCATCAAATATCCCTTGCTTTTTTAAGAAATCCGGGCTTACGTAATCCATTGCCTGTTCCTTTAATGGTCCACGCAACCATCTGTCCTGAGGGATGCAAAATCCCATCTTTTTTCTGTCCATCAATTCTTGGGGAATATATTGGTGTACTAAATCCTTTAATATTTTTTTCCTCTTTGTTTTGTCCAGTTTAAATTCAATCGGTATCCTAAAGGCATACTCTACCAGATTTTTATCATAGAATGGTGATCTGCTTTCAAGCCCGTACCTCATTGCCCCTCTATCCTGCTTTGTCAGCTCATCATCTATCGTAAATGTGTCCAAATCCAGAAGCATTCTGCGTACTCCCCAATCGGATTCCTTATAGCGCGATTCCATTTCGTAGTAAAAGGTTTTTGGTTCCGTTATTAAAATATCATTGATACATTTAATATAAGAATTTACACCCAACTGGGTCTGGGCTTCATGATTTATATCATCCGAAATAATCCTATATATCAGCGGAAGCTTCGTCCATAATTTTGCCTGAGCCAAGAATGGTATTTGCCTTAGTGCATACAATAATCTGCCAATGTATTTTCTTTGCTGAGCCTCCCGTACTATTTCATAAATATCCAAGCCCCCGAATAATTCATCTCCCCCTATCCCTGTTAAGATCATCGAAACATCTTTTTTGGCCAATGAGGACAGTAGCATTGTGGGTAACTGCGATGAGTCCGCAAATGGCTCGTCAAAATAATTAGGTATTTCTTCAACCAAAGAAAGCATCTGCTTTTCATCAATATATAATTCTGTATGATTTGTTCCTAACTGTTTTGCAATCTGTTTTGCATATACAGCTTCATTTATCGCCTTATCATGTACACCTATTGTATATGTACGTATGGGAACCTTTGAGATACTTTGTGCTATAGCACATACCAAAGCTGAGTCATATCCGCCACTTAGACAAAATCCTATCTCCTGTTTCTCTGCCATCCGAATCTGAATGCTTTTTTTAATCCTCTCTTCCGATCCCTGTTTCGCTTCCTCATAGTCTTTGACTTCATATCGGGATAATTCCTGATGCCTCTTTGCAATATCCCAATATTTTTTTACAGAAAGTTTCCCATTGCATATTTTAAGAACACTCCCATGTTCTAGCTTATAGACATTTTTATATATCGTATTCGGTGCTTCTATACATGCATGTAAAAAGTAACTTCCCAATACTTCTGTTCTAATTTCCTTTTGAAAACACTCAAGTTTGAAAAAAGATTTCATTTGTGACGCAAACAAAACATCTTTTTCATCATTTACATAATAATAAAGTGGTTTTTCCCCCATCCAATCCCGTACCAAAAACAGTACATTTTCTTTACGATCCAGCAATGCGATAGCAAACATTCCGTTTAATTTTTTAACAAATCCAATGCCCCATTTCAGATATGCTGCAACGATAACTTCTGTATCGCAATGCGTCCGAAAAGGGTAATCTGCTATCTGTTCTCTAATTTCCTGATAATTATATATCTCTCCATCTAATACTACACTTACCCTATTGTCCGATGAAGAAATAGGCAGAGGAAATCCTGTTTCTAAATCCTTTATCGCAAGCCTTTGACATGCCAAACCTGCATATATTTCATGATTCAATTGAAAAAAAGCATGTCCGTATTCATTCTCTGTGCCGCGATAAGATATTTCACTACACATATGCATTAATTCGTTTTCGCCAAAACATTTTTTTCCTATAAATCCACAAATTCCACCCATAATTTTGATACGCTCCTTTTCAATTTAATTGTTTCATTATTCCGTTTCTAATTAAACGCAAAAACATTTCTACACATTTTTCATATTTTGGTAAATATTATCTGTTCTACTTTTATTACCCCAGTCAAGACATTCTCCAATCTTTACTGCAACAAAAAATCTGACGTAACTATGACAACTCATACTTTACATCAGATTTCGTTTTATTATTTGATTAAATACTATATCTCTTTGTCAATCCTAAACTCGGTAAAAATCAACGCTCTGTCTTCCGTAGACTTTCCAAGAATCAGGAGGGCTGGGTAAAGGCTTAATATGTTTGAGTAGAATGTAAAGTGACATTTAATCCAATATAAAGTATAAAATTGTCAAGGTGCGGTTTATTTTCTATGCTACATGATAGATTTTACTGTTAATTTATTATTTCCTACCAACTCGCGGTTTTTCATGATTACGCTTAACTACCCACTCATCACCATCCGTTACATCAAACTTATTTGAAAGAATCCCCACATCATCAATTGCGTATCCATTTTTCCATAATACATATGGTAAAGATATCATATCTCTTTTGCTGTAATAATTAACTTCATCCCACCAGTCTTCCATAATCTTACGGCATACAGGATTATTATGCTCTCTTACCATGATACCCGGAAGCAACAGTCCAAAATTGTCCGGCATACCTTCCAACCAATATTTTTCAACCTGTTTCAAAAATCTTTCCTTATCGTCCCTTCCATGCATCATACATCTTAATGCTTCAGCATATATACTTTTATAACTTGTCCTCGCTAATGTCATCATTCTTGTTTTAGGCAACTCCTGTATATATCGTTGTATGCCTTTTTTTAAAACAATATTTCCATCAATATATATTGAATATCTGTAGTTTGAAAAAATTTTATGAACATTGATTTTACAGTATCTGTTTTTCCTTGTATTATCAAATGTATTTTCTTCAATAACTTCATTAATGTTAATATACTTATATGTTGTATCGCCTTTAGGTTTTCTATCAGATATTATAAAATAATCACAATCTTCTTCCGCTATTTCAGGCTCATTTATTTCATCATATTCTCCGACCACACAGGTATATATTGCAATTTGATTCCTTTTCTGAAAACCAAAAAAAACCTTTGACTGATATTCGCATAATTCCATATAATTTGCAATGCGTGTTATTCCCAGTTCAGCAAGCCGAACAATAATGTCAGCGATCAAATGCCCCGATGTCAATACAAAGCAGACAACATTTGTCGGTATATTGTTGGGAGAAATGCAAACAATCCCATCTTTTATTTCCATCCCAAACAAATCCGCATTATTATCACAATAAAAATCTATATTGATTCCCCACTGCTTAAGCAAATCATATCCATAATGCGTTCCTACATATCCGGCTCCCCATATACATACTTTATAATCATCCTGTTTCGCTAATTTTATAATTTCTTCTATTTTGTTATTATCCATCTCTTTAAACCCTATTTATCATTTCAACTGTTTTTCCCACTGCTTCCCGACCGGAATATATCTGTTATTATCCGGTCCGCAGCCCATACACTTTGCACATAAGCTAACATAGCCTCCATCTATGTTTCCGTCCGCATGTTCAATAATTTTCCTGCAGTCTGTCTTAGAACATCTGTCAATTAGAGTCAAGTCCAGATAATCACTATCCTTAAGACTAAATAATCCGGCTTTTTCTGCACTCCACGCCACATGACAATAATAAAATCTGCCATCATTCAGTCCATGAAATTCCGGTGCACAGCATAACATATGGTTCCTAATATCTGATATGTCAACGCTGTCTTTACCATCCGGGAAACAAAAATCTGTCCATTGCAGACTTGTTTCTATAAAATACTTAATCTCGTTCGCTTCCAAGATATTGCATAATTCATTCATTTTATCTGCATAAGAAACCTGACTGGTATAATCACTAATCCGCACTACTGCATTGCAGTTTTTTAATGTCTTCAACACTTTTTCTTTTGGAATGATGCTTCCGTTTGTAATAACCTCGATACATCCAATTTTCTTACCGTAATTCCCAAACAAATACTCTATCATGGTATCTAGTTCATTGTTTAGGAATGGTTCCCCGCCTAAAAATGAGAAAATATACACATAATCAATCCGTTCAAAAAACAACCCGAAATCTCTTTCTACCGCTTTTAAGTCATATTGTATGGTATTCGTATAATACGGCACAAACATATTGCAGTTTTTACACTTAAAGGTACAGTTCATATTGACTGCCATATGGACTTCCCTAAGACAATTTTTCTGTTCAAACTGCCAGTACCAATTTTTTATAAAATCATCGAATTTACAAAAATCCCTGTTTTCCAAAAGACCATTTTCAATCAGCTCCATGCGAATAGTATGAAACGCTTCTCTTGACGCAAAAACAATGATCTTTTCTTTATGCCGCCTTGCCAACATTTGTTTTAAAGATATAACAGGGATACCATAATATTCATCCACTCTTTTCTCACCATTATCAACAATATATTTAACATGATATTGTTGCTTGAATAAATCAATATACCGCTTTCCAACCTGTCCCAACCCGTATGCAATTACATCTGTCAAACGATTCCAATCCAAATCAAATATCGCTCTCACACTTTTTCTCCAATCCTCTTAAAACAGACTCACTTCTTTATCAGAATTGATAAAACCGTCCTCATGCCAAAAGCATTTTTTTATCGTAGACGAGTATGCAATCTTATTCTGAAACCAGTTGCCAAATAAAACATCCACAAAAATGGAATCCGTTTCTATTTTTTCAAATGGTATTTTTATTTTTTTCAGCAACTGTACATAATCTGCTATATATTCATTGCACCCTTCATTTATCAACTCTCTTTGAATAAAATATTTCTGATTATTGCTTGTTTCATATGTAATAAATTCTCCAAAACGATTCATTGACTTCATCATTCCATAAGGCGCCGTAAAAAGGCTTTCGACAATTTTATGATTTTTCCACAAAGCAGACGTTTCCGCCAAGCAGTCATCTTCTTTTTGAAAGCAAGTTATCATCTCATTATTTGCTTTAAACGGATTTTCATCGGAAACATTTGCCACACAGTAAAAACCTGTCAAATCCATGTTTAATATTTTGGCAAGCCAATATTGAATCGTTCCCGTATAGCAGATGTCAACAATAGCCGTTGCAGAATCCCACGTAAATTCATTTATATAGTCACTATAGCGTTTACAATGGCTATTGATTGTTTCATATATTTTATTTAAATATGGTTTTATCCAATCTTTTATCTTATCTTGATCATTTGGCAATTGGATTTCCCGTTCCGCATGTTCATCGTCCTCCATCGTGTCAACATCAAACCTATCTTTCAAATAATTCCGGAAATTCCCAATATAGGAAAACCCAAGCAGTGTAGAAAATGCCTTTTCGTCTTTTGCCGCAAGCGTTAGTACTGCTTTTCTAGAGATATACATATATTCCGCTTCTGGAGCCGATTTAAGATGGAGCTTGCATACCAGTTTTAAATAATCCTGCTGTAAAAAGTACCCATCTCTCGACAAAAAAATCAATTTCGATATCTGCCTTTTATGACTTTCCTCTAATAACCATAAAAGATATGTCAATACCACATTTCCAAAAACTATCCTTCCAAATTGCCTGCATGTATGAATACAGAATTTTTCATCCATGCCATTCCATGAAAAAGGACTGTTAAACAGTTCGTTTACAACTATACCGGTCGTTATGGAAGCATATAGCGAATTCATATTCGCCCATATTTCTATCGGTACTATTTCTTTTAACATATCTGCCGCACTGGCAATCTTAAGAGTTTGTATGCCTGCTTCCTTCGCATACTCAATATCTGCTTTTGCGGAATCTCCTATGTGCAATGCTTTCTTTTCCTTAACCACATTTTCCATGTATCTTTTCCACATATTTTTATCATTTTTGCTGGCAGAGATTTCACCTGAAATCCACAAATGTCCTTTATCAATATCTACACCATTTTGAGCCAAAATATTTAAAAGGAAATCCAAGGGCAGATACATATCTGACAGTATATATATATCTTTATGCTGTTCTATCGCATATTGATATATTTTTATCATATCCTTCCTGCCCACCGTAACTGCAGATTCCACTTCCAACTCAATTTTCTGAAATGATAAAGTATCCTCATTTGGATATATTTCCCGCATTCTGTCGTATACTTCTTCTAAAGTATAATTTTCTTTTTCCAACTCCCCTACTGCATTATTTCGCATTTCCCGAAATGGGATTTTTCTCTTGTTGATATGCTCTAGCCGCAGTTCAATCAATTTAAACACATCAGAAGGGCTGCATACCAGCCGCATAAGCAAAGTATCATAAATGTCAAATGATACAATATCCGCACAATTAATTGCTGCTTTAACCCGCTCCATAGAAATATTGCGTTCATCATCACTCAGGTTCTTTTGCTGTTTCTTCCTGATTGCCCGCTCTCCATTTGAAAAGTAAACAGGAACACCAATGTTCGCAATTCTTTCATAAATTAAATCCCAATAAAATGATGATGTGTTTATTATTATCAAATCTGCTTTCTTACGCGCTTCCTCAATTCCGATTACCTTTAATCCATAAATTTCACGCCCAATGTTATTCGCATCGCCATCCATCAACCCTATAAAGTGAAATCCCTCCGCCACTGAAAGCAACGATGCAGTATATTGCCCTAATCCGTATAAAACAATCTTCTTCTCACGGTATGCGCAGAAACAATTCATAAAGTTTTCCGCAGATTTTCTAAAAGATGAATATTCGTTACTGTTCATTCTTAATATCTTAAATCCCTTTCCATTAAACTGCCGTTTTCAGATTACATAATATTTCTTAATAAACGTCTCCACATCATAAAAATCATCGGATCTTTGTGCGATTTCTTCCCTACTCCACTTCCACCATGCTATTTTATTCAATTTATAAATCTGTTCTTCCGTAAAACGATATCTGACAATTCTTGCCGGAACACCTGCCACCACCGCATAATCAGGCACGTCCTTTGTGACGACTGCACCAGCCCCCACAATAGCGCCATTCCCTATATTAACACCAGCTATAATAATCGCATTACGTCCAATCCATACATCATTTCCAATTTTTGCTTTTCTGTTTTCTCTGTGATATTTGCAATTTATTCCTGGCAAATAGCCCGGCCAGTTCTTTCTTTCACACATGTCTGTTTCATCTGGCTCCAAATATAGGAAAGGGTGCGTTGAAACAAATAGCATCGGATGATTTAGAACCACATCGCTGCCCTCTGCAAAACTACAGAATGCCCCTACTGATTCTACTAAAAAATGTGGATTTGCTAATGATCCATATGAGCATTTTCCTATATTTTCATTTTCGTATATGTCAACCACCCGATGTTCTGGGAAAATCTCATACACAAAATTGCGGATTTCAGAGTAAATATCCCCCCTGTTGGATGAAATGATAATCATGTATTCCGATGGATTTATCTCTCTCAAAAAATCCGTCGTCATTACGTTCTCTCCCTTGGGACTAAAATCCACGCAGACTATATCCTCTACGCCGTATTGTTTCCTCAAAAGGTTTTGAACAATATGCCCCACTTCCCCGAAAGGATAAATAATTATTTTACCCCCCCTACCATATGTGAATTTGTTCTTTAGCCGGTACTCTGTATTAGCTATCAGGCTTTTGTCCATTAGCTCCTCCTAAAATGCACTTTCAATTTCTTTCCTTAAAACATCTTCCTCCAAAAAAGGATAAAGATTCTCATACTCAGGCGAAACAAACGTTCCATCATCTAACGCGATCGATTTCAGTCTTGGACATACCTCCTGTTCTTTGGCCACAAAGATTTCACACAGCTCTGCTTCATCTGAACTTAACATGCGGCTGATTGAATCCTGCAGTTCAACTGCTTTGTCACAGCGGCTGTAATTCAACCCATAAGCCCCGACAAGTTTCTCCGTATCAGGTATTGGCACACCTTTATCAATATCCGTGCCAAACGGTGGATCAATGCCGTAAGCCGACTGCGACATTCTTACAAATTGATATCCCCTGTTATTGATGATAAACAGCTTGATCGGCAAGCCATACTGTTTTATTGTCGCAAGCTCATGGATGTTCATTTGCAAACTGCCGTCGCCGACAAAACATATTACGTTTCCTTTTCTCCTATTTCCCGCGGCAACCCCCATCGACATTGCCCAATATCCCATCGCCGATAAACCGCCTGATATAAACACTCTCTGGTTTCCTTTTACTCTCCAGACCTGTGCCACAATACAACAACACGAACCGGTATCGGAAATAATGAAATCCTCCGTGCCCGCCAAACCACTTACCATTTCAACCACTCTGTATGTACTGATCTCACTATCCCGATAGTATTCCGGCCGCATAACAGGATATCTCTTCTTCCACTCATTGCAACACCTTGCCCATTTTTCCCATCTCCCCTTCGCCTCAATATCTTGTACATGAGCCTTCTTTTCAGCAAATTCAAAAAATGTACGCAAATCCATATGCAGCTTCTTGTCAATCGTTATCCCAAATTTATCCAATTCCTTTTTATCAATATCTACCAGTATTTTATAAGATTGTTTGGAAAATTTTTCGACATCATAGCCTGTGGTATTCGGCGCTAACCGGCTTCCTAATATGAGCAATACGTCGCATGTCTGTAGTGCAAAGTGTGCCGGTCTACTCCCATGATTTCCTGCACGTCCCACAAAAAATTCATTATCACTCTCGATTGTATCAATTCCCATCCTTGAATTAACAACCGGAATCTGGTATTGTCTAACGAACCTTCTAAAGCTTTCGCTCACCCCCGACAGCCGCACACCCTGCCCCGCTAGAATCAACGGTCTTTTTGCCTTGGAAAGCTTTTCCATAATAAAATCTATATCAGTGCTGTCTACTTCATCTGCATTATAGTTATTTATAGATTTCTCTTTTTCCTCAAGTACACTATCCGGAATCTTCGCGCTCTGCACATTAATGGGGATTTCAATGCAGACCGGTCCCGGTCTGCCGGAAACAGACAAGGTATAAGCTTCTGCCATACATTTTCTTACATCTTCTGCTTTTTCTAACAAAAAATATTTTTTTGTGATGCCTTCCATAAGCATATCTGTCCTGATATCCTGTGTGCCGTACTGCCGCACCCCTACATTCCTCTCATATTGCACGCTTTTTAGATTTGAATTTCCAGTAATGAGGATGACTGGTGATGAATCAGCCCACGCCTGCGCAATTCCAGTGATTGTATTGGTCATTCCCGGACCGTTAATTGCAAACACAACCCCCGGTTTCCCACTGACTCTTGTCCATCCGTCTGCCGCCATAGCTGCTGCCTGCTCATGATTTGTAAATATCGGTTTTATCCTTTCACTCTCATTCAGAGCCTTGCAAAACCATAATATAGCTCCTCCAACAACACCAAATACCCTGTCAATATTTTTTCCCTCTAAGAAAGAGACTATATATTCTGATACGTTCATTTAGCCAATCCCTCCAACATGTTTCCTATTTTAACCATGTGCTTTTCTGCATTGACAGCAGTGCCCTAAAAATCGTGATATCGTCTGTAGTTGTAATTTTTATATTTAGTTCGGAACCCTTTGCAAAAAATACCTCTTTTCCAAATTCAAGCAGTAATGTACATGTTGCAACTGAATTCGTTATTCCTTTTTCAAGTGCCTCCCTATGTATTGATACCGCATCTTTGACACTTAATGTCTGGGGCGTCTGTGCCCTGAATAACGAATTTCTCAAGATACTTTCGTTGGAATGACGCTCATCCCCCGATTTCAGCATGGCCTCCATACATGGTATCACTGTAACCGCATTCCCATACTTTCTGCATTTGACAATATTATCCGATATAATGTCTGACGATACCATCGGTCGGATCGCATCATGTACTAAAATCAAATCTTCATCGTCAAATGCCTCCGCTATCGCATATACGCCATTACGGATGGAATCCTGCCCGTTCTTTCCACCTTTCACAATTCGCTTGACTTTCCCTGCATTAAATTGCTGTACATATGCCTGTAAAACGTCCTGCCATCCGTCAAGACATACAATGTAAATAGCGTCTATATCCGGGTGGTTTTGGAACGCTTCTATTGTGTATATAATTACAGGCTTATCATTGACGCTTAAAAACTGTTTCGGTATATCCTGATGTGTCCTTGTCCCAACACCACCAGCAATAATCAAAGCTATATTGGCCATCTGTATCCCTCTAATCAAAATGAAATATCTGTCAACTTAATCTCAGTAACCGGGTGCGCTTTTCGCTTCTCCTCTGGCGGAATCTTCATATAATCGCCAAATTCATAGGTCAGCCACCCCTTATAGTCTTTTACTCCCTCAAATATGTATCCTTCAAATTCAATCGGGCTTGTCTGCGCAAACCATCGTCTATAATAGCCTCGCAGCTTCCCATGAGCCGGATATGCCAGAGTCCTTACCACTTTTGTTGTATTGGCGTTCTTCGTTAATATCAGCCCTCTATACCACCCTTTAATTGTTTTTTCCGGTATTCTATATAAGAATCCATAAAGTAATCTCTCAAAAAAATGTTTAGAAAACTCTTTCCCAACAGCCGACCACAGTATTTTTCTCACGCAAAA
Source organism: uncultured Lachnospiraceae bacterium (assembly GCA_910584725.1). Classification (GTDB taxonomy): domain Bacteria; phylum Bacillota; class Clostridia; order Lachnospirales; family Lachnospiraceae; genus UBA3282. Next base: position 5,030 of record CAJUBE010000026.1, on the reverse strand, counting down.
GCATCTGATATCATGTATTATTCTAAGGCATCTATTGTCCGGCGTTCCATCGATCGGAAAAACATCTAAAAAAACTCCCTGCTCATAAGGCATATGCTCCTGCTTTTCCCGTAGAAAAACAGTTCCTTTCCTTCTCAGTTTTGCATACCCCCAACGATAGCCTTCCGTAATGTCCATATTTTGAAAATAAAACCGATCTTTATCCAGTTCCTTTTCACATACCCTGCAAAATTTTTCATATTCAGGTCTGAGCATCGCCACATCCGCATCGTCATCCCACGGAATAAAACCACCATGTCTTACCGCCCCTAATAATGTTCCTCCAATAATTGTATATGATATGTTATTCTCTTTACAGATTCGATCAACCTCTATCAACATTTCTAATTCTATCATCTGCAATTTTTTTAACACTTGATCGTCCAACTCTATCATAAATTTTTCCATTCCTTGTTCTATAAATTTTCCACCCATGATTGTTAACCTTTCTCTTCCCTGCTACAAATAACCATTTGTGGATATTCAAACTTTTTCCTCATTTTCATCCCTTCTTCCTTCCGTTTGTATTAACTCAGCTAAATCGCCAAGCAAACGTTCACCTCTATTCTTTGCAGTATGGTATTCCTTCGCTTTTCTCGTATTTCTCTTCACGCCTATCCCCTTCTCATAGCAGTTGATAAGCATTTCTCTTACTTGATCAATCCTGCTGCCCCCTTCCTCCTCCGTATTTTTTAGTATCTGAAATCCCTTTATTTCATCCCTCTCCACACCGATCCCTTCCAAATAACATCTGCCTAGATAATAACCTGCATAGACATACTCCCTTCCATCCATGACTGCTTTGTTTAACCAATAAAAAGCTTTTGCCTCGTCCTTTTCAATTCTGTCTCCTTCAAAATATAATTTGCCTAACTGTACTGACGCCATTTCTTCTCCCATATTTGCTGCTACAGTGAAAAGCTTTACAATCATATTTATTGACATTTCTGACTGTTCTTTTCCTAAATAATACGTTGCAAGAAAATACATTGCCGCTGGATCTTTTCCTTTTATTCCCAGCTCATAGAACTTAACCGCCTTTTCCTCATTTTTTTCAACAACAGCTCCCTCCATATATAAATTCCCAAATGCTGTATAAGCAGTTGGCTCCTTCTGTAAATATGCTTTTTTCAGCCAACACAATCCTTCCTTAATTTCTCCATAACAAATTAAATACTTACCAACTACTACTTGTGCCTTCGTGTCGCCTTTCTGCGCCTCATATATATTATCCACATATGTAGCATCCTCACCTTCTGCTCTTTGCTTTACTGGTGGTAAATCAATCATTTCTGGTTCTACCAGCCTATGCCTGACATTAAATTCGTACCCTTTCTTTTCCCATTCAATAATTTTTGTAAATGCCACTTCAGCAATTGATGTGACCACATTATATATCTTCGCCGCATACCTAGTGATCTCATAGCTGTCTCTTAACTTACATAACGAACCTATGATACCGTCCTCAAACCAGCTTCCAGATACCAACCAAAATATAAAAGAAAACAGCACGGTTGCCAAAAATGTCAATATAGCCGAAACAGCTCCTATTATTTTTGTTATAAGCTTAAATATGCTAAAGGATAAATGTAATGTCCTTTCCCCGTAACTCATTTCATCGATATCACATGTACTAACACCGCACATTAATGCAGTTAGATTTGCTAAATAGTCAAAATAGGGTAATACATAAACCACTGGAATAAAAATTATTGCAAACACTCCCAAAATAATATTGGCCACTGTCGGAAAGAATATTGATACTGTGCCATATAATAAATATAATGAAAAACCCATATTGCAAAATGCGCACAAACTATAACCTAATTTTAAGTCTAAATAAAATCTCTTTTGTCTCATTTTATGTTCACAATGTCCTACATAAGTTTATTAATAACCGCCTTCACAGCCATAGGAGCACTCGCTAAAATAATCTCCAATGCAGCCTTTCCCGCCTTCTTTAACAGGGACTGGCTATTAGCTCTATCCTTCCTTTCTGCACAGATGGCCAAATTTTTGCATATAATAAAATTTCTCTCATTTTGCGGAAAATCTTTCATTCTTCCCTTCGCAAATTCCTCAAGTATCTTCCATTCTTCGTCCAATACCACATTAGAATTTGTTACATTTTTTCTTCCCTGTCCGTTTATTACATCTGACGATCCAATCGTCCCTGAATTTCTGTTACTCCCTATATTTATATCTCCCGCCGCTGAAAATTTGTCGCCGTCAACAATATCTCCGTTTATCATCCAAATCCTCTCCTTTCCGCTATATGACACACTTTTATCATTCATACACGTTAATAACGCTTTTCTCATTTCCTCTAAAAAATCCAAATCAGAAGTTGCTATATGAAAATTTCTCCCTGCGTGATTCTGAATATTTAAATAATAAATTGTTTGCTTATTTTTTTGATAAATACCTATCACATTCACCAAAGCTATGATAAATACTAATATACCTATAATTATTGTTGCCGGAATAAATATCATAATAAATCCTGCTATTAAAGCATACGGCCATCTCCCATATCCCAACTTTCCATACTGCAATGTTTCTATAAAAGAAACGGCATCCAACGGAATAATTGCATTATCACAAACAATTACACCTCTTCCAATTTTCAAATCCTTTCCCTCTAACACATATTTACTTTCTTTTGGCTTCATGAAATCTGCCAATTCTTTTAAATTTCCCATTCGTTTTCCAACTCCTTCTTAATGTGCTTCAATTTTCCTAAGTAAACATAAAAAATCTGATATAAAATACGACAATTCCATACTTTACATCAGATTCTTTTAATTTTATCTATATTTCTATATCTAATATGCCTCTACTGCTTCAAGTCATTCAATTCCCCTTCCAGTACAGTAAGAGTTCCCGCTCCGCCTCATCTTCAGATACCGAATACTTCTCCGCTATCTTTTTCTTTGCGTCCTCTCTCGTCTGGTTGGTCTCCTGCAGAATCTCTATGCTCAAACGCATACCTATCTTCAGGCCTTCTTTTTTCCCTTCCTCTCTTCCTTCCTCTCTTCCCTCTCCCCGTATCGTCCTCTCATATTTCTCCGCGTCAAACTCTTCCAACAACATTCCCAACACCTCCGCACGTTTTTTGAGAGAAACTTTCCTAAATTCCTTCCTTTCCCTCACACCACCGCCTCCACAATCACCTTATTCCCAACCTGCAGTTCCTTCACTCCCACTTCCTTCTTCTTATTGAAGTTAAAGCTGAGCAGGTATCCCTTATCCAGATGATAGTAGTCCAAGTATTCGGTAAGCTGCCTTTCCCCGCGCTCATTATACTCATTTCCGCGCCAGATTTTCAGCTCCACCACAAACTGCTGACCTAAGTAATCCACGATCACGTCGGTTCTGGAAGCATCCCTTGTCTGCGCTTCGAGATAATAATTTCCCGTGCCGTTTATAATCGGCTTCAAATACAGGAGAAAGAATTTTCGTCCGTAGGCCTCCACAAATTTCTCATCGTTATCGCTGTAAATATCTGTGAAATACTCCACGAACTTTTCAAGCGCCAGATCCATATCAAGACGGTTTCCTTTTACGAATTGAAGCTGGTTATTTTGTCCGTAAGCATACATCTCACTGTTTAATGATTCTTCTGCTGCAAATAAATCCAGCAGATACATTTCGAAGATGCGGTTCGCCACCACGACACGCCCATTATCCTCCCTTAAATACCCAAACATCATACCCAGATTGATGTACTTTTCTGCGGAACTGAACAGTACCCGTTTCCCCTGGTATATAATATCCCCCAGCATTTCCTTCAAATCAGGATAAGCATCCAACTGTTTAACGAGACTGTCAAATAAGGGCGCTCTGGACTTTAGAATATTTTTTACTGCCTCTGCAATTCCTTCCCGCGTCCATCCACCGCATTTATCAGAATACGCCTTTTCTCCCGACAATGTTTCATCTATTGTCTTGCAGATAAGCGAAACCAGATACGGATAGCCGGATGTATACCGGTAAATCTCTTCCGATATCTCGTCCACGTTCATCCCTGTCTGATGATCCGTCTCGTACTCCCGCAGCATCCCGGCAATCTGCTTTGCCGAAAAATCCATATCAAGGTCAAAATTCGCTGCGATATTCCACGGGCTGTTGTACTGATGCTCTTCCTCAGGCCGTATTTTCAGTTTGAGATTTTTAATGTCATACACTCCCGCAAGAATCACTGACTGAAAAACTGGCTTCTTTCTCCGTTTCAGATAATACGCGCGAAGCTGTGCCAAAAAGTCAATAAACACCCGATTGTTGGATGCACTGTCCACCTCATCAATCATCAGCACAATCGGTCTGGAAGCCGCCCTGCAAACCCGGCTCAGTACAGTAAACATCTCGCCCAGCGTATACTTTTCCCTGTCTGTCAGGAACACATGGATGATTTCCTGCACATCCGCAGCATCTTCCCACTCTTCGAGTGCCTCGTCAAATACACACATAAATGCTTTGGTAAAAGCATATTCATCCTGATAGTCCGCCGTACTAAGCGTTTGAAAGTCCAGAGAAACGACATAATAATCAGCGCTCAGATATCCCTCCAGCATCCACAGAGTCGTCGTCTTCCCATACTGCCTTCCCCTGTTGATGACAAAATAGCTTCCACGCTCCACATAGCGTTCTCTGATCGTCTGCAGACGTTCGTCCAAATTTACCATATAATGAATTTCCGGATCACATAGCCCTTCCGTATTGAAATAGCGCATTCCGTACCCTCCATACGCAGCCCTTTGTTATCCTCATTCTAACATTGTATCAAAGGCATGTAAAGAAAAGCCGTCGCCAAATCTGATATAAAGTATGAAATTGTCAAGGTGCCTTTCTATCTATCAATCAACCAAATATAAGGAAATTTTCGTTTTCCGCACACTCTAACCGCCATGTCACAGCTTAGCTGTGACTCAAATCAATGCGGAGAATGCCCGTATTTTGGGCATTCTCTGGCGTGAGACTTAGTACTTCTT
>CAJUBE010000025.1 GCA_910584725.1 uncultured Lachnospiraceae bacterium | reverse complement strand
GTCTGATCCATGATAGTTCTACCTCCTCTAAAAAACTACTAGTTTTTTCGTGTCCGTTAGAGTATGGCATAAAAGCGCTAACTATCCAAGGCGGTGGATTTGACGCTTACCCTTTATTTACATAGCAGGCATATTTGGTCCTCCGAAGCACGTGGATTCATGCGTCTCCACATACTCCCTAAACGCATCCGTCTTAGACCAGTACTTGATTCCCCAATTCTCAAAATTCCATTCGTCCATATAATCATTGCATTCAAAATCAATATAATACAATTCCTCATTCTGAACGACAAAATTGGTGGGAAAATAATCAATATTGATATGCGCCGCATACAATACTCTACACATTTCCCTGACCTGTTCCAGATATTCCTGTTTCATTTTATCCGCGAGCACCAGATCAAATATGGTTTCCCCATCTATATACTCTTTCAAAATCCGTTCCTGTGGAATGTCAACTTCCAACATTTCCGGCATTCTGATTCCTACAGATTTCAGCCTGCCATAATCCCTTGTTTCCGCCTCCATCTTATTCCCGAACTGATAATAATCGCAAGGCTCGTGGTGAATCTGTTTTAGTACATACTGCCGCTGTCCGTCCGAAGCCAGATAAGAATACCCGCCCTTCCCTTTTCCCAACAATTTTATGATCGTAAATTCCCTACCGTTTACCTGCATTGTTTTTTCCATGATTCCACTCCCTCAATCTGCGTATAGCCTTTCCTTTTCCAGCGAATCCACATAGCGGCGGCACGCAGACACTCATCCATCCCCTGCGCAATCCATACGCCCAAAAGTCCCATATGCAAAACAATTCCCAGAAGATAGCTGCCCCCTACCGCAACGCACCACATGGAGACAATCCCAATATAAAAGGGAAACTTCACGTCCCCTACCGCACGGAGAGAAGCCACATAGACCAGATTCTGGCTGCGCCCGCACTCCAACAGAAAATTTGCAAGCAAAACAGTACCGGCTAATACCAATATCTCAGGGTCAGATGTAAACAGGGAAAACATCCGGTTCCTGAAAACAAACATAACCGCCATCATAGCCATACTGAAGGCAAAGGTACACTTTCCGGCAAAGCGGCATTCTTCGTCAGCCTTCCCATATTCTCCAGCGCCCGCGCTCCATCCGATCATAATAGCCGTTCCCTGTCCAAGCGACACCGAGAAAACATAAATGAAGCGCACGCAGGTATTTATGTACGACTGCGCCGTGACCGCTTTCATTCCCATCATGGTTACGAAAACCATGACCAGAAACTGCGCTAAATTATAGGAAATCTGCTCTCCTGCTGCCGGCATCCCATAGGTAATGACTTTGCGCATATTGGGAACCATTTTTTCCCAACATATTTTCCACTGAAACTGCTTCCCTCTCACGTCAAATAAAATCCACACAAGTATCAGAAAGCCAAAAACCCTTCCCGCTACGGTAGCAATCGCCGCTCCCCGGATGCCCATGGCAGGCAGACCAAATTTCCCAAAAATCAGCAGATAATTCAGTACAATATTGCATACATTCATGCCTATGGAAACATACATGCACTGCGTTGTCCTGCCGTAAGATTTCAGCACCGCAGAAAAAATAAAATAAAGCAGCTGCACCCATAAAAACCCGTTGAGCACGCCGAGATATTCTCCCGCATAACTCCTGACCTGTCCCGACAAGTTTAAAAAACGTAAAATCACCGGGTAAAACACAGACATCAGGACTGTAAGCACAACTCCCATGCCCACATTCAACAGTATGGACGCCGTGATCAAATCATTCTGCTCCTCTTCTGTTTTTTGGGCACCGATGTACTGTGCGCACAAAATGCTCGTGCCGGTAGTCACGATACAAGCGAGTACCTGAATGAGAAAAAGAATCTGATTCGCTATACTGACCGCCGCCACCGCGTCATCACTGTAAGAGGAAAGCATGATGGTGTCAACGCTTCCTATAATCGTATTCATGATGGCTTCCACAAAGATCGGTACACTCAAACGAAATAGTTTTTTCTGCACTTTTAAAACACCTTCTTCATTCGGTAATACGGATGCTACTCTTGCATTATATTCTTAAATTCTATATAATTCTTGTAAAATATTCCTTGTTTTCTGACACAAAACTCTTATCATTGAAAGAAGAGGAGAAAAATAATATGGATCACAGAATGCCCCCCGAGGCAAAAATACATGGCCAGCCTTCTTTTCCGTATACTGTCTACAAAGGAAATGTTCCCGGATTTTTTCCTTTCTACCCCCTGCATTGGCATGAGGAGATGGAAATCATCTATATCTGCAGCGGGCAGGGCGTGATCACCATACAGTCCCACCCATATATTGTAAAAACAGACGATATTGTTATTGTTCCTCCTCAGTCGGTTCACTCCATAGAACAATACCCGGACGCCCAAATGGAATATTTTAACATTTTGTTCCAGTTTTCCCTGTTAAATTATTCGACCAATGACGCCTGCTACGAAAAATATTTTAAACCGCTGTACTGTCACACCAAGCTGCCTCCTCTTTCCCTTGCATCGGAAATGGATTTAAACCGCCTTTTGCGCCCTCATATCATACATTTAATAGAAAACCGCAAAAAAAGTGAGGAATTGATGGTAAAATCCAATCTCTTTGCCATCGTGCACCATATCAGCCAGTACAGTTCCCCCACAAGCTGCGCGGAGCTCTCTTTAAAAAATAATTATGATAAGCTGAAAAACCTGCTTTTATATATACAGTCCAACTACAACTGCACAATCACAGTGGAGAAAGCCGCAGCAATCTGTGGCTTCTCGCCGAGCCATTTTATGAAATTATTTAAGGAACTGACAGGAAAAAGCTTTTCGCAATATGTAATAGATTACCGTCTGGAAATCGCCGCCGGACAATTAATAGAAACTTCAGATAAAATAATAGATGTTGCAGAAAATGTCGGTTTTCATAATATATCTTACTTTACGAGGGCGTTTCGCTCCAAGTATGGGGAAACGCCCTCCGCGTACAGAGACCGCTGTATAACAAATATTACCGTTTCTCACCCTTAAGTTTTCTGGCACACACGAAAACCACCGCCGCCGTGGCTGCTAAAAATTCTGCCATCACTATGCCAAAACTCCATATGTCTATGTCTGACTTCCAGAAAATATAGTCCCAGAAAAGGGCGCGCTCCAAAAACCATACGGCAAAAAACACCAGATAAATGACAATGCCGTATAAAACGCACTCCCTGATCTTCTGCTGCCGCTTTTCTCTGGCAAGCATCTGCTCCTGCTGTTTTTCCAGCATTTCCGTCTTTACGGACAGATCGTCGATCTCCGACGACTTTAACAGATAATCCGTGGTGACGTCGAATACCGTACTGATCGCCACGATCTTATCCAGCTCCGGAACCGCCTGCCCGCTCTCCCACTTGGAAACGGACTGTCTTGAAACGTTCAGCTTTTCCGCCAGCTCCTCCTGCGTCAGATTCTTTGCCTTTCGCAAGCTTAAAAGTTTTTCTGAAAAATCCATATGATGTTCCTCCTTTTGTTTTGGTACTCGCATCTTACCAAAACGCAGGGTTGCTTTCTATACAGGGCTCTGTATATTTGCGCAACCTGTGGTGGAAAGGATCACACAATCCTGCAATCGATTCAAAAGCCTTTATCCTGCATTCATTATATGCGTTTTCATTAAATTCATAGCAGGAGACAATTCTTTCCGCACCGCGCCGTTTAAACTTTCCACACCAGCTTACTGCCTGACTATGAATGGGTGTGGTATAAAATCCTCGTCCGAAGTCCGCATTCAATCGGGAATGCTTCAAATCAGGCTCATACAAAAAATTACAAACTCAAGCTCCTGTATGTCCTTGATTTTTCCTCAGCTGACATGACTTTATACCTCCGGCAAAAAGATAAAAGACACAAACCAAACAGCCTGTGTCCCTGCAAATCTATCTTAACATGTGTGTCACCAAAATACAATAACCGTACGCCTTTACCACACCCGGTAACTCCCCGACAACGCCAGATACGCAAACAGATAAAGGCAGTTATCGTAATACCTTCGCTCACCCTTCCGCATCGGCTCTCTGAAAAACCGTTCCGTCCATTCCCTGGCAAGTTTCTGCGAATCAGACAGTTCCGCCTCATCCAGCCGCCCCAAAACAGCTAATGTCCCCTGCGCTGTTGTTGCAAGCATCCCCACCGGATGCAGCGCCGACTGGTCGATCACTTCCCCGTTGATCCGATACGTCATATACGGATTTTCCCGTCTGGTTACACCGAGAAAATACTGTAATCTTTCCACCGCGGCGCGCTGTCCCGCGTCGATTCCGTTCCAACTGTAATCCAGTCCGATGTTTGCCGCAGTGCGATAAGCGTCCGAATAAAAATATCCGTGCTGCCCCCACTCAAATTCCGTGTAGACCGGAGAACCGTCAAAATTCGCATATTCCGCCGACATTCCCGTATCCGCATGGCATGCCGCCGCCAGATACGCTCTGCTGGCTTTGGCTGCTCTTGCCCAAAAACCGCGATCCTCCTCATTCGCCCATTTTGCAAACAGCTCATAAAAATGCGGCAAATGATAGGAAGGATCCGTAAAGGAAGACCCCGGCACAAAAAGAATCTGGCAATTCCCTCTGTTCCACATAGGCTCTCCCGCCCGTCCATTTTCCCCTTTATGGAGACAAGCCGACAAAATGTCTCTTGCCTCCTTCTCATATTGAAAAATTCCCTCACCGTCCCCCCACCTGTGGGAAGCGAAAAACAGTGCCATGGCAAAGAATTCTTCTCCATCCGGCGCAGGTCCGTAAGCGTTTTTAGAGCCATCCGGCGCACAGGACCAGGCAAAATAACCTTCATTTTCCCCGGCATCCATCCACATATAAGTCTTTGCCCATTTCCAGAGGCGGTCAAACTCCTCCTTCATATCGAGCTGCACGCACATCATCATGCCGTAAGACATGCCCTCCGTCCGCGCATCATGGTTTCCGGTATCCTCTATATAAGCCATATCATCCCCCACCGGATGATATACCTTTTCCTCATTATCATAGAAGAAAGTGTGGACAATTTCCTTCCGTCTCTCCGCAATCTCTTCCTCTGATATACCGATTTCTCTAAACACGTTGCGATACTGCATCTTAATTAATCTGCCTCTCTTTTCAATCCAACCACCACGATTTCTCACCTTAGCTGCTATGATTCCACTCTGCGGAGAATGCCGTATTTCAGGCATTCTCCTGAATGAGATATACTACTTCTCACTCTATTCTTTGACGCCGCCAATCGTCAGACCCGTCACAAAGTATCTTTGCAGGAACGGATACAGACATACGATAGGCAGCATGGTCGCAATCGTCGCCGCCGCCCGGATAGACGCGGGCGTTATGGAATTCGCTGAATTCCTCGCGCTGTCTGCGCTGCCGCTCTGCTGCATGACAGAGGATAAAAGCTTCATCAACTCATACTGTAAAGTAGTATACTTATCGGACATACGGTTGTAAAGCATGGCGTCAAACCATGAGTTCCACTGTCCCACCGCCACAAACAGAGCCACCGTCGCGTACACGGGTTTACAGAGAGGAGAAATAATTTTCACAAAAATCGTCATATATCCCGCTCCATCAAGTTGTGCCGATTCCTCCAGAGAATCGGGCAGACCGACCATATAGGTTCGAAGCACCAGCATGTTGAAAGCGCTGACCGTTCCGGGAATCACGTACACCCAGAAGGTACCTGTCAGATGCAGATTTTTATAAAGCAGGAATGTCGGAATCAGTCCACCGTTCACATACATGGTGATAACCCAAAACAGAGACAACTGTGACTTAAACAAAAACCGCTTTCTGCTCACGATAAACGCCAGCAGCGCATTGGTCACCAACGCAAGGAAGGTTCCGACCACTGTCCTGAGTACCGTGATATAGGCGCCCGTAACCATATTCTGTTTATGTAACACGGTATAGTAATTCTGCAAAGTAAATTTTCTCGGAATCAGGTGAATACCGCCGCGCACCGTATCGATACCGTCATTAAAAGAAATGGCGAGCGTATTCAATACGGGATACAATGTTATAATAACAAAGGCTACCATAAAGATCGTATTGCAAATCTCAAAAATCCGATCCCCTAAACTTTTTTTCTTCATCTTTACGCCCCTCCCTAGAATAAGCTTTCTTCACCGGATCGCTTCGCTATGCGGTTTGCAATCAGGATCAGGACAATGCTGACCACACTCTTAAAGATACCTGCCGCTGTACCCAGCGAATAATCATTCTGGCTGATACCCCAGTTCAGCACGTAGATATCGATCGTCTGGGATACCTTCTGCACCAGTCCGTTTCCTAAGATGTACTGTACTTCAAATCCTGCGTTCAGAACATTTCCCACATTCATCAGAAGCAGTATCATAATAGTCGGCTTGATGCCCGGAAGTGTGATATATCTGATCTTTGCCCATCTTCCCGCACCGTCTATGGACGCCGCTTCATAGAGGCTCGGGTCAATCGCCGTGATTGCCGCCAGATAAATGATCGCGTTCCATCCTGTCTCTTTCCACAGATTGGCAAAGGCGACAATGGGCCAGAAATAACTTTCGTGTGCAAAGAAATTAATCTGCGAGCTGATAATACCAAATTTTTGAAGCAGCTCATTTACAATACCTGTCGAAGACAGCGCATCATGTAAAATACCGGTAACAATAATCCATGACAGGAAGTGAGGCAGATAAGAAATCGTCTGCACCAGCTTCTTTCCCAGCACATTTTTCACTTCGTTTAACAGGATGGCAAATACAATCGCCATAATAAACGATGTTACCAGATTGATGGTTCCCATCGCCAGCGTATTTCTGATGACTCTGATAAAAGCCGCGTCGCTGAACAAAAACTTAAACTTGTCAAGACCAATCCACTTGGAATGAAACAAACCGTCCTTCGGCTTGTAATTCTGAAACGCCATAATCCAGCCGCCCAGAGGCAGATAATAGAAAATAAAACCGTATATCACAAAAAGCGCTGACCAGATCAACAGAACTTTCTGGCGCTTCACTTCTTTCCATGTAATTTTCTGTTTCGCCTGTTTTTTCCCCCGACTCATATTCCATCTCCTTCTATACCACAACTATTTTGAGAAAAAAAGGGACAACTACATAGCTCTTTGCGCAATATAGCTGCCCCTTTTACCAATCTCAGGTTACTGCCTGCATGAATTTACTGTGCCAGAGACACTCTTCTGTCTAACTCTGTCTGCATCTCGGAAAGGAAATCCTCCGGCTTACAGCCCTCGTATGCCGTCATATATTCGCTCCATGTGGAGTCGAAGGAATTCGACATTACTACTTTAGGAAGCCACTCGTGCTTTACCTCTCCCATCTTAGTCCAAGCCACGCCGCCCGGCGTCTCTGTCGTCATGTTGCTGGAGAAAGAGTACATCGGGAACCAAGGGCCTGTCTCTTTGTTTACGGAACCGATCATCTCCACATAAGTGCTCACACCGTAAGCCTCAAAGCAGTCTACCAGCGGCTGTGCCAATGCACTGAAGAACTCGGAGGTCTGCTGGTCAGGGTTCATAGAGTTCTTTCCGTCTCTGCTTGTTCCAAGGTACTGCGGCATATAGGAATAAACACATCTGTGAGAAGCCTGATACTCTTTATTTGCCCACTGCATTCTCTGCTCTTCGGTTCTGTAGTAAAGGCCCTCATCGTCAACCATATAGTCTACACCCTCGACACCCCAGAATCTGAGATCATGGATTTCCTGATCCAGACAATCCTCCAAGAACTGGAACGCGGCATCCGGATCTTTACAGCTTGTGGTAACTGCCACACCGTTTGCCAGATTCTGTGTGTCGCCGTAGGTATGCCACATGTTCTCCATGCCCTCGTCAATGGTAAGGCCGAGAGGCACATAGTTACAACCCTTCAAGTCAAGTCCCTGCTGCTTAAATACATCGTTTACCGTAGCGTAGAAATCCCACCACTGATCGCACATACCAAGCACACGGCCGGTAGAGAGCTTCGCGATATATTCGTCATAAGTCTGAGTTGCAAACTCTTTGTCTACAATGCCTTTATTGTACTCTTCATTTAATTTCTTAAAATATCTGTAGGTCGTCTCGCTGGTATTGTAATCCTCAATCTTCATGGTATCGGTGTTTACGATAACCGAACCGTCATTGGGATAACCGGCAAGGAACTGTCCCGCATTCTCGATACAAAAATATCTCCAGTCCTCACAAAGCGCGGTGTAGGGAATCACCTCTGTGCCGTCCTCCATGGTCGGATTCGCCTCCGCATAACGCTCTAACAGGTCAAAATACTGATCCAGGGTCTTGATCTCCGGGTAATTGTCCCATGCAAGAACCTTATTCTGAATCCAGAACGCCTCGTCGTTGTGGGTCGTGGACTTATCCTCGCCGTATGTATTCTGGAAAATATTCGCCCAGTAAATCTTACCGTCGTCCTGACGGAATCTGTCCCACTCCTCATCGGAGTACATTTCCTTTAACTTAGGATGTTTCTCAAGATAATCGTCCCAGGGAACCAATGCGCCCGCATCATACAGTGCCATCTGCCCATCGCCGCCGTCGATAAAATCAGGATACTCGCCTCCTGCGATAATCGTTCCTACTGCCTCAGCCGCTGTCTGGCCGGTAAGCCATGTCTCCTTTACCCTCACGCCGGTCTTCTGTGCGATAATTTCCTGAATCTCGTTGCCGTCGTTGATCTCAGGACCGGGCATGGCGATAAACATCGTAAAGTCGATAATCTCTTTGCCGTCGGCGGATGTTCCTGCCGTTTCATCCGACCCCCCCCCCTCAGTTTCCGGGGAACCCGTTGTTTCCGTGCTTTCGCCCGCATCACCGCCGCCGCAGCCGACAAGCACGGACGCCGTCATTGCCGCTGTCAACAAAAGCGCTGTCAGTTTCTTTCTCTTCATTCGTTTGTCCTCCCTCATGATTTTTTAGTGATACTACAATTTTATTACATGGACGAAAACCTTCAACCCGATAAACTCTATAAATAAGCCCGATAAATTCTAGCTGCTAAAATTTACCGGGCCTGCCTTTTTCTTTTTCATTCCTCTGCTCTTGCGCTCTTACGGTACCGGGAAGGCGTACAACCCTCCTGCTCTATAAAACGACTGATAAAATAGTCCAAGTCCCGATACCCTACATCCTCGGCAATCTGACCAATCTTTTTATCGGTTCTAATCAGCTGGGATGCCGCCTCTGTGATTCTGTAGTTATTCAGGTAGTTTTTGAAGGACTGTCCATACCGTTTTCGGAAAATCTGTCCGAGATAGGAGCTGTTGATATAATATTTCTGTCCCAGCTCCCGCAGCGTCAGGTTCTCCGCATAACGCTCCCTGATTTCATTCTCAATCTCCGTGAGAACCCCTTTCGACACATTCTTGCGAAGCTGCACGAGATACTCCGCATACTCGCAGGCAAACTTGCGCAGATGTGCCCTGCTGCCCCGAATGATTTCTTCTCTGGACACACTGCCGCTGATATAAGAGAGCACCTCATCCTGATTGACGGACTCGTCCTGTTCCGCCGCCAGATCCAAAAGCCGAAAAATCAGCCAGCTCAGATTCATTGTCACGGTCTCTCTGTTCCGATCCAGCTTATCCATCTCTGAGAAAAGCAAATCCACGCTCTTATTGATCCGAAGCGTATCGTTCTCATTGACAGCCGTCACCAGATCGTCCAAAGGCTGTTTGCAAAGAACGGTTCCGGAAGGATTAACCTGCACTTCTTTCTCATAATAATAAACGCTTTTCGTATCTTGAAACCCCTTAAAGGAACGAAGAACGCAGGCGGAACTGTAAGAATGGGAAATCTTCGTAATATCCTCCACCCTTTTCCCCACAAGCAGGATTACCGGCAGATTTTTGCTGCCACTCTGCGCCGTTTTTTGCAAAGCCTTCATAAACTCTTCTTCCGAAAGCTTTTTTTCCTTCGCCATATATTCGCAATAGATAAATCCGATTTCATAATCTTCCTCATACACAAAGAAATCCTTAAACAGATGATCTGCATCCTCCCGCAAGTACTGGGATACCTGCTCGTATACACCGTCCTTTAGTTCAGATACTTCCTCATCCGACATTTCTTCCAGCGCAAGAAGGTCATTCAGGCAAATATGAAGATATCGGATTCCCTGCCCGCAGCGAAAGTTTTCTCTCACATAAGCCAGGTTCTCCTCCTTTCCTTTACCTTGCAGCAATGCCGTCATATTCTGTAACAGATACCCTCTCTGCATCCGACGGCTGTCCAACTCTTCCTGTATTCTGTTCTCCGTCTTTGCCACCACCCGCCTGACACTTTCGAGAAGCTGCTCCTTCTGCACCGGCTTTAAAATATACTCCATGGCGGAATAACGGATCGCCGCCTGTGCGTACCTGAAGTCATTATATCCGCTCAGAATAAATATGTAGGCGTCAGAAAGCTTTTCCGCCCTCACTGTTTCCAGCAGTTCAATACCGGTGATTTTTGGCATACGAATATCCGTGATAATGAGATCGACTTTATTCTCCCTGAGATATGCAATCGCCTCCTCTCCGTCGGAAGCTTTCTTCACAATCTCAAACCCTTCCGTTTCCCAGTCGATAATTACCGATAATCCCTGCAGTATAAAAGGTTCATCATCCACTAACATTACTTTCATCAACATTATGCAGCCCTTCCTATTCTTTCATCTGCAAGTACTCCGACGCCACCTTGATCGTCATAAATGTTCCGACGCCTTCCTCGCTCTCCAAAGAGAACAGTACATTACCTTTGGAAATCCTCTTAAGGCGAAGACACGCATTGATAATGCCGATATGCTCATTTTCCTTGATATCGTCAATCGTGCAGTTACACATACTCTCATTCATCTTCGCTACGGTTATCTCATCCATTCCGCTCCCCGTATCTTCTATCTCGATATACAAAAACGGATTTTTCAGATATACCCGCACGTATATCCAGCAGGTAGAAGTCTTTTTTTCCATGCCGTGAACACAGGCATTTTCCACAAACGTTGTGAGTGTCAGCTTAGGCACATAATAATCCGCGCATGTCTCCGGCAAGTCCATCTCATATCGCAGCCGATTTCCGAAACGGTATTGCTGCAGTTCCAGATATGCTTCCACGAAGCTCATTTCCTCCGCCAGCTTTACATGATCGGATGCCCAGTTGATATTCTGCCGTTCCAGAATCGCCAGCTTTTCTATCATACCTGCCGTCACCTCCTCTCCCTGAATCAGCGACCGCATCCGGATGCTTTCCAGCACGTTAAAGAGAAAATGGGGATTGATCTGGCTGTGTAGGGCAAGAAGCTCCGCATTTTGTCTGGCAAGCTCTATCTCCTGTTTCTCCAGCCTGTTTTTATATACATGGAGGATCAGATCATTCATCTTCTTTACCATGCGGTTATAGTTCCTCATCAATGTTCCGATTTCATCCTTACCTCTCGCATTCTCTATCCCCTGCAGCGTTCCCTCCTGTATCTGGTCAAACGCGGCGCTCAACTCCCAAAGCCTGCCGGTAAAGGATTTATTTACCGTAGAAACCATGATCATCGGCAGAAGAAGATTTATCACTACCAAGAAAATAATCAGAGGAACATGCTTTTCCAAATTCTGAAACACAGAACTTTGCGGCTCCATAATCAACACATCCATTTCCTGCCCGTACATCTCAAAAGAGCTTTTAAATGCAATCTGCTCTTCTCCCGTAAGCGTGTGAAAATCCTCCTGACTGCCGGAATGCTTCCCGTTGGAAAACAAAATCCGGTCTCCCTGACACACATAAATCTGATTTCCAAAACTAATCTGTGTCAGTTCTCTGAGGATGCGGTTATAATCCAGATCCACTCTGAGGATTTTTTCACAACTGTCCTTTTTAAAATAATCGAGACGCCTGACTAAAGAAAGCCGTCGCATGGACAATGCCGACATATCAAACTTACCGACATAATACGACACAAAGGTTAATCCCTTTTCCGAATCCAGATATTTGCGATACCACTCCGTATTCTCCGCCTCAGACAAACGGTAATAATGACCGCCGTTTACAATGGTATCATTGTCCGCATATATGACCACATTGGAAATGTCATATCCGCCCGGCATATCCAGAGACTTTTTTCTCGCAAACTCCACGCTGGCGGCAAAAAACGCATATCCGTCCCTGTAGTTTTCATTTAGAAAGCTGTTAATTTCACTGTCCACATAGATATCGTTCATTTCTTTAACAACTTCCTCAAAAGTATACTCCAGATTATACCTGACAGCATTAGCAAGATTTTCAAACTCATAAAGCTGTTCCTTTTTTTCCGCATCAAGCAAAATATATAAGATAATGCTGTCAGTCAGAACCAACGGTATGATCACGCAGAAAACATAAATGATAAACAGCTTTTTTCTGACATTAAAGTCATTCATAAAGTTTTCAAGCTTTCTCCTGTATCTGCCCATGCTCTTCCCCAATCCGGTATCTGAACTTCATAAAGTCAACATGTCCTCCGGGCTGCCGCGTGGCATACGCAAACAGACCAAATCTGCATCCGGTAAAATGATCCAGCTTAAAGAACAGCCGGTGGCTGATTCCAAGCGCCTTCCATCTTCCGTCCTCCTCATAGAAAAAGTCAGCCGTATCCTTTTTGTCTTTGAAATCCAAATCTACTCTCAACACAGCGCTTGAAGAAGGCAGCGGGATTCTCTCATATTCTACGGGCGTACTCAGAAAATCCGGGTCTGCCTCCACCGTTTCATCCGCGGCAGGTCTCGCAAACATCACCAGATAGTAGTCTCCTTTGTCCTTTGTCAGCGCGATTGCCCCATAGCCGCCGATCCATGCGCAAATACCGGCATAATCCCCGTCTTTCATTCTGCTTCCGTCCACTGTCACCCAGGCGGCGCACGCCGGTCCATAACTCCTCTGGGTCAGCACATTATGCGCAAAGGGCAGACAGTCACAGACTTCCTCCGTATAAACCCGAAATGCACCCTGCCGCTCAGTCACAGACCACAGCCTGTCAATCGGATTATGATTAAACTGCCAGAAAGGCTTTAACTGCACCTTACCGTTTTCGTCCGCCTGATACAAAAAATTGTCATTGCCGTTCAACGGCTGGTACGTATAATCCGGTCTTGCACCGGGTATCACTACTTGAGCCGGAACCCTCCCCTGCTTCCCGATTACCGGATATCCCTCTTCGTCGAAATGAACCGGCATTACCAAAGGCACCCTTCCGACCGCTCCCCTGTCCTGAAACATAAACAGATACCAGTCCCCCTCGGACGTATCTATCATACCGCCTTGCGCGACACCCAGATTGTGATACCCCATATCGTCATCTATGATGCATTTCCCTCTGAACTCCCCTTCCAGAGAATCCGCAATAAAACAGTCTTCCGTTTTTCTCTCATTGCCATAGGCGGGAATATGACAGGTAAACAGATAGTATTTTCCGTCCTTCTTATACAGATGAGAGCCTTCATATCCGAGATAAAGCTTACCCTTGTCCCGGACAATCAGCCTGTGCAGCCCTCCCTCGAGAGGTCCCTTCAAATCTGCCCGCAGCTGTGTCAGGTACAACTCGGTATTTCCATATACAATATATACCTTCCCGTCATCGTCAAAAAACAGGGAGTTGTCGTGGTAAAAGCCTTCTATTGTCCCCTGTTTCCATGGTCCGGCGGGATCGCACGCCGTCAGAAGATACGTTTTCCTCGTATCGTTAGCCGTAAAACAGATATAAAAGACACCTTCATGGTACCTGAAGGACGGTGCCCACATGCCCTGCCCGTAAATATGGTTTCCTTTTTCCAGCCGATGTCCGCAAGTATCTTCCAGCACCTCAAACGCATGGGTCACAAACTCCCAGTTCATCAAGTCATAAGAGCGCAGAATATCACAGCCCGGCATAAAATGCATCGTCGTGCTCGCCATATAATAAGTATCGCCAACTCTGATAATATCCGGATCCGGAAAATCGGAATATAGTATAGGATTACATTTTGTATTCATCTTTTCTCTCCCTACATTGTCTGATTATTTTAAAATACCACACCTGTACACCCTTTTTCAAATCAAAAAAATTTTGGCGCATACCCCCTTATGGAGATATGCGCCTGTTTTGTCATACAACCACACTTTAATCCTCAAGTGTCAGCTGTAAATTATCCGCTACCTTTTGCAGCTTTTCTTTTTCTTTACTATCCGGCATATTTTCAAGCACTTCTTTGATGTCGTCCAGAACAAATCTGACAAAGCCTTTAATCTGGCTGTCTGTCATACCCATACAATCACCTGTTTTCTATACCGCAGCCTATTATCATGAAGCTTACTTTTTCTTAAAGTCTCTTAAGCAGTTCTTCCCTCTGCGCCTCGAATCCCGGCTTGCCGAGAAGTGCGAACATGTTCTTCTTGTAGCTCTCCACGCCCGGCTGGTTGAACGGATTTACGCCGAGGAGATAGCCGCTGACACCGCACGCGAACTCGAAGAAATAAAACAGCTCGCCCAGATAGAACTCGTTCACCCCGGGCACATTGATCATAAAGTTCGGAACCTGTCCGTCGGTGTGTGCCAGAATCGTACCATTCATCGCGCTTTTGTTGACGAAGTCCACGTTCTTGCCCGCCAGATAATTCAGACCATCCAAATCCACAGGCTCCTCACCGATGATGATCTCCTCCCTGCTTGTCTCAATGTTTAACACCGTCTCAAACATGGTGCGGGAACCGTCCTGAATAAACTGTCCCATGGAGTGCAGGTCGGTGGTCAGATCCACGCTTGCCGGGAAGATACCCTTCTGGTCCTTGCCCTCGGACTCGCCGTAAAGCTGCTTCCACCACTCGGAAACATAATGCGCGCTGGGCTCGTAGTTTGCCAAAATCTCAATGACTTTGCCCTTTCTTAACAGGATATTGCGCAGCGCAGCGTATTTTACAGCGTCGTTCTCCTCGAAAGGAGCTTCCAGAGCCATCTTTCTGCCCTCTGCCGCACCCTCCATCAGCTTGTCGATATCCGCGCCGGACACCGCGATGGGAAGCAAACCTACCGCCGTCAGTACGGAGAAACGTCCGCCCACATCGTCGGGCACCACAAAACTCTCATAGCCTTCCTCATTTGCCAGATTCTTAAGGGACCCTCTCGCCTTGTCGGTGGTGGCGTAAATTCTCTTCGCCGCACCTTCCTTGCCGTATTTTTTCTCCGCCATCTCCTTGAATACGCGGAACGCAATCGCAGGCTCCGTGGTCGTGCCGGACTTGGAGATCATGTTAATGGAGAAATCCCTGTCACCGATCACGTCGATCAGATGCTTAATATAAGTCGAACTGATGGAGTTACCTACAAAATAAATCTCGGGCGTCTTTCTGACAGACTTGTCCACCACATTGTAGAAACTGTGGCGCAAAAACTCAATCGCCGCGCGCGCGCCCAGATAGGAACCACCGATTCCGATTACCACAAGCACTTCGGAATCACCCTGAATTTTCTCCGCCGCTTTCTTGATCCGTGCAAACTCCTCCTTGTCATAGTCCACCGGCAGATCAATCCATCCAAGGAAATCATTGCCCGCACCCGATTTGCTCACAAGCACCTCTTTTGCGTCAAGCGCCAGCTTCTTCATGGACTCCACTTCGTTCTCTCCGATGAAAGATGCTGCTTTTGAATAGTCAAACGTAACTTTGCTCATCTCGTCCTCCTTTTTCGTGCACTTTCTCGTGCCGCCTTTTTATTTCTCTTTTTATGACAAGTGTACCACCGTACACAATGACATTCCGTATTTCTACTTTTCCTGCACCATTTCCTCTATCAAACCGATAATGGTGCCGATCGCATCGCGCTGGCTGCTCTTCTTCATGGCATCAATATAGGAGAATCTGTTGAAATACAGCTCCTGAATTTTTTCGAGAAGCAATTTGTTGGTCAGATCATCCTCATCGATCACAATGCTGAATCCCTGCGATTCATAGGATTTCGCATTCAAAAGCTGATCCCCTCTGCTGCTGGATGAGGGCAGCGGAATAAGGATATTCGGCTTTTTCAGCGCCAGAATCTCGCTGATTGCATTGGCGCCGGCCCGGGAAATTACGATATCCGCCATTGCGAAAATATCCTTCATCTCGGACTTTACATATTCAAACTGCTTGTAACCCTGTGTAGTGAGCAGAAGATTATCTACCTTCTCCTTCCCGCACAAATGCACCACCTGAAAATCTTTTAAAAGTTCTGGCAGAATATCCCTGACCGCCTGATTGATCGCCGCGGAGCCGAGGCTTCCTCCCACCACCATGATAACAGGTTTCGTGTTATCAAAACCGCACAGTTTGTATGCGGTCTCCTTATTACCTGCGGCAAGCTCCTTGCGGATCGGCGAACCTGTCAGCACTGCCTTCGCCGCGGGAAGCTGGCTGAAAGTTTCCGGGAAGTTACAGCATACCTTTTTCGCCACGGGAATGCAAAGCTTATTTGCCAGCCCGGGCGTCATGTCCGACTCGTGGATGATGCAGGGAATCCCCAGAGACGCCGCCGCGCGCACCACGGGCACGCTGACAAAACCGCCTTTCGAAAAGAGCACGTCAGGCTTAATCTCCTTCAGATACTTTCTGGCTTCCCGCATTCCTTTAATGACACGGAACGGGTCGGAAAAATTTTTCGGATCAAAATAACGCCTGAATTTGCCTGTCGCAATGCCGTAATAAGGAATATCAAAGTCCTCAATCAGCTTCTTTTCAATCCCATCGTAGGAACCCATATATACAATGTCGTATTCTAAGTCCCGAAGCCTCGGAATCAGCGCCATATTCGGCGTCACATGTCCAGCGGTACCGCCGCCTGTCAGTACAATCTTTTTGCCCATAATAACATCCAAGCCTTTCATGCATTTTCTAACATCTGTTCCAGCGCACAAGCTAATTGATCCGGACAGGATGTGCTCTTAAATCCGCACTTGATTCCTTTTAGTCTGCTGATCGCATCCTCTGCCTTCATGCCGACAACCAGCCGGGAAATACCCTGTGTGTTGCCGTTGCATCCGCCTGTAAATTCTACAGATTTGATAATACCCTCTTCCATCTCTACGTCTATCGCATTGGAACAGACGCCCTTCGGCTGAAAAATCATATCCGCTTCCTCCTCACTTTTCCGGCGCTATTTGCCATCTATCATAAAGTATATATCATCAATCCCCATAGTGCAAGAAAATGGTTGTTCTGCGAAATCTGTCGATGCCTTAGGTCTTTTTTCCCGAAAAAAACCTAATATAATATAAGTATGCACTCTATACAGCGGAGGTAACCATGCTTGCACTTTTTTTTCGCCATAAAATTTTTATGTTTGTTATTCTGTCATTGCTCTTTTGCAGTATTTTATGCCAGATTCTGCTCGGTGTGATATACCGCAGGCTGATTCGGGAAACAGAAAACATGTCCGCCACCAAAAATAAATCCCTGCAGCAGTTGAAGCTGAAATTTACAAGCTGCAGACAGCTTCACGAGACGATTCCCAATGTTCCCGTTTTTGTGGACAAGTTTTTAAACCAGATCAGTCTCTGGAAAATTTCTGTGTCCTTTTTTCGACACCTTTCGGGCCAGCTTACGCTGCTCTCAGTGCTGGTAGCCGGCATCGGCGCCTGTATTGGCATTATTCAGGAAGAGAGCTTTCTGTCGATCGCTCCTTTTTATCTGGTCAGCTTTCTCGGCCTTTATCTCTATTTTGCCGCGACTTCGCTGATCGATCTGTCCGGAAAAATTAATATACTGCGCACCAATCTGGTAGATTATCTGGAAAACCATCTTGCAAACCGTCTGGAGCAAACGCGCCTTGACATGCGCATGGTCGGTATGGAAGATACCGCCCGGGATAACAAAAAAAACAACCCGGATAAAACTGCCGACGGGAATGCGGATTTTGAAAAAGAGCCGCTTTTTGAAGAAAACACGGCGCACAAAAAAAGCTCCCCAGCCTTCACTCCTTCTGAAGCCGAGGAACTGGAAATGCTTTTGCGGGAATTTCTAGTTTGATCCGTACTGTTTTTTTAAATCATCCAATTCCCTCAAAAGCTCCCTTTCAATGCCACCATTTATGCCATTATTCATATATGCTGTATAGAGTAAAATCTTATCCACATGCTCAGATTCTAATGTTGTCACTTCATACGTCATACAGTCATCATACAGGACACAGAGTCTCCACTTTCTGCTGTCTGTCCTCTGCAGCGGTATCCAACGCATAATAAAACCTACCTTCCGATTACAGTCTATCATCAAAAAAGATTTTTTGTAAGCGAAATTTTTATGCGTTCCGTTGATTTTTACAGAATTTTTATTGATAAATGGTAATCGTCGGCCCCACAAAATACGACGCAGGACTCTTTGAGAACAGATCAAAATACCCGATTCTGTATTTCCACTCCCCGCCATAGGAGACGCCCCGCCACCTCTCTAAAACCGTGTTCGCCCCCGTCTTTTGTTCATACGCCGCCTTTTTATCCGGGTACATATCCCCTCCCCGAAACAGCAGATAATCCTTCTTCTGCAAAAAATACCCGGTGGCGTATTCCACATCCACATAATACTCATTTTCGGCAAGCCTGTCCGGCAATAGAGAAATATCTTCTCCGATCTCCACAATCTCATACTTCTGCGCGTCCATCACCGGCATGTAGGAAGTGCAGTAAATCTTCGCGCCTGCAGGAATGTTTTCCGCAATATATGCCGCCGCATGATCGTAGGTCAGATCATAGCGGTAATTGTTAAGAACTGTGGCTACGTTGCAGAGCACGAGAACCGCCACGACAAATACCGCCACTATCCCGCCGCTATCCCGTGCCGACTTTCCGCCTGCCGTTTCTCCCGAAAATTTGCGCCCTGCAACCACCTTATTCCATGCCGTACTCTTTTCCATAAACCTGCGACCCGATATTTTATCTGCTACACCACCCACCGTTTTCCCCGTAGATTTCTTCTGACCTGTAGAGCAGTGTTTTTCTCTCAGTCTTGTGAGAAATGTCTCCGCCTCCACCAGCCCATAAGCCATAAACAGGAAAGCAAACGGCAGCACAAGAGACATATTTCTGCCGAGAACAATGCTGTACTTCGACAAAAGCGCCAGAATCACGAGCGGCATCAGGGAAAAAATGACAAGTTCGCCCCACACTTTTCTCCGCACCGGATAAACAAGCCCCAAGAGCAGCAGCAAACCGCCAAAAATCCCGTAAGAGGACAGCGCGAATGCCTCAAGATACCCTACAAACGGCAAGTTATGCTCGATTCCGGGATGCCCCCATGCATAGTGGTTCAGATTATACAAATTATCCCCGATAAAGGTCTTAAAATGAAAGAAAAGCGAATAATTACAGAGCACGAAAGTCAGCGCCAGCACAATACAATCCAGAAAGAAGAGATAATTATTTCTGTGACGCTTCCAGTATTTTTTGCCGATGTGCAGCGCCAGCCAAAAAACACCAAAGACAATGCCGTGATACTTAGCCGCCATGGCCAGCCCGATACTTATCGCCAGCAGCGGATACCAGAGATAAACGGCACGCTCCTCGTCCTTCTCCCGCCAGATCAGACATCCCAGAAGCAAAATGACATTGGCCACCGCATATAAAAGCGTGTCAGGCCCCGTATAATACAGGTAAGCATAACCGTACAGGGAAAATACGGACAGCAGAAATCCCAGATATGCGTATTTACGCCTATTCGTCATAATCTTAATGCAAAAATAGATACACACATTCGAGAGAAGCGCCGTGCCGCAGACCACATAGCGCAAGAGCACCACCGTGTCCACGCCCGACAAAAATTTCCCCAGAACGCGCACCCCAACCGCCGCGTAATAAAAAGTCAGATGGGGATAACGGAAAAAATCAAGCACATAGATATCGCCCGCATAGAGGTGCTGATCCAGCAGCTCATAAATGCAGCCGAGCGAAAGCTGCTCATCCACATTCGGATAGAGCGGCAGTTCAAACTGCCAATGCCTGTAGAATAAAAGCATACCCGCCGCCAGCGTAAAAAAGACTGCCGCCGCCATACCGGCTTTTTTCTGCCATTCCTTTTGCAATCGAAACATCCCTTCCTCCATGTCAAAAATTCAAACATACCGCTATCCGCGCCACATTGTAATTTACGTCCATTTACAATCTGCTGCTATAAAAACACAGTTCTTTCGTCCTACATCCAATCCTTCACATGATAGCTCTTTGTGCATATAGCGTCAAAAACAATGCCCTGTTCCTCTATATATTTCCTGTATTCCGAAATTTTTTCCTCCTGCCCCTCCAGTTCCGGAGACACGAAACAAAGCTTATAGCCAAGGGTCTTTAATTCCTCATAGCTTTCTCTGTCAATGGGCACCTTTGTAAAACAGTCCACCCAGACCCACCTGGCACGCCCCGCCATATTGCGGATTGTATCTAAGCCTTCTAACTCACTAAAACGAAGCGCCACCTGCTTCACGCCCATATCCGTGAGCAGTTTAATCATAGGAAAGGAAGAATCCAGAAAAAAATAATCTTTGATTTGATACTTTTCCATATACTCCAGCGCTTTATGCTCGATACGCTCGCTCTTGATATTTAAGATCATAGTGCCGTGGCGATATGCTTTACAGTATTCCTCAAAGTCTTCTCCCGGCTCAAAAGGATTGTGGCAAATATAAATCCGCCCGTTCAAGTCATCCCGCAGATCCAGTTCAACCCCGTACTCCTCCGGCAGCTGTAAAAGCTCCGCCTTTGTATTAATTCTGTGCGCTATGTATTCTGTCTTCATCGTTACCTCCATGCGGGAGCATCTTTTTGCGACGGTCGCGAGCAAAATCTCAAAGTTTGCTCTGCGTTTCCGAGTTTGTTTCTCTGACACAAACTCGCAATTGAAAGATAAGGTCATCAGACTTATTTTTCAATCTTTACGCCCCCATTTCTCCTAATCTATTACCACCTTACATTCGTACGGTTTCCCCCAGCTTCATCTACCATCCGGTTTTCCCGATTCCATCATAATCTGAGGCGCATCCGAACTGCAGCCCATTTTCAATTCTTCAAGCTGCCGCTCTTCTTTAACTTCACACTAAACGCAATGGTTCGCTTAATAAACCTCCACTTGGCCGCAAGCCCCGTATTCCACTTCGAAGCGCCGTGCACTCTCTCGGGAAAAACCACCGGAAACCGCAGTACCCTAAGCCCCTTTTTCCGAGCCATATACAGCGCATACAGATCCAGCGAAAAATCATGGGGCGGCTCCTGCCATTCGTCATAAAAAATCTTGGGAAATATATTAGGCTGCGCATTGATATCATAAAGTTTTTCATGCAGATAACAGGTTTCAAAAAGGCTCATGCCAACCGTAAAGAATACATCAAAAAACGGTCTGCCCTTTCGATTCCCTTTCACAAACACAAGTCCCTTTTCTTTTTCAATCAGCTCCAAAGCCCGCACAATATCCCCAGGGTCTGTCTGCATGTCCGCATGGGTCCATCCGATATATTCCCCCCGGCATTCCTTTAATCCCTGCAGAATCCCGTAACCGTAGCCCTGATTGACTTCAACGGTCACTGTTCTCGCAAAAGCATAGCTAGGCAGCAGCTCCCGAAGCACATCCGCGCTGCCGTCCGTTGAGCCGTTATCCACCAGGATAACCTCAATGTCTTTTTCTTTTACCACTTCATCAAACCGCTCTAAAAGCAGCGGTATATTCTCTTCCTCGTTATAACACGGTACTACTATCGAAAGTTTCACGCCTCTCTCCTTTTCCCCGTCCTGCCGCTTTCCCGCTTGCGATCCGATCCTGTCAAACAGATTTACGCATTATAAACCTCCCTCAATATCCCTGCTCAGCAGTTCATACAATTCTTTATAGTCTGACACAGCCTTAATGCCATCCTGCGCAGTTTCTTCCTGCGAAACCCCCGGGTGAAACCAGACAGCCTGCAGTCCCGCCGCCATCGCGCCCTTCACATCCCGTTCCAGATTATCCCCCACAAAACAGACCGCCGCCGCCGGAAGCCGAAGCTTCTCAAGGCACAGCTTAAAGATGCCCGGAGCCGGCTTCTCCACGCCCGCCTCCTCGCTCGTCACAAGACAGTCCACATCATCCATCATCCCAAGTCTGCGCAGTTTCCTGTGCTGGATATGCGCCAGCAGATCCGTGCAGACGCCTATGCGAATATACTTTTCATGCAGCGCCTCCAAGAGCTCCCTGACGCCGGGGTACAAGGTCATATTGTCCAAAAAGAATCCCCAATAAGTTTCATACATTTCAAGAGCCAGATACAACGGCCTGATATCCAGATACTCCAGCGTTTTCTGAAAATACAACATTCTGCTGTGGGAAGTCGCCGTCTCGCCAAGCTTCTGCTTGGTAGCCAGCCTGGCCCGCATAAATGCCTCCTCACACTGCTCCTCGCTCACGCCGAGCCGCTCGCGCACAAGCTCGCCGACACACTCGAAAGCCGCCCTCTCCAGCGCTTTGTAATCATACAAGGTGTCATCCAGATCAAAAATCACTGCCTTTATCATCCGTTTTCCCTCTCGTAACTATTTCATGCCTTATATAGTTACCCCTTCTACCATTTCTTTATTTTAATCCCTCTTCATAATCTCACTGATCACAAGAAGAAGCATTAACTGTACCAATCCGCCTGCGCCCTCTTCCCAGAGAATACGGCCGCCCGTTAAATCCTCAATCTGTGGAATTACCGCCACCGCCGTTTTTGCCCAAACGCCCCTGCCTGCACGCAGGTCCTCCCCGTGAAAGGAAACCTTTTGATGCAAAAGATCATCATAGGACAATTCGCCCGGAACACCCCTGTCACGCAAAAGTGTAAGCAGCGGCTCCACGTTAATCCCCGCATCCAGCACAAATTCCACGCCAAGCGTAATATCCTTTATTTTTCCGGCCTTCTCAGGTCTTTTTAAGAGCGTTTCATCAAAATACCGTATCACCAGATCTGCATACTGCTTCTGCGGATAAATATATTTCTCGGCATCCTTTCGCCTGTCCTTAATCTGTTCGAGCACTGCTGTCCTGTCATGCCCCCGCTCGCCCTGATCCCGGCACAGCTTCCAGTGGCATCGAAGCGCTTCGTCCGTGTCCAAATATATCTTCATGTCAAGCACCTGCCTCATATGCGGCAGGTACAGGGAATGCAGCCCGCATAAAACGACATAGGGCTTTGGCGACAGTCTTTTCTTCCTTGTAAACGTACCCGTTTCATGGTCATAGTCTGCGCGTTTAATCGAATTATTCCCGCGAAGCACTTTTAAGTCTTCCGCCTGCCTGTAAAGATAGTTCGCCTGAGGATTCAAATGCGTCATTTCCTTCCAGTTCCGATCGCCCCGCTCCCACTTATGGTCGCCGTCTCCCTCCAGCGCAAGCACCCGCTCCTTTGACAAAAGCGCCTCCAATATTTTTAAGAGTCTGGTCTTTCCCGCGCCGCTGTCCCCGGCGATGCCGATCGTAAAAGGGCGGTTCCTTCTGCGGTAATAGGAATTACTTCCCACACCGTAGAGATACATGCAGACTACCAGAATCAGAAAGACGCCCACCATCAGTGAAAAGACAATGTCTCTGATCCCCTCATCCGAAAACTTTAAAAAGGAAAGACTCCTGCCCAGAAAATACAAATCTACAAACTGTGTCGTATGGATAAAAACATAATATAAAAGATACAGCGCATTAAACCCGCCGTAAACCAATACCATCTTTCCACGGTTTTCACTCTGCCTCGCCAGATATAACATGAAAAACGGCACAATCCAGATAAACCATGCGGGCATTGCCGGAACAAAGACAAGAAACACGGAAAACAAAAGCCCTGTCATGCTGATCAGGAGATCACGATTCATCTGGTTCACCCGAAAAGCCTGAAAATAAAGAAAAAGCAAAACCAGCACGGTCAGAAGCAGGTGCGCGTTTCCGTAATCAAGGTACACCCTGTTAATTGCCTGCTGCTCTTTATTCAACAAAACCATGTTGGCAAAACCGCTTCCCCAGAATGGCAGCACAGCCGCCACCGTCAAGACAATCGGCAGCCCCGTCATCCATACTGCCTTTTTCCAACCTTTTCTTTTATAGATATAGAGAAAAAAGAGAGGCAGCGCCGCCGCAATGTGAAACTTCGAAGCGAGAGCCAGCGTGAAAAAAAGAATAAACCGCCGCTCATATACATACTCCCTTTTCGCCGCCATGCTCATTTCGCTCAGATAATAAACTGCTCCCACCAAAAACACGGTAGGTATCAGGTCGAGCTGTCCGTGCATGTAAGATGCATATAAAATAATCGGCGATAAAAAGTACAGCGCTAATATGTATTTTCTCTTATCTCTGGAAATGCGGAACAGATAATATAAACCGAGAAGATCCGCAAAAAGAATAGGAAACTTAAAGACCAGATTCCTTAAAAATACCGGCATCCCGCTGATAAAAGTAACAAAGACACCGCCGATGCACTCCACCAAAAGCATAACCGGAGGATAAGGAAAAGAGGGAAGCAGCCCGTTGTCATAGTAAACCTGATACGGATTCTCCCCGTGTAAAAAAAGATCCACAAAAGGAATGAACATCTGATCCTGATAATCAGAGGAAAAAAGCCCCATCAAAAGTAACTTTAACAGAACCCCCACAATAATGGCCGTTCTCAGGTATTTTTGGTAATTTTTCTCCATGTCGAGCGCACGTAACATTTTACAGCCCATATCTTTCTGTACAGTAAAACTCTGATTGCTGCCTTTTATCAGACAGCGCGCACCATTCAACCGGCATCTGACCCGGCAAACTAATTTATTTCTCTGCCAAAATCAGACCTTCTCGCATAAGAAACGCTTTAAAATATGCAAAAGTATTCTGGTACCCCTCGTAGTCCACAGGCGTTCCCCATCCCACATAGCGGTCGATATCAAAGATTTTCGCGCGATACCCTAAGTCTAACACATGTTTCACTGTCTGGTCTACATAGAATTCCCCATTGATCCTGTCATCTTCCCGGATCATTTTCTCCGTGGCATCCAAAAAAATCTTCGCTCTCTTAAACCAGAAAGTCGCCACCACCGCCGGATCCTCCATAGGCGTGTCGGAAATCGCCTTTTTGATGGATGTGCCAGTGATATTTCCCTCCCCGTCCGCAAGCATCCAGCCGTAGGCATTGGGATTTTGCAGCACTGCTTCGTTGTGACGGTAAGTAAAGACAATACAGTCGCATGTCAGCTTCGTCTCTTCAAACGCCGCCCTGTCAATGTCCATCCCGTTGTCGCAGCCCGCGATCAGAAGCTCCTCCTCAGGGTTTACATATTCTTTCGCCAGCATACAAGTACATGCCTGTCCCTCCGTGAGCCGGTCAATCGTGATAAACTGTGCCTTTTCGTAATATGCCCGGATGGCATCCTCCACGCCGTCCGCCCGGTGGAACGTGCGATCTACATAGATCACATTGCTCCCGTCCGCCGCCACCCCAGGCAAATCCTTGGTGGCGCAGACTACCATCGGTTTCTCTGTCCCGTCGTATCGGTCAATCGTGGGGATCACCGGTTTATGTACGCGGTATCCCGCATCCGCAAAGCGCTGCCCCGCGCCCGCCATGGGAATTAAAACACTGCCTTTCATGACTTTTTCCGTGTCCGTATTTGACACTTCTGACAATCCTCTTTGTTTCCCTAAACCACCGTTTACAATTTCCGCGCCTATATTGAGCTTGCAATCGTCCCCCTCTGTCGCTGCTCTATCTGCTTTCCCATCTGTTCTTCCACCTATGCCATCTTTTGCTTTAACATGAATAATCAAGTCCGTCCAATATACAAACTCCCGCATGTCCTCCGGTGTGCCCCACTGGCAAAAATACGGCACATCCGTGGGCACCCACACTTTAAGCCCATCCTTTACCATGAAATTGTAGGGCAAACTCGCGTAATACTCCCCGTTAATGGCACACTCCTCATGTTCCGTCAGAATCTGACAATATTTTTCCATCACCGCACCGTTTTTAAAATAATAAACGCCCGGCGAATGTTTCGCTTTTGTCTTATCCTGCTCAAAGGAATATTTTTCACGAATTTCAATTAAATTGTCCCCATCGTCCGTCAAGCAGGAAGCATAAAAGTTGTTCTGTGGCAAAAGATTCGGGTGAAATCCCGTATAGCACGGCACCGCCCCGTCGCAGCCCCGCGCTTCCGCCTCCCTCGCAAAAGCGGCATAGTCCCATGTCATGTAGAAATCACAGTAGTTGATAATACAGCCGTCCTCTTTATGAAAATTTTTATCCGCGCACAACGTCTGATACGCACGGAGCACATCATAAACGGGACCTTTCTTTATCCAGTCTTCTATTGTCACAATAGTCGCCTCTGGCGCAAGGGCAAGCAGTTTTTCCTTTATGGAAGGGTCTTTCTGCAGATGCTCCCCACGGCACACAAAAATGAAATGCACGTTGTCCGGGTACATTCCCTTTACAATCCATTCAATAACCGGCTTTCCCATCACCGGAATAAAAGGCTTCAATTCCCGATAACCCGCCGCCACAAAACGGGAACCGTATCCCGTCATGGGTATGAATATGTTCATATTTCTCATCCCCCGTTCATAAAATCATACTTCCACCCAGACAAATTTCCACTTTATCTGTTCTCACATCTGACCACTCATAAATTTTCTATGTCGTCACCATTTCTATATTTACAATCCATTTAATTTTACAGTTTTCTGCGATACTTCTCCGCATCCCAGTTTAGAAGCGCGTCCTGCTGCCCTTCGCTCAGATACTGCATTTCATGGGAGCGGTTTGCCGCCTGCACCTGCGCCGCAAAACTCATCACATTCTCGATCTCCTGCGCCTTCTTCACACTCTCCGCCAGAATATAAAAATATCCCTTGTAGGAAACCATTGCCGGAATCCCGTTTCTCTCTATAAAAGTGGTAATATCCGCTGTACCAAAATCATCCGCCAGAAACAGCGGTTTTTTCGACCCGTAAACCACACAGTCCGGGCAAAAAGCGTGATTCCACGTTTCCTCGTTCAAGATGCCCCCCTCTGCCGTCTCCGGGGACAAAAAGCGGTTTTCGGAAAGGTATACAATCCTGTCCGCAAGCGCCGGGACTCCTGCAAACGCATCCCAGAGTTTCGTCGCGTTCGGGTACGCCTCATAGGAAACCTGCAAATACGCCGCGATCTTTTCCAGTACCTCTTCCGTCCGGCTGATTACTTTTTCCACCAGACCGGCGCTCACCACAAGCCCGTGGTTCTCCAAAAAAATGATTTCCGGCTCTCCTGCCGCCTGACAGATTTTATAGTATGTTTCCGCAAGCGCCGCGCCCGGTTTCCGATAAGGCACATAGACCGCATCGGGAAACAGCTCCTCGAGAATTTCCCTGCCGTCCTTTCTTGCCGCCAGAATATTCACCAACGTGGGGTGAGAGTGCAGCGTATACTTTCCCGTCACCGCATGGAGAAACGTCTCGATGGAAGCGCGCCCGCCTTCTATCTGCGCCTTTGCGAGAAGCGCATTCCCGGCATCTTCCGTCAAGACCGTCTGTTCCGCCGCGGTCTGCGCGGACTGCCCGTCCACCAAAAGATTTTCTTTAAAATAATCCACAATCAGACGATAATCAATCTTTGAATAACCGCTGTTCTCACTCACGTCCGCAAGCTGAAACCCCGAACTTTTCACCAGCATAACCCGATCGTCCAGTTTTACGGAAGTGTTACCGCCGCCCGCCTGTGCCAGATCGTTTCGCATTCCGGCGTATTTTGAAATCTGGATAAATCCCTGCATACAATTCTCTCTCCATTCCGAAACATCTCTCACAGCACACTTTCTTTCGTCTCTGTGCCGCATTGTGTCAAACTACTTAGATTATATCAATAATTGGGGATTTTGACATTAAAAAAATAAAGAGGAGATAAACTTATCCCCTCAAGCATGTTATAATCGGCTCTATATACTTTTTATCCGAAATATCATAAGATGCGGACATGACCCTTGCCATTTCTTCCTCCGTGGCGGACTTATCCTTTTTCGCCTTGATCGCCTTCACAAACATCCGCATCATCAGTCTTGACAACACAGACATTTTCTCATAATTAAGCCCTCCCGGGCAGTAAAATACGTTCGCCCCCTCTAATTTCGGCTCATTAAAATTCTGCGCGAGCGACTTTTCTACATCCGGAGTAACCGGGCTTGCGCCGACACAGAACACGATCTGCTTTTTCCCCTTCCATCGGTCCATATTCCCCGTAAACCAGCCGACGTCCTTGATGCTGCCCGCACACGCCCAGCCTCCGAAAACAATGGCGTCGTATCCTGCCAGATCCTTCTTTTTCGCCTCCGCAAGCGGAAGACATTCAGCTCCTGTTTCCTCAGCAATCCACCCGGCGTACCGCTTTGTAAATCCTGTTTTTGAACTGTAAATGACGATTGTTTTCATCGGCTTACTTCTCCTTATTTTTGTTGTTTTCTGGTGCCTGCTGCCCACTATCACCCGCATTTTCCCTGTTAGTAATCCTCTTCTCCAAATGATCTATCCCCTCATACAGTTTTGATAATAGTATAAAAAGTGTTTCAATCTCCTTGTCTGAATAAACTTCAAAGAGATATTTCAGCTCTTCTTGATATTCTGAAAAATCTTTGACAAAATAATCATTCACTTTTTCTGTTGGACAGATGCACATGGCTCTTGTATCATGCGGGCTCTGCTGAATGGTAACAAATCCCTTTTTTACTAAAATTTGCGCCAGTTTTTTTATATTCTGTCTGGAACAGCCTAATATATTGCCCAACTGTGTAAAAGTCAACGGTTCCTCCGAATTTTGGACAATAGCGAGCAGCATAAACTGTTTCAATGATATCTGGGGAATATGATTGTCAAAAAGCGTCTGCAATTTGTTTGTAGCAATAAATAAACTGCTGAAAATAGCTTTTTTCCGATTTTCCGTCGTGCCGGAAAATCGCACCGTCAGTTCTGCTAACATGATAGACTCCTCTTCTATTAGTAACTTGTTGCGTTTCTTATTATAGTAACAAGTTACTAATATGTCAAGAAAAATATGTTTCTATAGACTTGTCCGCAAAAAATCTTCCACAACTTGATTAAACGCCTCCGGCTTCTTATTCGCAATAAAATGATCCCCCGGGATAATGGAGAGCTTCGCATTCGGTATGTTCTGCGCAATGGTCTCCGTATGACTTTGCTTAATCATATCCCTCGTTCCCGCGACCACAAGCGTGGGCGCCTGAATCGCACGCAGTTCTTCGGGCTGAATATTCGGCTCATTCACCATCAATCCCAGAATCTCCATATGGGATTTCGCCTCTTCCGATTTTCCCGCAAACAGTTTCGCAAATCGATAGCCAATCTCGATCGGAATCTGTATGCTCCTCTTGACTCCCCTTGTATCCAGATTTCCGCCGTTTAGGATAAGCGCTTTCACCCGGTCCGGGTACTTTAACGCAAACTTCATGGCAATGTTCGCCCCGTCCGAAAAACCCAATATAACCGCCTTCTGTATCTGTAATCCGTCCATCAGTTTATATAAGTCCATGGCAAACTGCTCCATCGTAAAAGGCGCCGTCCCCCGCGGGGATTTCCCATGCCCTCTCGTATCTACCGTAATCACCCGGTATCTATCGGAAAAATAAGCCGTTTGATTGACAAAATATGTGCCGTCCTCCCCATTTCCATGCAAAAGTAATAACGGCTCCCCCTCGCCCTTCTCCTGATAATACAAATTGATATCCATTATTTTCTCCAATTCTGCGCATACCAAATTTTTGTCAAACAACGCGCAGGCATAAAATTTGTTTATATCAAAATACGTTCCTGTGAAAAATTTTTCAGATATTTATAGAGCGTGTCCGCCGCAAAATTTTTTCCCCGTCCCCGATCGGAAACAACCTGTATGGAACGCCCCGGGATATCGCCGTCTGTCGGTATCCGCACGAGCTTCCCTTCCTCAATCAAAGGCGCGGCAATCTTCTCCGGCACAAAACCGATGCCAAAATTATTTTCAATAAGCGGCAGCATGAGATCGGATGTCTCCACTTCCATGTCCGGCTCAAAATCTACACCGTGCTGTATGAAAAAATCTTTATAAAGAGCGTAGGTCGCGCTCTCCCTTCCCAGCCCGATCCATGGATATTTTCTAATATCTATTAGTTTCAACGAAGTTTTACACAAATCCTTATACTGCATTCCCCCCACAAGAATTTCCTCAAAATCCAGTACGGGAAACCCCGAAAGGGTCGCCGGCAGTTCATAGGGCATGGTAATCACTGCAAAATCCACCCGCCCGCCGGTGAGCTGCCTGATTGTCTCCGGCGTCGTATGGTTGTGGATTTTGATTTTCACTTCCGGGTACCTCTGCCGGAAATCATGCAGGGCATCCAGCAAAAAGAGGTGAAGCGCTGTCTCCGTCGTCCCGATCTCCACCGAACCGCCGCCCGGCATTGCCGGTCCGCCAATCTCCTCCTGCGCATTCATCAAATGCCTGTAGGCAACCTCCACATGCGAATAGAGCCGTTCCCCCTCTTCCGTCAGGCGGATCCCCCTTGCCTCGCGGATAAACAGACGGCATCCAAGCTGGGATTCCAGCAGCTTCATCACACGCGTCACATTGGGCTGGTTACTGCCAAGCGCTGCCGCCGCTTTCGTTATATTCTCATATTTCGCCACATAGTAAAAAATTTTATAATACTCAAAATTGATATCCATATATATTTTATATGTCTCCAATATAACATATACATTTTTCACATCCAATAAAATGCATTATAATACATTCTCGGAAATATGTATACTGGCGGTTGAAAAAAATGACCGCTCAGTATAACATGAAGCGCACGGATGCACATAGGAATTTTGCCGCTTTGCGGCGTGCATCCGGCGCGATACTCAGGAGCGAAAACGAAAAATGTTTTCGCTCCTGAGTATAATGAAATACGGGAGAGGACACAGCATTATGAATAAAGATCTGACTATCGGTGAACCCAAAAAAGTATTGTGGCAGTTTTGCCTGCCTCTTTTTGGCAGCATTATCTTCCAACAGCTTTATAACATAGCAGACAGCCTTGTGGCAGGAAAATTTATCGGGGAGAACGCACTCGCCGCCGTGGGAAACAGCTATGAAATCACCCTGATCTTCATTGCTTTTGCTTTCGGATGCAACATGGGATGCTCCGTCATCACCTCCCAGCTGTTTGGCGCAAAAGACTACCGCGGGCTGAAAACCGCCGTATCCACCGCCTGCCTTTTCAGCGCCGTCGTATGCGGCGCGCTGATGCTGATCGGTCTTTTAGGATGCGACCCGCTGCTGCGCCTGATCCGGACGCCGGAAGAACTGCTCGCTGACTCCAAACTTTATCTGGATATTTATGTGTGGGGGCTGCCCTTTGTCTTTTTCTACAACATCGCAACCGGTATTTTCTCCGCCCTCGGAGACTCCAAAACCCCCTTCTATTTTCTGGCGGTATCTTCCACATCAAATATCGCGGTGGATATCCTATTCGTAAAAGCTTTTCACATGGGCGTTGCCGGCGTGGCATGGGCGACTTTTTTATGTCAGGGCATTAGCTGCATTCTCGCCGTTTTAACAATATGGATGCGACTTAAAAAAATTCCCTGTGATAAAAAACCGACATTGTTTGACGCCGGGCTGTTAAAAAAGATTGTGGTAATCGCCGTACCGAGCATTCTCCAGCAAAGTTTTATTTCCATTGGAAATATCCTGATTCAAAGCGTTATTAACGGCTTCGGCGCCTCCGTTATGGCAGGATATTCCGCCGCCATAAAACTGAACAATCTGGTGATTACCTCCTTCACCACAATCGGCAACGGTATTTCCAACTTTGCCGCGCAGAATCTGGGCGCCGGAAAGTACAGCCGCTTAAAAGACGGTTTCAAAGCAGGGATTAAAATGGTATGGTGCCTGTGTGTGCCCTTTTGCGCCCTCTATATCTTCCTCGGAAAATACCTGCTTCTTCTATTCATGGAAAAAGGCTCGACCGCCGCTATACTGACAGGACAGCAGATTTTATGGATTCTGTCTCCGTTCTATTTTG
Organism: uncultured Lachnospiraceae bacterium; assembly: GCA_910584725.1. GTDB lineage: Bacteria > Bacillota > Clostridia > Lachnospirales > Lachnospiraceae > UBA3282. The sequence goes on along the minus strand of CAJUBE010000025.1, from coordinate 36,080 downwards.
TCGTGTCCGCAAAGCTGATCGCGGACGGCATTCTCCGGGGCATCAGCGCCATGCGGCAGTTTATGGCAGCCACCTTCACGGATTTGGCGCTGCGCGTGATTCTGGCATTTCTCCTGTCCGACCTGACACAGAGCGCCATCGGTATCTGGTGCGCATGGCCTGTGGGCTGGGTGATCGCTACGGCAATTTCCATCTGTTTTTACCGAAGGGACTGCCGGAAATTTCCGAAATAATAGGCACGCCTTGGCAATAACCAGAAGCGACATTCAAATATCTCTTATGCAAAAATACGTAAGCGTCAAATCTGACGCTCGTCTATAAAATCATCTATAAGTGCTGCCCTAGCCAGAGGCGTTTCCAGATGAATACAGGAAACTACGCCGCCGAAAAACGGCGTTGCTTTACTGCGAGGTATATGATTTGACACCACACTTCCTGCATAAAAATGCTCTTTAATTGATAATCAATTACGATTTCATCAATAAAGAGCATTTTCTTTCTACGCAAACATATTATGCATTTACTTTACGGCGTGTGTTCAAATACATTTTGTGAAAACATTATATTAATGTTATTTTTTTCCTCAATATAGAAGGAACCACCACCGCTGCAATTGTTGCAATCCATAGAACAACCGCAATTTTTTTCCATTGCTTCAAGAGTATTCTCTTGAAAATGCCTTGTTTTGCTTAACTTCCTTTTCATCTTAATCCCCTCCTTTCTTATGAATCTACAAGAGAAAAATATTCTCCTGCGAAAAAATCAAAACATACTCTACATTAAATAGCTACAAGTATGATTTGACTCTCGTCCAATCTGTAATCCCCCGTCTCTCATCCGAAACGCCCTATCAGCCGCTTCGGCAACTTCACTATCATGAGTAACGATGATTATGCAATACCCTTTTTCATGTGCAAGATTACACAATATCTCAATAATGTTTTGTGTATTCGCATAGTCAAGGTTTCCCGTTGGTTCATCCGCCAGAATAATTTTCGCATTTGATGCAAGACTTCTTGCAATTGCTACCCGTTGCCGTTCTCCTCCCGACAGCTTTGAAGGGAAACGTTTCATTTGTTCCCTCGTGATACCTACCCCTTCCAGCAGTACTTCTGCCCTCGATTTTGCGTCCTTTGGATTCATACCGCACAGTTCCATAGGAAAACAAACGTTCTCCATAACTGTGAGAAGCGGAAAAAGATGGAAAGCCTGAAAGATCATAGAAATACTTTCACGGCGATAGTGATCGAGATCAAGTGTTGCAATGCTTCTACCGTCAAAAGAAATCTCGCCCTCTGTAGGGATATCCATTCCTGCGATAAGAGAAAGCAAAGTCGATTTACCAGAACCGGAAGATCCCACAATTGCATAAACCTGCCCCTCCTCAAATGTACAGGAAACTCCAGAGACAGCAGGTTTCTGTGCGTTCTTATAAGTATAAGTTACATTTTTCAATGCTAATACTGACATCCTATGCCCCTCCCGTCATAGACCTAATATGATTCTATTCCTTTGTTTGCATCAGTTCCAATATTCTATATTTTGTTATCTGCACTGCTGCTGTAAGTGCACCGACCATGTAACCCGCTAAATATATTGTCCAGCAGACCAAAAATACTCGTGTACTCCTTACAAACAGTATAGGTACACCAAGGTAAAGAATGCCTGCCACAAATAACATCCCAACAATGCACAACACAACATGTCCCGATACGAGCATACAACAGGCACGTCTCTTGCTGACACCAAGAATCCGCATATATGCTGCTTCTGTCGCCGACTGTACAATAATTAGTCCAGAGCCGATCAGCGCAATTAGAAGCGCAACTACTACAACAATTGGAAACAACTCTTTTAAAAGGTCACGAATTTTACGAATATTTTCAAGTGTCGTCGTATCCACATAGAATGATGCCGCTGGAGCATATTGCAGTTCTTGGTTTTTCTCCTCATCAAGCAAATCGTTCAGTTCATTGACTCTATCATTATTTGTTAGACTAAATTCACAATACCCGATTGGAAAAGGCTGACCATAAAATGTCTCTGCCGCATCGTTTGCCGATGCAAAAATGCCGACATTTACATTTTCATCCGCTGATTCTATGATTCCCGCCACTTTATATGTCTTACCAGCCCGAACAACTGCTTGTGCAAGCATAGACTCGTCATCATACATTTGTTTCATAAAAGAATACAAATCATCTGTTAAAAGCGTTATCTCATCACCAATCCGGATCCCCAGTATCTCAGCCATCGTATTTCCCAACAGACATAAGGCTCCATCACTTTCAAAAATAGACTGATTATAACCGTCAGCATAAGTAATCATATAATTATTTTTCAGATAACGTTCAATGTCATTAGTAAACGTCATAGATCCTCTAAATCCATTTCTATCTATACGAACACTCAGTTTCCCATAATAATATAAATTGTCTGTCAAGTCCGATTCGGACAGTTCGGTAATCGAAGAAGAAGAAAAGCCCGTAGCACGACCCTTTACATCGGTTTCGTAAAAAGCATCCTGATAGGTTAGCATTGCCATCGCAAATACTCCCGTGCCAGCAAAAAGTGCTGCCGCAAGAATCAATGAAATCAATGTTCCTCCGATGTTGCGCCTCATATGGCGAATGGCATATACAGTTACATGTAAAAAGGCATTATAATCTTCGGAAGGGGCTGCTTCGTCAACCGCAGAGATCTTTGAAATTGCAAAACTGTGAGGGGAAAAATCGTGGTCCTCATAAACTGAAGATTTCTTCTTGGCGGTAACTATCCGCACCGTTTCCTCCTGCAATAATTCCAAGGGAGATATTTTTCGCATTTTCCTTAAAACAGCAAGTGTAACGCACAAAATATAAATGATTTCTAAAAACAGGCATAAAACAATTACCATGAGCGGTTGACCTATATTAGTAACATAACCCTCAGGCATACTGTTAGACATATCGGACAATACCTTGGCCGTTGATTGGGCGGTACAAAGGATCCCCGCAATACCACTTACAGGCACAGCAACTATAATAAGTGCTGCAATTGGAAATACAATTGCACTATCTGCTTTTCTTATCGGCACTCCAAGCGTCCGCATAATAGCATATACTCTTTTATTACTTCCAATATATAAATACACTGCAAGGAACTGCGCTAGCACTGCTCCAAGCACATAAAAAACAACCGTCAAAAATGATGTCCATTTACCCGTGGTAAAGCTGTCTTTAACACGCATCCAGCCGCCATCCGAAAAACGCAAACCTAATCCCATCTCAGCAGCCATTGGTTCGGCCGCTTCCTTGAATGTTTCTATGTCAGAGGCATTTTCTATAAACACGCTGAACTCGCCTGCACTGGCATTATAGTCATTCGGAACTGTTACCGGCAAAAGCGAAGATGGTACAAAAATAGTATTTGATGTGTACCCCCATTCCGACTCTGCTATACGTGTCTGTAAGTCATCGATAAGTCGATAAGCACCTATAATCTCCAACTCTTTTGTATCCACGAAATCCGCAAACCGTTCCCCATCTTCCAGCGCCATTGCACCTCTTACGGAATTCTGTGGCAATAGCCTATTTCCGAGTTTTACAGTTATTTTATCTCCTACAGACAAACCATACGTTTCCAAAAGAAGTTCATTTACAACACAGCACTTTTCATCCTCCATTATAAGCGGTCTTCCTTCGGCAATGACCATACTGCGCTCATTGAACCAAGGTATGGCACGCATATCAGCTGTGTAAACAATATCGTAGGTATAGGAATCCTGCTGTATTGCCTTGATTAGACCTTTCTGATAAGCAAAATCTGCGGTTTCAAGATAATCCGTTCCCAAATCATTTAAAACGCAGAAAGCTTTTTCGTCCGAATCCATCACATGCATCCTTAATTCCCGTCCACTTGTCGTATTATAATTCCCTACAACAAGACATCTGCTTCCCTGCTCCACTTTATCAAAAAAAGTTAAGGGAAGATCTCCGTAATAAAAATCCGAATTACGAATTTCTTCAAACTGCTCTTCATTCAGTTTCATTGTCTCTATTCTAACAGATTTTCCTAAATCAAGGGCGACATCACCCGCAAGTACCGTAACATTATTGAACAGCAAATTGATAAAATTCCCTGAGCCTTGCATTTCTTCATAGCCAGCATAATCGCCTTCCAATACAAACTGACTTATCTGGGAATCTTCTTCAATCAGGCGCTTATATCCGTCCACTAATCCGGCTGTCATATATCTTTTATCCGTCATCGACACACCCGGTAACGATGAGAACTCTTCCAGTTTCTCATCTGTCGGCCACGGTTTATCCTCCGGAGAAAATGTATAGAACATATTATCCTCTTTATAGGATATCATCGGTGTGGTAATATCCAATGCAGCTACGCCATGATAAAAACTTTCAGCATTTATCGTCTCCCTGATCATAACCGTGTATTCTGTAATGCGCGAAAACAGCATAAACGAAGAAACCGCTATCAAAAAAAACGTTAGCAGCGTTTTAACAGGAGACCGAAAGATTGCTTTCATTACAATGGATTTTCTCATTACTTTCCCTTCTAACAATTTTTTGCGTGGAAACCATATTTGCTATTATCTCCGAAAGCCCGGCTAAACTGTAAAATTTCGGATTATCATATTCGGCTTCACCAAAACAAATATTGTATTGTTTTTCCAATAAGTACACTAAATAAACCAAATCTCGAGGCCCAATTAATGACCGTACACCAAAAAACAAACCCTCTTCATTCTCCATGTTTTGTATAAATTTTTTGGGCACTTCAAATCTAGTACATAAAAGGATCTCTATCTCCCTTCTAATTCCTTCCTGTGTAACATATACATTTTTATTCTTATCCATTCTACCCAACTCCCCTAATAATTGATTAAACAATTCTTGAATCATTAGGAATCAATTTATCCATCAACGTATCAAACATATTATCTGAATCCATCTGATCCAACATATTAAAAACGGGTATAGAACTGTTACAAAACCTCTCAGCAATCGTTTTTGAGACAATCTTACGATAAATGTTACTAGTAACAACGTAACCTCGTTCTTCCGAATCGTTTTTATCAATCACCAAATTAGACATATGAAAAGCATCCACCGCTGCACCAAATTTATATTTACAAGATTTAGAAATATTCTCCAGCGCTTGCGAAGTCCCCTGTAGATAGATTGTACACATTATAAGAATATCTGGTATAATTGATTGAAAAACTAAGTGATGTAATATACCAAACCCTCTTGTTAATTCATTATTAAAGTTTTGCATTGCGCCAGGAATGGTAATTATCAGTAAATCTGGTTTTTCTTTTCTTACCATATTATCAATCCATCTATTAAAATAAATAATTTTATCTTCAGCATCAATGTTTTTATTATACATAAAGTCTGGAAAAGAATGAAAGCCAAACATTTCACATTCACTTCGTGAGCCAACTTGAGACACTTGATATCCTGCCTGTAAAAAATGTTCCCTTAACATTAATGAGACTTCAAACTTATCTGTCTTTTCCCACCAACCCACTATGCAAACAACTGGTATATTTATCGCCTTTATAGATTGGTGTGCCGTACAGTTTTCCATTAATCCATATTTATCTAATGATTTATTTTCAGAATAATTTATAAAATCACAGAATTGGCTATTCCGCTGGCAGATTTCTTTCAGCTTTTTTTCATTAAGACTAGTAAATCGAGCCGCGCAAATAATATGTGTCAAATTCGGGAATAATTTTATTATTTCATTTATTAACCGATTTTCTACTTCTTCATCTATTTCTCCGAAATCAGGAATGAATAGGCTGTCAAACTCCTCGGTTACTTCTTCAATCGTTTCATAAACATGTGTACTTACTTTATTCTTTCCTAACACTATATTTTTCCCGGCCATTCCCCAACCGCCCGGAGAAACTAATGCCACAATCTCATAACATTGTTCAAGGAAATTTGCATGTCGAACAATTGGTTCACAATTATATCCATAAGGAAACACTAACATACGCATAATGTTTCACCCCTTCTATGTATGATTTACTACAACATCAAATTCCTTCATCCAAAGATAATCCTTAAACATATCTTCCACATATAAACGTGTATTACTACATTGAGAGCTCCGAAGATCCGCAGATAATTCTCCACAATTATCGCTATGGCTACAGCAAAGATTACAGTGTCGAAACGCCCAACAGTTTTTACAACTTTCAGCTGTAGTCTGTGCAATATTCAAAAGTTTAATAACTTTATCATAGTCAAACCCTTCCTGTAAATTACCAATATTCATAGCTTGTGAAGTTTCACTCACTCTCTCACATGGATAAAAATTACCGTCCACATCCACCAAAAGTCGTCGTGCCCCCGGAATGCAAGGTCCGCTAGGTGCCGTCACATCTGGAAGTGGTGCTTCCGGTTTCATCCTTCTCTGTAGTTTTCCAAAACGATTAGCCAATGTTGTATAGGCTACACGCGAGACATTTTCTTGATCATATATTCCACGAAATGCCAAATACCCCTTAAAAGTATAACAATCGTTCTGTTGCTTAAATTTATCACCAGCCACTGTCTTTTCTATCGAATACATATCACTAATATAATTAGTAGTAAAACGCACATTGCAAAAGGGAGGCTCATAACTAAATAGTTTATGCACCGAATCACATGCAAATCTCGGATCTATTACAACATTAAATGAATATTTAAAATTAGGGCATTCTTCTAAAACTTTTTTTAAGTTATTAGAAATTGCCGCAAAACTTCCTTTCCCGTTATTGGCAAACCTCCTTGATCGATCATGTGCTTCTGACGCACCATCCAAACTTATTGTTGTCAAAAAATTATGTTCTATAAAAAATTGCGCAATATTGGGTGTAAGAAGAGATGCATTTGTAGTAATTGCAAACCTCAATTTTTTTCCATATATCCTTTTTTCTGCATACTTAACTACATCTTGTATTAATGGGAATTCTAACAAGGGTTCCCCGCCATAAAAGGCAATCGCCGGCTGATTTTGATTCCCACAGCGGGCTGTAAAGAAATCGACTGCGGCACATGCTGTGTCTATGGACATGTGTTTCGGAGAATGACTACGCTGATGTACAAAATCTCCTGCAGAATAAACACAATAGGCGCACCGAAAATTACATTGTTGAGTCACTTGAAGTGCTATTTGATTAATATTTTCATTCAAATGATATTCCAGTAATTCATTACTACCATGCTGTATTTTCTTCGGATGTTCCATAGATAAAAATCCTTGTTCCTGTAAATAGCTTATATTATGACATATTTGCCGATCGGGAATATTATACAAATCGCCTTCTCCATGTTCAACTTCATTAAGATATTGATATACATCATCATTGACTTGCACAAACATATTAGTATTAACATCATAGAAATATTTATTTAATGGAGTTTTAATCATATGGATAAATGGTTTTTCATTCGGCATTGCTATCTTTCCTTTCCATCGATTCAAAAAATAAATGCTCATATTTTGCTATTTCATTATCTTTGTCTAATCCATCGTAAATAAAATTCCAATACATTTGTTTAAGTTCGGGATCTTGCAGTTTTTCTATAAATATTCGTGCCGCCTCATGTTCCCAGCCTGAAAAAGCCGGTTTTACTCCAAGAATAATATCCATTCGGTTATGTTCCATCTGCCTAAACTGAATATACGACAAACATCGAGATATTTCTTCATTCGTATATTCCGCAATACTTCTTAATATACGAGCGCTGATTCTTCTTCCTGATTTTGTAATAATGAAATGAGACCTTTTTCCCTGAGTCAAGCACAATCTAGGAGATGCTTGTCCACAAGGACAAGGTATACTTTGCACCATTCCCCTATCACCATTTCGTAATCGCACTAAAAGCATCGCGGTATTTTGAAGAGAAGTAATGCAAACATCCCCTTCCTCATCCAAAACAGACTTTCCGTGTCGCATAATTTCTACAACTGCATTCCTTTCTAAAATATGTAAATGACCGTATATACAAGAAACCGCCACGATGCCTGCTGCTTTCGTAGCATATACATTGCCTATCTGTACATGAAAAAAATTTTTAATTATATTTTCTGTGCGTTCATCAAGAATTTCCCCATACAATTCAATATATCGTAGACTCGATGGCATCGATTTTTGATTAATAACTATACTATCTATCAGCATAAGTGCAATACTTGGTGAAAGGCATAACCACACCGGATTAAATTTATAAATAGCCTCCAAGCACCATTTTATCTTTTCATTTGTCAAATCCTGTATAAATAAAGACATTATTTTCCCATCTTGGCTCATACTCATCGGTGTATAGTCCATAATTTTATTGCCAGCGTATTGCGCCACACAAAACATGCACCCTTTTTCATTCTCGGCAATATCAAATTGTTCTTTTCTATATTTTCTCAAGAATGCTTGGGAACAGGCATCATCTTGTATATCCCAGTAAACTGTATGTGGAATACCAAACAAGCCAAAGCAACGTTTTAACAACAAATTGCTGATGTCAGGATATTGATGATATCTGCTGCACAGGAAACGGCTCCCTTCTCTCTGCACATCTTGATATGTCAAAATCGGAAAATCAGATAAATTGAGAGAAACTTTCTTTTGAATAGACGCGGAAGAAAAATACTGTTTATAGTACTCTGTTTCTTGAGTTGCATTCAGAATCTTTTGCAACTCTATATTTACTTGTTCATTTAAAATTTCCATAAATATTAACTTCCCTTCCCTACATTCCTTTTTGAATGCTATTATGAATTATACCGCTAAAAAGGTAAGTTTTTCAGATCGACCATAGATATCATATCTATGCAATAAAACCATATCACTTTGGTTGAAATTATCAATATTGTTTGCATAAAGTGTCCTGTTTTTGCAGAAAATGACCATGTGTATACAAAGCAGGCAGTATACTAAAAGATTATTTTCGATTCTGAAAAAATTTCGCATACTCAATCAGCCATATCCATCATCATGTTCAATTCATCATTTTTTCCTACCAGTTCATCGAATGTCCCTATGTTATCGACAACTCCCTTTTTCAACACAACAATCTGATCCATTTTGTTCAATATATCTTTTTTATGTGTTATTACTATCACAGTTTTTTCCTTCAGTTTTGTATCCAATAATCCGTTGATCTGCTGCTCCGAATAAGCATCCGCATTTGAAGTGGCTTCATCGAATATAATAATCGGCATATCATGTAGCAAGGCTCTTGCGAGAGCTATCTTCTGCTTCTGTCCGCCAGAAAGCATTGCCCCATTCTGTCCTACCACATAGTCGAGTGATACCTCTTTTATAAAATCTTCCAATCCGCTTTCTTTGCAGGCCGTCTCTATCACAGCGTCACTCACCTGTTTATATAAACTGATATTATTTTTTATAGTATCATCAAACAGATATATCTGCTGACTTACTACAGATACCATATTACGGTATCCTGATAATGGCAGTTCTGAGATATCTTCTCCCCCTAATAATATCTTTCCACTCGCCGACTCATACATTCTGGTAAGAAGATTGATGATTGTCGTCTTTCCAGATCCATTACGTCCAATTATAGCCGTTTTACTACCTTCCGCAAACAAAATATTAACATCCTCTAAAACATATTTATCTTTTTCGTACGCGAAAGAAACGTGCTCCAATTTCAAGCCCCTTAAGTGAAAGCACTCTGCCTTTCCGCCATCTGCCTCCTCATCTAAACCCATAAATGCATAGTATCTCTTAGTAGACGGAATAATCCCTGATAAAAGATATCCTATATTAAGAATAGCCGAAATTGGCCCCGTAACATAAGCGCTATATGTAATGAAAGCAAACACACTACCTACTGAAAGTTGCAGATCAAATACCAAGTTCGCGCCCAAGATATATATAAACGTGGAAAGAAACTGTACCATAACATTGTCAATAGTAATATTCCACTGGCTATGCATATTCATCTGTTTTTGTTTTTCGATAATATCATTCTGATTGACTGCAAACTCCTCATATTTTTTGTCAAAAATATTAAATAATTTAACTTCCCGTACTCCTCCAACAGTATCCCCAAACCATTTCGCATATTTTTGATTTGCCTTTAAAAATTCATCCATAATTTGCTTTTGTTTTCTAGCAAAACGTTTCATCACAATACATTTAATCGGTATAAACAAAAGCACCAACATTGTCATCCTAAAATCTATGATAAATAACCCAATAATACCACCGATCATACTAAATACTCGTGTAATCACAAAAAAGACACTACTGTCTGCAATAGATGTCATCTGACGAATATCCATATTGATATTATTCAAAGTTTCCGCATAATTGGTGTTATTGAAATAGTTTATCCGCAGTTTCATAAGATGTGAAAAAGACTGTTCGGAAAGAAAATACTGTATTTTAGCCGAAATATCCACCCGCTTATTTTCTTTAATTATGTCTATAAGAGAATTTATAATGTATATTACCATAGTAGACAAAACCAGCTTTATCAGCAATTCCTTATTGCCACCTATAAAACCATCATCCATAATCCGTTTGCTAATTAGTGGTACAAAAAGACTTAATCCTGAAGAAATAAACAAACAGCTGATAATCGCAATTATTGTTTTTTTATATCTTTGCAATAACAAAAATAATCTTTTTACCGCTTCCTGATTATTCATTTTCTTTCTCCGTAAGTTTTGATTCGGCGATATGATATATCTCCTCAATATCTTTCGTTTCAATCACTCCAGCAATTTTTTTCTCAATCATTTCTCCTTCAAAAAAAAACTTCACAATATTACTATTTTCCTCACTGCATAGAATGATCTGCATGTCGTAATCGAGATATACTTTCAAATATTTATCTCGGTCTTCCATCGGGACACACCATATAACCAAATTATTCTGTTTATAAAAAATCTGGCTTTCTATAAATTTTTTCCAAGCATCAATATCTGATGCAGGCTCCGGCATATATTCTAGTGCATACAGCACGCACTCCGGCTCCATTCCAATGACATATGCATTATAACCATCATTGGCAAACGCTCTCTTTAATTCCGTGAGTACATAGAACTTATCTATCTTATCTTCTACTGCCAATATCACTATCGGAACTTCAAGACCATTGCCTTGATAATAATTATGCTTAATTTGCCGTTGCCGAGTTTCCTTGCTCCAAACAAACCCATAAACATCTATATTATGAACATCCTCGTTTCCAAGATAAATTAAATTCTTATTTTTTATATCCAAATCTTCCAATCCTGTCATAGAATAGGCTATTACAGTGTCTATTTCCCCTTGTATTTCATCATATGACCCTGTAATCGCTTTAAAATAATACTCCCCCCTGCTTGTATTCTCTCTGTCTAATATATATGCTCTGTAAATCCAGTCCGGCTCATACCCTTCCTCTGCCATTTCAATATAACTTCGCTCTTTTGCATACTTCTTCAGTTCCACAATATTAAGGGTTTTGTCATTCCCTAATTTATTCGCAATCAAAGCACACATATATGATGTTGCATAGCTATTACATAAAGAAGTCTTAATCTCCTTACCACATATATTAACGCTATGTTCAGACGGTACGATCGCGTCAATTCCCATCTGCATATAATCTTTTAAATAACTTAACGGACTATCTATCGTTGCCACACCGATTATATTCGTAAAACTGGCCGGATATGACACAAAGCCTGAATTGGCAGTTGCAGCTATAATAATCATGCCTTTGACTGCATATTCATTGACCAACATTTTTAATTTTTCACAATCCCTAAAGTCCACCGTTCCTAAACTTAAATTTATCAATCTTATTCGATTTTTATAACACCATTCCAACGCAGGGTAAATACTTTTTATTGCGCCTCTTCCATTCTTATCCAAAATTTTTATACTAATTAAACGGCAGTCAGTACAATATTTTTCCAATATCATTGCACAATTTGTTCCATGTTGAAAACGCTGTTGACCTAAATTTTTTGTTTCACTTACACAAATACCATTCTCATCAATAACAATGCTCTTTTCTAAACCTTTTTTTATGTACACCTCATTAATCCCATTATCTATAACCGCAATCCTAATGCCCTTATTCATGGTATACCTCAAAAAATCTGATTAGCATTATATGAAGATAACTTTGTAATCATGTCTTCAAATACCTTATCCTTATCTGCTGGATTTAAAAAATCATAAAGACCATCTATTTTTTCTAATATTCCCTTTCCCTAATTTGATAAATTTCAATTGTTCATAGGTAAGTGACGATGGATCAAGAAACGTATTAGACAGGTGAAAACTATCAATATCAAAATTATGCCTATACTGACAAACTTGTCGTACTTCCTCCAACTGTTCTTTTGTATAACTCTTGCTATATAGCATGTTTATAACCACATAATACGGGCTGCTGTCTATCAATACAGCAGCCCCCTAGAAAGTGCTTACATAACAGATGAACACAGATTCTTCTGTTACATTTTATTTCACCTTTTCTTCGGTCTCTTCGGCTGGTGCCAAAATGTCGCGCATTCCGAACTCCCGCCAACCATAGCCTTTTCTGCTTCTTTCCGAGCAATTCTCTCCACGGCCTTTAACACTTTGTCTGTAAGTTTTTCTGCATTTCTCATTTTAACTTTACCTCCTGATTTATAATTTTTGCCAGACACATCGAAAATGAACATAATATAATGGCGATTGACATATAACTTACATACAACTGATTTATTTTCGATACCGCCAAAACTGCGATTGTTCCAATTTCAATTATTACAAGGAATCTGGCTGCTTTTTTTGTTTCCCGCAGTTCATTTTCATCAAAGGCAACATTAGGATGATTTACCGTTCCAATAGCCTCAATAACAAGCATTGCCAAAAACAATAGTCCATACATAATATAAGTGTTTTCTGAAAATATAACCGCCACTTGAACAACACCGACATAAGTTATGATTGTCAATAGATAGCACTGCCAGAACTGATCCGCATGATAACCCCCAGTCCGTTTCCTCAATGAAAGAAAAAAGAGAAGAAAAGCAATGGTTGGTAAGAACTGTTTAAAAGCAAGACTCATAACAAGTATAGTTGCAACTGCTATTGCACGTTCTACCATAATGATCAAAACATATCCATAGTATTCCCTGTTGTTTTCCTCTATTATCTTTTTTACTTCCATCCGATTTACTAATTTTGATACTATCTCTTCAACCATTATTTACACATCCTTTGTATCAAGTATAAAGAAAATCGCATATATAACAATATTCCTTGCAGAAAATGACTGCTTTGAAGCAGAAAATGACCCAAAACCTCATGAGGGGGCTAAACTCCGATTGCCGAATCATGGAATGCCTGTTATTCCGGAATAATAATTGAAAAGAAAAATTCCTGATCAACATCCTTTATCACATATGAGCCATCATATTTTTTAATTACTCCTATAATATTTTTAATCCCTACTCCATGTTTCTCCGTCTGAGCCAATTTAGTAGATTTTATTTCCCCATTTTCATAAAGAACAGGTTGCGCAAATGTATTTCTAATCCCTATTTTTATCATTCCATTCTCAATAACAAATTTCAGCTTTAAAACTCTTCTGCTAACATCACACTTTTTACATGCTTCAATCGCATTATTTAACAGATTTGATAATATAGTTACGATATCTTCATCTTCAATTTTCAATCCTGAGAGATCATTTATTCGTAGCACAAAGACAATTCCTTGTTCTTCTGCCTCCTGATACTTTATGTTCAAAATCGCATTTACTATTACGTTATTGGTATCAATGGCATCCACTTCTTTATCTAGCTTACTATAAATCCCCTTTACATATTCCTCCAGTTTTGATATTTGGTTCCTTTTCAGTAAAGCCTCAATACATGATATCTGGTTTTTATATTCATGTGTCCTCTTTTTCTGATTATCAAAGTTTTCCGAAATGGAACGATACATTTCTGCCTGACTTTTCACTTTAAGGCGAAAAATTCTATCTTCATATAATTGTACCTTCCTGTCTGCTACATTATTGATTAAATAGAACACCACTACGTTCATTCCAATCATTCCAAAAGAACTTATAAGCAACAATACAACCTGTTCAAACGTTTCCGTATTTCTAAAAACCGAAGTCATTGCCGCTATAATGATTATTGTAAATATCGGAAAAATGAGAATCTTAAACCAGTCTATATCAACAAGCATTTCCGTAGGCTTTTTCCTTAAATATCTTCCAACAATCAGAATACATAAAAAAGCAGCTATTTTTCCAACCAAGATAATCAGAACATTCTCTAAACTATACTTCTTCCCTGCTATCTCGCTAACAAGGAACAATTCTATACTAATAAAGTATATCAAATAGTCTATTGATAATATCATTGCTTGATACAATAGCGCTAATATAAATGACTTTTTAATGCTGATATTTATATGCCAGAACATAAACATGGCAAATATCGAAACCATCACAATCTGTTTTATTATAAATAGATCCGACAGCACTCTCGAGGTAATAAATACGCTACATTCCAAAGCAATCATCTGTACGATGTTAATCCAACCCTTATAGCGCACTTTCCCAAATATTTCAAAAAATATTTTGCAACAAAACACTTCAAAAAATATTATCAATATTTCTGCCATTAAATCAGACATCTAAACTTCTCCCTGATATGATATGAACTGTTCCTGAACATATGTATATCTTGCTTTTGGTATAATCAGTTCAATCCCATTTGTCAATACTGCCCTATATCTCACAACATTTTTAATATATTTTATGTTTACCAGATAACTCTGATGTATTCTTATAAAACCATTTGCTACCATTTTCTTTTCTAATGCATTCAGTGTTTCATACATGGTATAAACTTTCATATCATCTTCCATAATATGAAATTCCAGTTTATGCAAGTTGCTTTCTATATACAATAATCGTTCCAACGATATTTCTTTTGTACCTTCTTGAAAATCAAACATCCTTTTTGCGACTGAATAATTAAGTTTATCCAAGAGGGCATCCACACATTCATTAACTGTGCTCGGAAAATTTACATTACCTTTTAACAGATAGCGAACCACATCTAATCGATACCCTTCCAAAGAATAATTCACATATGCAGTCACGAATACAATAAAAACTTCCCTGCTTACTTCTCTGATCTTCTCCGCGGTTCTGATACCATCAACCTTCTCCATGTTAATATCCAAAAACACAGCATTATACTTTATTACCTCAATACCTAATTCTATCAATGCTTCACCCGAGTCATATATATCTATTTCAAAAACAAGACCTTTTTGCATCATGTAATCAGAGAGCAATTCTTTTAATTCTTCTGCAAATAAACTTTCATCGTCACATATGGCAATTCTGAACATCTATTCAGCTTCCCCTTCCTAAATAGCCCGTTCCGGCATCTGTTCCACTAATTGAATTGATTCACGTCTTAATGCTGTCATGATAATCGACCCTTTTTAAGCTTTAAATTATCTGTTTTCACAATTATACAAAATAATACTCAAATTTTCCATTAAATCCGCATTATATTTTATGTATCCGCCTCCCCGTCAACCGCCAATAAATTTATCATGGAAATAAGAAAGAACCCCGCGAGTGCAAAAACGCAAACAGGAGGCTCCAAACCCTGCCGAGTCTGCCCCCTGCTTACTGCAAAATCGCCTGCTCCAGCACATACAGCGCCTTTTCGTTCTCCTCCAGACAATGTGCCATCACCGCCTCATTGCCCCGATCCGCCAGAGACGTGGTGTCCGCCCCAAGCTGGACGAAGCAGATATAGTCATTGATTGTCTCGATACGGGATGCTCTTGCCTTGCTCAGATTTTGCGGATAATTTTTATTTTGCTCAATCAAGCCGCTTCGGTAGGTTTCAATTGCCTGCTCGATTGTTCCCACATAATCCTCCTTAGCGTGAATGATGATCATGGTATCTATGTGCGCGTCGAGCATCTGCCTCTCCGCCAGAAAATCCACATACATATCCTCCGTGATCCCTGTCAGCCTCTCCAATTCTGCCGCCGATAAATTGACTTCCGGCCAGTAATTATCCCCGAGAAGCTCTTTTACTTCCTCCTCCAGCTCTGGCAAGGTATAAAACTGCCGCTCCTCCTCGCCATCCCAGAAAAGCGGAAAATTTCCCGCCTCCACTTCCTCCGCTTTCTGCTCCCCAATCGCTTCCCGGCCGTCTACCAGATCTTCTTCCGCCAGTTCCTCCTGCCCACAGCCGGTTAGTAAAAGAAAACTAAAAATCACGATCATAATTGTTAATTTATGCATGATAATCCTCCGTTTTTCCGATTTTAATGTCAATATTCGTTTTGATTTCTTCCGCGCGACATATACACCGCCGCCGTTTGATATCCTCTGTATGAAAAATCAATCCTCCGGATATCATTTTAATTTGTAAGCGGCAGTCGAATTTGGTATACTATATCAGAAACAGGGATGCTGCTGCTTCACACTATTATTTTTTACCTGTATTTACAAATTTATGTATTTTCAGAGAGGAATTTCGGAATTTATGCTGTTTAATTCCTATATCTTTATCTTCATATTTCTGCCCATTGCGCTGATCGGGTGGTACGGGCTTAACAGGCTCGGGCGGTATAGACTGGCAAGCCTTTTCCTGTCCGCTATGTCCCTGTGGTTTTATGCCTACTTTAATGTCCGTTATCTCGCCATTATCCTGTGCAGTATCGGGCTAAACTACTTGTTGAGCTTCGCTTTGAATCGAGCGCAGGCAAAATATTCTCTCTCGAATGCAAATACCGTTGTTCACGGTTCTGCGTATGGTACCGACTGTGAAACAAAAAGAAATGCTGCATCAGTTAAGGCTCCTCTTTCCGTCTCCGGGAAAATCGGTCTTCTGGCGGGTCTTATTTTGAATCTGGGCATTTTATTTTACTTCAAATATTATGACTTCTTTATTGAAAACATAAATCTTGCCTTCCATGCGGATTTTAATTTGAAGCACATCCTGCTGCCTCTCGGTATCAGCTTTTTTACTTTTCAGCAGATGTCCTATATCATCGACCGCGCGCTTGGCAGATGCAGGCACTACGATTTTATCAACTACCTGACCTTTGTGACCTTTTTCCCGCAGTTGATCGCCGGACCTATCGTACTGCACAGCGAAATCATTCTACAATTTGAAGACCCGGAAAGACGCCGCTTCGACAGCGCTTCCTTCGCGCGCGGCGTTTATCTGTTTGTTCTGGGGCTTGCCAAAAAAGTGCTGCTTGCGGACACGTTTGGACTGATGGCAAACTTTGGCTTTGCGCAGACTTTCTCACTGGACGCAGTATCCACTGTTTTTGTGATTCTCGCCTACAGCTTTGAGCTGTACTTTGATTTCAGCGGCTATTCCGATATGGCAATCGGTCTGGGCAGAATGTTCCATGTGGAACTGCCTTTAAACTTTGATTCGCCCTACCGCTCCTGCAGCATCAAGGAATTTTGGCAGCGGTGGCACATTACGCTGTCCCGGTTCTTTATCACTTATGTGTATATTCCCCTTGGCGGCAGCCGAAAAGGGCGCGCGCGTATGCTTTTCAATACGTTTATTGTCTTTTTGCTGAGCGGGCTCTGGCACGGCGCGGCATGGACTTATGTGGCGTGGGGCGCCATGCAGGGGCTGCTGGTCGTATTGGACAATCTCAGTATTGTAGGCATCCGCGGCAGGGAAGAAAAGCGTCCTTCCCGTTTTCACATCCCCGCGCCTCTTGGCTGGATTATTACCTTTACGCTCTTCAATCTCTCTCTCTTCTTTTTTAGAAGCAGCAGTATGCTGGCGGCAGGACAGCTTTTCAAAAACCTCCTGTCCCTGCGCTTTAACGGCAAACTGTTTGAGATTGCCGCACAGCTTGACATCTCGGAAATATATGTACTCAAACAGGCTCTGGAACTGGCGGCTCCAGCGGCGGTTAATTATCTGTACCTGTTCGTTATGCTTGCCCTGTTTGTGCTGGCGTTTTACCTGATTTTCCACAAAAACGCCTACGAACGCGCAACCCACAACGAGCTGACCTCCGGCAGATGCTGGGGCATTTGCATTTTATTTATTTGGTGCGTAATCTCCCTGTCGCAAGTAAGTACATTTTTGTACTTCAACTTTTAGCAACAGTCTGATCGTGCACACAGGAAAGTGAAAAGTTCGTGAGAGCCTGTTCACAAAGAACTTTTTATTTTCATATGTATAGGGCGGACGCTCGAAAATGAATTATTTGCGCAGCAAATTATGAATTGTACGATTAAACCAACGAAAGGCATAAATCCATGATTTCAGACAAAAAATTTATCCAATCGTTTTTCATAAGAACGCTTCTTCTCCTCGTGGCGATAATCGGTGCGGTTGTACTTTTTGACCCCTTTTACCAGTATCACAAACCACTGCCCGGTTTGAAAGCCGTGCTGACGGACAAGGAATACCAGTGCGTGGGGACGCTTCGAAAGTTTGATTACAATGCGCTGATCGTGGGTTCCTCCGTCTGTGAAAACTATAACAACGGTTGGTTCGATCAAGGGTTTGACTGTCAGACCATCAAGGCGATTCGTTCCTACGGCGCCACCGCGGATTTAAAAGTGCTTCTGGATATCGCTTATGAGAATCACGAGCTGGACTATGTCTTTTACAATATAGATCCCTCCTCCCTCTCCGCCAGCGACGAACCCACTTATGTCTCCACGGGCTGCCCGATGTACCTCTACGACAAAAACCATTTCAATGATTATCAATATACGCTGAATAAAGATGTGCTGATGGAAAAAATTCCCTATATGCTGGCATTTTCCTTTATCGGGGACTACGACGAGGGAGACTCCTACAACTGGGCACAGTGGAAATATTTCGGCGCAGATATGGCCACAGGAATGTATGCCAGAAAACCTTCCGTCGCACAGATGCAGCCGGAAACGGCAACCGCGGATGCTCTTGAAAAAAATATTGCTCTTTTGACAGAAATGGTAGAGACGCACCCGGATACGACATTCAAATTCTTTTTCTCTCCCTACTCCATGCTCTGGTGGGATAACGCCTATCGGACAGGGGAGTTGGATTCTGTCATTTACAATGAAAAACAGACCGTGAAAGCGCTGCTTGCCTACGACAACGTGGAAATATATTATTATCAGGATGCAAAAGAAATTATTACGAATTTAGACCTATACATGGACATGATCCATTTTTCTAAGGATATCAATTATTGGGTTTATGATAAGCTGGCAAAAGGGGAAGAACGGCTGACTGCGGAAAATTATGAGGAGCGGCTGGACGGTATGCGCGCTTTATCGGATGAGATTGTAGGGAAAGAGATTCTTCGATTTTACAAGAATTAACCATCTACGCCGCCCCAAAACCCCTATAAAAAAGCGCAAACAATTTTGTTTCATAATTGCAGTAATACGGACAGTTTATTAAGCAGAGACCGACATCAACTGGTGTAGAGAATGGAAAATTAAACTAAAATAATTTTATCCGATATGATGCAAAAGAAAGGAATCAGACAGACAATGAAATGTATCTCATGGAATGTAAACGGACTTAGGGCATGTGTAGGCAAAGGCTTTTTGGATTTTTTTAAGGAAGCGGACGCGGATATTTTCTGCTTACAAGAAACCAAGCTGCAGCCGGGACAGATTGATCTCGAACTGCCAGGCTACCATCAATATTGGAATTATGCGGAAAAGAAAGGCTATTCCGGAACCGCCATCTTTTCAAAAGAAGAGGCATTGCGGGCCACCTACGGCATCGGTGTGGAGGAGCACGACCACGAGGGGCGTGTGATCACGCTGGAATATCCCGACTTTTATTTTGCTACAGTCTATACGCCCAACTCACAGAATGAACTGGCGCGTTTGGATTACCGTATGAAATGGGAGGATGATTTTCTCGCCTATCTGAAAAAATTGGAAGAGACCAAACCTGTCATCTTCTGCGGCGACTTGAATGTGGCGCACAGGGAAATCGACTTAAAGAATCCCAAATCCAACCGTAAAAATGCCGGATTTACGGATGAGGAACGGGGAAAATTCACGGCTCTTGTGGATGCCGGATTCATTGACACCTTCCGCTATTTTTATCCCGATCTGGAGGGCGTTTATTCGTGGTGGTCCTACCGTTTCAGCGCGCGGGCAAAAAACGCGGGGTGGCGCATCGACTACTTCCTCACGTCTGCATCTCTGGAAAACAGATTGCAGGATGCCATGATTTACAATGAGGTGATGGGGTCTGATCACTGTCCGGTGGGATTAATATTACAATAAATTATCGTGCATACATATCTATACCCAGCTTATTGCACACAAAAAATATTCACAGAAAATCCACCGACTCCACCTTATCCGACTTCGTGATAATCTCATAAATTTCGGTATTTTCTATGGTTCTCTTTGTATGTAAAATCAGATAAGCCGACACGCTGTCCCCGATTTTAGAGGTGCTGATTTCCATGGAATCCACAGCGATATCCGCCGCTTTCAAATCCTGAATGATCACATGCAGGTACCGGCTTTCCTCCAGATCAATAATGACATTACAGTAGCGGGAATTTCTGGTGGCAAAACGCTCCACAAAGGGGAGCACATGCAGACAAAACAACATGACAAGGGTGATCAGCACACCGCCTTCCACAAAACCGATTCCCACAGCCAGTCCGATGGTGGCGCTTGCCCAGAGAGTTGCCGCCGTGGTCAATCCCCTGACACGGTGGTTCGATATAATAATCGTGCCAACGCCAAGAAAACCTACACCGCTGATCACCTGTGCCGCCAGACGGTTCATATTGGCCAGCCCCGGAAAATGAATCTGGATATACTGCTCCGTCAGCATCACAAGCGTCGCGCCCAGACAAACCACCGTCATCGTCTTCGTGCCCGCGCCACGGTGCTTCATGCCGCGGTCCAGACCGATGATGCCGCCAAGGATCATGGACGCTATAATTCGTATCATAAGATTCTGTGCCGTCCACTCCGAAAAATCTCCGAGTATCATATGTACCTCCTTTCGTTCAGCCAGATGGTATTTGTCTGATTTTTGCGAACGGATGTGAGCGAAACAATTAAGTAAACAGGTTTCGTATGGGATTCACCCCCTTCGCCTCCTGCAGAATCATCTCCTGCTCTCCCGCAAGATAGGCTTCCAGCTTTTCAATCTCCTCCTCACTGAAACCTTGCGCCTTCTCAATCCGTCCGCCGGGCACGATCCCTTCCGCCCAATCATTGTCCCGCAGAAAGGAAACTCTTGCAAACGCCTTTCCGTCCTTATGAATCATACTCGTTACCAGCATTTTGATATCGTCCGACAAAACCGGCACAGGCGCGTCTTCCTGCATCTCCGTATCTGCAATAATCACCTTTTCCGAAATTACTGACGGTGTTTTTTCCTGTGCCGCCTTATCCGGCTCTTCCTCATCCGCAATAATTATCTTCTTTAAGATTACTTTTCCGTCATCCATGCTGCCAGCCACTCCTCGTCTTCATGCAGTCCATGACCTTCCCGCGTAAATGCCCCGCATATTCGAATCTACAAAATCAATGTCTTCATTGAATACCTTTTATTTTTTCGGTCTATAGCTCCAGTGTAACATATATTTTCTGATATGTACAAAAATATACCGACAATTTCAACGCACAACCTTAAAATTCCCGCTTGCCAAACAGAAAGGGCGGTCTGTAATTGGCTACGCTTAATCTGTCCTTTTTCATCCACACCAAAAAATAGGTCATTCACAACATTTTTTCTGAAAATAAAGGGCATTTTACAGATTATCCTGTATACTTATCTTAACCGACAAGGCTTAGTACAGTGTTTATGTAAAAGGAGAACTAGATGAAACCGGCAAAAATAGCAATATGCGACGACGAGGAAGCTCTGCGCAGAATACTTTGGCAAAAAATTGAAACATATTGTAAATACTCAGGGACTCCATGTCAGACTTACAGCTTTGATTCCGGAGACAAGCTGCTTGCCCTGCCCGCGGTAAAACTCCCCGACATTCTCTTTCTGGACATCCAGATGCCGGGAAAAGACGGCATGCAGACCGCAAGAGAGCTGCGCCATAAAAACAGGGACATCATTCTCATATTTGTGACAGCGTTGTCGGAATATGTCTACGAAGCGTTTGACGTAAACGCTTTTCATTATCTGGTAAAACCCTTTGATGACAAAAAGCTGTACGAGGTGCTGGACAATGCCCTGCGGCAATATGCAAGACAGACGGAAAAATCCGATCCGCAAAATCCCACCAAAAATATAGCATCCCAACACCATTTGACGGACCCTGTATCAAACGCAGGCAGCAAAGATAAACTGACCATTCCCCGCGCAATCCTCGTCAAGAGGGGCGGTCTTTCCACAAAGGTTCTGCTCTCGGATATTATTTACGCAGAAGTTTTCAACCGCAAGGTTCTGCTGCACACCCTAAACGGCGATATCGAATATTACGGAAAGCTGACGGAGCTCTCCCAACAGACCGGGGCGGATTTTTACCGCACGCACCGCGCTTATCTGGTGAATCTGAAATATGTGGAAAAATACAGTGCCGACACGGTCTGGCTGGAAACGGACGCCGTCCCCGTCTCCAAAAAACAGTTTGCCGGGTTCGTGCGGCAGTATATGCAGTATATCAGCCGTACAAACAGCAAAGGAGCGGACAGATGAACGAGCTGAATCAATATTATGAAATTTCATTCCGTATTTACTCACTCGCCACGACGCTGTTGACCGCCTATTGTTATGCTTTTTTGTTCAAACCGTTTCTCTCGGATCAATCCTCCTGCCGCCTGCAAAAATCGCGGATATGGATGGTCACTGCTGCTTACGTCTGTATCATGCTATTTCTGCAATATATGCCATATTATATTAATGTCATGCTCGCCTACGGCATCGGTATTTTGGGGGCATTTGTTGTCATGTGTCTGCTCGACCCCGTATGTATCAGCCAGAAGCTTTTTTTCTCCATCTCTTTTTTCAGCCTACGATGGCAGGTATGGCGCATTGTAGGTCAAATAACTCTTATCCCGTCGTTGTTTTATGTTCAGTTTTTTGCCGGTAAGGACGATGTCTTCTGGCTCCGGCTTTCTATCATGGATTGCGTGCGGGATGCACTGACAGGGTTTCTTCTGATGTACGTCAGTGTCAGGTTTTTGCTGAAAGTTTATGGCAAAAAGCAGGAGCGCATGAAAATACGGGAACTCTTGATTCTGGTCATTCCCTCTTTATCCGGCATATGCGCTTACGCGATGATCCTTTTTTATTATGATTCATACACAAATACACTCGGACAAGCATCATTATCCGTAAAAATCGGTTACGAAATGCTGATTGTGATTTACGCGCTCATCTGTTATGCGACAAACCTCGCTATCATCTGGCTGTTTCGCCAATGGAAAACCGAACAGGAGGAAGACAGGCAGCGGGAAATATTCTCCAGACAGATGCAGGACTTGGAATCCCACATTACAGAGGCGGAACGTCTCTACAAAGATATGCGCACCCTACGCCATGATATGGGCAATCATCTGATGACCTTAAAACAACTTTACACACGAGGCGAATATGAGGAAGCAGAAAAATATGCAGACTCCCTTACCTGTGAAATGCAGAGGACTTCTATTGGTGCACGCAGCGGCAATCCTGTAACCGATGTAATCCTCTCCGAACGCAAAAAGGAAATAGAAGAAAAGGGAATTGACTTTACCTGTGATTTCCACTACCCTGCAGACAGCGGAATCAATGCCTTTGATATTAGTATTGTTTTAAATAATGGTCTCTCCAACGCCATTGAAGCCATAGAGCGGGAAAACCTGCCTGCGCCGTATATTTCCCTTTACTCTTATCATATGAAAAATATGTATGTCATGGAAATTGCCAACAGTTTTACGGGCGATCTGGAAGCAGACGAATGGAATGGACTTCCCCTTACTACAAAAACGGGAGACGAGCACGGCTTTGGCTTAAGTTCCATCCGCCAGGTGGCAAACAAATATCTGGGCGATATGGAAATCGGAAAAGAACGTTACGAACAGGAAGAACGCTGTGTACTGCGGGTCATGCTGCAAATTGCGGACTAATGAAATTCATGTCTTTACAACCAAAAAAAGATATTTCACAACATCCTCTCTTTACAAATATAGCTGCACCAACGAAATAGACAACAAAGAAAAAATTGACAGATACAGTTTATGTCTGCGCACCTGACAAAAAACAAACAGCGAAACAGGTGCGGGAAAGGAGAGTTTATGAACATAAACGGAGTAGGCGGCGCAGGCGCGTCCCAGAACACAGCAGGAATGACAGCAGGCAAAAACGGGCAGATGGATGCGGAAAGCAAAAGTTTACAGCAGCAGATCGAAAAGCTGCAAAATGACCTGAAAGAAGTTTCCTCCAATCAGGAAATGCCGACCGACACGAAAATGAAAAAGCGGCAGGAAATCCAGAAACAGATCAGCGAATTACAGATTCAGCTCCGTCAGCATCAGATTGAGGCAAGGCGGGAGGAACGGGAGAAGAAAAAAGAGGAGTCTTCTTTTGATGAGCTGATGGGAACCAAAAAACAGGAAAGTGCAAACGGCGCGCAAAACGTCGGCATATCTGCAGACAGCATGACCGCTATGGTTTCCGCCGACGTTTCCATCAAGCAGGCGAACGCACAGGGAAGCACCGCCAAAAAAATGGAGGGCCGGGCAAATGTGCTGGAGGCGGAAATTAAGCTGGACAGCAGCAGAGGCGGCAATGTGGAATCAAAGGAAGCAGAACTTGCCGATGTAAAAGAGGCGGCACAGAAAGCCACAGCATCCCAGTTTGCATCCTTAGCGCAGGCAGGTGAAACCATGCAGAATGCGGCTAAGAGTGACAAGGCCGACAATCGGACCGAAAAATCGGAAAAGGAAGAGGAGAACACATCCGGTGAGACAGAAAACGGCAAAAAGCCGACTGAAAATGTTTCCGATACCCCTGATGCCAACGTTTTAGAAAATCAGGAATCCTACGCCTATCATCCTGTAGACGTAAGACTTTAAAAAATTGTCGCACTTTTCTGTAGAAATCGAGTAGGGAGAATCTCTTCCCTGCTCGATTATCGCTTTCCATTATTTTTGCATAATATCCTATGCCCTTTTCCATATCTCTTATCCCCTCCCCTTCTTTTCCACCCAAGTTATTGATAGAAAATAATATTTTATTGAAATTCGATAAATTTTTATTGACAATCGCTTTTTACCGTGCTATTTTATGGTTATAAGAAAAATTTGTAAAATCGTATTGCTGGAACCACAAATCTTGGGCTCCGCGATATGGAAAGGGCAGAATGCAATGAAAGACAGACTCACTCTTTTTACTAAATTTTTATTGGACGCCATGTTTTACGCAGGAATTGTCGTAATTGCCACACTTCCCTTGAGCATTAAGTTTTACGGCAGATTCAACAACTACTTTGCAGAAAATTATTATTCTCTCTGCCTGCTGTTCTTTCTCTCCGGCATATTTGCGGTATTGATCTTGCAGCAGCTTCGAAAAATGTTCCGTTCCGTGCTGGCTGACGACTGCTTTATCCGGGAAAACGTGGTGAGCCTTGAGAAAATGAGTATTTACAGCTTTTTTATCGCAGTAATCACAGCCTGCCGTCTTTTTCTCTACCTCACGCCGGCTGTATTTATTATAATCCTGGTCTTTGTGATCGCGGGGCTGTTCAGCAAAGTACTGGCGGGTGTTTTTGATAAGGCCATCACCTACAAGGAAGAAAATGATCTGACAATCTAGCGACATAAACAAATAAGCAGACATCTATTTTACGATGCTAACAAAAAAGCGTTTAAGAAAGCCATACAAAAAGTGCGGCGGCACAGGCTTTCAAACTTATCAAATAAGGAAAGAGAGAATATCATGGCGATTATCATAAATCTGGACGTTATGATGGCAATGCGCAAAAAAGGGCTGACCGAACTTGCCGGTGAAATCGACATCACCCTTGCGAATCTGTCCATCTTAAAAAATAATAAAGCAAAAGCGATTCGCCTCTCCACCTTAAACGAAATCTGCAAGGCGTTAAACTGCCAGCCCGGCGATCTGCTACAGTATGTGGAGGACGAGGAAACTTCCGCAGAGGAAGACAGCTCCGATATGAAGGGAACATAGAACTCTATTATATCACCGTTCAGAGCTTTGTATCAGCAAAATCACTTACATGAATACAATTTAAAAAGCCGGATTTTTAGATATAACAACAATCTACTTTGCGCAGCCGCGCAGGAAATGGAGGACATAATGGAACCTACAGCTACCACTTACTTACAACCCGCAGAAAGAATCACGGAAGATTCGGAAACCGAATACACCCGCAGCATGAGACGGCAGTTCCCGTCCTTTGGTATCGGCTGTCTGATCTACTCAGCGTTTTACGCCTTCTGCCTCTACAAAAATACGTCGGGGATCACCTACCCTTTTTTCGTCATCGGAACCCTTTGCTGTTTCTTCTTCTCTATGAAAAAGTTAGGGGTTCCCTTCAAAAAAGACAGCGTATTTTACATCGCGGGAATCAAATTGTTAGGCATTTCTAACTGTCTGACCGCTTCCCTGCCTATTCTTTTTATGAACAAATGCGGCATTCTGCTTCTTTCTCTGATCCTTATGCTGCATACAATATACAATGACAAAGCATGGAATTTTCCACGTTACTTTACCGCTGTTTTTCAGACAATTGGTTCCTTCTTCTGCTGTCTGATCAGCCCTTTTAGCGACATGGTTTCTTATTTTGATGCAGAAAAAAAGGAAAAACCCGGGAAAAAGAGTTATTTTCTCCCCGCGCTCATAGGAATTTTCATTGCTATTCCCCTGTTGTTCTGTATGACTTTGCTGTTAGTCGGTGCGGACGCCGTTTTTGAAAACATGCTGTTCCGCCTGATAAAAACTTTGAACATATTGGAAGTCATCAAGATTCTTGTCGTGATAACAGTGGTTTTTTTCTCCTCCTATGCCCTGCTGGCGGCGCTCTGCAGAAAGGATATCAAAGAAAAAACAGAGGAAAAGGCTGGGTTTGATCCTGTCATCGCCATTGTCTTTACTTCCCTGCTCAGCATTCTTTATCTGGTTTTCAGCATGGTACAGATCCTTTACCTGTTTATCGGCAACATGAAACTGCCGGAAAATTACACTTACGCGAGATACGCCAGAGAAGGATTTTTCCAGCTTCTCGCTGTCTGCGTCATCAATCTGCTACTCGTGCTGATCTGCCTTTACCTGTTCCGGGAAAGCAAACCTCTGCGGGCAATACTGGCGGTAATCTGCGGCTGTACCTTTATTATGATTTTTTCCAGCGCCCTGCGGATGATTATGTACATTGACAGTTATGCTCTTACCTTTTTGCGGCTGTTTGTTCTGTGGGCTCTCGCCGTCATCTTTCTACTGATGGCAGGCGTTACCGTGTTCATTTTCTATAGGCGGTTTCCGTTATTTCTATATGGATTGGCGGTTGTAGGGATATGCTATACTTTTCTGTCTTTTTCCAAACCGGATTATCTGATTACCCGCTATAATCTGGCGAACGGTGCAGACTATGATTATCTGGGAGGGCTCTCAGCGGATGCCGCACCTGCGATTCTGGATCCGTCAGTCAATCCTTATCTGATCAGTGTGGAAGATATGCTGGAAAAGACGTCTGTTGACGAAAACGGAAATTATAACGTCGATACCTATTATGATCTTTACTGGATGAAAAACTATTATTGTAGGACGGAAAAAAATACAAAAGATATGGGTATCCGGGACTTCAATTTTTCATTGTACCGGGCGGGGAAATATGTGAAGTAGAAAACGCGCCATATCATCCATTCCAAAAATTTAGGATAAAATAAAGTATACTTTATTTTATCCTAAATTTTATAGCACCGTAACTTATATAAACAGCATTCTTAAAAAGCAGTTAAAATTTATCTAATACCCATACTTACTGCCGCTTCATCAGATAATCTGTTACAAACGCATCAATATCCGAATACCGCCTCTCCGATACACCCCCTTTTCTGTATTCACCCAGATATGTATGCAGAATATGATCATACGCGTGCGCCGTCTGCTGTAAATCCTCTGGATTATAGCAGCCCAAGACATCATATTCATCTATCTCCACTTGACTGCTGATCTCAGCAAACATTACATTTGCGCTGATTAGACTCATAAAGGCAAGGTGTTTATTTCCTGTGGAGGCGGCAAAATACATTTTATTGCGCCAGTTTGAATACATTTCCTCATAAGTGCCGCCGATTGTATCTACAGCTATCGGTTTCTTCTCTGCGGGAAACGTCTCCTTTACCTGATGAAACACGGCTGCTGTTCCCTTCATCAGTATGGTCAAATGCTCTTTGACAGATACGGCAGAAACCGCTGATACCACATGCTCTATCATATCGCAAAGTTTTTCGGGTCTTTTCTTCATTGCGTCCAGTTCTTCATACGCACGCTTCACACCATAATGAAAATACTGCTTATTTAACATTGCTATCGCATTTTCGACATAATAAACGACACCGCCCGCCCATTCTGACACTCTGGAACTCTCGTCAGAAAGCATTGCCATCGCATAACAATGTTCCGCCTCTCTTAACCCTTTTTCTGCCTTCTCATAATCTTCCCCGGAGAAAGGCGCCTCCAGAATATCCTTTGCTTTTTGCCGCAATGCAAGTAATTTTTCTTCATATTTCTCATCCGCACAATACACAATTTCCGAATCCATCAGTTTGGAAATATTGGGATGTTCATATTTAGCATCAAACTGTAAATCTTCCCATCTGGTACAGTAAATATCATGTCCGACCTGCAGGTCATCCTGTATCATGCTGCAACCAAGCTGCCATCCCCTGTCATCATTGATCAGAATAAGTAAATCCAGATCTGACTTTTCATAATAGTCACCCGTCATAAAAGAGCCGTTTATTCCGATTAGAGCAAGAGATTCCGGGCACACAGTATTTGCTTTACGGATTACGGCATCGATTATCTTCCTGTTTCTTTCTTCCAAATTTATCATTCATTTATTCCCCCTTCTCTTACTTTTTCCAGCCGTATGTCTGATTTTTGCGATTGTATCCTATTCTGCGGTAAAACTCGTTTCCTCCGCCAGTCATACACGCAGCCCCCAGCTCCTTCATTCTTCGATAATGCACAGAAAGCGCCGCTGCCGCCAGACCTTTATGACGATATTCGGGTATCGTACAAAGCGGCTCCATATATGCGAGCTTATTTTCCGGCACCCACCACATTCCCGAAAAGCAGACATATTCTTCTCTTTCATTTGCAATTATAACATTATACTCATATGTAGAATGCGGGGGCGGAGCCATAATATCGCTAATGGTACCTTGATATGCTTTTTGGGGATTCCATGGCGTTCCCGGATCTTCCCCTTCCCAGTTTTCAAACGGACCCTTATCCTCATGGTCAAATCCTTTCCAACAGCAAATCGCATGTTTTACCGGGTCCACTTTATCGTGTTCTACAAAATGAAATCCCTCTGGCAATGGGTAATTTAATTGTGCCGTATCAAAATCAATGACATAATTCTCGATGGTAAATTCCTGTCTGTATCCCTTTTTTTCTGCAGTATCCATCAGCGCCTGCTGCCCCGGGCAAAAAAAGAATGTCTTTTCTTTCCCATTTCCCGGCATGTACTTTTCCGCATATTCTATCATCTCCTCCGCCAACGCTTCATATCCTTGATGCAAGCTAAAATATATATCTGTACACGGCTGTTCATAGAAAACAAGGGCAACTGCCTTCCCTTTATCAAACCAAAGTCTGTTTAGATAAAGATAGCGTTTATCCAGCCAGCTTGAGGTAAGCGCGTATTCAAAAAATGGCGCTTCTACTCCATTTTCCGCGTAATTTTCAACCAGTAAATCCCATACCGTCTGATTGTCCGATAATAACTGAAACTGCTTCGTCGTTATGTTTTTCATACCTCTGATCCCTCACTTTCCTTGTATTTTTCTATTATTAAGAAATTAATTTGTGAAACTTATGATACGTCATCATTGTAACAGACAGGAAACAATACTGGCAGGGATGAGAATGACTATAAATAAAATCACCGCAAAAGACGCCTGCCTTTCGGGCAAGCGCCTTGCAATTATCCGTATACTATTTTTCTGATCGTGCTATATGCCAGATGGTAGCGTTCCACTAATATATCCAGAGAATACCCGGCTTTATAAAGCCTTTTTATTTCCTCATTCCGCTTCTGATAAAACAGGCGCGAACCGTTGGCAGTTCCCCATTCCTTCTTGTCTGACGCCTTTGGAATATAGAGTACCTCACCATCGATATATCTTTGAAGCTCCTTCAATAGCTGATCCGGCAATATTTCTGCTGCATTTATATATTTCATTTTCACCGCTCCTTATTTACGAGTCAACCTTGCATCTTGCTGCGAGATTGACGACCTTTGCATAAATAAAGTGCAGAAACAGCAGAACATATAGTTTTAGCCGCCCATGCAGAATTCTATATGCCCGCTATTCTGCATGGGCAAAAGTGTCCTTGTCTCCGTTTTGAAATAATGCCTGCATTTTTCGTCTCATACTTTCTCCCTCCATTCTCTCTAATTTATCATATATAACTTTTTTCTACAAAAACAGCCTGCAAAAATTACAATTCCTTTTCTTCACACCACAATCTATACTCTTCCAATCTCTGGATATATCCGCTAAACTCCGGCACTGTAAAATCCAATTCCCTATATCTGATCGGATAAATAATTCCCTTATTGATTAGCTGCGCTCTTGTGGTAGATATAGAACTTACGCTTTTATTCAGATTCTTCGCCACATTGGCAATCGTACACGGCAATTCTCCACACTCCACCATGGCAAAAATAAATTTTTTATCACTGTCTGCGCATCTCTCGTATCTGACCTTAAAAAAGCCTACATCCAGAAGTTTATAAAACTCTTCTGTACTGCTTTCCACACAGCCGCATCCTATCTCCTTTTCAACCGCATTTTTATAAACTACCTGACACATCTGCTGAATAAAAAAAGGATAGCCTTTCGTAATAGAAATAATTTGTTCTATTGCTTTATCTGTATAATGAATCTCAAATTTCCGCGCAGGTATTTCAATCGCATTTCTGGACTGTTCATCCGTCAAAGAACCGATTTCTTTATATAAAAATAATCTTTCGGAATAAGACCTTTCATCTGACAACATCTTATATATTTTGGGCAGTCCGGCGCCAATTACCATTACCGGATATCCCAATTGATTGGTACGATGCAAAGCAGAAATCAAAGAGCCCAGCTCCTTTGGTTTCATATATTGGATTTCATCAATAAAGAAGCAAATAGGAATACCTGCCTTATATGCCGTCTCACCGACTGTTGTAAACACATCTTTCAGACCCTGCGTTAAATTAACGGATTTATATAATTCCTTTTCCTGCATAGACAGAGAAAAGGTACTGTCACTTGGATCAAACGAAATAACCAATGCTTTAATTGCGTCGAGTGGCTTCTGTATCAAATGTCTGAATTTTTCTTTCGCGCTTACCTTCCTTAAAAATGCTTGTGAACAGGCGGCAATCTGAGAAATAAAATCGTTTCTCTCTTCCACTTCAATATGTTTACAAAAAATATCCTTATCCTCGGCAATTTTTTGCAGACTATTGATCAAAACAGTTTTACCTACGCCCCGTAATCCACTAAAAATAATAGACTGTACAGGCATATTCATAGAAAGTGCCTCAAACATCTGGGTAACGTTCTCTATATCTTCATCACGTCCGGCTAAATAAGTCGGCATCAATCCGGCTCCCGGTCTGTATGGATTTACTTTAAACATAGGATTCACCTCCATTCATATTATTTCATACAACTACGCCTTCGTCAACTTATTTACGCTTGATTCTGTAAAATATATCCTATAAGTTACTATAAGTTTAATCGTGTAGAAAAGATTCACCCTAACAACTTTATAATATCACTGTAGGAAACCAGCTTCACATTCCCCATCTCACCCGCCTTTTCTTCACATCCTCTCGTAAATCCATTTTTGGCAAAAAGATAAAGATAGGTATTACGGTAATGGAACAGCCTACTTTTTTCCGCCAGTTTTTCCAAAACTCCCACATCCACTTTTTCGTTTGTCCATTTACACTCAGCAAATAGTGCAGTATCTTGATCTTCTTCCCCCATAATATCAATCTCTGCCTGACTTCTGGTAGATGAATCCGTACCCCACCAGCGGCCAAGTTCCTTAAATTCTACGGGCGATTTCCCCGTAAGCAGAAGTTTCCAAAGATACTGCTTACAAATCTCTTCAAATACCTTTCCCATATAATCAGACAGATGCGGTTCCATCCGCTTATAAACCACATCAATCGCCCCGCGGACAATCATGGAACTGTTTTCCGGTATAAATCGGTACCAGAACCGAAACATATTGTCATCAATAAAATAAATAGATTTTCTGGAAGCCTTTTCACCGTAAGGCGTTTCCTTTCGGATCAGCCCAAGCGCCACCAGATTTTTCAGATAAGTCACACAGACGCTCGTGTCCTCTCCCACTTTTGTGGAAATCTCCGCCATCCGCGAAGCGCCCGTCGCTATAGCGGTAATAATGGCATTATACAGAGCGGGTTCTCTCACTTCCTGCTTTAACAGATTTTCCGGCTCCTCAAACAAAAAAGAAATAGGATTCAAAAATGTATTCTTTATATTTTCTTCTATGCTTTTACTGTCATCCATCTGTAACAGATACTGCGGTGTTCCTCCCACGATTCCATAAGCCAGCGCTTTATCCTGATCAGAAAAATTTTTATAGTAGCGACAAACGTCCTCAAAATCAAAAGGCAATATCTTCATCTGTGCCGTCCGTCTGCCATAGAGCGGCGATTTGTAAGCCAGCACATGATCTTCCATATAAGACATGGAGGAGCCGCAGAGAATCAGCATCAGCTTAGAACTGTCTTTATACTGGTCAATCAAAAGCTGTAAAGTGGAGGCAAGACTCTTGGAAGAACGAGCCACATAAGGATATTCGTCAATGGCAAGGATAAGCCTTTCTTTTTCAGCTATTTTAAAGACATATTCTAGCGCCGCCTGAAAGGATACAAAAGCCATCTCCGCAGGAATGCCTGTCCCAAATTCCATAATGCTTTTACTGAAATTTTCCAGATTCTGTGCGGCATTGCTCTCAACACCCATAAAATAAATGCTTTTTTTATCCCGGATAAATTGGTTGATTAGCGCCGATTTACCCACACGGCGGCGACCATAGACAACCGCGAACTCAAATTTGTCAGACTGGTATAACTGATTCAAGGACGCCAGTTCCCGCTCTCTGCCAATAAACATAGCCTTCACCCCTCCTGTTACTCAATAATATACCATATCATCTAATATTAGTCAATTACGATTTACTAAAGTATAAATTACTAAATTATAATATACTAAAATTATAATTTGTCTATTTACAAATCACTATCGTTTTCTTCCCTCTCCTCCCGCTTCATTTCCCTGATCACGCTCACCCCGAGCGGAATCGAAACCGTGAGCGCGCAGAAATCCGACACCGCCTGACATGCCTCCACACCCGCAAGCCCAAAAAAATGTGGCAGAATTGCGATAAGCGGCAGGAAGAAAATGCCCTGTCTGGCGGAGGCAACGATGGACGCCTTCAATCCTTTGCCGATAGACTGCAACATCATATTACACATGATAATCCACGCGGCTAACGGAAAGGCAATGACGGAATAGCGCAACGCCGCCGTCCCCACCATGATAACGTCCGGGTCGTCCTTTCTGAAAACAGTCACAAGCTGGGGCGCAAAGATATATACCACGACCGCCATTCCCAGAAGGCAGACGAAAGCCACCTTCACGCAGAAACCAAACGCTTTTAGCACACGCTCATACCGCTTCGCCCCGTAATTGAAACCGCACACGGGTTGAAAGCCCTGCCCAAAACCGATCAGTGCGGAATTGGCAAACATCATGATACGCGACACAATAGACATACCCGCAATCGCCGCATCGCCATACACACCAGCTGCGTGATTTAAGCAGATTGTGGCAACACTGGCAAGCCCCTGCCGAAACAGAGAAGGAATCCCGCCCCGGATCACTTCGATAAAAAAATGCAGGCTCGGCTTAAAATTCTGAAAACGGATCTGAATATTTCCGCCACGCCTTATCATAATTAACAGGAAAAAGAAACTTAAATACTGGCTTACGGTCGTGGCAAGCGCCGCCCCGGCAACACCCATGCCGCACCAGAAAATCAGAACCGGGTCCAGCACAATATTGATCACCGCGCCAGATACGATACCGATCATGGCATAAAAAGCGCTTCCTTGAAAACGCATTTGGTTATTTAACACCAAAGACGCCGTCATGGCAGGCGCACCGATCAGAATAATCCGCAGATAAGCCACTGTATACGGCTGGATCGTCTCCGTGGAACCGAGCAGATAGGAGAGCGGTTCGATAAAAAACATACATCCCACCATAATCGCCACGCCTGCCAAAAAAGAAGTAAAAAAGCCGACCGCGGACATCTTCTCCGCCTCTTCTATATCACCCGCACCCAGCTTCCGGGAAATAAAATTGCCGGAACCGTGCCCGAACAAAAACCCGATCGCCTGAATGATCGCCATCAGGGAAAAAACAATCCCCACCGCTGCCGTAGACTGGGTGTCGAGCTTTCCCACAAAAAAAGTGTCCGCCATGTTATAAAACGAGGTGACTAGCATACTTAATATGGTAGGCATTGCCAACCTGCATACCAGTTTTTCCACCGGTTCTTCCAACATATAATGTCTCTTTTGTTCCGCACTCTCGAATTTCATATCCTTCTCTTGTCTTTCCTCTATCGCTTTTGAAATATTGTTTTCGTCCTTCATATTACAATATCTCCTATTTTATCCTCTTTTTTTCGGATTTGCAAATTCGGTGAAATATGCGCCCTTATTTTCATTATATTTGCAATATACCGGGATTATGACCATAACTATTCAGCCTTCGGCTTCATAGTTACTGAATTCGGCCTATTCCAATTTTGCCTTCGGCAAAGAGGCCGGATTCTTTTCAACCATTACGTATTCTCACGGACTTTGCAGCAAGTGCAAAGTCCTGAGCTGAACTGTTACTTTTCACCAGTTAATTGGGCAGAAAAAAAGCAGGGACTCTTCCGAATCTCTGCCTTTCTGCATTAAAGCCAGATATATTTTTAATAATAGGAACTTAATTTGCCCATATACAAAGCTTTTCAAGCCCGATTATTTTGTCTAAACCTTCAAGTGTATGTAACCTTACCTGTCCCACTTCCAAAACACGTATTTTAGACAACGATTCTAAAAACGCCAGACTATGAATCTCTGTCTCACAGGACATGAGACGCACAACTTCCAGATTTTTCAGATGTGCAAAGTCTTCGGGATAAAGTATTCCATAATCATACGTCATTTCATTCCTCACAAGCCCATCAAAATCATTTTCTTCAGGCTCATAAATTTTGACGCTGCTCTCAAAATCCTGCATATCTGATGTATCCTCATCTTCACTTTCTTCATCTAAAAGTTCTCTCTTAATTAGAAGTTCTTTACTGTCTTCCCATTCCCTTATTTCAATAAAATCTTCTACTGTACGATATTTTCCCGTATCTGACAGACAACAGCAGAACCACTCATCTCCCGCATCTGAAAACTCGAAATTTGCAGGCAGATCACCCTTGCCAAATCCTAAAAAATAACCGTCAGTTGTACTCACATACAAATATTTGATAACGCTGACATCTTCTGTCGTAATTTTTCTATCTGCAATCCCCAGATAGTCCCTGATACATTTCTCAAACCAACGTGACTGAAATTGAATTTCCAAAACCTGTTCTCCTCTCTGCTTATAGCTGACCCGTTTTTTTTAACATACTATCATTATACGTTTAAATACAATATTTTACAATTTATCTTTTGATCGTACAGCCAACTCTTTACAAATAAATAAGGCGTAACTATAATCCCGAGTTTGACACTTGTGAAGCTAAAAAACGGCTACGAACCCAGTAGT
>CAJUBE010000024.1 GCA_910584725.1 uncultured Lachnospiraceae bacterium | reverse complement strand
CACGTACGCCAGATTTCGCATCAATTTACGATTATTCCGTGTGAATTGCAACAATAATGCACACAAAATGCCAAAATACAGGCATTTTGGCGCTGGCTCCGACACCATGCAGCAAGTGCATGGTGCGGGTGTGAAAAGTAACCTCAAATGTGCCTTGATCGCAGATGAGAAATCGCCTTCGCGAATTTCTCATCGCGTGTCATAGCAGTAAACTGCTCTGACATGGAGGAAAATATGAAAAAATTTATGAGCGTACTGTGCCTGCTGGCGATTCTGTGCGTGGCGGCCCTCACTCTTACGCAGTTGTACGATGGGGAAAAACCTGCCGCAGAAGACATTGAAACCGGCGCGGAGGAGCTTGTCGGCCAGGTGAAGGATATGTATGAAGAATATGGCTCGGCGGCGGTGGCGCAGGCGGATGAGAAGCTGAACGACGTTGTAGCGCAGGCCGACGAAAAGCTTGGTGACGTTGTGGAACAGGCCGACGAAGCCATCGGAGATGCGGTTGAAAGCGCTGTGGAAGGCGCAAAGGAAGGTTTTTGGGAAAGCATTAAGGAAAGCATCAGTAACTTTTTCCGGGATCTGACTTCCTGAGTAATTAAAATGTAAAAATAGAACAGATAACCGCTGATACTGGATGGCAAGGCGGTTTTTTGTATATACTTATTATCATGATGAAAAGTGGAGGTAAATTTTATGAAGATTGCATTTTTTAGCACGAAGCCTTATGACCGAATCTGGTTTGAGCCTATGGGAAAGGATTACGGATTTGATATCCGCTTCTATGAAGTGCCGTTTCACGAGGAAACAGTTTCTCTTGCAAAAGGCTTTGACGCGGTCTGCATTTTTGTAAATGATTATGTGAATGCCGGTATGATCGATCAGCTTTATGACATGCATGTAAAAGCGATTCTCCTGCGGAGCGCGGGATTTAATCATGTGGATGTGAAGGCAGCCGAAGATAAAATTCAGGTTCTGCGGGTGCCCAGCTACTCCCCAGAGGCGGTGGCAGAGTTTGCCATGACCATGCTGATGACCGTAAACCGTTATACTCATAAAGCCTATAACAGAACAAGGGAGTTTAATATGAGTCTGCACGGGCTGATGGGCGTGGACATGTACCGTAAGACGGCCGGTATTGTGGGCACGGGAAAAATTGGTCAGGCTATGATCCGCATCTGCAATGGATTCGGCATGGAAGTGGTGGCTTATGATCCCTATCCCAATAAAAATCTAGATGTGGAGTATGTATCAGTGCAGGAATTGATGGAGCGCGCCGACGTCATCTCGCTGCACTGTCCTCTGACTTCCGAGACGAAGCATCTGATTAACGCGGACACCATTGCTAAAATGAAGAACGGCGTGTATCTGGTCAATACTTCCCGCGGCGCGCTGATCGATACGGACGCACTGATTGACGGGCTAGTGGATGGGAAGTTCGGCGGCGTCGGTCTGGATGTTTACGAGGAGGAGGAAGGTATTTTCTATGAGGATAAGTCCAATGAGATCATGCGGGACGAAAATCTGGCCAGATTGATGACTTTTCCGAACGTACTGATTACGTCGCACATGGGATTTTTCACAAAGGAGGCTATGCAGGCGATTGCAAAGGTCACTCTGGAAAACGCTTATGCACTGGAAAATGGTCTGCCTTTGGTTAACCGCGTAGGCAGCGAAGCAGCGAAATAGAAGAATCGCCCTATCGTACCATACCACCCACTCTCCCGCCAACCGGCCGCTCGCCTTTTGATTTTCGAGGAAGCGCGCCGGTTTTCTATGTTATCGTTCCACCGTTTCATACCACCCGTTACATTGCGGTTTAGCGTCAATTTGGACGCAGTCGGAAAACCGCATGGTAACACCCGCAATTTCCGCATTAGCAACAAATTAGCGACAAATTTTCAAGGAGCGGAACCGTTACCATTCCACTGTCCAAGCGGGTTTTACGATTTAATAAAAATTTAATTAGTTACAAATTAGTGACAAATCGGGACTGGTGGGCGGTATTGCGATCTCTACAGATCAATATTGCGAATCAAAAACCGGCCAAAAATCCCGCAAATCCTTATAAACACTGAGGACTGGAAAATTAAGAAAATCTTAATAATTATGCGTGTCAAGTTGTGAAGGATGCAGATGATACCGATAATTCGGGCGATTCTGACACCACGAACAACGAGCAGAATGAAAATGAAGGGGACGAGACGGGGGACAATACGGATGATGACATAACGACCGATATTGAAAACCCGGACGGGGATCAGAATGAGTCTGACGACCCGGAGAGCAAAGATCAGCCCGCAGTTGACGACCCCAATGCAGGTTCTGACGAGGAGCTTACAGATGAGAACAAACCTGCGGAGGAGGAGCC
This sequence comes from uncultured Lachnospiraceae bacterium, assembly GCA_910584725.1. GTDB lineage: Bacteria > Bacillota > Clostridia > Lachnospirales > Lachnospiraceae > UBA3282. The sequence continues at coordinate 66,857 of CAJUBE010000024.1, read as the reverse complement.
CGTTTCCGAGGAAGACACGAACTTCGTGGACGGAGAGGGAGAACCTGTGACGGTTGACGCTGGCAAAGCTGTAAAAGTTGCCTTTGGCAACGGTACAGCAGCGGCTCCTACGAAAAATGTCGACTCCGGGGAAATTGCCGCTGACGACACGACCGCTAAGGTTACCTTCACTGGCGGACTGGTAGATAGTGAGGATGGCAGCAGCCTTGTTACCGGCACAGATGCCCTGAGCTTCGACGTGGCAGCAAAAGACGGCTATCAGTTAGCTGCCGTAACCTATCAGATTGGCTCAGGTGCAGACGCGCAGAATGCAGAAATTGCAGATGACAAATTATCTGCCTCTGCTACAATTGCCAATGCCGACATAACTGATGAGGTGACCATCACGGTAACGACAAAGCAGCTCTTCACCGTGAATTTCGGTACGATTCCGGAGGGAGTAGCTGTCTTTACGGTTGTAAATGGCGTCAACACTGAAATTTCATCTGAAAATGCCACGGCAACTGTGCCTGATGGTGAGATGCTTACATTCATCGCGGAAATTACTGATACAAATCGCTACAACAATCTGAAGGTAATGCAGGGCAGTACAGAATTGACGGAGGATGAACAAACAGGTCTTTATACCACTGGCGCAATCGTTGCAGATGCCACCATTACGATTACAGGCGTAGAGAAGTGGACTAAGGTAACGATTGCCCCTGATACGGCTAATGATGCGGTAGTGGGAATCACGTTTGTGGAGGGCGTTAACCTTGCCGACGGTAAGATTGAAGCAGGCAAAGACGTTATCTTCACGGTAGATATCTCTGATGCGGAGAAGAAGATTGCGGCTAATGGCGTGACCTGCGTATATGGCGACTCGGATACCGCAGTTACAGTTTCCGAGTACACGGACAACGAAGAGTTGAAGAATGCCTACAAGATTGCCAGCACCGATATTACAAACCTGGCTGACGACACCTCGCTCAAGGTTAAGGTTGCGGTAGAAGCCAAGAAGTATCAGGTGACGCTTCCGAATGGCGGCACTGATGTTACTTGGAAATATAAAGGAGTGGGCGACGCAACCGACTTTACGGCAACGACAGGCGATGCCATAGAGATCACCAGCGCGGACACCATCACTTTACAGGCATCGGTAACTTCCGACAAGAAGTACAGCGTAACGGTCGGCGGGCTTTCCGAAGACGAGAAGATCGTGGATAAAAACCATCCTGCCGAGTGGACGATTACAAGGGAAAGCTTCGGTGAGGAGGAAACTCTTGACCTTGCGACAGATATCGATGTGACAGAGCTGGTTACGATCAAAGTAGCGAGCGTAAGTGAAAATGATGTCTTTTCTGTGAAATATTTTGAACTTGACGGCGAAAAGACTGAGGCGGATGCTTTGAAAGCTGACGCAGCTTATAAAGACGCTGCAAACAAACAGATTGCGGATGTTCCTGTCGATAGAGACGTTTATCTGCAGATTACGGCAGACAGAGAAGTAACAGAAATCACAGGAGCGACGGCGGTATACGGCGCAATTGGTACGGTTTACAAGGTTACTCCGGTTACGGCTGCAGAGGGTGCAAATACCGTAACCATAACGCTGGATAATGCGGCGGCTAAGGTAGTAAATATCACAACGGATGAGCATGTTAAGAGTGTTTTGTATATTCCCGAGTCGGGCACACCCAACCGTCCGGTACCCGGCAATGCCATTCGCTTAGCGAGTACCACGACAAAAGTTTTGCTTTCGGTTACGGCTGCAGACAATTACGAAGTAGCATCCGTACACGTGGGCGATGAGGCGCAAACCGCGACAGAAGGTGTATATGAAATCAACCTTGCGGCTGAAGGAGCTACTGAGGTAAAAATTGCTACCAGAAAAATCATGGTGGAGTACACCGCGAATATTACTGGCGGAACAAAGAATGATATCACAATTTCCGTTGAGAAGGCAAGCGCATCTGGTGCGGATCCTGTAACGGTAAGCGGAAATGATGTAGCATATCGGCTCGGTTCCGGCGATACTTACTATGTAAGCGCGACAGAGAAGATCGCTGAAAACGCGGAAGCGAAGTTCAGCAAGATTGAAATCACCTCTGATATAGATGGTTTCAAATTAAACAAGAATCAAAATAAACAACAGTTTACGGCAAAGAAGAGTGATGAGACGGAGAGCAAAAATGTCATCAACTTCGTCATCACAGCGAAAGCAAACAAAACTGTAAGCTTTGACGTTAGCACGAACACCGCGCAGTTAGCGGATAAGGCAATCAAGTACGACAAGTACAAATCTCTGAACGGCAGCGAGGTAGAGGAAAAGCCTGCTGAGACAGAGGGTGCAGCTATCGCAACGTATGATGTATACGAGGGCACAGATTTCAGCTTTGAGCTGGCGGCAGCGGAAAATTATGAGATTGATACGCTGACCTATACGGACGCGGAAGGCCTCCATACACTTACGGCGGCGGCAGACGGCAAGTATACGCTGGCAAACGTGACCGATAATACAGAGATCGTGGTTAAGACGAAGCTGGCAAAGGCGAGCGCATACGGCATCAAGATTAATGAAAGCCCTTATGTTACAGGGGCAAGTGTCAATTGGGCAGGCGGAACGGCTGAACCTGCTACCGAGCTTCCGATTGGCAAAGAAGTGCTGGATTTACTTACCGGCAATACGGCGGGCAAGGTAAATGTCGGCTTTACGGTAAAAAGCGGCTACACGGTTGAAAAGGTTATGGTCGGCACGGCTGAGGCAGTTAAGCCCGACGGAAAGACTTACTGGGAAGTTACCTTGACCAAGGGCGCGACGGCGGAAGTTACCGTGCAGGTGAAGGCGGATACAAATACCACTGACAAGTACCTGACACTGGCTCCGGCAGGTGAAGGCTATAATCCAATCCTTCCGAAGATCGAAGTGACGGCTCCCAGCGGCTTAGAGCCTGTTAAGACGGCCGCAAACGGCAGCAAGACTTACAAGATGACCGGAGAAGTTAAGAGCGGGGAGACGGTTACGACACCGGGCGTCAATGAGATTACCGTTGCCGTGACCGTAGAGGAAGGCTATACGCTGGATTCTTCCGAGGCAGAAACCGCAGGCGCAGTCAAGACTGCGGCGGCAGAAGGCAAGTATACCTTCACAATCAACGCGGCGGATGTAAGCGCCACTACTCTTGCGGCTGCTGATACATTCACCTTTACCGCAACCAAGCGCAAAGTGATGGTAAAGACGGATGCGCAAAGTAATGCTCTGCAGTCGGTTGTGAAGTATTCCGCAGTAGGCGGCCGTGGACAGTCTGTAGCTATTACGGCGGCAAATGCGTCTACACAGGCAGACAACGGCGATCAAATCGTAGTTACGGTAAAGGCCGGCGATAAGCTTCTTGTAAACGGCAAGGAAGTGGAACTGAACAACAACAGCTATACCGAGGTCGTGGAGCTCGGCAAGGGTCTGACCGCTGACGGTGAGGAAGGCGGCGACATCTACACCTTCAAGGCTGTCAATAAAGAAACTTATAAGATTAAGTATGAAATTACGCATACGGATAATACGACGAATGCCGGAAAGATTGACGGCAGCGACATCGACGTGACATACGGCGACAAGGTGACGTTATCCTTAGACGGAACCTATGCGGATGCAAAGATTCTCAGCGCGGCAAAGACCAGCGAGGGCGAGTCGGTGTCCACGGCACAGGTAAAAGAAAACGCGACAACGCACGAAAATGAAGTTATTGTCGATGTAAAAGACGGCGGCGCATCCTTTGACGTGACATTGACGGTTGAGAAGGACAGCACGACGGAATACGAGACGACCACTCTTGCTCCGATCACCTTCAATACACAGTTAGCGCCGATGAATGTGACTGTGAAGGGCATTACAAAGGGCAGGGAAATTAAGCTCAATGCAGCTTCCAGAATGACTTATCCTTTGACGATCAAGGATGGAAACAGAACTGTGAACGCGGCGGATTACGCGAACATGTTCCAGGCAGCAGCGGCTGACACAAGTGTCGCAACTGCGGAGATCGTGGGCGGCAATCTGGTGATCGAGACTAAGACAACCGGAAAGACAGATGTGATTATCAAGTCCGTAACCCAGACAGGTGCGGAAGATATGGTATTTAACTTTACGGTAGCGGGTCAGGATCCGAAGAGTAAGTTAAAAGTTAAGAGCCTTGCAAGCAGCGCACAGGGCATGAACGATCTCTATCTTGACATGACGCCTGATACGGGCATCAAGGAAGTTTCCGACACATTCTTCGATTATTACTATGAAGTGAATGTGACATGGAAGAAGGGCAATGACGAGACGCCGGCAAGTCACAAGACAGGCTATTATTACTATAAGGCAGGTGTTGATAATCATAAGCTGCAGGCTTTATCGCAGAATATCATTGTTAATACGATTAACCCGGAGACCAACGGCGACAAATGCGGAAATACCTACACCTTCAGCGCGAAGATGATCGCTGTAGAGAAAGGGAAAGCAGTCACAGAAGGTACGCCTCTGACGAACGCAGTTTCGCCTGTGGATGGCAAAGAGTTTGCATCCGATAAGGCGGTTGTGAAGGACTTCTCCACACGCAACAAGTATTATGAAGATAAGCTTGGCGTGACCAAGAAGAACGCAAAACTCTACTCCGGTCAGGAGAATGTGCTCGTAGCGCTTCCGAAGTTCAGCGCGAAAGCAGGCCACATCGACGATGTGAAAGTAACTGTACGCAGAACCGACGGCACGCTTTATGATACGAGTGTGGATGTGCAGGGTAATGATTACATCGATGCCGCGTGGAATGACTCTGGTGACAACGGAATTTATATGACTGTGGGAACCGAGGTTACTCCGGGCAAGTACAATCTGGTGATCGAGGCGACAGCACATTACAATGATACGGCCAGCGTTTATGATATGTATCGCGCGACCGCGACAATGCCGTTTACGGTAGTGAGAGGTATCTCTTATATTGACTTGAACGCTCCTGCCCAGATTGCTATGGTAGAGAAAAACGGCAAAAAGAAGGACGTCAGCGTAACCCTGAAACCCATTGGCAAGGATGCATATGGTGATAAGGCGGCAACCCAGAAGTTTACTTATGAGTTTGTCAGCGCTGTGAATGCGAAGAACAATGCGCAAGTAGTGGTCAAGAACAATAAGATTACCGTTAAGGCGGGCTTTGAGCAAAGCGCTGATCCTGCGAAGAACAAATTTACGGTTCGGATAAACCCGGCAGATTATACCGGAAATACGCATTCGCAGACTGTAACATTTGAGGTGACCGATGAGGTTCTCGTTCCGACGGCGATCTATCTGGCAAAGAGTAACGGCGAGAAGCTGGCGGACACTCTCACCACGCTGGAAGCGGATGAAGCAAATGTAGTGGTGAAGGCAGGAAGCCGTGTGATCGACAACAGCCTGCTGAACATTACGCCGGCATATACCGGGAAAAAGACCGGTTATTATTCTGACTATGAAAAATTGGTTGTTATCGGCAAGGGCGCTCTCGCCCTGAAGGCGACAACGACAGACGGCGGTAAGAAGAACACGCAGAAGAAGTATACGATCACTTATCCGGCGAATGTGACCTACACGCTTGACACAGAAAACTCTAACGGTGTCGGAATTTATCTGAAGAACGGCAAGTACCAGTATGCCGACTCGGGTAACGGACAGCTGAATGTTCAGGTAAATGCAGCCAGCGGCAGTTATGATAGTTATGCATATACCAGGCTCTTCAATTATTCCGTGAGCGTATCCGGCGGTAAGATTGTTTCTAAGGATAGCACGGGCGAATATGTGATTGCGCCGAACAAGAAAGAGACCGTAATCACTGTCACCGATAAGATGAAGAAGGGTGCGGCCGGCAAGATTTCGTTCACTTATGTGAATACGAACTTTAAGGATGTAAAGGCGCCTTCGGCGAAAACCACAAATAAGCTGTATCTGGCATACGATGGGAATCGCAGCGTAGAAGGACAGGAACTGAAATATACGCTTAAGGATAACAAGGGCGGTTACAACGCAGTCAAGTTTACGAAGGTTGACGATAAGAGTTCCGAGATTGTCGTCCTTGATGGCGTGTACACGATCAACGGGAAAAATGAGTTTACTGTAGCCCCGTATGATGACGGCATGGTATATCCTCAGAAGGTTGGCACCGCGAAGTATAATGTGGTATATGGCACCAAGAGTGATAATGGGATTTTCTATCCGGCGACAAAGTCGGCGACGATTTCGGTTAAGGTTAACAAGCTCGGCAACATGAGTCCTACTGCGAAGTATACCATTAATCCTGTGGAGAGCCTTGGCGTTGCGCTTACCTACAAACCCGCGGACGGCGTGATGGTATTCGACAGAGTCGTATCGGCGAATGTGGGCGGTAAGAAGAATAAGTTCTTTGAGTTCTTTGAATTGAGTGAGGACCACAGAAAGCTGCAGATTAAGACTGCGGAATATGCAAAGATTACAGCAGCTTTGACGGCAGACCCGAAGAACGGCGATGCGAACTTTAACCCGAAGGAAGACCTGACCGGTTATCTGGAGTATCATTACTGGACAGAAAACGGCAGAGTTGACAAGTCAGTCAAGATTACTGTGGCGATCAAAGAGAACCAGAAGGTGAAATACACGGCTTCCGGCATTAACGTATTGTCGGCAGCAAACGCGGAGGCAGCGACTTTCGTAACGGTTGGCAAGAACAACCCTGTATATATCGCAAACGCGAAAGCAGTTACCGAGGGCTGGAGCGCAGCCCCTGTGAAGGACGGCGATGCAGCTACCAATCAGGTAACCTTAAAGAGCACCAATGCACCTGAACAGGGCAAGGTAGAGTTCTATGTCATTCCGGCCGATTCACCACAGAAGGCCAGCACGGACTTCGAGAAGTACGGTATTCTGGTTTCCGCACAGGTGAAGGTCCTGAAGGACGATGCCAACACCGCAAAGGTGAAGGTAGATACAAAGAAGAACCTGACACACACCGCTGAGATTACGGGTACGACAGTAACCTTGACGGCGGAAGCGGTACAGGGCAAAGAGTTTACACTCGTGGCAGACGGTTATGCGATTTCTAAGGCAGAGCCTGTAACTGCGGGAGCAGATGCAACCGAGGAGCAGCAGGCAGTTTACGCCGCTTTGGCCGGAGGCGCTAACGCAATCCAGATGAAGGCGGTCGATGAGGGTGAAGCTCCTGCCATCGTAATCAAGCTTGACAGAGACAAAGCGATTGCGGCAGCCAAGAGCGGTATTATTACAATACCTGTAAAGCTTACCTTCAACAAGGGAACCGTAAATACGGAGTTTATTTCCCTGAAAGTGAAGCTCAACGCAGTACCTACTGCAGCTGCGGTATCGGCGGATGTGAAAACGAAGCTGAATGGCCATGGGCTGACCGCAAGTGAACTTGCAACTGCTGCAGCGGCAAAGGCGGCGATGGAAGCATACGCGAAGGATCCTGAGAATGTGTATATCGATCCTATGTCCGGTATTGTAATCGACACAATCGAAGCGCCGGATGCTACGAAGTGGGGGAAAGGCGAAGGCCAGTCTTACGCTATGAATGTAACTCTGAAAGACGTCACTGCAGCGGCTGACGCAACCCCCATTGCACCGGTAGAGATTACCGTGACAGAAGCAGCGGCAGGGGTTGACATTGAAACTGCTGTTGGAAACGCGGCGGCTCTCATCGTTGGTGAGAAGTCCACTGATGCGACGGTTGCGGCGACACAGATGCTTGCGACGGAGACGACCACGGCTGACCAGATCGCAGATTGGCTGCAGGCAGCGGTAGCGAAGTCTGATTACGCAGATAAGGAGTATGCGGTAGTTATCGTGTCTGACTTGGAGGTGGAGGCACCGACGACGGCGGCAACGGGAACATTGTCCTATAGTTATAAGGTGGTGCATTCTTTGAAGCCTTATTATAGTAACACAATCGTAAGTGAAGTAAGTGAAACCGTTACACTTCCTCAAAAGGCGGCGACCACTACACCCTAATGAGGAAAACAGTTTCGAAATAGTAATTTAAAGTAGTAAATGTCCGGATTGGACTGATTTACGAAAGCGTCCCGAAGGCCGGAAAGGGCTGGAGGGGCGTTTTTTTATAGGGTTATGGGGTTGTGAAGGCGGAGACAGCCATAACAAATTTTCTTGAGAGGAGGTTCGGCTCGTGCATAAATTCGAGGATTTTATGGGTGCGTCAGGTTATGAACATTTTAGGATGCTTGTGGATGCACTGAGGGAAGAAAAGCTTGCATGTTATGTGGGAGCCGGGCTTTCACTCTATTCAAAACGATGGGGAGAACCATTTGAGAAGATTGTGGACGATTTAATTGAGCACGCCAGAGATTCTTATCCGTCTTCTGATGTTACAAAATTAAGAGATAACTTGCAGAAGCTGTATTTATTAAGGTATAGCTTGGATCAAATAAGAGAATTCGGAAATGAAAACGGTTTGCGGGAGGCAGAGACGAAGCTGTGCGGCGACTATGCGGATGTGCCGGAGGAGGAACTAAAAGAAGCTAAGAAATTTACAACCTATCCGGAATTAGGAAATAAACTAGGTGAATTGATAGATAAATGTCAGTTGAATATTTGTGGTACCCCGGGCTGCGATACCATAAACGATTGGTTTTGCAGGGTGTTTAAAAAGATAGAGAAAGCAAAGGGTGAAGAGGATAATAAAGAAACGCATTTATCAGGCAGGCCCTATTCCTTTCCTGCCATATACTTCCTTCCCTATCTGGGAAAGACTGTAAGATATATCACGACAAATTGTGACGAATCGTTCGAGACTGTGGGGAAAAAGCTGAATCCATTTGATGAAAAAATAAAGTCGAATTGGGCGCGGGAAGTCAGGAGAGGAGAACTGGCGAATTGGGTTGAAGAGTCGGATGTGAACCGCGTTTTTTATATTCACGGGTGCATTGCCGATCCAACTTCGCTTGTAATGACGCAGAAAGCTTACAAAAAAGCATATTCAAACGGGAGAATTGAGCAGCTTCTGCGGATAAACGGTGAGGTCGGCGTTACTCTGCTCTTTCTGGGCGCAGGGATGAACGGGGACAAGACCGTGGATGCGCTCAACAATAAGAAGGGGGTTTTGAATCAAGAGACAAAAAATCTTCGTATCCCTGTTTTTCCCTCAGAGGCTGCGAAGAATAATTGCAGATTGAAAGAAATAAGCCCGATAGTCCTTTGCAATGATTACAATGATATTTCGATTCTTCTTCATCAACTCATTCGGGAAACGCATAAGGATAATGATATATATTCTTGGAAACAGGATTTGAATAAGCGTGAAAAGGAAATTGATGCCGGTTTGAAACGTGCGATTGACGAATTACTTGAAGGGGACGATTCGTTTAAGGAAGGGGAATTTGAAGACGGACAGCGCGACGATATCTTGCGTTACCTATACCGTCATTTCTTATGCGAAAATGGGAAAAATCAAAGTCCGGACTGGACATTATGCCGGATATACGACAGAAGTTTTCAGTTTAAAAAAGAGGTAAAGGGACCGCTGCACAGTTATCCGCTGGGCAATACCATCTATATGCTTGGCGGCTCACAATCGGACAGCAGTCACAAGCGCCGGATGAATGAAAACGATGCAGAGAATATAGTGGGAGAGCTGAGGCGGTGGCTGAATAACGTTTATCCGGCTTTCCCTGATGACGAGAAGTTCTCGGCGGTGTCTAAAAGCGAGCAGCCGCCTGAACCGAAAATCCGCATTATCAAATGTCTTTCTCCGCTTTCGCTGGAAGAACAGATAGAGATGAGATTGGAAGAATTAAACATTCAGATATTGGAAAAAACCCGATCTGCCGCGTGGAATGACCCGAGAGAGCAGGATCGTGAGCGGCGCGAATCAATGGAAAGCACACGAGATGAAATGCTAATGCTGGTGAGTTTGATGCTTAAAGATATGCTAAACCAAAGTAAAGAAGACTCGGATACAATACATCGGAATGTCGATGAAAATAAATCAGAGATGTCAAAAACACGGGTGTTAAAACGCGATGCGAGCAATGGAGGTGGTGAATTGTGAGTCTGGTATACGACAAAAGTATTTCAAAAAAGTATGGCATTTATTTTGAAGCGGTGGGCGATCTGATCAAGCCGTTTCAGAAATATTCCCTGAAAAGCGGTAAGGCGGCACCAGAAGGCAGTTTGGGCGAAAAGCCTTGGGAATCCGGGCGGGCAGGCGTTCCGCTGGCATGGAGTAGAAAGACTGACGAAGTGGCGGTTGACCACACAGATTCGCACACACTGGTAATCGGACCTACCGGCTCCAAAAAGAGCCGTTTGGTTGCGATGCCCTTGGTTCGCATACTTGGCAGCGCCGGAGAATCCATGATCATATCCGATCCAAAGGCGGAGATATACAATCGAACTGCGGCTTATCTGGGAAAAAACGATTATACGGTTTTTGTGTTGAATCTGCGCTCTCCCATGCACGGCAGGCGTTGGAATCCGCTCGCTATTCCCTACGACTTCTTCCTGAAAGGAGAAATTGATAAAGCGTGCGAATTTGTGAACGACATTGCAGAGAACCTTATCAGCGCACAAAAATCCAACAGCGACCCATTTTGGGACAACAGTGCGGGTTCCTTCTTTTTTGGGCTTGTACTGCTGCTGTTTAAATACTGCAGGGATTTCCACAAGGGAAAAGAATACATCCATATCGGTAATGTCATGGAACTTCGCAAACGTCTGATATCCGAAACGGGGCCGGGTAGAAATCCGCGTCTCTGGAACTACGCAAAGACCGACCCCATCATATCTTCAGCCCTGATAGGAACAGTCGAGACCGCGAATGATACCAAAGCCGGAATATTGAGCATGTTTGACCAAAAGATGCGCCTGTTTTCCATCCAGCCGAACCTTTTGGATATGTTGTCCGGCAACGATATTGATTTTGATGCCATCGGGAAGCGTCCGACAGCTGTTTACCTGATTGTGCCGGATGAAAAGACAGGATATCACGGTCTGGTTTCCTTGTTCATCAAACAAAGCTATGAGTATATGATTTACAAGGCGCAGGAGTCCGATGAACAGGACGGCTTACATGTAGGAACGCTTGCAAACCGTGTCAACTATGTGCTGGATGAGTTTTCATCCCTGCCGACGATAGGGGATTTCCCTGCTATGATTACCGCCGCGAGGAGCAGAAATATCCGTTTTAATTTGGTGATACAGAGCAAGCACCAGCTTACCCAGCGCTACGGCGACGAGGCAGACACCATCCAGACAAATTGCAATAATTGGATTTTTTTTACAAGCCGTGAAATCCAGTTTTTGGAAGAAATTTCATCGATGTGTGGAAAGACATCCACAGACAATCCCAAACCCGTTTTGTCCGTCTCCATGCTGCAGCGGTTGGATAAAGACGCCGGGGAAGCTTTGTTATTGTGCGGCCGGGCGAAACCGTGTATCACGAGACTGCCGGATATTGAATTATACGACCGGAATGCTTTCACCAGGAGGCCTGTATCTGTCAGGGATGCGGAAACCCCTGCATTTTTGGATTTTGAGATTCCGCTTTCCGAGGAAGAAAAACGCGAAATCGAAGAGCGCGATGCCCAAAAACGCGAAGCAGAGAAGCGGCAGGAAGAAGAAAGGATACGGTTTTTGGAACGCTTGTCGCAGAGAAGCGTGGTAGATTCCATTTTAGGTGATATCAATCAGGAAATCCCGGCGTTGGAACAGAAAGAACAGGAGATGGGAAAGGAGAAGGAGCATGGCGAAAATAAGGTTTGAGGAATTGATTTATATAACGGCGAAAGAAAACACATTGAATATGTCTGATGTGGAGATTGTAGTAGACGGTCTGGTTCAGGATTTATATGAAGATGCGTTTGATGACGAATTTGGCAGCGAATTTAGCGAAACCACTTATCAGGCCAGCCCGAGAAAAAAACTACGGGACATTGTCGGATTATTTGAGAGAGATGATCTGCAGATTTTTGGTACGGCCGACGAGTATCATAATGTTGCCGTGAACTATGCCAGACAAAATCTCTACGATGGCGCGTGCAGGATTCTGCAGCGCGGACGACGCGCCATACCATATTCGGTTGACATATTGGCCGATTTGATAAAATATGGTATTTCCGGCGGGCAGTATGAGGTAGGTGAAGAATCGTACCACGTTCTTTCGGGAATTTCCAGAGAATGCTGGAATTGGAGGGCGTTTTCCTTTTCCATAGATTATCTGATAGCAAAAGCGGATCAGGTGGAAGCGGAGACGGAGCGGAGCGAGTTGAAAAAGCAGGCTCTCGCACTGGCGGATCAATTCATTGCCAAAGAAAATGCAGACCAGGCATATTTCGACAAATCAACGATATTGCGCGCGTTTGGAAATGATGATTTAAATAACCAGACAGAAGAATCGGTATTGCAGCTCGGACTAAAGCAGGTGAAAGCCGCGCCAAAATGCGCACTCCGTCTGGCGGATATCCTCTTTGAAAAAGGCGAATACCAGCGCGTGATTGCGAATTTGTGGCAATGCTGCACCAATGTGTTTAAACCGCAGCCGGACATCAACGGGAATTACGCGTTCTTACTTCTGGCTTTAAGCAAAGCCTCCCAGATTTTTGCGGAGCAGCGGGATAATTATGCAGACGCCGAACAGAGCATTTTATCTGTCTACAGGGATTTTCACACCGCAATGGATAGCGGTTTGAACGGTATTTTTAACAAGACTGCGAAGGTGGCGCTCAAAGTAATCGAAACACAGACCGGCATCGAGTATCCGTATCGCGATGTCGGTGGAGACGATATCTACGAGGCCTGACAGGACTTATGAATTCCCCGCACGTTCTTCTCCGCCTTCACCCGCGGAAGCATAATCTGATGCCCGCAGCCCGTGCATTTCAGGCGAAAGTCCGCGCCATTCCGCAGCATCTCCCACTCCGAGGAGCCGCAGGGGGATGCTGCTTTTTCATTTTTAAAATATCACCGACTTGAATGTCCATATCAAGCTCCGTTATATGCCGCCCACATTGCCGCATAGTAATACTCTTTGAAAAAACTCCCGTTCGCCCTCCGGCAGCGCTTCGATATCCGCAACCGTATAGCCTTTTCCGCCTTTCATCATCGTAAAACCTCATCCCTCTATGCCGTTCTAGAACCACAAACGAAAATATGAACATTTTATGCCAATATATGGCATTTGCCTTGCGCTTATTATTTGGAGGAGCATACGGAATGCCAAGAACGGAAAAACGTCACATCCACATTATTGCATATTTCACAAAATTTTCATTCTTTTTTTGGCATTTGTATGAGAAAAAGAACAAAGGCCGTCTTGACTGTGATTCGACACTTGGCATATAATATTCTTACCGATTCAGAGTGATGCACCGTGATTGTGCATGATTCCGAGCGCGGCCATTTCAAAGTTACTTTATTAAAAATTTTAAAATAGGAGGTTGGTACAAAAATGAGACCAGAATGGAAAGATTTTGTAGGCGGCAAGTGGGACAAAGAAGTCAATGTCCGCGATTTCATCCAGAGGAACTATCACCCTTACGACGGTGACGAGTCCTTCCTGGCAGAGCCTACACAGAACACAAAGGATCTTTGGGCACAGGTGCTCGATCTGCAGAAACAGGAGCGTGAGGCAGGCGGCGTACTTGATATGGATACCAAGGTTGTATCCACCATCACATCCCACGGCCCCGGCTATCTGGACAAGAGCAAAGAGACCATCGTAGGTTTCCAGACAGATAAGCCCTTCAAGCGTTCCTTACAGCCTTACGGCGGTATCAGAATGGCAGAGAAGGCTTGCACGGACAACGGCTACGAAGTAGATCCCGAGATCAGCGAGTTCTTCTCCACACACAGAAAGACACATAACGCCGGCTGCTTCGATGCTTACAATCAGGAGATGAGAGCATGCCGTTCTTCCCACATCATCACGGGTCTTCCGGATGCATATGGCCGCGGCCGTATCATTGGCGACTACAGACGTGTGGCTCTGTACGGTATTGACAGACTGATTGAAGACAAGCAGGCGCAGAAGGATTCCACAGGCCGCGTTATGACCGACGATGTGATTCGTCTCCGCGAGGAGCTTTCCGAGCAGATGGTTGCTCTGAAGATGATGAAGGAAATGGCTGCTTCTTACGGCTGCGACATTTCCAAGCCCGCATCCAACGTACAGGAAGCGATTCAGGCTACTTACTTTGGCTACCTTTGCTCCGTAAAAGAGCAGAACGGCGCTGCAATGTCCCTCGGACGTACATCTACTTTCCTTGATGTATATGCAGAGCGTGACCTTGCTAACGGCACCTTCACAGAGCAGCAGATTCAGGAGTTTGTTGACCACTTCATTATGAAGTTAAGATGCGTTAAGTTTGCACGTACACCTGAGTACAACCAGATTTTCGCAGGCGATCCGGTATGGGTAACCGAGTCCCTCGGCGGTGTTGGCGTTGACGGCCGTCACATGGTAACGAAGATGAGCTTCCGTTATCTGCACACCTTGACCAACCTTGGTCCTTCACCCGAGCCGAACCTGACGGTTCTCTGGTCCACCAGACTTCCGGAAAGCTGGAAGAAGTACTGTGCGAAGATGTCCATTCAGACCTCTTCCATCCAGTACGAGAACGACGATCTGATGAGAGTGACACACGGCGATGACTACGGTATCGCATGCTGCGTATCCTCCATGGTTATCGGTAAGGAAATGCAGTTCTTCGGCGCTCGTGCTAACGTTGCTAAGTGCCTGCTGTACGCATTGAACGGCGGTATCGACGAAGTTACCAAGAAGCAGGTTGGTCCTAAGTATCGTCCTGTTACCGGCGATGTGCTGGATTACGACGATGTTATGGATAAGTTCATTGACATGCTCGAGTGGCAGGCAGACGTGTATGTAAATACACTGAACATCATCCACTACATGCATGACAAATACTGCTATGAGAGAGCAGAGATGGCTCTTCATGACAGAGACGTTAAGCGTTATTTCGCAACAGGTGTTGCAGGTCTCTCCATCGTGGCTGACTCCCTTTCCGCTATCAAGTACGCGAAGGTTGAGCCGATCAGAGACGAGGACGGCATCATCGTTGACTTCAAGACAACCGGCGAGTTCCCGAAATATGGTAACGACGACGACCGCGTAGATGAGATTGCTCAGGAGATCGTTCACAAGTTCATGACCGCGATCAGAAGACATCACACCTACAGAAACGGTGTTCCTACAACCTCTATCCTTACCATTACTTCCAACGTAACCTACGGTAAGGCTACTGGTAACACACCTGACGGACGTAAGAAAGGCCAGCCTTTCGCACCCGGTGCTAACCCGATGCACGGCCGTGATACCCACGGTGCAGTTGCTTCCTTATCTTCTGTATCCAAGCTTCCGTTCAACGATGCACAGGATGGTATCTCCAATACCTTCACCATCATCCCGGGCGCACTTGGTAAAGAGGATCAGGTATTCGCTGGCGATATCGAGGTAGATTTAAGTAAATGATAATAAAAGGAGTTGTTGATTATGGATGACAAGCAGATGATTGACGATTTTATCAAGATGATGGATTCCGGGATGGCGCAGGGCGTCGGGCATGTGAATGTGGACGTTGACGCCAATGCCGACAACTCTAAAAATGTGCAGACCATGGGGTGCACGGATTGCTCCCGCACCCCGCTGGCGTGCAGCGTTCCCACCCTCCACGATGGATTGGACGGGTTGGAAGACTATAAATAAAAATATAGGAGGACAATACAATGGCAGCAGCAAATGCTCAGGTAGATAACTTAGTAAACTTATTGGATGGCTATGCAACAAAAGGCGGTCATCACCTCAACGTAAACGTGCTCAACAGAGATACCTTACTGGATGCGCAGAAGCATCCCGAGAATTATCCTCAGTTGACCATCCGCGTGTCCGGCTATGCAGTTAACTTCATCAAGCTGACACCCGAACAGCAGGCGGACGTAATCTCCCGTACTTTCCACGAGAGCATCTAATCACGTCAAAACACAGGAAGCCTTGCGATACGTTGCAGGGCTTCTTTTTTCTGGATTTTATTTTTCCTCTGTGATATTATATAGATAATCCTAAACACTTTTAGCGAAACAGGATAACCTATAGATAAATTGTAGACACTAAAACAGAAAGGCTGGTGATTGTATGCCAAGCGCAGCAGATATTATCCGAGATTCTATCAACGAATTTTCCAGAGTGCAAAATTGGATGCTGGTTGTCGGAGACAAAGATTCTACAATCTATCAGTTGATGTATGACAGATACGCAGAATTGAAAACCACATTGACATCTTTAGGCGTCAATCTCACAAAAATTGACAAAATAGAAGACTAAGCAGAAAGAAGGTTTTACAGATGCAGGGACGAATCCATTCTTTAGAAAGTTTTGGTACGGTAGACGGGCCGGGAACTCGGTTTGTGGTGTTTGTGCAGGGCTGTCCGATGCGGTGCGCCTACTGTCACAACCCCGACACATGGGAGATGAACGGCGGCACGTTGATGGAGCCGGAATACATTTTCGAACAGTATAAGAGAAACGAAGCGTTTTATCACGGCGGCGGCATCACCGTCACAGGCGGCGAACCGCTGATGCAGGTGGATTTTTTGATCGACCTGTTTACCATTGCGAAGAAAAACAACGTGCACACCTGTATCGACTCCTCGGGCATCGCCTACAAGAAAAACGCGAACCCCGAGTGGCTCGCGAAATTAGATAAATTAATGGAATTGACTGATCTGGTGATGCTGGACATCAAGCACATTGATCCGGAGAAGCACAAGGAGCTTACCTCCCAGCCCAACGAGGGTATTCTCGCCTTCGCGGAGTATTTGAACGAAAAGCACGTAGATATGTGGATCCGCCATGTCATTGTACCAGGCATCACCGACGACGACAAGTATTTGTACCAGCTCGGTTACTTTATAGGCGCATTCACGAATCTGAAGGCTCTGGACGCGCTTCCTTATCACACCATGGGCGAGTCCAAGTATGAGAAGCTGGGCATGGAATACAAGCTCAAAGGCGTGCCAGCCATGGATAAAGATAAGCTGATCGAGAAAAAGAAGGTCATTCTGGACGGCATACGCAAACGTCGGGAGGAGCTGGGCATAGAGGCATCATAAATTGAAAAGCTTGTGCAATCGAGTAGGGAAGAGCTATCTTTCCCTACTCGCCGCGCGGCCCGCATGCTGTGAAACAGCAAACTTCCATATGCAGGCTTGCGAATAAAAGAGGACAGAGTCAAAAGCGACACTGTCCTTTTTTCTTTGCCATCATGGCACATGAATCGCTCTGCTTTTATCTACGCCAGCAAAGCAGCGCCCATACTTGGGCGAAGTTTAATTTGTGATCCACTTCTTCAATGCCTCCTCCAGCCTCTCAATATCCACGGGCTTGGAAATATGACCGTTCATTCCCGCTTCCTCCGCTCTCTTTATATCATCCGCAAAGGCATCTGCCGTCATGGCTATGATAGGGATTTCTTCCAGATCCTTACGTCCGGAAGCGCGGATCGCCTTTGCCGCCTCGTAGCCGTTCATGACCGGCATCTGAATATCCATAAAGATCAAATCAAAATACCCCGGCTCCTTCTCCTTTACAGCGTCCACAGCCAACTGTCCGTTCGTTGCCATCTCCACCTGAATGCCCACCATGCCGAGAAGCTCCTTGGCCACCTCGATATTTATCTCATTATCCTCTACAAGCAGTACTCGCCTGCCTGAAAAATCCTCTTGGCTGAATGTTTCCAGCGGCGATACCTTCTCCTCGTGATCCAGCCCCAGCGCCTCTCTGAGCACTCGCACCAGGCGGGATTTAAACAACGGTTTCCCAATAAAAGCATTCACGCCGGCATCAAGCGCCTCCGCCTCAATATCCGCCCAATCGTATGCGGATTGAATAATAATGTAAATATCCTCTCCAACTATCCTGCGAATATCTTTCGCCGTCTCAAGTCCGTCCATACCTGGCATTTTCCAATCAAGAATTATCACTGAAAAACGTTTCCCATCCTCTGCGGAAATACGCTGTAAAGCCGCTTCTCCGCTCGACACGTACTCGGCTTCCATACCGAGACTTCGAAGCATCTCACAGGAACTTTCACAAGCCGTCTCTTCATCATCCACCACTAACACAGGCAGACCATTATATGCCGCCAGATCAGATGCTGTCAGGTCATCCAGTTTCAGATACACTATAACTGTAAATTTGGAGCCTTTTCCCAGCTCGCTTTCCACCTTGATATCGCCCTTCATCATGCGGGCAATGTTAACCGCAATCGACATACCAAGTCCCGTACCCTCGATCTTTCCCGTCCGGGAATCCGCCGCGCGGGAAAACGGCTCGAAAATTTTCTGGATGTAATCCGGTTCCATGCCGATACCGGTATCCTCAAAGGTAAACTCATAACAGCCATAACCGTCGAATTGGGAGGACTTCTCCTCGATATGAATGCTGATCCTTCCGCCGGAGGGCGTGAATTTCACCGCATTGCCCATAATATTCATAAAAATCTGCTGCAGATGCTGCTCGTCACCGACCACATTTTCGTGCTCCAGCTTGGCAATGCCCGCCTTCAATGCAAGTCCCTTGATGTCCATCTGCGAGCGGAAAACCGTTAGAAGGCTCTCGATGGTATCCGAGATATTGAAAGCGCTTTCCGTCAAGCTTACCTTGCCGCTCTCAATCCGGCTCATATCCAGCACTTCATTGATCAGACCGAGGAGATGCTTACCGGAAACCGTAATCTTTTCAAGCGCATCCAGCACACGCTCCTTTTCGTTGATGTGCATGGTGGCCACGGAGGTCATACCCAAAATCGCATTCATGGGTGTACGAATATCATGACTCATCCGGGAAAGGAAATCACTTTTAGCGTGATTGGCCGCCTCGGCGCGCTCAACCGCCTGCTCCAGCATCTCTTTTTGCTGCTCTTCACGACGTATCATATCCTCAATACAGCGGATTGCCACCGTGATGGTGGATAACTCCCCATTCTCCTTCTCGGCAACCGTGATTGCAATGGAGCACCATTCATATTCCTCTGTGTCCGCTTTCTTTCTCTCAAACTGCAGCTCAATATGATCTCTTTCGGAAAGCCGTTTCCGGATATTGCCTACGTCCAGAAATTCCTTAACCAGCTCCGAGTGTTCCTCCGATACAATACCTTCTCTTATACTCTTCTCAATTCTGGCATCAAAGGCCTCTCTTTTAGGCTCGCTTTCACTATAAGGATATACCGTATCGCATGTATTCTCTTTCAAATTAATATAATAAATTGCCCTGCAGGCACGCGCCGTGCTGTCCATAGCATTTCGATAAATTCGTGTCTGCGCCGCCATTCTGTCATTTTCATCCTGCAACGCCTGATTATACTTCTGATTGGCATATTCTCTGACAAGCTGGAAAATAAAAACGGCTGCTCCCAGCACAATCAACACAGCGCAGATATAATAAAACGTATCCGAACCGGAGAGGATCTTATCCCGCGGTATGGTTAGAAGTCCTGTCCAGCCATTATCTAAATGATGGAAATAAACGTTGCGGACAATTCCGTCCATCGGCGTCAGGTTTTCCAATACATGGCTGCTGTTATTGCAGTTTGCGCTGTCTATATAACTGTTTACCAACTCGTGAAATTCGTCGCGTTCATAATCCCAGCAAGACTTGTAATATAACAGGTTTTTGTTCTCATCTACCAGATAGTAGGAAGAATCATCCGGCAGCACCAGATTTTCATTCGCCAGATCAAAGAAAGAAGGTTTCAGGTCAATCGCAAGATAACTGCCGGTTGCAGGGATCACTTTACACATGGTGATCACCGGCAGCTCTGTCACGTAATCTATGTAGACCGGCGAAATATAGACCTCTCCTCCCGCGTCTATGGCTTCCTGATAGTATCCCGCCTCAAGAAAGTTATACTTGGACAGCTCCTCCAGCTCCGGATCATTTGATACGATCTCCGAGGCGCCAAATGCTTTGCCGTAAATCTGGATATTTTCTTCCCCATATACCTCGGTAAGTCCGTCCATAAAGGGATAGAGCCCTTCTCGAAGTTCTGTGATTGAAATACCCTCCTTCTCTCTCTGCTCGATATAATTCACGCTGATTTCCAGAATGGCTTCACAGGTTCGGATACCGCTTTCTTCCGACGAGGTATAGTTTTCAACCAGAGCCAGTCCCATCTGGTTGGTGTTGCTCCAAAGAGTTTCGCGCAGAATTATGGTACAGAACACAACGACAAGAATAAAGGCACCGAGCACCAAAATATTATTCCGCATTTTTCTAAGTAACGATATTTTTTTTATTCCACTCATTATAACACTCTCATCCCATACTGTATTTTACAAAACAGGTCCTTTAACCGTCCTGCATTTCTATCCAATTTTATTCTACTCAGCGTCGGCACGAAAATCAAGACATATCCGCATAAAACCTATATTTTTCTAAGCTAAACTATTACACATTTTTCTACTTGTATATTGGTTCCTTTTATATTAAAATAAGAGAGTGACAACTTGCTAATGCTGTCAATCATTTTTATAACATAAGGAGGATATGGTCATGGCATTCGTAATCAGCGACTCTTGTGTAGCTTGTGGGGCTTGTGAGGCTCAGTGCCCGGTTGGCGCGATCAGCATGGGCGACGGTAAGTTCGAGATCGATCCCGCTAAGTGCATCGACTGCGGCTCCTGCGCAGGCGCGTGCCCGACAGGCGCTATTTCTCAGGGCTAATGGAAATTTATGCAAATGATTGAGGGGGCCCCCTCCCGGAGATGGGTATTCATTTCTGGGAGAGTGGCTCCTTCTTTTTGCCTCTGCCAAACTTTTCTCCGGGACGACGTCTTTGACTTATCATTTCGTCAATTTTACGGTAATGCTCTTCATCCAGTTTTCTGCGCTCCTCGTCCCGTTCTTCCTGCTGCCGGAACTGATAATCCAACTCCTTTAAAATACTTTCCTTGATTTCCGTACACATTTCCTGATTGGCACTTTTGACCGCATCAGTCACCATGTGCTGCAAAAGATACTGCAGGCGCTTCGCCTTTTTCTCCTTCTCTTCATCTAACGGCTCCTCGTACTCTTTCAACTCCTGACCTTCCTCCGGCATTTCCAGAACCGTCTCCTTTCCCTTTGACATTGTAACCATATATTTCTTTGCTTTCTTCATAACCATATCCTCCAACTTTTCTTCTATCGTCTCCTTTTTCCCATATAAATTTTCTGTTGCTTTCCTATTTGCTTCCTCGGCTCTGCCGCTCAACGGTTCCTGTCCCTTTTTCTCCGTTCCGTCGTCCGCCGCTTTTGCATCCGTCATCTGTCTTGTTTCATCACCATCTTTTTCACCCGCTGCTTGTATTTCCACTCCACTGTCTGCGGGCCTGTTCGTCGGATACATCGTGCCATACAGCCCCTGCCCGCCTCCCTGCAGCACCACGCGAATTGCCTTCAACTGCAGCCCCTGCTCCTTGAGCTGCTTGATGCGGCGCATCGTCTCAATATCCTTTTCCTTATAACAACGGTGTCCCATTTCGTTGCGCTCAATCGGCAGTTTCAACTCGTCCTCCCAATAGCGGAGTACATGTGGCTCCACATCCACCTTCTTCGAGGCCTCCGAGATATAGTAAACGGTGTCATTCATGTATGCTCCTCCCTTTCTTTTTCATAAGCAGACTCGAAATGCTTCGCATTTCTCGTTCGCGGTCTACGTTCCACTTCGGTCCGCGCAGGACAGACGTCCCCCGGACGTCTTGCGCCTCATCATAAATCGCCATAGCCAGTCTTGCATGCAAGCATGCATCCTGTCTCTGTCGCTTTCTGATTCTGCTTATGCGCGCAAAGAGACGCCCCGGTTATGGGTCGTCTCTTTTGTAAGTTTTCTATTTAATTCGTTCAGCCCACGCCCTATTCGCAAAACGCGATTTCAGCGCTTCTCCGCCGCTTCGCGGCTGCTGATTGAGCTTTGCTCAATCGGCTCATTATACGGGCGTTCCCTCAGAGCCGCATTCAACGATCAAATTTGTGCAAGCACAATTTGCCTGCTGAGTACGGCTCTGGCTGAACTATTTGGCTAAATTCGCAAATTTGGTATAATCCGGCAACCAGACCAGCTCTACGGTACCGATCGGACCGTTTCTCTGCTTCGCAATGATGATCTCCGCAATACCTTTCCTCTCTGTATCTTTATTGTAATAGTCGTCGCGGTATATGAACATCACCACGTCGGCGTCCTGCTCGATCGCTCCGGACTCGCGCAGGTCGGAGAGCATGGGTCTGTGGTCGGGCCGCTGCTCCACCGCACGGGAAAGCTGCGAAAGCGCCACCACGGGCACATGCAGTTCTCTGGCAAGGGCTTTCAGAGAACGGGAAATATCGGAAATTTCCTGCTGTCTGGAATCCGTGGAACGCCCACTCCCCGACATTAACTGCAGATAGTCAATAATAACCATTTCCAGATTGTGTTCCAGCTTATATTTACGGCATTTAGAGCGCAGCTCCGAAATGCTGATGCCCGGCGTATCGTCTATGATGAGGTTGGACTTGCCGATCTGCGCCGCGCTCTCAATCAATTGCTCCCACTCCGCGTCCGACAGATTGCCCGTCCGCAGATGCTGGGAATCCACATGGGACTCCATGGAAAACAGACGATTCACAAGCTGCTCCTTGGACATTTCCAGACTAAATATCGCCACCGTTTGATTCTGCTTGAAAGCTACATATTCGGCTACATTCAGGACGAAAGCCGTCTTTCCCATGGAAGGTCTGGCCGCAACCAGAATCAGGTCTGACGGCTGCAGACCGGCAGTCTTATAGTCCAGATCCAGAAAGCCTGTGGCCACGCCCGTCACATTTCCCTTATTGTGGGAGGCGCGCTCAATATTCTCCATGGCGTTCATCACGATCTGACGAATGGGAACGAAATCATCCGCACCGCGCCGCTGCACCAGATCGAACACCCGCTTCTCAGTGTCCTCCAGAATGGTGTCAAGGCTTTCCTTGCCCACATAACAATCGTTGGCAATCTCTTCATTCAGGCGGATCAACCGTCTGAGCACCGCTTTGTCAGCAACAATACCCGCGTAATATTTTACATTCGCTGAGGTGGGCACCGCCGTAATCAGATCTCTGATAAATTCGGGGCTGCTGACCTCCGGGGGCACATCCTTTTCCCGCAGCCGGTCCTGCAAAGTCACCAGATCCACAGGTTTTCCTTCGTCGTTCAGCTCCACCATCGTATCAAACAGCACACCGTACTGCTTGTTGTAAAAGTCCTCCCCCAGCACAATCTCTGAGGCCGCCACAATAGCTTCCCTGTCCATAATCATGGATCCGACGACGGACTGTTCCGCCTCCATGCTGTGGGGCAGTACCCTTTTTAATATTGCTTCCTCTGCCAAAACCGACCTCCATAACTCCAGCCACACGGAGAATGCCGTATTTTGGGCATTCTCTTATGCGAAACTTAGTACTTCTTGGCGTCACGTCCTATGGCGGGACGTCTTTAGAAGTACTTTTCGCATTTCTCACACTAACCGCCATGTCACAGTTTAGCTGTGACTCAAATCAATGCGGAGAATGCCCGTATTTTGGGCATTCTCTTATGCGAAACTTAGTACTTCTTGGCGTCACGTCCTATGGCGGGACGTCTTTAGAAGTACTTTTCGCATTTCTCACACTAGGCCTCCTCTACCTTTACCTTGAGTTTCCCCGTCACCTTCGGGTGCAGCTTTACTGCCACCTCATAAACGCCCAGCGCCTTGATCGGCTCAGGGAGCTGTATCTTTTTCTTATCTAATTCCAGGCCACACTGTTCCTTCGCCGCCTGCGCGATTTCTTTCGAGGAAACCGAGCCGAAAGCTCTGCCACCCTCGCCGGATTTCATTTTCAGGGTGACTTCCTTTGTCTCAAGCACCCCGGCCAGCTCCTTCGCCGCCTCAAGCTGCTCTTTCGCCATTTTGTCAGCGTTAGCCTTCTGAAGCTTTAAGTCATTTTTATTTTTTGCGTTCGCCTCCACGCCCAGCTTCTTCGGTAGCACAAAATTTCTTGCATAGCCGTCGCTGACGTTGACAATCTCGCCCTTTTTTCCAAGTGTCTTCACATCTTCCAGTAATATAATCTGCATGATCTTCCGTTTCCTTTCCTGCATTTCGCAAATGCGGCAGGCACATCCCTGCATGTCCGCCCGCACTGTTTTCTGTCACGCTTTATCTGCATTTTTATGCACTTAGTCTGCGCTGAGTTCCCCTTCCGCTATCATGGCATCCAACGTCCGTTTGATACTCTCAATGCCCTCCTCGATAGAGCCGTTTTCAAGCTGCGCCCCGGCAATATTCAGATGGCCGCCACCGCCCATTCTCTCCATAATGACCTGCACGTTCACCTCGTCGATGGAGCGCGCGCTGATATAGATAATCCCATTATATTTTGTCAGGATAAAGCTGGCCCTGATACCCTTGATATTGAGCAGTTCGTTGGCCGCCTGCGCCCCCACCACGGTGGGACTGGCAACATCCTCGCCCGTACAGACAGATATGGCGTAAAACCGTCTGTAAATTTCCGCCTGGCTGACCGCATCCGCCTTCGCCTTATACTCCGCCGCATCGTCACGGAATAATTTCCTGACGCGTGTCACATCTGCCCCGTTTCTGCGCAGGAATGCCGCCGCCTCGAAAGTCCTGACACCCGTCTTCGTCATAAAATTGTTGGTGTCTATCATAATGCCCGAGTACATGCAGTCCGCTTCCTCCGACCGAAGCCGCAGATCGTCGCTGATGTACTGCAGAATCTCCGAAACCATTTCGCAGGCCGAGGACGCATAGGCCTCCACATAGGAAAGCGTCGCGTTCTCAATGATTTCCGTGCCCTGCCTGTGGTGATCCAGCACCACAATGGATTTACAGCGTTTCAACAGCTCCGGGCACTCCGTAATGCTCGGCTTGTTCACGTCCACCACCACAAGCACCGCGTTGTTGCCCACCGTCTCCAGCGCAAGCTGGCTGTTGATAATCATGTCTTCTGCATAGTCGTCATTGTCCCGGAACATCTCCACCATGGGCTGCATGGAGGAAGTCACGTCGTTCAGGACAATGTGCGCCTTTTTATCCAGCGCTTCCGCAATGCGATAGATCCCCACGGACGCGCCAAAACTGTCCACATCGCCCATGCGGTGGCCCATCACATAGACCTCGTCCTTGACTGAAATAATCTCGCGCAGGGCGTGAGCCTTCACTCTGGCTTTGACACGGGTGCTCTTCTCAACCTGCTGACTCTTTCCTCCGTAATAAATTACATTCTCCGGCACCTTCACCACCGCCTGATCTCCGCCGCGGCCCAAGGCAATGTCTATGGCGTTTCTCGCGAACTCGTAATTCTGCGCGTAAGACAAACCGCTTAAGCCCATGCCGATACTGATGGTGACGGCCATTTCATTGCCGATATTGACGGTCTTTACATCATCCAAAAGATCAAAACGGCTCTCCTGCAGGTGGGTTGCCGCCTCCTTGCGCATAATAACCAGATACTTGTCCTTCTCCAGCTTTTTGCAGATACCGTCCAGCGCGG
This sequence comes from uncultured Lachnospiraceae bacterium, assembly GCA_910584725.1. GTDB lineage: Bacteria > Bacillota > Clostridia > Lachnospirales > Lachnospiraceae > UBA3282. Next base: position 41,310 of record CAJUBE010000024.1, on the reverse strand, counting down.
CAATGTATTTGTTTACCTTTCTGTCAATCAACGCGATCAGCAGGGAACGTCTGACCTCCTCCACGCTCTCCAGCGCTTCCTCGTAGTTGTCCAGATAAATAAGTGCCACCGCAAGGGACTGGTCGTCCACTTCCTTTAACGCGATCTGCAACGCCGTCTCATCAAACAGATACAGCGCGATCAAATAGCCGTCATAGCCCTGCGCTTCTATGATATCGCTATTTTCCGCCATTTCCTTTAAAGAAATTTTTTTCAGCTTCGCAACATAGTTGCCGTTCTCGTATTCCACCCGGTACTCTATATCGTCCTCCGTATCCCGCCCCGGAAGGTTGTCCTTCGTAATCGTGGGAAAAAGGGTGGTAACCGACTTCCGATAGCCCTTCTCCTGATGAGTAAGCTTCTCAAACGCGATGTTCGTCCAGATAATTTTCCCCGCATCGTCTAAAAGGGCATGCGGCAACTCAAGATCCCGCAAAAGCCGCCTCTGAATCTGGCCATACTGCGTCGCAAAACTGATAAGCTCATTCATGATGACCGGCTTATTATAGAACATCATTGACAGTACAATGGCAAAATAGAAAATTAAAAAAGCGGTCACCACAAGCCCGGCGCGGTAATCCAGCATATAGACTAAAACATCCACAACCGCAAGCAAAAATCCCAGATATAAGGAGGACTGCAGATACGACTTCATCCTCCCCTTTAACTTGACTGTATTTTTCATTTTATTCCTCTTGAAATTGCACCCACTCACAAGTTTTAGAAGTGCTTCTCGTTCCTGCAGAGAATGCCGCTTTTTGGCATTCTCTTACGTGAGACTTAGTAATTCTTAGCAAAACAGATTTTGCTGCTGAGCTTTAGAATTACTTCTCACGTTAGTATAGCATTTTTTGCCAAATACCGCCACATCTAAATATAGAGCATTTTCGCGCAAATGCGACACAATATAGTGGTGGATGCTGACATGTGTAATCGAGCAGGAAGACTTTTACCCTGCTCGCCGCGCCGCCCGCATGCTGTAAAACAGCAATATTCGCTATGCAGGCGTGTGTATAAAGGAAACCGGATACCCTTGGGCACCCGGTTTCCATATGTCTCATATCGTGCTTAGTCCTGAACGTAGGGCATCAAAGCCAGATGTCTTGCGCGCTTGATCGCTACGGTAAGCGCTCTCTGGTGCTTCGCGCAGTTTCCGGTGATTCTTCTGGGAAGAATCTTACCTCTCTCAGAGATGTATCTGCGCAGCTTGTTGCTGTCTTTGTAGTCGATTACATTATCCTTGCCACAGAATACACAGACTTTCTTTCTTCTGCGCATCCCTCCCTTTTTCTTAGGGAAATCCGGTCTGTCCGATTTATTAAATGCCATAGTAAACCTCCAATCCCGCGCACTGGGCGCCTTATTTAAACTTAATCAAAAATGCCACAGAGTAAAACATTTAGGGAGAATGCGGAGCATTCTCCGAATCGTCGCTGCCGAGCGACGATTTCTAGTTGAACGGCAGTTCCTCGTCGATTCCGTCGGGAATGTTCATAAAGCCATCCCCCGCAGCCATCGGTGCGGATTCTGTTCTGCCTGCGGGCGCATATTCGTTGCCAGCCTGCTGGGAAGCGCTCTTGCTTTCCGCGAACTCCTGATCCTCTACCACTACCTCCGTGGTGTACACCTTGACGCCATCCTTATTCGTATAGCTTCCTGTCTGGATGCGTCCCGTGACTGCAATCTTCGTGCCTTTGTGGAAATACTTCTCAGCGAACTCGCCCGACCTCCCAAAAGCGACACAGCTAATAAAATCTGCCGTCTGATCATCGTTATTGCGATTAAATCTGCGATCCACCGCCAGCGTGTATCTGGCAATCGCCATCGCATTCTCACCCTGAGAATATCTCACCTCGGGGTCTCTTGTTAAACGTCCCATCAATATAACTTTATTCATATAGAATACCTCTTTCTACTTCTCGTCTTGTCTGACGCACAGGTATCTGATGACGTTATCCATGATGCGGATGCGGCTCTCAATCTCGCCGGGAGCCGTGCTCTCAGCTTCGAACCGGATAAAGTAATAAAAAGCCTCTTTCATCTTCTGTACTTCGTACGCGAGCCTCTTCTTACCCCAGTCGTCAACTTCTGTGATCTTTCCGCCGAACCTCTCTACCAGAGCTTTCACCTTCTCCAGCGTAGCGGCCCGCTCGTCATCTTCAATCTTAGCAGTGACAACAACGGCTAACTCATACTTGTTCATGTTCTCTACCTCCTTTTGGTCTCTGGCCCCTCTTATAATAAGGAGCAAGGATGTGTGGCTTTACGCCAAATTAGTATATCACGGGTTCTTATAATAACACAGTCGCCCGAAATGTGCAAGGAGTTTCCTGAAATAAAGCATTAATAAAATGTCACGAATATTTACACGTGGCGCGTATCTTGTCCTATTGTATCATAACACCCACTCTCCCGCCAACCGGCCGCTCGCCTTTTGATTTTCGAGGAAGCGCGCCGGTTTTCTATGTTATCGTTCCACCGTTTCATACCACCCGTTACATTGCGGTTTAGCGTCAATTTGGACGCAGTCGGAAAACCGCATGGTAACACCCGCAATTTCCGCATTAGCAACAAATTAGCGACAAATTTTCAAGGAGCGGAACCGTTACCATTCCACTGTCCAAGCGGGTTTTACGATTTAATAAAAATTTAATTAGTTACAAATTAGTGACAAATCGGGACTGGTGGGCGGTATTGCGATCTCTACAGATCAATATTGCGAATCAAAAACCGGCCAAAAATCCCGCAAATCCTTATAAACACTGAGGACTGGAAAATTAAGAAAATCTTAATAATTATGCGTGTCAAGTTGTGAAGGATGCAGATGATACCGATAATTCGGGCGATTCTGACACCACGAACAACGAGCAGAATGAAAATGAAGGGGACGAGACGGGGGACAATACGGATGATGACATAACGACCGATATTGAAAACCCGGACGGGGATCAGAATGAGTCTGACGACCCGGAGAGCAAAGATCAGCCCGCAGTTGACGACCCCAATGCAGGTTCTGACGAGGAGCTTACAGATGAGAACAAACCTGCGGAGGAGGAAGTGGCTGATGATGCGGACGAAGCGTCTGACACGGTTACTGTAAATGACAGTTCCATCAACGCGGTAACGCCTACTGCTGTCACAATTGCGGTGAAGCAGTACGAGAAGGATGGTACGCCGGCAACTACAGAAGGCGGCGCGGCGGCTGATCGGGAGCTGACCGGCAGCGAAAAGGCGGCTGAGGTTACCTTTATCGACGGTACATCCGCGGACGATTCGAAAGCGCTGGGCGGCAAAAGACCTGTTAAGTTCCTTCTGGATATGGAGGACGGCTGGAAAGAGGACGGTCTTGCGGTAAAATACACAATCGCAAAGAGCGGCGACATGCAGGCCGATGCGACAGGTACAGCCACGGCAGGCAGCGACGGTGCATACACGGTTCCTACCAACGTACCCGAAGCGACGGGAGAAAATCCGACACCCGCCGGTTATTCCGGGAACATCACCATCGAGATTGTTGCGGTTGCCACAAAGAGCACGGTGAAACTGAGCGCGGCGGCAAACGACAATACGGTTTGTCTGGTAAAGACTGACGGCACACCCGACACCGACAAGGCGATCACAGATCAGAGAGAACAGAAGCTTACCTATGCGGCTTCGACAGCGGATGTGACGCTGGCTGTGTCCGGGCTTACAGGGAAATATAGAAATATCAAGGTAAAGGCCGGTAACGGAGATGAGAAACCGGTATACTCTTCCGGCACAAAGACTGTCGGCACAGGAGAGGATGCGAAAACATATGACCTCTTTACCTTTAATCCCTCCGAGCTGGACGGCTTTGATAAAGCGGACGACAATGAAATCGCTGTTACGCTGGGTGCGTCTGAGGCAGCTCACACTTTGACTTTGGCGAATCCCGGTGAGGCTAATGCGTGGACAGCAGGGACGGTAACACCTGCAGACAGCGCTACCAATACTGCGGTGACGTATATCACCGTAGATAACAATGCTTTCAAACTTCCCGATGGCATAGATGCCATCACCGAGGACAACTATACAAACATCGGGACAACACAGGCTACGAAAAAGCCCGTTCTTGCATTCACGGTAACACCCGATGCAGGCGCAGGCCTGAAGCTGAAAGGCGACAAGCCTGTCACGGCTGTTCTGACAGATAAGGATGACAAAGAGGTACAGGTTCTTGAGGCGAAAGCTGTAGCGGCAACGACCGGCGATGACGCTGTAGCCGCACACTACCAGATCGACCTGTCCACCATTACGGCGGCAAACTTTACGGGCAATTTGACCCTGACCGTGAAGGTTGAGACAGAGGTCAATGAGACCGCGGCCGGCGTTCACAAGATCAGCTTTACAGGCGACGGTCTGAAAAACGTAACCGTAGGTAAGAAGAACGATAGCAACACATTTGATGAATTAGAAGACTCTTACACGGCAAAAATGGACGACATCACCATCGGCGTGAAGCCGGATGCCGGCTACAGCCTGAAAAACGGTACGGATTTCAGCGCTAACGGCACAAGCGACAAGACGGTTGTAAAGGTGTCCTATGATAAGGTATACGCTCTTACGACAACAGCGACTGAAGGCGTAGAGGCGAAAAAGGTAAAAGCGACCATCGCAGTAGAAGATGAGGAGCTGGTTGTAGAGCAGGACGGCGATGTTAGTGCATACTTCGCGGCAGCGTTCAAATTTAAGGACAGCACATACACGGATGCCGATTGGAAGACAGACACAACCGCGAAGTTTTCTGACGGCGCGACTGCTGCGACAATTGATACAAGCGACCTGACCGACAACAAGGCGGAGTACACCAAGGAAAACGTAGTCATAACGGTTGAGACCGAGATTTCCGGCGGCAAAACCGGTTATGTAGAGATCGAGTCCGAGGACGCGGATTTTGTAGTGAGCGGTGACGGCATTACAAAGTCAGTCGGTGATACCTACTGGATTTCCGAGGAAGCGACGATCCTTACTTTGACGATCACTTCCGACGTGGAGCCTGCTGTATCGTATGATGAGACGAACGACAAAACAGCGACTGTAAAGGCTGGCGAAGCGGAAGGCATTTATGTGGCGGAGATTCCGATAAGCGAACTGGCAGTAGCCTCCGGTGAGATTGATGATACCATCGTAATCTCCAAGGGCACACATACCCTGACCGTAAACAGTAAGACCGATAACGGTGCGGAAGAAACGTTTGGCGGCGAGATTTATGTAAATGACAGAGAATTTACAGACAGCTCCCTCACCGCCGGACAGAAAGCCAATGTGAAGCTCGTGGCTCCCATAGGCACCGAGTTTGTCAGCGTAAACAAGGTAGTTGGCGATGACGGCGAGGAAGAGGCGGTCGAGGTAGGCGAAGACAAAGGTGTTGTGACCTTTGAGGTAACCATGACCGATGACGTTGTTGTGAACGCAGCGTTAAAGAGCGTTTTCGCGGCGACGGTACAGGTAGGCACAGACGACGCGGAACAGGGCGATGACGGCGTATATGTCATCCCTGCAGGCAGCACAAACATCAAAGTAAGCCTGTTCAAAGGCGATGCGACTGAGGCTGACAATGCAGAAGATATTCTGTACGCAAAGGTTTATGACGGCAATGAAATTGCAGCCACCACGGCGTCGGTAGCAACTAATGTAGCGACCATCAGCGCGATCAGCGCGGATGACACGGGTGTACTGCGCGTGGATTTGGCTTCCAAGACTACGAAGAAGGTGGAAGCTTCCGTGCAGATTAAGCAGGAAAAGGCAGCTTCCGCACTGGAAGTTAAGGATGCAAAGAATAAGAACGTTACCACCGTGTCCGTTATGGCGGACGGCGAGCCTGCTGAATTTACCGTGAGCGCGAAGGACGGACGTCTGAAGTACGCGGAGAGCAACATCGGTATGGAAATCGTAGCGAAAGCTGACGATGCGGCTGCGGCAGCTCCTGTGACGGAGAACGACGCTGTAAAGGCGGAGTATGCTGACGGCAAACTGACCATCACGGCAAAGCCTGCCACAGAGGGCAAGGCGGCAGCGGCTGTGATCAGATTCTATGATAAGGCGAAGAGAACAGCGGCGGCAAGCGACACAGCAGCGACAGATAAACTCTGCCTGATGGCGGATGCGATCACCGTGAACACCACGAATCCTTCCATAGTGGGTCAGAAGCCCGTTGTGAAGGAAGCGGCAGGCACTCCTAAGACCCTGAAAGTAGAGCTTTCCACTTCCGACAAGGTTGTGGCGCCTAAATCCGTCAACAAAGTATTTTATAAAGTAGAAGTCACGCCCAAAGAAGGCTCCCTTCCCACCGGCGTAGATGCAGTACAGTACATCGAGAAGGCCGCTTGGGGCAAGAACAGCCAGATTGCAGTAATTACAGTAGATAACACCGCAGATAACGTAAACGATTCGGCTACACTCGGCTCCGCAAAGGATTATTCCTTAAAGGTAGAGCTGGTGCAGACCACCGCACAGACCGCAGCGCCGGCAGACTGGCAGGCAGCGGTGAAGGCGGAAGCGGCAGCGAATCCCATTACCCTTGCAATGGGCGGTGACAAGGCGGTCGCAGAGCTTAAGAAGATTTCCACGAGAGACCCTCTCTATGAGACAAAGCTCACCATGAAGCCTGCGTCCGTTACCGTTTACACAGGGCAGACGCTTGACAAGAACTATAAGGCGCAGACACAGGCAATCTTCGATAAGAAGACCGGTTACACGCTGGTGCCTTATGTACAGTTTGTTGACACCAAGACAGGCGTGCTTCTGGGCACAGCAAGCGATGATGCAGATGCAGACGGTGTCGCATCCTATGATGATGTATGGGGAGCAACGGTAGATGCAAATGGCAATGTCAGAATCGGTTATGATGGCGGGGCTACCGCTGCCAAGAATCAGCCGAAGAACGTGGGCCTGAAGGTGACCGCAGTTTCTCCCGACGGCGCATACGCAGCTTCCGCCATTGTTAAGATTACTGTGGCAAACGGTATCGAAGACATTGACTTTGTAAGCGGCGATTACAGAACCATCTATAAGAAATCCGGCAAGGCATCCCTGAAGCTCACCCCTATTTTGAACTGGGGTTCTAAAGATCAGGCGCCGAAGAAGAAGACCCTGACCTACGCGATGGGTGATGCAGCCGGTAAGTTACCCGGTGAAGACGGTTATTCCTTGAACCCGGAGGTTGCTTCCAAAGTAAAGGTGAACGCGAAGAACGGTCAGGTATCCGTAGACGCAAAGTATAATGTTGCAAACGGCGGCACCTTCTCTGTAGTTGCGAAAGCGGCTGACTATGAGGGTAATACGAAAAGAAAAACCGTAACTATTGATATTACCGGCGAACCGCAGACCCTCAATGATGTGGTAGTCGTAGAAGATATCTATGGCGGCAGCTACAAGGTAATTGCAAGAGACGGCGGCACCTTGAATGCGGAAGATTTCTATACCTATGACGGCGATGATTTATATGAGAAGAATTTATATATAAGAGCCTTAAAGTCCACAGCAGGAACGAAGCGCGTGTACACGGATGATGATTTTGTGTATGGCGTAAGCTATGCTTCCAGCGCAAAGGCAGCTTTAGGCGTAGGTACAGACTATGGCAGGCTCAATTTCATCAAGCCGAACGCAAAGCCCGTGCAGCTCACGGTATCTGCTGCCGACGGCTCTAAGAGCAAAAAGTCAATCAAAGTAAACCTCAAGGGCTTCGAGAAATTCGGACTTGAGATGTTTGACAGCAACAATACACACTATGATGCCAGAGAGTTAAACCACACCTACGACGGTGCGATCGGCGAGAAGTTCAGACTCGTGCCTGTGGCTGAGATGTGGGACGATTTTTACACGGATTGCCACGGATTGAACTATACAAACATCAACGTGACCGTTAAGGGCGCAAAGATTGTAAGAAAGCTCAATGGCTACAGTATGGATATCGTTATGACATCCACCAAGGCGACCGTCACGATTGCGGATAAGACCGACAAGAAGAACAAGACGGAGTACACCATCACACAGGAGCCCGCTGCGGATGCAAAGGCAAAAGCGCCCGGCATTAAGCAGATCGGCAGCCTGACAGCGGCGGATGTGACGGCATCACGGGAAGGCGAAGATGTAAAGGTTGCGTTCCAGGTGACCTCCAAGGATAAGAAGTACACGCCGAAGAACCATGCCCGCCAGTATGTACTCGTGACCCCCGATTACACCAAGACGAAGGCTGTAAACGATTGGTATGAGTGGAGCAGGGCAAGCAGCTACTTCTTGAATCGTGACGTTACCAAGATCGTACAGATCGACGACAACGGCAAATTTAAATTAGACTTTGATGTAGAGGGTTATGACACCTTTGATATCGTTCCCGGCACCTACACCCTGATTGCTACCGTGGGTACTTACAGCGAAGGTAAGTTTGCGCCGGAAGCGAAGGGCGTGAACGTGAAGATCAAAGTACCCGGCAAGGCGGCTAAGAACAGCCTGACCGTGAAGGGTAAGTACACGCTGGATGCCGGCGCAACTGCGCCTGTTGACCTTGCAAGCAACAAGAATATTGTCACGGATTATTATTGGACGCTGAGCAACGCGCCTACCGTAGACGCGCAGGGCAACAAGAACTACGCAATGAACAAGATTGACCCGAAGACACGTAAGGTAAATGCGTTCACGACGTACTTTGAAGTAAAAGAAGTAAAGAATGATGACGGTGATGTGACCGGCTACACACTGGGACTTAAGCCCGGACTTACGCAGGAGCAGATCAACTACATCACCGGCAGCGCAGCGGAGACCAAGAAGGCAGCGAAGGCTGACTGCGAGGGTTATGTGACAGTTACCAGTCATGATGGTAATAATGACCTCATAACCAAGGATATGAAGATCACCGTGACCTTCAAGGGCGCGAAGTATGCGGCTAAGACTGTTGAGACTTCCGTTTACGAAGGTGCGGACGCTACCGTGCAGATCTTTGAGACAGCGAAGAGCACGAAGCCGATCAAGCTTGCAGCGGCAGTCATTGCAACTGACGACAAGAGCGGCGCGACACTTGTAACGGCAGGAAACGGTGTGGAAGCAGACGGCGAGAGCATTAAAGTGAAATTTGCGACAGCGGGCACCTATAAGGTAATGCTTAAGGTACTTGCGGCAAATTCCGGCTACGCAACCATGACCGGCGCAGACGTGAAGGCGCTTGCGCAGAGTAATGGCGCTGCCGTAACCGCGACCATCAAGGTGAGCGGCAAGGGTGACGCAACCAAGAACAAAGTAGCCGTAACCGGCAAGGCATTTAAGATTACGGCGGATAACTTCACAACGGCAGCGGCAAATACCTATACGCTGGATATCCCTGTGAAGAGCGCAATCGAAGGCACGACCATCGCGGCAGCGACAGTTCCTGCAACCGTGAAGGATAAAGATTACGAGGGCAAGGACATTGTGTCCGCAGCTTACACGGCGGCGACAGGCAAGGTAACCCTCACCGTGAAGAGAGATAAACTCATCGAGGCAAATGCAGCGAAGAGCGGCAAGTTCAAGTTCGGCAAGGCTGTGGATGTACCTGTAACGTTTACGTTTGCCGATACCGCAGTAGCGCCGGAGACCGTGACCTTAAAGGTAACTCTGCCGAATCCGATGACCTTTGAAAAGGCAGTTGAAACGGCGAAGAATTTGGAAGATACGATTAGCGGCATGGAAGATGACCTGCTCTTTGCGGACGCGGACGAGATGAAAGCTGATCTCGAAGAACGTATCAATGCCGTGCTTGAAAATGCACTTCCGAAGGATGTGCAGGCGGCGGTATGCAGTAGAGCAATCGAGCTGGAAGACGTAGCTGCAACTGACAAGACACCCGCCGGATATAAGGCGACAGTACGCGTGCAGAAAGCGGCAACGAAGGCAGAAGGCGACTACGAGAAGGAGTATACCTTCACGAAGGGCGATGTTTATGATGCGACCGCAAGCGCATTGGCAACAATGATTGGAAATCTGGGTGCGGATGACTTAGAGCAGCTCGGTAACGACTACACACCTGAGAAATTGCTGGCGGATGCGAAGAAAGCGCTGACAACCGGCGACGATGCAGTTAAGATTCCTGCAAACCTGAGTCTCTCTGTGACAAGATTTAGCTTGAAGAAAGCGACAGCGAAGACTGAGGGAATGCTCAATGCTAAGATTAAGGTCAGAGACAGAAATGACATCACTAATTATGATAGAGATGAAGAAGACAATGATCCGGCATTGGCAACAATCAGCGTAAACTTTGATGCGTTAGGTACTTTGAGCAATGCTTCGGCTGCCGTAAAGACAGCACTGGCTGAGTATGACGCGAGCACAGAAGAAGGCGTGGACTACAACGCAATCATTTCGAAAGCGTTAGGTGCAGACGGAAGCAAGACCGGTGTGGAGACAGCGCTCAAGACAGCGATTGAGAATGCGGCGAAGGCAGCGATCAAGAATCCGGATATCACCGTGAAGGGCTTTAAGAAGGTTGAATTAACGAATGCTTCTGCAAGCGATCATCCGAGTAAGCCGACGGCTGCGGATACAAAGGCTGAGGTAGACGTAGACTTCAAGATTCCTACAGGCAGCACCAACGGTTCTGTATCCTTTACGCTGATTCTCGCTCAGAAAGGCATGAAGGATCTGGAAGTGGATTGCAGTAATACAGCCGTGACTGCTAAGACATTTACCAAGATGAACGTGACAGGACAGGATATCAGCGGGGAGACACCGTCAGTCCTTGATTTAACCTCTAAAGTGGAAGTGGCAAATGTGGACGGTGCAAAGAGCTTCAAATTCAAGGCAGAGGTGACAGGCACACAGCTCACGGATGATGACAAGAAGGTGACCTTTGCTCTGGTGTCACAGGCGGATACGACAGGCTTGACAATACCCGGAGTCGATAATCCGACACTGGATGATATTCCGGCGGCTACAGTACCCACGGGCGTAACGCTGACAACCAATCCTGACGGAACTGTGACTCTGAATGTTGCAGCGAATGCGGCATATGGTGCAGAGGACAGCAAGATCACTCTCTACCTCAGAGCGTCGAAGAATTTGAAGAAGCTCTATAACAGCGATGCGACCGAGATAACAGTGACAGACAGAACAAAAGTTTATACCATTGAGCTGACAAAGAAAGCGGCGACACCTGCTCCGTAATATAGGGGGAGCGGCAAGCTTTGATTTGGCAGACAAAAAATAAGAGAAAGGCGGCGGGAGAGATCCTGCCGTCTTTTTCTACTACATTCTAATGATATATTTCGCTTAAAATGCCCAAAGTGCTATAATTATTTACAGGGGGAATTTTATATGAATGCAAAGGACGATGGAGCGAGAATCAATGAATTGATTTCCGAATTAGGTGAGTGCCGGGAAGATGAGCGGAATACACAGAATCAGATATTACAGGTGATTTCTGTTGCCGGAGCAGTATTGGGTGTTTTGCTGGGAGGTTCTTATTTTGGTAAAGACTCACCAAATGCGCCTATTGATTTTTTGTCGGAAATAGGAGCGAACACGACCGACGGTATCGCTGAGTTTATTAATATGATAAGCCCGTATGTTACTTATGCGCGATTCATGTTTTTGTTTAGTTTCATCATTTTCTGTACGGCTTTCTCTTATGTTTTTGTACTGGGTGTACACAATGTTTCAAGGTATTATTACATTCAGAATTTAGAAGACCGACTACATAAGTTAATTTCTGATACATCGGATGATAAAGAGGACGGTTCGTTTCTTCACTGGAACTCCTGCATTGCTCCTATAATAACAAGAACTCCTCGTCATATCAAATCTGCTCACACTGCTCTGGTTTTTGTTTTCTATTCAGTTGCAACCGCCTTTGCCTCTATATTTAGTGCAGCCATGGTGATATCGTTATTTATTATAATTTTACCAAAGACAATTTTTGATTGGATTATTGCCTATATTTTTATTTTTATGGCGATTCTAGTAATAGCACTATTCTTTTTGGTTTCCATTCGCGCAAAAAAAATGTCACAATTTGCATGGAATATGGCACGCGACAATCAAGCAAAAAGAGCCGCGGGAATGGGATCGCATCAATATGAAACAGACTCTTCCTTTAAACCGATGCTTTCCTATTTGTTTTATCCGAAAAAGCAGGATTTGCAAAAACCTCTTTTAATCTGTCTGGGATTTATATATGGCTCCCTCTTTATGAGCGGGATACCCGCTTTAACGTGTTTGGGAGATTTGCTAAACGGGCTGCCGTCGCCGATGTGTTGGCTAAAACTGGTTTTTGCGTGGTTTGTTTTTGACTTTTTGGCTTATCAGGCGAGATATCAGATCAATGACATACGCGGAATAGAGGAAGACAAAGAAGCCGGAAAGACAAACAGGCTTCCTTTGGACGCCTGTAAGACACCGGAGGACGCTATCATACTATCCTCAATTGTCGCATTAATGAAAATAGTAGCCAGTGTAACGATAACTATAATATGGGGAGGCGAGATACGATTTGTTCTGCTAGTCGGTCTGGCATTCTTGCTGTTCTCGACCATATGCTATGAAATTGCCAGAGCAAAGGGACAAACACGTTTAATATTCTTTTGGGTAGGAGCAGGATATCCGTTACGCTTTTTTGTCGGATTCTTTTTGCTGGTTCCTCTAAAATCCATATCATTTAGTACGGTAATGATTTTTCCGGCGCTATGGGCATATGGCGCCTTTGCTGCGATCCTTCCTTGGACCAGTGAAGTGATTCAGAGAATAAGCGCAGCTGAAACGGCTGAAAACAATAAAACTGAAGAGAAAGAAAAACATTTTCCGCCGTCATACAGAAAAAAACATTTTCTGGCTCTCCAGTCTCTTATTATGAAAAGATATCAGTTAGCGAAAGACCACCCTGTAAATGGTAAAGCTCTGCCCTGCGTGAAGAAAGCAAGTGGTGCGACCCATGGAATATAACAATGATAGCATGTATGATATGCTTACTCTTTGCTGCATGTTGCGAAAAACATTCTTTCGATGGAATCATGATTGAAGTCACTATTTGCTTATCATTTTTGATGAGCTTTGGTATGCAGTATAGGATAAAGTTGATTCCGATCTGTATCGGCTGGGCGTGTATATTCACAAAAGCAGCACTGTTCCTATTTGTTTATCCGTTTTCCATGCGTTGTTTATTGCTTTCTGTACTGCAAATGATAGTTACCGTTACTTATTTTGTTCTTTGCTATCAACCACAATTTAAAAAAGTTGATTATAAAAAGCGGCTTATTGCATTAAAAGATAAACTGATAAAAACGGTATTAGGAGAGTTCGCGTTTGACGTTCTGCATCCTCAAAATAAGAATAAGTGAATGTAAAAAAGATTATGGTTGACGTACTATTCCCGCACCACACCCCGCACGTTCTTCTCCGCCTTCACCCGCGGAATCATAATCTGATGCCCGCAGCCCGTGCATTTCAGGCGAAAGTCCGCGCCAATCCGCAGCACCTCCCACTCCGAGGAGCCACAGGGGTGCTGCTTTTTCATTTTTAAAATATCACCGACTTGAATGTCCATATTATGCTCCATTCCGTGCTGCCCGCATTACAGCATGGGAATACATACTTGAGAAAGCCCTCCCTGATTAAATATCCAGTTCTGAAAGCTTCAAATATAAATCCTCAAAAATCCCCGCTTTAATCTTTTCTGAGAAAGCATAATGCAGGGGTTCCTCACATTGTTTCAAAGCGGCGGCACATGTACCTTGCGTATACACGTCTTGTTGGCGAAACGCTTTGCTGTGCTCAAAATCGTACACCGTCACCGTTTCCTTCTCCGCATCCACAATCCAATATTCCCGCACGCCCGCTTCGCCGTACAGCTTCACCTTCCGCTCGTAATCCATCTTTACGCTGGAGGGCGATACGATCTCAATCGCCCAGTCCGGCGCGCCTTGGCAACCCTTTTCGCTTTTCTTTTCCATATCACAGATTACGGAGATATCAGGCTCCACGTAATTACGCTTGTCTTTTTTGATGTATACTGCAAAGGGCGCAGGCATGACCTTACAGCTTCCCTTGTTTTTTCTAATATAAAGTTCAATCTCAAATAGCATCCTGACCAAAAGCGCTTGATGTGTCCACGTCGGTGTATCCATCCGAAACATTTCCCCATCAATCAACTCCGCCCGTTCTCCCTCCGGCAAGGCTTCGATATCCGCAATTGTATAGCTCTTTCCGCCCTTAATTGCCATAAAGCGTTCCTCTCTTCTCTCTAATCCAACTGCGAAAATATCTCCCCGATACTCCCCTGCACCACCAGATCAGCAATCCCATCCCTCGCGGTAGGAGTCTTGTTGACGAGCACCAGCTTATTTCCGTTATAATAATCCAGCAGTCCTGCAGCGGGATAAACAGCTAGGGAAGTGCCGCCCACGATCAAAACGTCCGCCTCACTGATCGCGCGGATCGCACCCGAGAGGGTATTCTGATCCAGTCCCTCCTCGTAGAGCACCACATCCGGCTTGATGTCGCCGCCGCAGGTACATTTCGGCACGCCCTCTGAATCGGCGATGTAATTCACGTCATAAAATTTATGGCACTTCTCGCAGAAATTGCGCAGGACAGAGCCGTGTAGCTCGTATACCTTTTCGCTGCCCGCCGCCTGATGAAGCCCGTCGATATTCTGCGTCACCACCGCCTTGAGCTTTCCTTCGCGCTCCCACTGCGCCAGTTTTAAATGGGCGGCATTTGGCTTCGCGTCGAGGCAGAGCATTTTATTGCGGTAGAAGCGATAAAATTCCTCCGTATTTCTTCTGTAAAAAGTATGGCTCAGTATCGTTTCCGGCGGGTAGTCGTACTGCTGGTTATAAAGACCGTCCACGCTTCGGAAATCCGGGATGCCGCTCTCCGTGGACACCCCCGCACCCCCGAAGAAGACGATGTTATCCGACTCATTTACCCACTGTTTTAACTGCTCGATCTGCCCCATATGAATACCTCCCTTTCATTCATAAACTTTGTTATTATGTCAATTATAATGTTTTATTTTGATATTTTTCAACAAAATGAGTTGACACGACGAAATAGTTACGATAGTATAATTATAAAGGTGTTGCCCTTTAGCAAACGGTTCACCTTGGTTTATGTTACATATCAAGAAAGCAACTCATCCGTGGTGGGGGCGGTCGCTTTTCTGATGTTTATGTATCCGATACGATTGGATGGTATTGATTGTCGTGACGATGATACTGATTATCGTCACGACGATACCAACAATCTGTACTGTCGTTTCTATCATCATATCCTTTACCTTTCGTGAATTTTCCATTGTATCACCTCTGAAATACAGGAAGTTCTCAAAATGTACTCATTTTGGCGAAAGGCGAACCGCTTACCGTTCAAGATAACACCTATATTCATTATATAAAAACTACAAAGGATGAGCCAATCATCTTTTTGATAAATATATAAACGTAATTACGTTTATATATCGTTTTCCCCGCAATCTGCAGCAGGCGCAGGGGAAACAAGCATGTCAATTAAACATGTTCTCCCAGCCCCAGCCGGTTCACAGCCGAGAAAATCGCCCGCACGGATGCCCTCGTGATGTTGGAGCTGACGCCCACGCCGTAGGTCACGCTGCCGCTCTCGGCATCCAGCAGATGGATATAAGCCGCCGCCTGGGAATTGGAGCCGCTCTGGAGCGCGTGCTCCTCGTAATCCAGTATCTTGACATTGATGCCGAGCGTTTCCTGCAGGCCGCGCTTTACCGCGTCGATGGGGCCGTTTCCCACCGCCTCAAAGCGCTTCTCCTCGCCATGATCGGTATAAACCACAGTTACCTTTGTATCAAATTCTGACTCCGTCTCCTCGCTCAGATCGTCCACCCGCAGTCTTCTGAAATGGAGCGGCTCTTTCTTCAGCAGATATTCCTGGCGGAAGCTCTCCATGATCTGATCCGGGCTGACCTCTCCCTGCTTCTCGGAGATCGCCTGAATGACATTGGCGAACTCTCTGTGCATTCCCTTGGGCAGTTTGAAGCCAAAGTATGTGTCCATGACGAAGGCTACACCGCCTTTGCCGGACTGGGAATTGATGCGCACGATCGGCTCGTACTCCCTGCCGATATCCGCAGGGTCAATGGGCAGGTAGGGCACCTCCCAATATTCGCCGCCGCGCTCCTTCATCGCCTTCACGCCCTTGTTGATGGCATCCTGATGGGAGCCGGAGAAGGCGGTAAACACCAGCTTTCCCGCGTAAGGGTGTCTGGGGTGCACGGGAATCTTACAGCATCTCTCGTAAATTTCAATGCTCTCGTTCACATGCTCGATGGCAAGCTCGGGATCGATGCCCTGCGAGAACATGTTGTAGGCAATATTTAAAATATCCACGTTTCCGGTTCTCTCACCGTTTCCAAAAAGAGTGCCCTCCACGCGCTCCGCGCCTGCAAGCAGAGCAAGCTCAGCCGTCGCCACGCCGGTTCCTCTGTCGTTGTGAGGGTGTATGCTTAAGATGATGGCTTCCCTGTTTTCCAGGTGTTTGTTCATCCACTCGATTCTGTCCGCAAAGACATTGGGCGTTGTCATCTCCACTGTGGAGGGAAGATTGATAATCATGGGATTCTCTTTGGTAGGGCCCCACTCCCTCTGCACCGCGTTGCAGACCTCCAGCGCGTAGTCCAGCTCAGTGCCGGTAAAGCTTTCCGGAGAGTATTCCAGGATCACCTTGCCTGGGAAATTGGCGGCATGGCGTTTCACCATCCTAACGCCCTCCACGGCGATGTTGGTGATCTCCTCGCGGCTCATGTTGAAAACCACGTCCCGCTGCAGGGTGGAAGTGGAGTTGTAAATGTGCACAATGGCCTGTTTACAGCCTTCGATGGATTCAAAGGTGCGCTCTAAAAGCTCCTCTCTGCATTGGGTCAGAACCTGAACAACCACGTCGTCGGGAATTAATTTCCTGTCCACAAGCTGGCGAAGAAAATCAAATTCGATCTGGCTGGCTGCCGGGAAACCGATCTCGATTTCCTTAAAGCCAAGCTTAATCAGATAATTGAAAAATTCAATTTTTTCTGAAACTACCATAGGGTCAATCAATGCCTGATTGCCGTCGCGCAGATCCACACTGCACCATACGGGCGCTTTCTCGATCTGCTTGTTGACCCATTCCCTTTCCGGATAATCCACCACAGGATTTCTGCGATATCTCTTATAATTTAACATGACTGCTCCTCCTTCTGTCTGCTTTAACTGTTTTATGATATCCGCAGTGCAGCTCGATTTCGCGTTGCTCCATCTCGCTCACGGGCATTCGCCCTATGTATCCGGCAAAACAGATGCTTTGGCGAGCAAGCTCCCCACGTCTCTGTTTCGCTGCCTACGCACTGCTTATTGCCGACGCGAACGTCGCTGACATGAAAGAACCCGCTGCATAAATACAGCGGGTTCGTCCGAACGTGACATTATTCTCCAAGACCGCTCTCAATGGCGTCAACCAACGCTTTGAGCGCTTCCTCCTCATCTTCACCGTCACACACAAACTCGATTTCATCGCCACACTTGACACATGCCCCAAGCACGCTTAGGACACTCTTGGCATTCGCTGTATTTTCACGAAATGTAAAGGTTATCAGAGATTTAAACTGCATCGCTTCTTTGCATAGGATGCCTGCCGGTCTTAGATGTAGCCCTGTCGGGTTTTTGATGACTACCTTCTGACTTACCATTGCCTTTTCCTCTTTCTTACATGATACTATGAGTATACCATATCTCTATACTTTATCTCAAGTCCTACAGCATAATATTCTGTATCAGTTCAGCGAGCTTCTTCGCTTCCTGCGTGATCACCTTCTGATCTTTACCTTCAATCATAACGCGGACAAGCGGTTCCGTGCCGGAGGGACGGATCAACACGCGGCCTTCGCCTGCAAATTTTTTGTCGAGTGCGGCGATTGCCTCCGCGATCTCGGGATAGTCCATAAACTTTTCTTTCTTGTGGTTTGGCACCTTCGCACCGACCAGCGCCTGCGGCATCACTTCCATGATGGATGCAAGCTCAGAGAGCGGTTTTCCTGTCTCCACAACCACCTGTAAAAGATGCAGCGCGCTTAAGAGTCCGTCGCCGGTTGTATTTTCATCTAAAAAGATTACGTGGCCGGACTGCTCGCCGCCGAGGCTTGCGCCGATCTCGCGCATCCGTTCCAGCACATAGCGGTCGCCCACCTTGGTCTGCTCGATCTTAATCTTATTTTTTTCACCCATCAGGAAAAAGCCCAGATTACTCATCACGGTCGCGACGATGGTATTCTTGTTCAACTTTCCCTGCGACTTCATATGATTGCCGACAATGGCCATAATCTGGTCGCCGTCCACGATATTTCCCAGCTCATCCACCGCCAGCAGTCTGTCCGCATCCCCGTCGAAGGCAAGACCGAGCTGTGCCTTCTCATAGACGACTCTCGCCTGCAGTTCCTCCATATGGGTGGAACCGCAGTTCGCGTTGATATTCGTACCGTCGGGATTATTGTGAATCGCTACAACCTCTGCGCCGAGCTCCTTCATAGTCTCCACGGAAGTGTAGTAGGACGCGCCCTCCGCGCAGTCCAGCACAATCTTCATGCCCCGCAGGTCTACATTCACCGCCTTCATGGCGTGGTTAATATATTCTTCTCTGGCATCCGTGCGGTACTTAATTTTACCTACGCTTGCGCCGGTAGGAAATTTCACGCCCTTCATATCGCTCTTAATCAGCGCCTCGATTTCATCCTCCAGAGCGTCGGGAAGTTTATAACCGTCTCCGTCAAAGAATTTAATGCCGTTAAACTCTACGGTATTGTGGGAGGCGGAGATGACAACGCCCGCGTCCACTTTATACTTTCTGGTAAGGTATGCCACCGCCGGCGTAGGCACCACGCCCACATACACCGCGTTCGCGCCCACGGAACAGACACCTGCCATCAGCGCATTCGCCAGCATATCCCCCGATATTCTCGTGTCACAACCCACCATAATTGTCGGTTTATGTTCGTTCTCCCTTGTCAGAACATACGCGCCCGCCTGGCCAAGCTGCATCGCCAGAAGCGGAGACAGTTCTTCATTCGCTACTCCGCGGACTCCATCCGTACCAAATAATCTGCTCATACACACCTCCATATATTTATGTATCTGCGGAGAATGCCCGTATTTTGGGCATTCTCCCGAGTGAAACATAGAACTTCTTAACGAAGCAGCCTCTGCTGCTGAGTTTTAGAAGTTCTTTTCACTCTATTCTCCCTCAATAATATGCACCCGCACCTCCGTGACCCCATTCTGCCTGAGATCCCGTCCTTCTACAGTAGCGTTTACGGGCATCCAATAACTGCCTTCCGTGAGTTCATCCATATCTTCATCAGCCATCCATGCTTCCATATCCACCACGGCAGTCACTTCCTCCGCCGTCACCTCGTTCAGAACGGCAAGCAGACCGCTGAACGTAATGCTGCACTCATTGGCAGGTTCGGTAATCACAGCGCGGAAGCCTTCGGGAAGACCGTCAAAACGAATCCGTCCCACTGGAATTCGCACGGCACGGTCGCGCTCTGCCTCAATCTTTGCCGTAGCGTTGACCCTGCCCACAAAATTATCTTCCGCCAGCACCACGCCGTCGGGCAGGTATTGATTAAGGTCCACAAGCACAGTCACATCCTCCGACGCGCCGGTTACGTCAAGAATTCCCTCGGGAATTGCAATCGCCTCCACATTCTCCAGCAATT
The DNA here is from genome assembly GCA_910584725.1 of uncultured Lachnospiraceae bacterium. Classification (GTDB taxonomy): domain Bacteria; phylum Bacillota; class Clostridia; order Lachnospirales; family Lachnospiraceae; genus UBA3282. The sequence continues at coordinate 21,569 of CAJUBE010000024.1, read as the reverse complement.
TGGACCGGGCTGCCACCGTAACTGCACCCTTGCTGAAGGTTACCTCTCCTGTAAACTGGAAACCGTCTTCGGGTGTGCCCGTCACCTCACACGTAAGAGGCAGCGTTTTGCGCTCCAGAATCTCCACGCTCACACGTACGCTGGAAATACTTTTTTCAATGTTCGGCGCAGTAATCTCATTTCCATCCTCGTCATAAAGACGAACATCCGCGACCGTACTGATATTGTTGGAAAAACCAGAAATATCCACCTCCGCCTGCGCCTTGCTGACCTGTGAAATAATGGACTGCGGGCCGGAAAGGCGGATCAGGTTCTGATCCGTGGTAACGCTTCCCACCATAAAACCTTCGCGGGCTTCACCCGTCGTAACGGATTTCACAGGAAAGGATTTGGTCTGCTTTTCCTCAATGCTCAGGCGCACACTGTCGATATTGCCGCGTATGCTGTCCAGCTTATCATTATATTTATTTGTCGAAAGCTTGATGGCTACCGTATCTACGCTGGTCAGATCATTGATATCCGCCACCGCCACGATATTGCTCCTGTCCAGGGAGTCAATAATAGACCTGGGCGCGGAGACAGTAACCACGTCAATCATATCTGTGCCGTCAAGCACCTCATAAACCTGCCCCCTGTCGGTAATCAGATTCGCATTTTTAATGGTGACCGGCACATCCGTCACGCGGTAGGTCATAATGGGATCGTTGATATTCGTAACGACCAGCCAGAGAACTGCTGCGCTGAGAAAGGAGGCGATCTTTAAGCCCCAATTTCGGGTAAGCTTATTCTTCATTCTTAACCCCTGCCTTTCCTATGCTCTTGCCTTTAAAAAGCTTGCGCTTCTTCTCCTCTACCGGTTTATCCTGAATTTCCAGAAGCCGCTCTTTCAAGCGCGCCGCATCCAAGCCACGCTCAAGCGCGCCGCCGTAGGCAACGCTGATCTTGCCCGTCTCCTCAGACACGATCACCGTCAGGGAATCGGTCACTTCGGAAATGCCGACGCCCGCACGGTGCCTCGTCCCCAGATCCTTGCTGAGAGCCATATTGTCCGACAACGGCAGATAGCAGGTTGCGGATACAACCCGATTTCCTCGGACGATCACCGCGCCGTCATGCAGGGGGGTATTGTGTTCGAAAATATTGATCAGAAGCTGGCTGGAAATAATGCCGTCCACATCAATACCTGTTCTTTCATATTCTTTCAGTGACTGCTCGTGCTCGATGACAATGAGCGCGCCCGTCTTCACTTTTCCCATTTCAAAAGACGCCTTCACGATTTCATTTACCGTGCGGTCGGAAAAACGTCCTGTTTCCCGCTTGTTGGAATCCAGAATGGAGGCGACAAAATTTTTTCTTCCAAGCTCTTCCAGCGCCGCACGGAGCTCAGGCTGCAAAACTACCACGAAAGCCGTGGCCGCAATGCTGATGATATTGGGAACAATCCAAAGAATCGTATTCATCTTACAGAAAGCGGCGATTACAATAAACACCAGAATCACAATCACGCCCTTTAAGAGAGCCCATGCTCTTGTGTTCTTAATCCATACCAGAATATGATATAGTACAAAGGTCAGGATAGCTATTTCCGCCACATCATTCCAGTGCATGGTAGGCATGTGCAGTCTTGCGAGATAGACGCCGATCCAGCTATTCAGTTGTTCCATCTCTCCATCACCTGCCTTCTGTGTCAATTTCTGGTTACCATTCACACCCATGCCAGATTTCGCATCCATTTACGATTATTCGGTGTGAATTGCAATGGTATTATGAGTGGTGTGTGGGTCTTGTGGTTCTGCCGGGCGCGCTTTTTGCGGAGCTGATCTGCTTCACCTTTTTCTCCGGCTTCGCCACGGTAACCTTCGGTACTGCCTTCACATAATAATAGTATTCATCATCCTCAAATTGAACCTTTTCCGTTCGACTGTAATCCACATAAAATACAAAAAACTGCAATATCAGCACGAGCAGGAAGGAGATAACCGTCCCTAAAATCACGCCCGGCAGCGATTGATTTATCTCAAAAATTAAGTCTCCCACAAGGAGCACCATGATATTCACCACCGCACCTGCAGTCATGGCAATTGTCCAAGCATAATCAATGCTCAGCCGCCGTAAAAGATAAACGATAATCACCGTAATGGAAAAGGCCGCAATCGTCACAATCATCTCTCGGTTCTTAATCAGGCCGTCAATAATAAACTTAAATTTTGCTGCCGTCTCCTCATCAGCCATGGCAGCAATCATTGTCGCATTCTGCGTTACATAATGAAGCATGTAGTAAACGATCACACCACAGGCAACGGAAACCGCAGATGTGGGCGCTCCGATCAATCCCATGGATATGGGAATCACGTAGGGTATCCGCAGAAGAAAGCAGAGCGGCATGAGCACCACAACAACAGTATCCTTCGGAGAAAACCGCAGATACAGCAAAAAGAGCAACAGAAAACCTGCGCCGATTACCGCGGCGCACTCCAAGCTGAAAGTATAAAGGTGCATGAGAGAAAAAACCGCGCCCATCAGAACAATAAAATTCATCGGCATGAAGGAGCACATAAGCGCCACAATCAACACCACTGTTATTCTGGTAATTGACTCCATGTAACCCAGTCTGGAATTGATCAGACAAAGGGTGATAAGCGCCAGAAGAAACTTCAAAAGCGGTGTAATATACACCTCATATTTGCTGTATATGGTCAAAAGTATCTGTTTTGCAACCAGTAAAGTAGTCATCGAAATTAGTCCCTTTTTTCGTTCTTGTACATGGCGGAGAGTTTGTGCAGATTCATATAATATGTGCGCAGACTCTTGCTTGCCCGGCTGTACCTGATCGTGTACACCACATAGGAGATGAGAGCGTAAGCGCCCACCGTTCCCAGATATAAGAACAGAACATTCTTTGCAAATTCAAGAAGATCCATCTTGTAGATTTCCGTCATAAAAACGCCAAAATCATAAAAAATGTACATAGCAAAAACCACTACAAATGCGATGGTTGCACTTATAATGGATTTAAGCACCTGCCAGCCTATATAGTCGCTCCGAAAATAACTGCCGATGGCAAGACATTTCTTCCCCTCGTGTGCTTCGTAGGAGGCCATCTTGGTCATCAGAACGACTCTCTCTTCATTTAACATATATCTCTCCAATTTCCGACAATAGTATCAGTTCAGGAAACGCATCTTCGGATTTTCCTTCGTGTCCTTTTTCTTCTGCACCTTGATGGGCTCGGGCTTCTTGATGCTGGCGCCCAGCTCGTTTGCCATGGTATTTTTGCACTTCTGGCAGAAACGTCCCGACAAAATAGCCGCGCCGCAGTTTTCGCAGGAAAGCGTAACGCCGGACTCCGCTGAAAGCTCCAGCCGCTCTTCCCGAAGCCACTGATGGATCTGGTTCGTGGAAACGTCACATGCTTCCGCCACCTGCTGAATACCTGCATGGCCGTTATCCTGAATATACTTCTTTACTTCCTGAAATTTCTCCTCAAGCTTCTCGCGGCATGCCATACAGATCGGCGGTCCGGAGACATAGTTAAAAAGATTTCCGCATTTTCTGCAATTTCTTACGTTCATACCTTACCTCCCTGAGACAAATTGTTTTCATATGCCCCTGCCGCCGGCAAGAGTTATGAAATAAATTCGTTCTACACCCGCCTTTTTAAACTCGCGGCTCATGGCATCTATCGTACTGCCCGTCGTGTAGATGTCGTCAATGATTATAATTATACTTAATTTTACATCATTACGACGGATTTTGAAAGCCTTTTTCAAATTATTTTGCCTTTCCGCGGCAGATAAATCTTTCATGGGTGTGGTTTTTTTCACTCTCTCTATCAAATCAGCCCGCATCGGGATACCTGTGCGTACGGAAAGCTCCTCCGCCAGCACCTGTGCCTGATTGTATCCGCGCCTCTTCAGCTTGCTTTTGTGAAGCGGCACGGGCACCAGCGCCTCCGCCCGGCAAGCGCGGATAAAGGGCCCGAGGCCTTCCTGCATAAAGGCGGCGTAACAGGCGGCATATTCCCGTCTGCCGCGGTATTTAAAGCGGGCGATGGATGCGGAAACGCTTCGATAGGAGAAGAGAGCGCGGCCGCTGTCAAAAACATGCGGGCGCGCAGCACAGTCGTCACAGTATTCCTTTTCGCTGCTGCCGATATGTTTGCCGCATTTGAGACACCGCGGCGGTTTAACATAGGTAAGCTTCGGTTCGCACTCCTTACAGATCAATGCATTCCAAGGTTTGACAGGCTCGTCGCAGACAGGGCAGCGGCGCGGAAAAAGAAGCGTCACCGCGACATCTGCCGCCGCGCGAAAATGTGTGCGTGCGCGAAATCGCGGCACGACATGCACGCCTGAACTAAGCTGTGTTGTTGAAGGGAGATGTGTTTTCATAGACGTATCCTCTCTGAAATGCGGCATTCTCCGCATTGATTTGAGTCACGGCAAAGCTGTGACATGGCGGTTAGGGTGAAATGGTCCGGGAGATATGCGCCTGTCATGCGGGCGGCATTGTCATGTCACCGGATTCGAATTGCAGAGCCTGAATCTGGTCACGGAAGCCGGTGTAACGGTGATTCTCCCGGTTATTGGCAACCATCTCGGAAACCGTTGCGCGGCTCCCCAGAATGGTGACACAGGACTTCGCGCGGGTAACGCCCGTGTAGAGGAGATTGCGGTTAAAAAGCATATGCGGCCCCGTGAGAAGCGGCATGATAACCGCGGGATACTCGCTTCCCTGAGATTTATGTATCGTCACGGCATAGGCAAGTTCGATCTCGTCCAGTCCCGAATAGGGATAGGTAACCCGCCTGTGCTCGTCAAACTCCACCACCACCTCCCGAGCGTACTCGTCGATTGTGCGGATCACGCCGATATCTCCGTTAAAAATCCCCATGCCCTGATCGATGGGTATGTTGTATCGGCTCACCACCTCCCACGCAAGCTGGTAATTGTTCTTAATCTGCATGACCTTGTCGCCCTCACGAAAAAGGGTATCGCCCGACTGGCACTCCCGTTTTTTGTCGTCTGGCGGATTGAGATACCTCTGCAAAATACCGTTTAGTGTCTCTACACCGAGTTTTCCTTTCCGCATGGGCGTCAGCACCTGGATATCGTAGGGCGTCGCATCCACATAACGGGGCAGCTTCTCCAAAATGAGCTGGATCATATGCTTATATATGACATTTATGTCGTTCCTTTCCAGAAAGAAGAAATCCCTGCTCTTATTATCCAGGACAAGGTCTTCGCCCGCGTGGATTCTGTGCGCATTCAAAACGATATCGCTCTCCTTGGCCTGTCGAAAAATTTTTTCCAGCACTACCGTCTGAAACGCGCCGCTTCTGATCAGATCGGAGAGTACCTGCCCCGGCCCCACGGATGGAAGCTGATTCACGTCGCCAACCATAATCAGCCGCGTTCCCACGGAAATTGCCTTCAGGAGCGACTGAAACAAAAAAATATCCACCATGGACATTTCATCTACAATAATCACATCCGCTTCCAGCGGATTTTCCTCGTTGCGTTCAAAGCGCGCCGCCTTTCCTTCCAGAGCCGCCGCTCCGGAAAGCTCCAAAAGACGGTGAATGGTGCGGGATTCATAGCCCGTTGCCTCAGTCATGCGTTTGGCTGCCCGCCCCGTGGGGGCCGCCAGGCTGATGTCCATCCCCTGAGAAAGAAAATAGCGGATGATTGCGTTGATGGTTGTGGTTTTTCCCGTGCCCGGGCCGCCGGAGAGAATGAACACGCCGTTTCTGATGCTTTCCAAAACAGAGCGCTTCTGCAGACTATCCAGAACAATGCCAAGATCTGCCTCCACCTGATCTATTTTTTGCAGAAGCGCCTCCTCTTCGGCAGGAAGAAGCTCCTCGGCAATATTTAATTCGTGGAGCATTCGCGCGCAGTTTAACTCTGCGTAATAAAACGTGCCCGCATAGACACGGCATTCACGCATAGGCATGGCGCCGTCTGTATCGGGATTACCGTCCGCAGCTCTGTTCGGAGCTGCGCCGCTGTCCGCGACGGGAACATATTTGATTACCAGCTTCTTGTCCATCGCAAGATTTTGCAGCTGCGGCTCCATCAGGGAAGGCTCAATGCCCAAAAGCTCTCCCGCCTGCGCGAGCAGCCTGTCCGCCGGAAGATAGCAATGCCCCTCGCCGCCCGCCTGCTGTAACGTGTAGAGCAGGCCGCTTCTGATGCGGTAGTCAGAGTCTGTGTGAATGCCGATCTTCGCCGCGATTTCATCCGCAATGCGAAATCCGATGCCCTGAATATCCTCGGCAAGCCGGTAAGGATTTTCTTTCATAACGCCGTAAAGTCCCATCCCGTAAGCTTCATAAATGCGCAGCGCCAGGGTGTTGGAAATGCCGTAGCCCTGCAAAAAGGTCATGGCGTCCCGGGCATCCCTCTTTTCGTAAAGAGATGCCGCAATTTCTCGGGCTTTACGCAGGCTGATCCCTTTCACCTCCGCCAGACGCTCCGGCTCTTCCTCGATCACACGGTAGGTATCCGCACCGAAAGCCTTGATAATCCGCTTTGCCAGCGCTTCCCCCACGCCCTTTACGGCGCCGGAAGACAAATACCGCTCCATACTGATCTCATCACTGGGCGGAAGAATCTTGTATTGCTCAATTTTAAACTGTTTACCGTATATTTGGTGCTGGGTATACTCCCCCTGCGCCTCGATCGTCTCACCCTGATCCATCGTTTTAAAAAAACCCACGCAGGTAAGCTCGTCCTCCTGTGTGAGAAGATTCAAAACCGTATATCCATTGTCTTTGTTGCGGTAAATAATGTGATCAATAAATCCTTTGACTGTTTCCATAGAATACCTGTGTGCTGTGATGTAGAAAATATTACTGTGCAAACCACGTCATGCAATTACTGCGCGGTGTAGGAAAACTACGGCCCGGATCGGCTTTCGCCGCCGGGCACCATTGTTTTCAGGTTATGTTGTAGTTGATCTTTGCCTGCTCGTATAACATCTGCGCCAGAGAATTGGAACCCTGCGTCGCGGTCTGCGCAGAAATCTGCTGAATCACGGAATCCTTGAAATAGTCCACCATCTGCGACGCGTAGCCGTCCTCATCATCACTAAAAATGTCTACGGTTTTCTGCATTTCCTTATAAACCTGTTCCCACAGATACGCTTCAAACTGTTTGCAGGCATCAAAGAGGGCGTCGTCCTCTTTCGCCTTGTCGGTTCCGTTCGCGTTCCGCGTATTCTGCACATTCTGCAGATTCTTCTGCAGCGTTTCCGTCGCTACACGGTTTGCGTCGGTCATGTAGTTTGTGTATGCGGATAAGTTGGTTAAGTCGTTCATATGTGTTCTCCTATATGTATACGAGCCGTTTCATTTGTAACCCGCTTCGCAGCCTACTCAGCCTCAATTTTGCACGGCTCTTAGCGTTTCAGGTTGTTCGCCACTTCCAACATGGAGTCGGAGGTTGTGATGGACTTGGAGTTCATCTCGTAGGCACGCTGCGCCACAATCAGATTTACCATTTCATTCGCTACCTGCACGTTGGAACCTTCCAGATAACCCTGAATGATGCGGCTCTTCTGTACATTGTCCGTGGTGTCCTCGTTGAGCGCACGACCGCTGGCATCCGTCACCGAAAAGAGGGTATCGCCTTCTCTCCTTAAGCCGCCAGGATTGTTAAACTGGAATGTGCCGATCTGTATACCGATAGGCTGCGGGTTATTCTGCGCGTCAGGATAGCAGATCTGCCCATCCTCTGTAATCGAAAGATTGCTGGCTATGTAACCTGCATCGGTCACGATGGCGCGTCCCTCGGTGTCTAATACCGGAAGGCCATCCGCGTTTGTCAGGGTCATGCGGTTATTGGCGCCGATCGCCCATGTAAAATCGCCGTTTCTTGTATAAAAGATCTGTCCATCTTCCCCGCGCAGAGCAAAGAAGCCGTCGCCCTCGATTGCGAAAGAAGTATCGGAAGCAGAGTCTAAAAGGCTGCCCTGCGTGAAAATCTGATTGATGGAAGCGGTGCGGACACCCAGACCTACCTGTGAAGTGGTCGGTTTCGGGTCGCCGTTCGCCGTCGTCGTAATGGACTGCAGATTCTGGTACAGAAGAGACTTAAACTGTGCCACCTGCGCCTTATATCCAACGGAATTGACGTTGGCGAGGTTGTTCGCTATCGTATCTACGTTTGTCTGCTGTGCATTCATGCCGGTTGCGCCCGACCATAAACTTCTAACCATGTCTATTCTCCTTTACTATATCTTCCCGTGCTGGGTTACTGCCTGCTCTAATGTATCGTCGTAGGTGGTGATCACTTTCTGGTTGCTTTCATACTGCCGCTGTAAAGTAATCATGTTTACCATCTCGGTTACCACGGAAATATTCGACATTTCCAGATATCCCTGATGAATCTGCGTATTTACCCCGGTTTCACCACGATCGAGCTCCGTCGCACCCTCTACCGGCTGGAAATAGTTCTCACCGAAGCGCTCCAAATAATTGTAATCCTCAAAATCGGTAATACCGATGGTCGCCACCGTAGTGCCGTCCTGCACAATCGTGCCGTTGCGGCTGATGCTGATGGGAAGAGCCGTATCCATCTGGATTCTCCGTCCGTCCTCATCCAGCACGTAGTCGCCGTCCTGCGTCTGCAGGAAACCCTGTCGGTTCATGGTGAAATTGCCGTCTCTGGTATATTTGATGGAGGTTTCGCCCCTTTTGTTCGTATATTCTACCGCGAAAAAGCCTCTGTCGGAAAGAGCCAGATCAAGCGTGTTTCCGGTTTCCTTAATAGGGCCCTCGGAATAATCCACATAATTTTCTCCGATCCTTACCCCCAGATTCAATCCCGTTTTTCTGACACGCCGCTCCAGATAGTCCTCGTTCAGCGGGTTATTCGCCTCCGCCTCGTCAATGGCCCTGTTGGTCGCCAGAGGCCTCGGGAGATTTCCGGGCTCCGACAAATCCTTGATCTTATAGGCAAGCACCGTGTCAAACGCCTGGCTTGTGGTGCCTTCCTTCTTAAATCCGTTGGTGGTCGCATTCGCCAGATTGTTCGTCAACACGTCCATCCGGTGCTGCTCATTCAACATGCCTGTGTAGGCGGTGTACAACCCTTTTAACATAACGTATCTTCCTCCATCTATTATCTGCCGAGAATGTGTTTTTTCACTCTAACCGCCATGATTCCGCTCTGCAGAATTTCAAATCTGTGCGGAGAATGCCCGTATTCTGGGCATTCTTCTGAGTGAAACATAGAACTTCTTAGCGAAGCAGCCTTTGCTGCTGAGCTTTAGAAGTTCTTTTCACTCTAGTCTTCGCGGTATCCCGCCAAAAATTCCACATACTTTCCGGTACCGATCGCCACGGCCGTCATCGGGTCTTCCGCGGTCATGGTGTTGATGCCCGTCTTGGCCGCGATCAGATCCTCCAGCCCGCGAAGCAGACTGCCGCCGCCTGTCAGAACGATGCCGCGATCCGCGATATCCGCCGCCAGCTCCGGGGGAGTCTTCTCCAGTACGCTGTGTATCGTCTCCACGATCTGTACCGTGGTCTCATGCAGCGCCTCCTCCGTCTCCTCCGACGAAACCTTAACGGTTCTCGGAAGACCGGTCACCAGATTGCGCCCTCTCACATCCATGTAATCCACCTCGGGACGCTTGAACGCGGAACCGATCTTTATCTTCAAATCCTCTGCCGTCCGTTCACCGATCAGCAGATTGTGTTTTTTACGCATATAGCGCACGATAGCCTCGTCAAAATCGTCGCCCGCTATCTTAATGGAAGCGCTGACCACCGTACCGCCGAGAGAAATCACCGCGATGTCGGAAGTACCGCCGCCGATATCTACAATCATGTTGCCGCAGGGCTTGGAAATGTCAATACCAGCGCCGATAGCTGCCGCAATCGGCTCCTCAATGATGGAAACCTCTCTTGCGCCCGCCTGATAGGTCGCGTCCTCCACGGCTTTCTTTTCTACCTCTGTCACGCCGCTGGGCACGCAGACTGCAATGCGCGGCTTCCTGAACGTTTTTTTACCCAGAGCCTTCTGGATAAAGTATTTCATCATTTTCTCCGTAACCTGATAGTCGGAGATTACGCCCTGTCTCAAGGGTCTTACCGCCACAATATTGCCCGGTGTTCTGCCAAGCATGAGGCGCGCGTCCTCGCCGATTGCTTTGATTTTATTTGTATCTCTGTCAAAAGCGACAACGGAGGGCTCCTTCAATACCACGCCCTTGCCTCTGATATATACTAAAATACTGGCTGTGCCAAGATCTATACCGATATCCGTAAACTGCATTTACCTTTGATCCCCTTCCCGAGAATGTACCATACTAATCCGCAAATGCACGCCCTATTTTTCGTCCTGCCACCGCGGACATTTGCTCATTCATGCCGCAAGACCCACGAACCTACGCTTCGAGTCTCCTAGGCTATTATATTATACCCTCATCGAATCGGTTTTTCAAAGGTTTTTCTTATTTTTTTTAAAAAAAGTAAAAAACGCCAAAAACAGAACGGTTCCTTCCGCTCTGATTTCAGCATCCTTGCCTTCTTTTTTTATTATCGGACGGCAGGACAGAAATGTTTATACATTTACACATTTCTTTCGGGAAAAAGTTGCCCCAAATTTTGGCAGCTATGTTATACTACAAATTGGCCCGGGACAGCTATCTCGGATTTATCCCCGCCATAGTCGCACAGTCTAAGCCTATTAAGACGGGCAAAAATGTAATATAAAGGAGTATTTTAACTATGAAATCACAGGCAGAATTACAATCAAAACTCAGAGAGATCGACCATAAAGGCTATAAAGCCTACAAGGTTTTGGAAGGGGAATACGATTTTGGGGTATACCGGCTCTGGATCGACCATGTACAGGGAGACCCATTTGCTTCTCCCTCACGAGTACGAATCGTGTATCGAAATCAAGGAAATATTTCTGCTTCGTATTTTGAGAGCAGACACCGCCGCATTGCGGTGGAAAATTATCTGCTGCGTAGTCTCCACCGTTTCCTGCGAAACGGCGAAGGACGGTCAGCGAAAGGCTCCGGCAAAAGCGGGCTGGTGACGGCCTGCAGAACCGGACAGGAAATTCTGGAAACAACAGCCATGCATATCGGCAAGGATGTAATCGAAGCCCGCATTGAAGTGGGATTTCCTGCGTTTGGGCGCACCATCGCAGCGGGGGAGCTTGCGCAGATTTTATTCCATTTAATCCCCGATATGGCACAGCAAGTCTTCAAAATGAATCCCCGCATGAAGCAGGATCTGGACAAGGTGACCGCGCTGGCGGACGACCAGCAGTTTATCCGGGAGGCTCTGCCGAAACACGATCTTGCGGCCTTTGTGGCAGACGGCTCCATCCTGCCGAGAGAAAGCGGCGTCTCCCAGAGGCCCATGCGGGATGCGGTGGTATTTAAAAGCCCGGAATCCCTCGCTGTTACACTGGAGCTTCCCCATCGGGGCAAGGTGCGGGGCATGGGCATCCGTCACGGCATCACGGTCATTGCGGGCGGCGGCTTCCACGGGAAATCTACCTTGTTAAAAGCGCTGGAGCGCGGCGTATACAACCACATTGCCGGTGATGGCAGAGAGCTTGTCATCACTGACGAGAGCGCGTTCAAGCTGCGCGCCGAGGAACACCGCTGCATCCACGAGACGGATATCTCCATGTTTATCAACAACCTTCCGATGAAGTCGGACACCACCCGCTTTCAGACGGAGAACGCCAGCGGCAGCACCTCTCAGGCCGCCAATACGGTGGAAGCGCTTGCCTCTGGAAGTACCGTGCTTTTGATCGACGAGGACACTTCCGCAACCAACTTCATGGTTCGTGACGGGCGCATGGCGCAGCTCGTCTCCGACGAGAAGGAGCCGATTACGCCTTTCATCCGAAAGATCAGAAGCCTCTATCGGGATATGGGCATTTCTACTATATTAGTGGCGGGGAGTTCCGGCGATTATCTGTCGGTGGCCGACACGGTACTGCAGATGGACTGTTACGAGACAAAGGACGTGACGGCCCGGGCCAAGGAGCTGGCTGTGGAACTTACGGAAGAAACCGTGAAAAAGACCGACTGGCTGAAAAAGACCGTCCGCACAAAACGGATTGAAAAGGCAAAGGTGCACGGCTGGGACACGATCAGTCTGGACAAGAACGAGATCGACCTGCGTTATCTGGAGCAGATCGTGGGTGAAAGCCAGACCGCCGCGCTCGCCTATATTTCACAGTATGTTCTGGAACGGCTGGCCAACGGAAAGAAAACCCTTCCCCAGCTAACGGAGGAAGTCTTCGCCAAGCTGGAGAAAGAAGGGATTCTGGCGCTTACGCCGAAAAACTATGGAGCCGGGCCCGCCGCCTATGTGAGACGGCAGGAGATTCTGGCGTGTCTGGCAAGATATCGGATGTTATAAACCCAAAACCCCTCTCATGTTTACGGTTTGTGCCGCATTGAGAGGGGTTATTTTTGTGCGCAGGCCCGCATATGGAAGTTTGCTGTTTCACAACATGCGGCTCACACGGCGAGCAGGGAAGACGCATTATCTCTACTCGATTTTTGCTTTCTCCAGCATCTTCTTAATATATACTCCCGTATAAGACTTCTCGTTTTCCGCAACTTCCTCGGGCGTGCCCGTGGCCACCACGGTGCCGCCGCCCTCTCCGCCCTCGGGGCCCATGTCTATAATGTAGTCGGCGGTTTTGATCACGTCCAGATTGTGCTCAATGACAACCACCGTGTTGCCGCCTTCCGCCAGCTTGTGCAGGATATCCACCAGCTTGTGTACGTCCGCAAAGTGCAGACCCGTGGTAGGCTCGTCCAAAATATAGATGGTTTTGCCCGTACTGCGTTTGGACAGCTCCGTGGCCAGCTTGATCCGCTGTGCCTCGCCGCCAGACAGCGTAGTGGAGGGCTGGCCCAGCTTTACATAGGAAAGTCCCACGTCGTTCAGCGTCTCTATCTTTCTGCGGATAGAAGGCAGATTCTCAAAGAAGGGAACCGCCTCCTCCACCGTCATATCCAGCACGTCAAAAATACTCTTTCCCTTGTACTTTACTTCCAATGTTTCCCTGTTGTAGCGCTTGCCGCCGCATACCTCGCAGGGCACATAGACGTCGGGCAGGAAATGCATCTCAATCTTTATGATGCCGTCGCCGCCGCAGGCTTCGCAGCGGCCGCCCTTTACGTTAAAGCTAAACCGCCCCTTCTTATATCCTCTGGCTTTCGCGTCCGGTGTGCCCGCAAAGAGATCGCGGATCTGATCGAAAACGCCCGTGTAGGTGGCCGGGTTGGAGCGCGGCGTCCTGCCGATAGGGGATTGGTCGATATCAATCACTTTATCGAGCTGGTCAATTCCCAATATTTCTTTGTGTTTTCCGGGGATACAGCGCGCCCGGTTTAAATCTCTCGCCAGATGCTTGTAGAGAATCTCATTGACAAGCGAACTTTTCCCGGAACCTGACACACCCGTGACACAGGTCAGAATGCCCGTGGGAAATTTCACGTCTATCTTCTTTAAATTGTTTTCCTCCGCGCCTTTCACAGTAAGCCAGCCCTGCGGTTTTCTGCGTGTTTTCGGCACGGGAATCTGCAGTTTGCCGCTCAGGTATTGTCCCGTGACGGATTCCTCCACCTGCATGATCTCCTCCGCCGTTCCCTGTGCCACGACCTCGCCGCCGCGGCTGCCCGCGCCCGGCCCGATATCCACGATATGATCCGCCGCCAGCATGGTGTCCTCGTCGTGCTCCACCACAAGCAGGGTATTGCCCATATCCCGCAGATTTTTCAGTGCGGCAATCAGCTTGTCATTGTCCCTCTGATGCAGGCCGATACTCGGCTCATCCAAAATATAGCAGACGCCCACCAACCCCGATCCGATCTGGGTTGCCAGACGGATTCGCTGGGACTCTCCTCCCGAAAGGGAGCCCGTGGCGCGGGACAAAGACAGATATTCCAACCCCACTTCCATCAGGAATCCGACGCGCGCGCGAATTTCCTTCAAGATACGCTTACCGATCAGTTCCTGCTGCTTCGTCAACTGCATATCCCCGATAAAAGCATGGAGTTTCGCGATAGATATGGATGTAATTTCGTATATATTCTTGTCACAGACTGTCACTGCAAGGGATTCTTTTTTCAGACGCATTCCCTTACATTCTTTGCAGGGAATAATACGCATAAAACTCTCGTACTCCTGCTTGCTCCATTCGGAGCCTGTCTCCCGGTACCGGCGTTCCACATTTTTGATCAGGCCTTCAAAAGCCACCGGATAGACGCCGCTGCCCCGCTGTCCTTCGTAATGTACATTGACCTGCTTGTCCGTGCCGTATATGATAATGTCCTGCACTTCTTCAGGCAGCTCCCCGAAGGGCGTTTTCAGACTGAACTTAAATTCTTTCGCGAGCGCCTGTAAGATCGCGTTAGTAAAGCTTCCCTCCGAGCCGCTGGACTGCCAGCCCAAAACCGTGATTGCGCCTTCCTCCAGACTCACGCTCTTGTCGGGAATCATCAAGTCCACGTCAAACTCCATTTTGTAGCCGAGACCAAAACAGCTCGGACACGCGCCGAAAGGATTGTTGAAGGAAAAGCTTCTCGGCTCAATCTCGCTGATGCTGATGCCACAGTCCGGGCAGGCAAAGCTCTGGCTGAACTGAATGGGTTCCCCATCAATGACATCCAATGTCATCAAACCCTCAGCCAACGCAAATACATTCTCCACGGAATCCGTCAGGCGCCGCTCGATACCACCCTTTACCACAAGACGATCCACCACGATTTCAATATTGTGCTTAATGTTTTTTTCAACCTTGAAATCCTCGGCTTCCTCCGTCAGATCATACAGGTTCCCGTCCACGCGCACCCGCACATAGCCGCTGCGTCTGGCGCGCTCGAAGACCTTCGCGTGTTCGCCCTTTCTCCCGCGCACCACAGGCGCAAGAAGCTGGATTTTCGTGCCCTCCGGCAGCGCCATTACCTGATCCACGATCTGATCCACTGTTTGCTTTTTAATTTCCTTGCCGCAGTTCGGACAGTGCGGAATGCCGATGCGGGCGTAGAGCAGACGGAAGTAGTCGTAAATTTCCGTCACCGTGCCGACTGTGGAACGAGGGTTCCTGTTGGTAGATTTCTGGTCAATGGAAATCGCCGGGGAAAGTCCATCGATCCGCTCCACATCCGGCTTTTCCATCTGCCCTAGGAATTGTCTCGCATAAGAGGAGAGCGACTCCATATAACGCCGCTGTCCTTCTGCGTAAATCGTATCGAACGCGAGGGAAGACTTACCCGAACCCGAAAGTCCCGTCAGCACCACAAATTCATTGCGCGGAATATCCAGATCGATGCCTTTTAAATTGTGTTCGTTTGCGCCGCGGATTTTAATGTAATCGCGGGGACGCATTTTGACTGTATCTGACATGATATCATACCTCTCTTTTATTTATCTTTTATGTTTTTCTTAATAATTTAGGCAAAACCTAACCACACGTCACCTTCATTTTGTATATTATCTCATAGACAGACAAATGTATTTTGTGTAGGGAAGTTATTTATCAAAATCCCTGAGTTTGGTTTTCAACTCCACCATCCGGTCACGCAGCTCTGCGGCAGCCTCGAAGTTCAGGTCGGCGGCGGCCCGCTTCATCTGCTTCTCCACTTCCTTGACCAGTTTTTCCAGCTCCTCCCGGCTCATGGATTCGGGATCCTTCTCAAACCGCTGCTCCTCCTTCGCGATCGTCTTGGAAATACTGATCAAATCGCGTACCGCCTTCTGGATCGTCTGCGGTGTGATGCCGTGCTCCTCGTTGTAAGCCTGCTGGATTTTCCGACGGCGGTTCGTCTCCGTGATGGCTGTATTCATGGAGTCCGTCATGTCGTCCGCATACATAATCACATGACCTTTTGCGTTTCTGGCCGCCCTTCCGATCGTCTGAATCAGAGATGTGGCGGAGCGCAGGAACCCTTCCTTGTCTGCATCCAATATGGCCACAAGCTGGATTTCCGGAATATCCAGCCCTTCCCTTAAAAGGTTAATACCCACCAGCACATCGAACACGTCAAGCCGCATATCGCGAATGATTTCCGCCCGTTCCAGCGTGTCGATATCGGAGTGCAGATACTTGACCCGGATGCCCACGTCGTTCATGTAGGCCGTCAGATCTTCCGCCATCCGTTTGGTGAGCGTAGTCACAAGCACCTTGCCCTTATCCGCGACCACCTTATTGATCTCCGAGATGAGATCGTCGATCTGCCCTTCCACCGGGCGCACATCCACCTCCGGGTCAAGCAGTCCCGTGGGTCTTATGATCTGCTCCGTGCGGAACAGCTCGTGGGCCGCCTCATAGTCCGAAGGCGTCGCCGATACAAAGAGCATCTGGTCGATATGACTCTCAAACTCCTCAAAGCAGAGCGGTCTGTTATCCAACGCCGAGGGAAGCCGGAAACCGTAGTCCACCAGCGTATTCTTTCGGGATCTGTCCCCCGCAAACATGCCCCGTATCTGCGGAATCGTCATATGAGACTCATCTATAATAATCAGGAAATCATCCTTAAAATAGTCCAGCAGCGTAAAGGGCGGTTCCCCTTCCGCCATGCCGTTCAAATGTCTCGAGTAATTCTCTATCCCGGAGCAGAATCCCGTCTCCCGCAGCATTTCCACGTCGAAATTCGTCCGCTCCGAAATGCGCTGGGCCTCCAGAAGCATGTCCTCACCCTTAAAATATTTCACCCGCTCGTCCAATTCCTGCTCGATCACCTTGCAGGCGGCATTGATCTTTTCCTGCGGCACCACATAGTGGGACGCGGGGAATATCATCACATGCTCCAAAACCGCGTGTACCTGCCCTGTCAGCGGATCCGCCTCCGTAATACGGTCGATTTCATCCCCGAAAAATTCCACCCGAATCAGATAATCGCCGCCCTGTGCGGGACAGATTTCCAGCACGTCACCCCGCACGCGGAAGCAGCACCTATCTAAATCCATGTCGTTTCGATTGTACTGCATCTCAATCAGTCCGCGGATGACTTCGTCCCGGTCCTTCATCATGCCGGGGCGCAGAGACATACTCATACCCGCATACTCCTCGGGGCTTCCCAGCCCGTAAATGCAGGAAACACTGGCAATCACCACCACGTCCCGCCGCTCCGTCAGCGATGCCGTCGCGGAGAGCCGCAGTTTGTCGATCTCGTCGTTGATGGAAGAATCCTTCGCAATGTATGTGTCCGTAGAGGGCACATAAGCCTCCGGCTGGTAGTAATCGTAGTAGGACACGAAATACTCCACCGCGTTCTCGGGGAAAAACTCCTTAAACTCGCCGTAAAGCTGCCCCGCAAGCGTCTTATTGTGCGCGATCACCAGCGTCGGTTTATTGAGCGCCTGTATGATATTCGCCATAGTAAACGTCTTGCCGGAGCCTGTCACGCCGAGAAGCGTTTGAAACTGATTCCCCTTTTTAAACCCTTCCACCAGAGCTTCTATAGCGGCGGGCTGATCACCGGTGGGGGCGTATTCTGAAACTAATTTAAAATGGTCCATAATCATTCCTCTGTCTGCGCAGCGTTTTTTGCTCTCATGTATCACTATAGCAGAAAATTTTTTAAAAGTATATAGCAAAATCGAACTTTTGTTCTTTTCCTCCCTTACAGCCTATTGGCAATCCAATTTTTCCTCATGTAAAATAGACAGGATCAAAATGTTGTATTGTTTATCTATTTACTACAAAACGACATCCATAGTAGAAAGGAGACCTTACAAATGAAAAAAAGACCAAAACTACCAAACGGCTTCGGCTGCATCAAAAAACTGAGCGGCAATCGCAAAAGACCTTACGCCGCTTACCCAACCTCACAAATCGGCGGCGCCGCCCCCCAGCTTTGCCCGATGCGGGCTATCGGTTATTACGAGGATTGGTATTCTGCCTACAACGCTATTGTGGACTTTAACCGCAGTCTGCAGTCCGGCAGCATTTCCGCTGCCACCTTCACCGATATCTATCATGCTTTCTTTAACGCCAAATTCGTCGAGAGCAAAAAACAGCTCTCCGCCCGCAGCCGCATGGATTATGCTTCTGCTTATAAAAATGTTCCCTCCCTTCACGAAATGAGTTTCTGCGCCATTCGCAAGCACCATATGCAGAAGGCGCTGGATGAGTGCACACTCGGCTATTCCAGTCTTTCCAATATTAAGAAACTGTACAGCCAAATGTATAAGTATGCGATGGAAAACGATATTATTGAAAAGAATTACGCGCAATTTGTCGCGATCAGTCAGGAAAACGATATTGAGAAGGGGGAACCGTTTACACAGGAAGATATCGACAAACTCTGGCAGCACAAAAAAGACCCGGCAGCGCGTATTGTACTTATGATGATCTACAGCGGCTTTCGTATTTCCGCTTATGAAACGATCGAAATCAATCTGGAGGAACAGTATTTCAAAGGGGGCGTCAAAACGCGCGCCGGGAAAAACCGCATCGTTCCCTTTCACCATTCTATTATTCCTTTTGCAAAAGCCTTTCGACCGAAAAAGTTTAACGGCGACGCTTTCCGACGCCATGAATTTTATCCCCTTTTAAAAAAATTGGATATCCTTTACAGCAGTTCCGGGAAAAAGCATACGCCCCATGACTGCCGTCACACCTTTTCATGGCTCTGTGATAAATATTCGGTGGACGATCTCGCCAAGCACATGCTCATGGGGCACAGTCTGGGCAGCGATGTGGAGAAATCAGTTTATGGCCACCGCACGATCGAAGAGCTTCGGCGGGAGATCAATAGAATTGATTGCGAGTCGTTTTTGGCCCCGCAAAATGAGATTTCTCACGCCATAAAAAAGCAGCGCATGTAAAAGCTGCAATTATGATTTAACATGCGAGATAAGATACTGAACATCGCTGAAAGAAACGCCCCGGCAGTGATAGCCGGGGCGTTTTTCAAAAGTAATCTATTTTGTACAGCTTTGAATACATGCTGAAAGAGAACTATAAAGCATTTTCCCGATATGCAAAATTTTAAAACAAGGAAAGATTCTTTCGCAAAGAGCACCGCTGTGTTATACTATTCCCAACAACCAACACGGAGGTTCCCATGAACATAGTCCTTTTATCCGGCGGCTCGGGCAAACGCCTGTGGCCTCTTTCCAACGACACCCGCTCCAAGCAGTTTATAAAGATTTTCAAGACCGATGACGGCAGTTACGAATCCATGGTACAGCGGGTTTACCGCCAGATTCTTTCTGTGGATAAGTCCGCAACGATTACCATAGCCACCTCGAAATCACAGGTATCGGCCATCCACAACCAACTCGGAACGGATGTAGGCATAAGTGTGGAGCCATGCAGGCGCGATACGTTTCCGGCGATTGCGCTGGCAGCGGCCTATCTTCATGACGTACAGAAAATTCCCGCGGATGAATCCGTGGTGGTCTGCCCGGTTGACCCTTATGTGGAACAGGATTATTTTGAGGCGCTGAAAAGACTTGGAGAAAGAGCGGCGGTCAGTGACGCCAACTTGGTACTCATGGGCATAGAGCCGACATACCCCAGCGCAAAATACGGCTATATTATTCCCAAAGACAACGAAAACGTCAGCCGGGTGTCCATGTTTAAGGAAAAGCCCGACGCGGAGACCGCCAAAACTTATATTGCCAGGGGCGCTCTATGGAACGGCGGCGTATTTGCATTTCGACTGGGATATGTGCTAAAACGCGCCCATGAGCTGATCGCTTTTCGGGATTACAGGGATCTCTACGACAAATATGACACGCTTACCAAAATCAGTTTTGACTATGCTGTTGTAGAGCATGAAACACAGATTGAAGTGATGCGCTTTGGCGGCATGTGGAAAGATATGGGAACGTGGAATACGTTAACTGAGGCGATGGAAAGTCCTTCTATCGGTAAGGCGATCCTGAACGATGCCTGCAGTAACGTACATGTAGTGAACGAACTGGATGTACCTGTGCTTTGTATGGGCTTAAAGGACATAGTTGTTTCCGCCAGCCCCGAAGGAATCCTCGTTTCTGACAAAACGCAGTCGAGCTATATTAAGCCTTTTGTGGATGAAATTGACCAACAGATTATGTTTGCAGAAAAGTCCTGGGGCAGTTTCCGTGTCATTGATATCGAGGACGGCAGCATGACCATCAAGGTGACCCTGAACGCCGGGCACAAAATGAATTATCACAGCCACGAACGACGGGACGAAGTCTGGACTGTGATTGAGGGAAAAGGCCGCACGATCATAGACGGTGCGGAGAAAGCAGTTACCGCCGGAGATGTGGTAACCATGAAAGCTGGAATCCCGCATACGATCATTGCGGATTCGGCCTTACAGCTCATCGAAGTGCAAATCGGAAAGGAAATCAGTGTTGGAGATAAGACAAAACTTAGTATTCCTTCCCGAGTTCGCTGATCCCATACCGCTCCTTAAACGAAGCAAGCTCCTTCTCATTTCTAATCAGCATAACTTCCTCGAACTTTCCGGTGGTCAGATTTTTAAATCCGGCCACCTGCTCTCCTGTACAGATGCTGCATTTCAGAACAGGCTTATATAGTTTTTTGTCAAAATCGCTCGGGAAAATATTCTCATCTTTACTTTTTCTTATGGAAAATATAGATTTCATTGTACCATCGCGTCCTTTCTGATATTATAATTATAACAAAAATCAATAAATATTACACAGTAATCCTCAAATGTGATACAATTAATTATTGTAGAAGTGTTTGTTTCTCTTCTTTTTGTGGTTCTCGCTCTACAACCTTATGTTGTGTGTTATCATTAAAAACAACAACAGTCTTAAGTTTATTGGTAAGAAGGGAGTTTGGTTAAAATGAAAGAGCTACGGATGATAATAAGAGATTTACGGGAAGACAGAGATATTAAGCAAAAGGTGATTGCTGAATATCTGGGTGTGTCACAGCAAACCTATTCCAATTATGAAAACGGCCATCGTGAGATACCAATCTGGGCGGTAACGAAACTCTCTGAGTATTACAAAGTGAGCACCGATTACTTGCTGGGCGCAAATACAGGGTACCTCGGGAATACCAACCTGAATGTAAAATATCTGGGAGATATTACTATGCATGACGTTGTCTATGATATCCAGAAGCTGAACCCGAAAGACCGCCGCGACCTGCTTCGGTATATCAGATTTTTGAAGAATGGGGAAAACTGAAACCGCACCTGGCTTGTACGCAGAAAATTATAATCCGTGAAGTGGAAAGCCGGCCGTCCTATATGGGTGGTCGGCTTTTGGCGGTGAAGAAATTATATCAGCAACAAATTGGCGACAAATCGCCATCCCCGCATTCCCAGCAAATACTGCCATTTCAGGCCCTCTGGCAAATTCTATTAGCGACACTTTAGCGACAAATCCCCAAAATATGCGTTATCATATTGAAACCACAAATGATTTATCATCCAAATTTGAATGCGTAGTCGCTTTGTAATCTACATGTTTTTCCTTGAAAACACAGGCATTTCAAGGAATGAAACACGCCGACGGCCTGAGGAAAATTTTGTAAAACCGTCGGTTGTGGACCCCACAACCGACCCCGAAGACCCGACTGTGCCCGAGGAGCCTGAGG
>CAJUBE010000023.1 GCA_910584725.1 uncultured Lachnospiraceae bacterium | reverse complement strand
GAATGTCGAGCACCGCCACATAAGCTCTTGTCTTTAAGTCATAGTTGTCGCATACCTCCGGGTGCACCTCTCCGAGATACCCCACAAGCGTCCCCTCGTACTCGATATTCGCCTGTCTGCCGGGATGCAGATAATTCCTGCCCGCATTCGGATCGTAGACCGCTCTCTTGTGCAGACCGACGCTCTCAAAGAACTCCTCCACAACACCCTTCATGTCGAAGAAATCGCAGTCGCCGTACATGCCGAGGGTAAACTGCATCCGCTCCTCGGGAAGTTCCGTGAGGGGAAGCGCCTTGGGCAGATAAATATTGCCGAGCTCGTAGAGCCTCACATCCTTGTTTCGCCTGTTATAGTTGGTTGCAAGGCTGGTCAGCATCCCATGCAAAGGAACCGTCCGCATAATCGAAAAATCTTCTCCCAAAGGATTCGCGATGGTGATCGCCTGTCTTGCCGGATCGTCCGCCGCAAGCAGCAGTTTGTCAAATACCTTCGGGCTCTCGAAGGAATAGCACATCCCCTGTGAAAAGCCACAGTATTCCGCAATGTCTCTAGCCTTCTGCTCAATGCGCAGTTTGAAAGGGAGTTTCCCCGTAGTCGCCTCGCCGTTTGGCAGCGTGGTCGGAATTTTATCGTAGCCGTAAAACCTTGCCACTTCCTCCGCGATATCGCACTGGCGCAGGATATCCTGGCGGAAAGTCGGCACCGTAAGCATCCTCTTCTCCGCGTCATAGTCCACCTCTATCATCTTGAAAATATCCAGCATTTCCTGCTCGGAGACATCCGTGCCAAGCAGGCTGTTATAACGCTCCGGCTCAAAGGGAAGAACCACCTTCTCCTTCATTTCGCCGTGTACGTCCACCATGCCGCCGACCACCTCGCCGCAGCCAAGCTCCTCAATGAGCTGGCATGCCCGGTTGATCGCCGCCTCCGCGTTGTAAGGATCAAGCCCCTTTTCAAACTTGCCCGACGCGTCCGTGCGCAGTCCGACGCGCTTTGCGGACTTGCGGATGTTCGCGCCGTTGAAGGTCGCCGCTTCAAAGAGCACGGTCGTCACGCTGTCCGTAATCATGGAATTTTCGCCGCCCATGATTCCGGCAATACCTACTTCTTTCTCCGCGTCGCAGATCATCAGCACGTCCGAATCCAGATTCCTGTCCTGCCCGTCCAGCGTGCGGAAAACGTCGCCGTCCTTCGCCCTGCGGACGATAATCTTATGCCCAGCAATGGTGTCCAGGTCAAAGGCGTGCATGGGCTGCCCGTACTCCTCCATCACGTAGTTTGTTATGTCAACCAGATTGTTGATAGGACGGATGCCGCTTGCCGCAAGGCGTCTCTGCATCCACTTCGGCGAGGGCGCAATCTTAATATTCTTACACACTCTCGCGCAGTATCTCGGGCAGAGTTCTTTGTCCTGCACCTCCACGGATACATAGTCCTCCACCTTCTCGTCGTTTCCCTTTACCGTCACTTCCGGCAGTACAAAAGGCTTTCTGAACGTAGCCGCCGCCTCTCTGGCAATACCGATCACACTGTAACAGTCTACACGGTTTGAGGTCACTTCATACTCAAACACCGTATCCCTGAGTCCCAGCTCCTCCACCGCGTCCGCGCCAACCTGCACGTCATCCCCGAAAATATAAATACCCATCTCCGGCGCCTCCGGGTAAAAATTCCTGTCGGAACCAAGCTCCTCGATGGAGCACATCATGCCGTTTGAGGGCACACCGCGCAGCTTTCCCGCCTTAATCGAAATGCCGTCCTCCGGCAGCGGACCGCCGTCGTGACCGCCCGCCACCTTGCCGCCGTCCAAAACCACGGGAACCTTATCTCCCTCCTTCACGTTGGGCGCGCCGGTGACGATCTGAATTTCCTCGCCGCCAATATCCACCTGACAGACGATCAGCTTATCCGCGTCGGGGTGCTTCTCGATCTTTTTGATCTGTCCCACCACGATCTTTTCCAGATTTTTATCCAGTCTTGCGTAGCCCTCCACCTTCGTTCCGGAGAGGGTCATCGCGTCCATATACTCCTGATCCGTGCACGTTAAATCGGGTACATATGCTTTAATCCATGACAATGCTGTATTCATGCTGATTCCTTTTCCTTTCTTTTCTGTAACTTATTTATTCATTGCAACACTCTTCACCCAAATAACTCCCATCATCTTCATTTGGACATTCCATATAAGTAATTGGCATTCCTTTTGATTGCGCATATTTTATTTCTGATAAAGTTGATTCTCCAATATAACCATTCTTATTGATTACATAAATTTCATCAGCCATATCAATTTTTCTCTTGTGCATATCATCAAGCATCTCTTTTGTGCTCTCTGTCCAAACTTCTTTATCTCCTGAATGTTCAAAAAATCCGACAGAAATAACAATATATCCTTGTAAAGTAAGTAATTTCTGTTGTTCTAAAAAATCTCCTTTAAATCTTGTGCTTCCACACAACGTAACCACTCTATATTTTCCTACCATGCTCTGCCTCTGCCCGTTAAAATTGTTTTAGGAAACGAATATCATTTTCATACAGAAGCCTTAAATCATCAATTTCATATTTCAGCAGCGCGATACGCTCCAGTCCCACGCCGAAGGCAAATCCCGTGTACTGCTCCGGGTCGATGCCGCTCATTTCCAGCACGTGGGGATGCACCATGCCGCAGCCGAGAATTTCAATCCAGCCCTCCCCCTTGCAGAACTGACAGCCCTTGCCGCCGCACTTAAAACAGGAGACATCCATCTCCGCGCTGGGCTCTGTGAACGGGAAATGGTGGGGTCTGAACTTCACCTTTGTTTTCTCCCCGAACAGCTCCCTCGCAAATTCGGCAAGCGTCCCCTTCAAGTCCGCAAAGGTGATATGCTTATCGATCACCAGCCCTTCGATCTGATGGAAGGACGGGGAGTGGGTGGCGTCCACCTCGTCCGCACGGAATACCCTTCCCGGAGCGATCATGCGGATGGGAAGCTTTCCTTTCTCCATCTCATGCACCTGCGTTGAGGAAGTCTGCGTCCGCAGCAGGATATCTCCCGTGATATAGAAGGTGTCCTGCTCATCCTTTGCCGGATGGTCCGCGGGAATGTTCAGCGCCTCGAAATTGTAGTAGTCCTTTTCCACCTCGGGACCTTCCACTACCTCATAGCCCATACCGATGAAGATCCGCTCCACCTCTTCCAATGCGATGGTATTGGGATGGCGGTGCCCCATCTTATTCTTTTTGGAAGGCAGGGTCACGTCAATGACCTCCGTCTTTAACTTCGCTTCCCTGACGGCCCTCTCCATCTTCTTGACGGAAGCCTCCAGCACCTTCTCAATCTCCGCTCTCGTCTCGTTGACAAGCTGTCCCACCTTCGGGCGGTCTTCGGGAGCCACGTCCTTCATGCTCTTTAACACCGCCGTCAGC
Organism: uncultured Lachnospiraceae bacterium; assembly: GCA_910584725.1. Lineage (GTDB taxonomy): Bacteria > Bacillota > Clostridia > Lachnospirales > Lachnospiraceae > UBA3282. The sequence continues at coordinate 68,822 of CAJUBE010000023.1, read as the reverse complement.
TCACCTTTTTTCCCAAGGAAAGTAACCTTGACCTCGTTGAGTTTTTCCAGAGCGTCGCTTGCCTCAATCTGACGCAGCGCCTCCGCCTTGATCTGTTCCAGTTTTTCTTTCATAGCTTCCTCCATTCTGAACACTTTTTTCTATCTTGCTCTCCTTTTTTGATTTCTTATATATAAATATAAAGTTATCATTTAAACGCTCTGATCTGCATATCCTTTCCCTCCTACCGTCATTCCTCCATCAGACCATACACAATGCTTTTAGAAAGCCGATCGCACAAACTTCTTTCAAATATTTCCTGCAAAACATTTGCTATCATTTCTGCCGCATGACTTGTATCCTCATTTGTAATTACCGTTAGCGGCAACAGCAAAAGGAACATCCGATTATCATTTCCACCTTCCCTATAGCGCAGCAAATCCGCCAGCGGAAAAATCTGAATCTGATATTCGCCTCCTGTGTTGGCAATCTGCCGATCATTGATATAGTATACAGTATCTCCCGGGTGAAACTCTATCTTCAAGGTCTGCGCCTCCGTAAGATGGCAGATCAGCGTTTCCGGCTCCTCAATATACCCATCCGCTTCTTCCAAAACCCCGTCATAATACTTCGTGAAATTTCCCCACCAGTTACTGTCAGCCGCTTCCTCTTCTTCTATGATTTCAGCTAACGACGAATCTGTCTCCTCGTCTAAGGCGGTTGGAAATGACGTTGCCACAAAACCTGTCCAGAATTTTTTGTTGGAAAAAGTCACATCATTTAAAGTAATCATTTTATCTCCATGTCTCTGCTTATGCGCGCAAAAAATCCCATGTGCATCTTTACACATGGGACGAATAAAATCCGCGGTACCACCCAGTTTCCCGTTTTCGGTTTCTGCTCCTACACAGACCAGCAAACGAACGCTTCCTTTGGCGTAACGTGCCTATACGTTCCGAACTAATGCGACCGACCCGCAAAACAGGCAATCGGTTCACCCGGAAAGCTCAGGTGGGAAATTCGGAACATTTCTGAACCGAAGGGAACTCACAGCCGACGATTCCCTCTCTCTGGCGGAAAAAATTCTCCTACTGACACCTTCTTAGCCTTTTTCATCATTCAATTCCTAATATCCTGCCCCGGACAATTATGTCCGCAACAAATCTATCTGCTATTTTAGTGTCTTTCCTTTGACTTGTCAAGCCACCCGAAGAGAAATTTATAGACAGGTCCGAAATATCTGTTGATATGTGCCCCGATCATCAAGATATACATCAGCATATAAAACCAGAGCATCAAAATGACCACTGTGGTCAAACTCCCGTAAGTGCCGAAATCATTGTAATGATCCACGTATATGGAAAAAGCAAAGGAGGCGACACTCCACAGAACCGCCGCAAAAGCCGCCCCCGGGATCTGCGCCTTAAACCGCAGCTTGCAGCTCGGCACAAAGGCATAGATCATGGCAAAAACAAATGTCAGAATCACCCATGAAACAAGAAAGCGGAAACGCATAATCACATGCACCACCAGATGAAGCGGCGGGATATCCCTGAGAAGGATATCCACGATCACATTGCCGAACACCATCACAAAAAGCGCCACCAGCGTTGCCGCCAGAATAATCACCGTATAAAAGCAGGCAATCGCCCGCAGCACAAAATAATTTCGCTTCTCCTCCACATCATTGACCGCATTTAACCCGTAAATCAGCGCAAGCATTGCCTTTGCCGCAGACCAGATCGTTACCAGCGCAAACACCGTAATCGTCCCCGCCGATCTGGCATAGACATCCGACACGATGCGTATCACCATGCCGTTTACCGCATCCGGCGTAAACTGTGTGATCGCATTGATTAAGTTTGCCTCCGTAAGCGTCGTATACGGCAGAATGGCGCACAGCGCCATCAGAAGCGGAATCATGGACAGAAAGAGGAAAAACGCCGTGCTTGCCGCAAAGGCGCTGATATTCTTTTTCGTCATCTGCCAGTTAAAATCCCGCAGGATATAATATAATCTGTAAATCGTCCTCATCATACTCCCGGTTGTTTTCGTTATCTGCTTTTTAAATCCCCTACTGCTCTCTCAGTTCTTCGGCGTCCGTCACCTCACAGCCGGGATAAAACATCGAGAGGATCTGCCCGTAGTCCGCTCCCTGCGCTCCCATCGCCTTCGCCCCGTTCTGGGACATGCCGACGCCGTGTCCGTAACCGCCGCCAGTCAACGTATATCCTACCACATTTTCCACGTCTTTTCCAGTCCCGCTGACGGCATCCAGCACAAAAAAGCCGCTAGGAAGAAGCGTTTTCGGCACGGTTTCGCTCCCGTCCTGTTTCCTGACAGCGCTATTTGCATCGCACAGGACATAGCGGATATTGTATTCGGAAAGCACTTTATACGTTCCTTTTTCCGTCTCAATGTTCAACTCCTGCGCAATTCCGCCAGCGCCCCTTTTCGCAATCTCTATCTTCCTTATCTTTCCCGGTTTCCCAATCGGTTCCGACACATAGTAATCTCCTTCCGCCTTCGTCAGTACAAAAGCCGGCGCGCTTGCATACCGCTCCTTCAAACGGGCAAACAGACTTTTTTCATCCAGCTCTTCCACATGGTAACGCCAACGATACCAAGGTTCATCCTTCTCAAAGTCCGTTTCGTGTACCGTGGTAATAAACTGCCGGAAAACCTCCTCGTCCCGCAAAGCTTCTGCATTGTAATTCTCAGCCGCGCCAGATGCCGCTGCCGGCGCTTCCTCGTCATCCGTCTGCTGATTTCCTGTCCGCTCGGAGTCTTCCGCGTCAAATCCATCCTCCGCTCCGCCCTCCGAATCCAACTGCTGCACATCTCCCATTTCCTGATCTGTGCTTTCCGCTCCCTTCTCTGCATCCGGCTGTTCTTTTTCTTCCGCACACCCCTCACCGTATGCGCCGCTCACGCGCACGCCCCGCAGATAGGGCACTTCCTCTCCGTTCCCTCCCTGCCAGCTCACCACGTCCGTCCCCATCCCGCAGGAGGTAGAATAATAATAATTGCCCGCAGCCTCCCCCTCATAGGTGAGCAGCACCCCGTCCGTCTCCTTCACCGCTGTGGTGGAAGCCGCATGTTCCTCGATATTGTGGTAGACCTGATAGGCTGTCGTGTCGTCCACATGGGCGCCGAGCTCCGGGATACCCGCCCGCAGAATATAGCGGTACGCATAGGTTCTGGCGCACACCGCCTGCGCCTTCAATGCCTCCTGCGGATAGGACGCCGGCATCTCGCTGGGCACCACGGCATAGAGATACTCCTCCAACGGCAGTTCATTGATCAGCACGATACCCTGCTCCATCCGAACACACTCTATGGCGCCGCGATAAGAGTGGTCCGCTCTGCCACTCCCCTCCATTTCCACCGTAACCTTGTCCGTAAGATTTGTACTCCGATAAGTTCTGCGCTCCCCGACGGTCATCTGGTCTGCCCGGATTCCGACCTCTTCCCCGTCAACCGTGATCCCTACGCGTTCGTGATAGTTACTTCCCGCCGCCGTATTTTTCAAAAGCACCCGGATCTGATCCGCTCCTGCCTCCTCCGACACGAGACATGCGTACACCTTTCCCGCCTCCACAACGAAATCCGTATCCGCACAGCCTACGCGCAATTCCGCCTGCTCCAGCGTTTTCAGACTCCCATACAGCTTATAAATCTCCATCTCATCCGCGATCTGATAAACGCCGTAATCCTCTATCTCCAATTCCTGTGCAGAGACACGAAGCAGCCTTCCGTGGACTTTTTCCCTGCGCTCCTTTGCCTCCACAATCCGTCCGTCCCGGAAAGTCAGATCCGCCACCTGTTCCCGCTCCGGCGGCTTATTCAGCGCATCCCCGGAAAGCGACGCCTTAAATACGGTCTGATGATAAAAACAATCCAGCGTGCCGTCCTTGTTTTCCATCACCCACACACTTCCCAGATAATGATCCTCCGGCAGAACTTCCACAATGGTCAAAAGCGTACTGCCCTTCACGTAGACCTTTAACTCCTGCAGTTCGCTCCCCGCAAAAGCGGTCGAGACATAGGGGCACGCCCCCTGCATCGCGCCGTTTTCCGTGTAGGCTTCCGCCTTATCCCGATCCGTTTTCAGCACGAAAACTGTCGTCTCCCAGATGGACGATGCCTCATCCAAATAAGCCAGAAAAATACGGAAGGCACGATACCAGTCCTCTTTTAAGAGCGCCTGTTCCGGCTTATAGCTGTCGCTGTAATCGGGAAGCCCCCATCCTTCCGCCGGCAGACTTTCACACAATGCCAGATACTGCCCATATGTAAAGTATATATCTTCCTCTTCCCCAGCCGTTTCCGTGCCGGTCTGCGGCTGTCCTTTGCCGTCCGAAGACGGTATCGAAAAATCCACTCCCAGCGCGTCTAGCAAAATCGCCACATCCTCAACTGTAATCCGCTCTCCTTCCGGCTGCAAAGGCTTCTTCTCCTGCGCCTGCCTTCTCCCCAGAAAAAGACAGACGATAAATAAAAGACCGAAAAAGATAAGCGCCAGCTTCGCAAGCTGTTTCCCGTCAAACTGCATATCCCAGTCCTTCCCATGTCCTCCTCTATTTCTATGCGCGCGGAAGCCAAAATATTTATCAATCGAGCAGGGAAGATTCTACTTCCTCTGCATGAGGCTGCGCATAAAAAAGCTCCGCGGTTAAAGTTCTCCCATTCTCCCGCGAAGCCTTCCTTATCCGTCAGTTTTACTCACCATCCGCGTCAGCGCAGCTATTTTTCTTCCCCCGCAGGCGGATATTCATTGCACAACAGCCTATACGGCACCTCGTCCTCCTCGATCTCGGGGAATCTCCCCGCCTCCTCATAAAACCGATTATCCGTATTGTCGTCGTTGCACTGGGACACTTCCCCGATCAGGATGCTCCCCGTTCCCGGCACCGCGTGAAACTCATGGTACTGATGGGGTGAAAGGGTAACACTCTCCCCCGGATGCAGCGTGACATAAGAACCCGCCGGAGCCGTGTAAGAACGCCCGCCCCGTCGTTCAGTGACAGAAAGGCGGCAGGTGAAAACCGTTCTTTGCCGCCAGCGCTTCCCTTTCCCAACAGCATACACTTTTTCGCAGTCCAAGACTGCCAAATCCGTCATAGATATCTTATTCCCCATATTACCATGAAGCCAGCCCCTTGTACAATCCTCTCTGCGAATATTGTGTTCACTCGTCAGCCATTCTGTAAATTGCCGCCATATCCTGTACAGAAAGCTTCTTCGCGGAACCAGTGTGCCCGTCACATGCCGCCATACACCGTTCCGCCATCTCCCCAATCTGTTCTTTCGTCGGATGAATGCCCAGTTCTGAAAAGTTAACCGGCATACCGATGCTGTTATAAAACGCCTCCATCGCCGCGATACCGGCAAGGGCAATCTCTTCATCCGTACCGTCCATAACGATTCCCATCACATTTCTCGCAAAGCGCACAAAACGGGGAAGCGCACACTGATACACAAATCTTGCCCAGCTCGGCCAGACCGCCGCCAGCCCGGCTCCATGCGTGACGTCAAACATACCGCCCATCTCATGTTCCAGTTTGTGGGTCATAAAATCTCCCCCGTCATTTCCGCAGCCAGTCAGGTCGTTATGCGCAATGCTTCCCGCCCACATGATCTCCGCCCGCGCCTCATAATTGGAAGGATCGTCATGCAGAATCCGCGCGTTTTTCATAACCGTCCGCAAAAGCCCCTCCGCAATGGCGTCCGTTATCTCCATATTCCCGCCATTTGTAAAATATCTCTCCATAGTGTGCATCATAATATCCACACAGCCCGACTCTGTCTGATAATCCGGCAGGGTCGCCGTATACTCCGGGTTCATAATCGCAAACCGGGGTCTTGCCAGATTGTCGTCGTATGCCCTCTTTTCCCCTGTGGTCTCGTTGGTTATGACACAGCCTTTTGAAGTTTCGCTCCCAGCCGCCGCAATCGTCAAAATACTGGCTACCGGCAGACATTTTTTTGCCGTTCTAGTATGGGCAAAAAGTTCCCACACATCCATTTCCGGCTCCGCCAGCCCATAAGCAATCGCCTTTGCGGTATCGATGACGCTCCCGCCGCCGACCCCCAGCAGAAAATCGGTCTTTTCCTGTCTGCCGATGCGGATTCCCTCATAGACCTTATCCAGACGGGGATTCGGCACAATACCGCCCAGTTCCTGATAACGTATGCCGCTTTTTTCCAACGACTCTTTCACCGTCTGCAAAAGTCCCGACTTTACCGCGCTTTTTCCCCCGTACACCAAAAGCACATTGCTGCCTCCGCACTCCCTGACCAGTCTTCCGGCCTCCTGTTCCGTCTCTCTCCCGAAAATAACTCTGGTAGGTGAATAGAACTCAAAATCGTTTGCCATGGTATGCCCTCCTGTAAACACGACGTTAATTGAATTAACCTGAATATATACCATTTTCCCTTCACGCTCCATAAAGATACCGACAGCATATAGTAATATTACGCTAACTATTGTATAATAGTTATATTCAGAAACATAAAAAATGACAGCATGTCAGTTGCTGTCAGAAAGGAATGGTCTGAGGATGCGATTTGATACAGACGAAAATCAGGTTGAAAAAATAGAAGGCATGACGATTGCTTACCCCTACTGTATGCACCAGCGGGATCTGACCGATATCGTAATCCCATGGCATTGGCATGAAGAGCTGGAACTGGGTTACATTGAGCACGGCGCCAGCCGGATCCGCACGGTAAACCGGGAATATATCATTCAGGAGGGCGAGGGCTTTTTTATCAACTCCAATGTGATGGATATGAAAAGCAACGCCTCCCCCGGCAATCCCGCTCTGGAAATCAATCACATTTTTCACCCGGTTTTTCTCAGCGGTCATTTTAAAAGCCTTTTTGAAACCAAATATCTGAATCCGCTTATCCAGAACCGCCAGATTGAAGTCCATATTCTCCGGAATGACAGGCAGACATCCAGCCGGATTTTATCAAACCTCAGGAAATTGAAAAACCTGCAAAAGCGCCCCGACACAGAATTTGCCACACGGAATCTCCTCTCGGAAAGCTGGATGCTGCTGCTGGATGATATCAAAAAAACACAGCCGGTTCTCACAATCATCAACATAGAAAGCCAGAACCGGCTGCGCAGTATGCTTGCCTGCATCCACAGCCATTATCAGGAAAAACTCACGCTTGCGCACATTGCCGCATCCGCCAATATCAGTGAGCGGGAAGCGCTGCGCTGTTTTCAGAAAAATCTGAGTCAGAGCCCTTTTGAATACCTGATCGGTTTTCGTCTGAACCAGTCTAAAAAAATGCTTGCGGAAACCAATGATTCCGTCACACAGATTAGCTTTATGTGCGGTTTCTCAAACAGCGCCTATTTCGGAAAAGTATTTAAAAAGGCGTTTGGCATGACTCCCCTCGCCTACCGCGCCACGTCAAAAGAAGCCTAAAATTTCCCCCTACTGCCGCCGTGAGTATTGCCCGAGGAGGAAGTGTGTGTGGTGGATCCGCCCGAGCCGCCGGATGAACCTGTCTCCTTCTGCCGTTCGGTTCTGGTAACATTCCGGTAAAGAAACAGGTCGTAATTCTTTGTAAGATTCAGGCTATCCTTTTTTATGTAACTTTCCGCCTTCGGTTCACTAAACACCGAGCGCAGACCAAGCTTCATAATTCCCGTAGCAATAAACGCAGCGATGAATCCTGTCCCTGCGGCAATGATAAGGGCACCAAACGGCGAAAAGGGCTCCGTCGGCATATTGTCCACATCATAAGGTGTACCCGCGCGCGCCTGCGTTATGTAGTCGTCGCACTGACTGGCAAAAATACGAAACGCCTCGCCGTAGTCGCCGTCGCTCAAATAAGGCAGAAATTTTTCGGACAAATACTCCTGTCCGACATCCGTGAAAGCCGTGATGCCATAGCCTGATGTGGAGATACACCAATCCCTCTCCTCCATGCTGATCAGAAAAAGAATACCGTCCTTTTCCTCCCCGAATCCATAGCCGTTATAGTCATAGAAATCATCGGCATACGCTGTCACATCCGCTCCCTCAAGGGAATCCAATGTAACGATCACAATATCAAACTGCTGTCGCTCACTGATTTCGTCAAGCTGATCCGACAATTCTGCCTCCTCGTCGTCCGAAAGCAGCTCCGCCCAGTCCGAAATCCTCATCATGTCTTCCGCGGCTTCAGCCGTAACCGCGGGCATCGCAAAGACTATGCCCAAAAGCGCTGTCAAAATCGCCGCCGCTATTCTATTCATATTTTTCATGCCCCGTTCCTCCCTTACAGTAAACTGGCCAAAAAGAGTATGACATATACCGCCGCGCCGACAGCGCCGGCCAGCCCGAACAGCCATTTCCTGTAGGCGCCTTTATCCACAGGCAGATCCCCGACCATCTTTCCGCTCTGCCCGTTCATGGCAAAGAGATACTTCTCTCCTTTCCATGTCGTACTGAGAAGCCATACAGGAAAAAGAGCATATTTTACTTTGCCGTTATGTAACCGGATGCTGCCGGTCTCCCTTGTCACAGTCGTATATCCCCGCACCGTTTCCGCGATCGTATCTTCCGTGCTCTTTCTGATTCGTTCATTGGCACGCATGACGCTCTGATCGGCATCCACATCATATTTGTCCGCCAGGTACCCTGCCAGATATGCCGTTTGGAAATCCACCGCCTTTGAGAAATCAAAAGGCTCCAGAGACTCCATCCATTCGTCCGGCATTTTTTCCGAACCGTCGACAGGAACATTTTCAAATATGATACTGCCGCCCCTGCACACGGCATAATAACTGGTTTCCGTATAATTGTAATTGCTGTCGCTCCACGTTCTGACCTTGCTTGCCCTGTATCGGATATCTGCATCCGCCTCGGCATCAAACAGCCAGAAGGGGACATACACGCCTTTCACTTCGTCAATATGGTTTTCATCCTTAAATACCTTCGGCAGAAGACGTTTCCCCATATAATGATTTTTAAGGGCCAGCTTAGCCGCATTCTTATCCAGTTTGAACGGAATAACACAATCCGGCTTAAGTGCGCCGGAGAACTGGTTCATTATGACAACATGGTTTCCACAGTAAGGGCATGACGTTGCCGACATGCTCTCGTCGCCCACAATCTCGCCGCCGCAGGACTTACAGATGTAGGAGCGGAGCCCGTCTGTCTCGCCCTCCCGCCACTCATTCCCGCCGCTTGTCTCCCAACTCATATCGTCGATCTGCCCGCTTTTCAGTTCCCTATCGTAGTCAGCCAGCGTTTCCATCTCAAATTCCGTCTCGCAGTAAGGACACTTCATTTTCTGTACTGTACTGTCGAAAGCAATCGCACCACCGCAGCAAGGGCATTTATATTCCTGTATCGCCGCCATCCAATCCCTCCCATCTTTTTCTCGAAAAAACCGGACCAAACCGTTTTATGACTCCTCTTATGCGCGGAAACAACCGCATCAATACCATGATGCGGTTCTCCACGCCCCCTTTTCTGACTTATCTGAATTATTCTCCCCAGACATTACCGTCTTTATCTGTAAAAGTTCCTGTGCAGACTTTGATCAAGTCAATCAGCCAGCCAATTCCAAAACACCCTCCTGTCAACAGCCAGATAATACCGGTACCTATTTTCCCTGTCATAAACCGATGTACGCCGAGCCCACCGAGAAACAGTGTAATCAGTATCGCTTTTGTTTTTGTCATCGTATCATCCTCCCCCTTTTATCCTACATCCTGCGTTTCCACCAGACCTTCCGCGATCATTTGAAGCCCATTTGCCATCTCTATCATTGCCTGTGCAAGCGCTTCCGCGTCAGCTTCCGTGATGGAGTCCTGCGAAACATCACCCATCTGCTCAAGCAGCTCATATGCCTGATCCATGGCTGTTTTCACCTCCGGGACATCCAGGCCGCTGTCATTGTAAGCGGCTGCCACTGTGTTATAAAGCTCTGTCAGCGCATCATAAGCCTCACTTAACTCCGCAAATGTCTCATCCGACACCATCTCATCGCTGTCGTCATCCACAAGCTCCATCCCCTCGAGCAGATTGTCATATGTCTCAATAATAAGCTTCATTGCCTCATTCAGATCCTCCGCATCCTCAGCAGTGATATCGGCCTGCTCCAGTTCACCCAACTCCGCAATGATATCCTCCGTCTCCAGAATGACCTCTTCAATATCCGGATTTGCGGCGATCTCATCACTGGTGTACAACTCTCTTACCTCATCTGCATAATTGGAGATCAGCGCATAATTATCCTGCAATATCTTAAAGTTCTCGTCCGATACCATCTCGACCTCCGCCTCATCCGTATCGGTGTCCGATGCATCCTCCGCAGGCGCTTCGGGCTCTGGCTCCTCCGTCGGTGTCTCAGCCGGCGACGCCGGTGCCACGGCAGGCATCTCCTTGTCTCCTCCGCATGCCGTCAGCAATGACGTCGTCATAATCAAAGCCAACATAACTGCCACTACTTTTCTTTTCATATCCTTCTCTCCTCTCAAAACGATTAATAATTAAACTTCCATGAGCAATTTTTATTTTACGCTTCCAAATAGAAATGACTCACGTAACTGTCTGTTACTATACAACAACTACCCTCAAAAAAGGATGCACATACATAAATCGACCCAAAATCGTCCCGAATCAACCAAAGTCAAAAAAACCACCGCAAGAAGACGCAAACACCAATACATCAAATCGCCTGACTCGCTGCCCGTGGGAATAAAACAGCTGCAGAAAAAACAGAGCGGTATGAACCTGCAATCTTCATACCGCTCTGCTGTCTGTATTCCTATGATATGTTTCGGCCGTCAAGGGCCGCCCGTTATTTTTTCCGCCACGCTTTCCTTATTATCACGGCTGCCTCGTTCCGGAAAATCACCCCGCCAGCAACAAGAAGAATGGCCATAACCGCAACAGACAGGACAGATGCACTGTTCCGTGCATTTCTGCTTTGCGCGGCATCCGACGCATAAATAATGCTGTCTGCCAATGGTTCTCTCCCATCACCAGCCACAGATTCCGCTCTGTTGCGGGAATCTGTTTTTGCCTGCACAACAACGGGCTCCTCCATCAGATCCCCCGTTGCACCCGGCATTCCGTAGGAAATCGCCTGTTCCCCGGATTCCTCTTCCGACGATCCGGTCTTTTCCCCAGTTGGCCGTTCTTCCGGTTTCCCGACCGACTGATTGTCCTGCCACTCTTTTGGCAGCCCCGTCAACTGCTGGTTCTGCTTCTCATTTAACAACTCGGACGGCTGTTGATCCCGCTCCTTCTTCGGCTCTTCTGATAACAGCTTCCCCGACTTATCCTCTGAGAGCCCCGGACGCTGTCCGCTCTCGCTGCTGTCACCCCTGTCATCGGAACCGGCGTTGCCCTCGTTTCCGCCGGTGCCTCCCATCTTCGGTAGCTGAAGCGGCAGTTCGTAAGTGCCAGGCCACGCGAGGACAAGCTGCCTGCCGTCATATACGCCGCCTTCAATCTTTAATCCCACCAGGAAGGGAACCGGTTCCTCTCCCGTCTCCTGTGCCATGAGATAAGACCGATAAGGCTCCTGCTCCTTCCCCAGCACCACTGCATAACCGCTGTTCGCCGTGGCGGGCTGTGCGTCAACCATAGGAAGCAGGGAAAGATTCCCAATCTCTGACCATTCCGTGTCTCCCTCCCGGAAGAAATAGGCACGGATTGCCTCAGCGCCCGTAGGCTTTAAAGAAAATACCATTTCCAACCCATGATGCGCTTCGCACAGCATCCCCTCCGGCTGCCCGTCCTTTGCGACAACATTAAACACCAGACTGACTTCATCCGTCATAATCCCGAATTGATTCATACCGACCGGTTCCGCCAAACGATATGTGCCTGTCTGGGTATGTAAAACAGTACCTTCCGGTACCACAATCTCCTCCGCCGCATCCGGAACCGTCACGCTTTCCCCCGGTTTAAGCGACTCCAGACGGAAAGGCTTCCACTTGACGGAGCAATTCACAATATCACTTCCTATATAGTCAGCCCCTCTTTGTACCTGGACTTCCACCGGCAGCGTTTCCGGCAGGAGCGCTGTGAGCTCCTCTGTAGAAGCCTCCGCCCGGACCGTAATCTGGTATCTGCCATAATACTTTATGTTAGGCGGACGACCTTCCCGGACAAGCATACAGGGTGCAAACCTGGCAGACACCTCAATCTCCGCCTGTCCCGGAGACATTTCCTTCCGCTCAATGACCGCCGCCTGTGTTTCACAGACCGTACCGTCTTCTCTTTCAATGCGAAGTTTCATAAAAAAACGATCCAGGTCATTGGCAAGATAGCTTTTAAACGGTTCTTCACTGTCATAAAGACATCTCTGGTTCTGTAGCTTTTCCTGCGAGTCTTCATCCTCGGAAGAAAGCCCTTGCAAATCCCATGTCTGTCCGCAGTCCCAATACTTTTTCCCATCCACCGAACACATAGGCTGGACGAGGATGATATCCGGAGTGAAATCCCGAAAAAAACCTTTCACAATCCAGCCCTGGCCTGACCACTCTGCCTTTGCCTGAAAGTCCGATGCCTCCGCATGCTCCTCTTCTCCCACTGTCTGCACGAACGCTTCCGCTCCGCTCCCCGGCTCCTCCACCTGTTCTGTGTCCTCCTCTGCCCACGCGGGTGTTTCCGCTCCGATTTCCGGTTCTTCCGAAGCCGGCACAGGTGTTTCCGCTCCGCTTCCTGGTTCTTCTGAAGCCGGCACAGGTGTTTCCGCTCCGCTTCCCGACTCCTCCCATGTCTGCACTGGCGTTTCCGCCCCGTTCACCGGTTCCCCATCCGTCCATGCGGGTGCTTCCGCTCCACTTCCCGGCTCCTCCGAAGTCTCCGTTTCACCGGCCTCCATCTTTTCATCCTCTGTGACCACGTCCGTCCCGTTTTCAACAGGAATATCACACGCTTTTACTGTAATCCCCATAAAAAAACATAACATTATGTAAAACATGGCAAGCGCCGCCAGTTTTTTTAATCGTTTCATTCCCTCTTTCCACTCCCCATTCGCTATATAAACATTGCTGCCGTTCGCGCAGATTCATCTACCTTTCACGCCAATAACCGCCTGACAATACCTTTCCATGATACACTAACAATTATCATTTATTAATAATATTATAGGAAAACTCTCTCCAGCCTGTCAAGCAACGCTCCCAGCCCGGACAGGAGGATGAGAATATCATTTTTATAATAAAGAAAAGGAACGACCATTATTATGATAAGGATTGCTTTCTGTGACGACGATCTACCCACATTAAACGAAATAAATCTCCTGCTTGACCAGTATCGTCTGACGAACAACCAGAATATTACTTACGCGGCTTTTCAAAGCCCGCTGGAGCTGCTTGTCAATATCGAAAAGGGAACGCGCTTCGACGTCCTCATCCTGGATGTGATTATGCCGGGCGAAAACGGGATCAGCATTGCCAGGGAAATCCGGCAATATGACGAGACAGTGAAGATCATCTTTTTAACTTCATCCCCGGAATTTGCGGTACAGTCATACACAGTCGGCGCATACTTTTACCAGTTGAAACCTCTATGGATGGAAAGCTTTTTCCGGCTGATGGACTCCGTAATCAGCGAATGCAGAAAAACACCGCATAAGAATCTGATCCTGCGGTGCAAAAACGGCATCTCCCGAATCAATCTGGATAAGCTGGAATACTGTGAAATCATCGGCCACACGCTGTTCTTTCATATGAATAACGAAACCATTATGGAAAGCATCGGAAGTCTGGATGACCTGTGCATCCAGCTGGCGCAATATGAAAATTTTATACGACCGCATCGGTCTTATCTTGTCAACATGGAGTATATTAACAATATTTCCTATAAAGCCATCACGATGGACAGCAGCGCGCAAATACCCATTCCTCATGGAAAATGTTCTGGGATAAAAACGCTTTATCTGGAATATGCATTCAGCAGAAAGCAGGTTTTTCTGCCATGAATGTCATCTCTGTCGTAAACCTTGCCTCCGTGGGTATTTTCGGTCTGGTTTTATCCGCCGGATTCTGCGATATCCTCTGGACGCGAAAAAACAAACTTTACATGGCAGGCTGTATATCCCTTATCATGATCATTCAGGGGATCGTCTGCCTTTTTACCAGTGTATATATTGTAAAGTATTTTTATCCCCTCATAACCCATCTGCCGCTGGCAATCACGCTCTGTCTTTTGAGCAGGGAATTTCTCTGGCCTGCAATTTCGGTTCTGACCGCCTACCTCTGCTGTCAGCTTCGCAGATGGCTTGCACTGCTGATTGTGTCCACATTCTCGGGTGGAGAACTTTTACAACATATTGTGGAAACCGTCGTCACGCTGCCACTGCTTCTGCTGCTACTGCGTTTTATCGCGCCCTCCGTCCGCTCTATTTCCCACTACACAGCCGCAAAAAAATGCCAGTTCGGTCTGATTCCGCTGTTATTCTACGGGTATGATTATCTGACTGCCTTCTACACCGATCTTCTTTCCGCAAAAACTTCGACTGTGATGGAGTTTATGCCTTTCATGTGCAGCCTGGCTTATCTGATATTTGTGCTCAACATTTCGGAAACCGAACGGATCCGTAACCGCCTGGAACAGACACAGGATATCCTGAACCTACAGCTCGCACAGGCCATCCGGGAAATCGGGCTCCTCCGTGAATCCCAGCAAAAAACCCGCACGTACCGCCATGACCTGCGCCACCATATGCAATATCTTTTTTCCTGCCTCGAAAATGGTCGTACCGGACAGGCGCAAAACTACATACAGGAAATCTGTGCAGAGATAGAAGCGTCAAACGTAATCGTTTTTTGTGAGAATGAAGCAACTAACCTGATCCTGTCAGCCTTTTACGAGCGGGCACAAAAAAACGGCATCGCGATCAGCACCAATACCGTCATCCCGCAGGACATTCCGATAGCGGAAAATGACTGGTGCGTGCTTTTATCCAACGCCCTTGAAAACGCCCTGCACGCCTGTCAGAAATTAAAGGAGAAAGGTCTGTTCGGAACCATCGATATCTCCGCCTATGAAAAAAATAATAAGCTATTTTTGCAGGTTGCCAATTCCTGTGAGGAAAATATCTCCTTCAATCGTGGTGTCCCGGTTACATCCAAGCCGGAGCACGGCATCGGCGTGCGCAGCATCTGCACCATTGTGGAACGCTATAACGGGATGTACTCTTTTTCCATCAAAAACGGGCAGTTCCTTTTACGCATCTCCCTTTAAACCTGACAGCTTTTTACTCTGCCATGGGAAACTCCATGACAAACTTTGTTCCCTCTCCAACTGTGGAAGAAACATGAATAGTACCTCCCATTTCAGACACAATGCTATGGACAATATACAACCCAAGCCCTGTACCGCTCTCCCTGTTTCTCTCCCCCACATAGAATCGTCGGAAGATACGCGGCAATTCCTCCTCAGGGATACCGCAGCCGGTATCCTCCACCGACATACTAACCCTGCCATCCTCCCCGGAAGCCGCCACCGTAATACATCCCCCGCCCGGCGTGGCGCGAAAGGCATTGTAAATCAGGTTTTCGAAAAGAATGTTCAATTTCTCCGGCTGGGCAGACACAAAGACATCCTCCTTGGGCGGTTCCACCACAAAATAGATCGACCGCACACCAGCCTCCCCGCAATAAACGGCATCAAGCTCCGAGAGCAACTCTGAAACCGACACCCTGACCCACTCTTCCTCGATTTTGTCAAGCGCGTTGACATTGGAAAGTCCCTGCAGGCGTCTTGCCATTTCCAGCTGTCTGGCCTGCGCCTGGTCAAGATAACCGCAAAGCTCCGGATCCACGCCAACACCGCTTCGCCGAATTGCCTCGATAAAAGACTGCGTGGCGAATACCGGCGCCTTCAAGTCATGAGCCATATCGGAAAAAAAAGCCTTGCGCTCCTCCAGAAGCAGGGTAATTTCCTCGGTGCGCTTTTTCACCTGCTCCTCCAGACGATTTGTGAGCGCATCATTTTCCCGCAGAATACGGCGACTGCGCGATACCATCATCGCGCCGAAAATGATGACGAGAAATAGCCCGCACCATTCAAACTGCCAGAAAAAGCGGATCGGTTCAAAAGTATTAGAAAAAAACAGGTTTAAAACCAGTCCCACGCCAAACACCGTGCCGCCGACCAGCGTATAACAGCTCTCCCAATCCTCTGCCGTCACACCCTTTGACATAAAAAATACGACGCAGCAGAAAGTCAGCACATAATAGAGATCCGTCATCCTCCCATGTATGAAAACCGCCCATGGCACAATCGGAATCATCAGACACAGGACAACCAGAAGCACAGGAAGTACCAAAAGCGTGCAGCGTACCCTCCTCCACGCGGAGCTCTTTTCCCTGCCGGAAGCGAGAACCGTGAGACGCACCACACAAAAACACAGACCGTACAATGCCACACCCTGTACAAGAAACCAGTAGCGGGCAGCCTGCATGGAAAAGAGAAACGCGAAATATCGAAACATATAGAGCGCGTAGAAACAGCAAAGCATCCCGAAGCAACGGCTTACGCATCCTCCTGTCCTCCACATGAAAAGAGTGAATACCGCCAGTGCCAGCGGCAGCAGAAATGCCAGCGCGTAGGCAAAGCACTGAATATTGTCAATCCGCTTAAGTGTCCCGGCTGTACTGAGTGCAGGTGGGAAATACATGCCGCTGTAATATCCCATTTCTGACATGGTTTCCACAATCAGAACGTGATCGCCTGGCGTCATCCAAAAGGCGATCCGCCCATTTCCATCCCCTGCCGCAAGCATTGCACCATCCAGAAAAATTTTATACTGAGAGGATAAATGCGGAAAATCCACCGACACAACTACAGGTTCTCCCTCATAACGCAGGATCATCCGATAACGTGCCTTCCCATGGGGCGAGACAGCAAGATCCCCTCTCTGCAGATTGGAAAATTCTCCGATATAGGTAGGTTTGTCACCCACGCGTCCGTCGGTAAGCATCCATCCGTCAATCAGAAAAATAGGATTACCTCTCCAAAGCTCCTGCCCACTTATATCGATCACGCCTGATTTCCCATAGGGAGGCGGCGTTTCGTACTTGTTATCCGCATAAAAAAGAATCGTGAAAAAGACTGCCAGCACCGCCAGAACCGCAGGCATCTGCCACATCTTCTTCCGCAACTTCATCTTCTCCTCTCTCCTCCTTTGCCAAACCGTCCTGTTAACGTTCCGGCAGGACAAAGCGATATCCCTGTCCCCACACCGTCTCAATAAAGCTATGTTCTTTCCAATCTTTTTCTAATTTTCTTCTAAGGCGCGACATATGCATCTGCACCAGTTGTCCGCCGTCCCACGGCTTTTCACCCCATACAGCCCCAAAAAGCTCCTTCGGCGAAAAAACGCGGCCTGCCTGTCCCGACAGTCTTTCCAGAAGATCAAACTCAATCGATGTGAGATTCAGCTCCTCCCCTGCAATATACACCCTGCGCTCCGACAAATCCAGCAGAAGCGAACCGTATCGAAACCGAATATGCTCGGACATGGCCAGTCTGATCCGTGTTTCCACCTTTGCCCAGAAAAGTTCTGCAGGCGTATCCTTCGTAATATAATCGACGCCACCCACTGAAAAACCTTCCGTCTGTTTGTCCGCTTCGGTAAGGCTGCTTAAAAAAACAACAGGCGCCTGTACCAGCCTGCGGAGCTTACCACAGAGTAAAAATCCATCCTCACCGGGAAGCAGCACATCTAACAACACACAGTCATAAGCGCCGTCCTCTGCCCGTCCAAGCGCCTCCTCCCCGTTCGCCGCCTGTTCTACCACACAGCCATGGCCGCGCAAAATATCCGCCCAGCGCATGCGCTCGGCAGGCTCATCATCCACCAGAAGAATATGCCACGCACCCCCGATGCGTTCTCCTTTTTCCGCAGACTTCCTCGCTCTCTCCTCACGGTCAAGCAGGAAATGCATGTAGGCGTCCTGCACCTGGCTGCGCCTCTGCCTCGCCACTGGGACGGTTTGTCCGCTGTCCGTCACAATTTCTCCCCTGCTTACAGCCTGGACACAGCTTAAGTTGACCACATATGAGCGATGAACCTTCATAAATTCCGGTCGGGACAAAAGAATTTCCTCAAAATCCGCCAGTGCAGCGGTTACCTCCTGTATCCGACCGTCCGTCAGATGAAAGGAAACAATCTTATTGAGGACTTCCACAAACGCAAGCCGCGCAAACGCTATCCTGACAATGCCGTCCCTGCTTTTCAGCACAAGACCCTCCTCGTCATCCTCACATATAGCAATCTGCATCTTCACGATCTCCTTATCGCTGCGTTACAGCATCGCCGCCCGCAGCTCTTCCCCGCTCTTTGCGCTCAAATAGGCCGGCGGGATGTCAAACACCGTCTTCGCCCCCGTCTGTCCTTCCCTATAGAGACGGTATGCCGCCCTCGCATAAGCGATAATCACACTGGAGGTAAATTCCGGATTGGAATCCAGTTTCAGACGGTATTCAATCAAATGACTGTTCTCCTCCTCCCAGCCGGTCTTTCCGCTGCGGAGCACAAAACCGCCGTGCGGAATGCCGCTGTGATCCCGCTCAAGCTCTTCCTCGCTGATAAAATGTACCGTGGTATCGTAGTCCGCAAAATAGTTCGGCATCGTCTTAATCTCCTGCTCCACCTTCGCGGCGTCCGCCCCCTCTTCCAGAACGACAAAACATTCTCTGGTATGTTTCTCTCTGGTAGAAAGTGCGGGATTTTTTCCCTCTCTCACCGCCTCAAGCGCCGTCTCCACAGGAATCGTATACTGCTTGGCATTTTTCACGCCCTCGATCCGGCGGATCGCATCACTGTGCCCCTGGCTGACACCCTTTCCCCAGAAGGTATAATCTTTTCCATTCGGCAGAATAGCGGAGGCATACATCCTGTTTAAAGAAAACATCCCCGGATCCCAGCCCACGGAAATGATACCAACTTTCCCCGCCGCCTTCGCTGCAGCATCCACGTTCTCAAAGTGCTTCGGTATATTGGCGTGGGTATCAAAGCTGTCCACCACATTGAACAGCTTTGCAAAAGCAGGGGTCTGCTCCGGCAGATCGGTCGCGCTGCCGCCGCATAAAATCAGCACATCGATTTTATCCTTCCATGCCGCCGCATCGGAAACATGGCAGACCGCCGCGCTTTTTGTAAGAATCGACACCTGCTCCGGCTCTCTTCTTGTAAATACCGCCGCCAGTTCCATATCCGGATTCTGTTTGACGGCACACTCCACACCGCGCCCCAGATTCCCATACCCTAAAATTCCGATTCTTATGCTCATTCTTCATCCTCCATATCTGCAAAAGCAGCCGTACATGACGACTGCTTTTCCATCTTTTGTATATACCCCCAAAATGCCGGATCTTGTATTTTGACTCCTAGCAACGCTAGGTGGGTAACCGCAACCATACTTCTGTCTTCCACTGCGTAATGCCTTAAAGGCTGGAGGCCTGACATCTATATGACAATGTAGGAATCCCGTTTAAAGTATCTGTAGGTTCAAAATAACAAGACTTTATCGCACATTTCAGGTTATCTCTATTATATCCGAATTGACCGCGAAATACAACAGAATTTTTTACCTATTGCTACCTGTTGCTTTCCTTTTCCTGATACATCAATTCATCCGCTTTGTGAAATAACTGATGGAAAGACTCCTTCCCGGTCAGAGAATAAGCGGCTCCCACACTGGCGGAAATATTCCAAAAATTTTCGTGCCTCGCATATTCCCCATCCAGCCGCTCCTTGATCATTCGCCTCGTCCGCTCTACCTCATCTTCCGTGCGCGCCCCGACGATCACCACAAGGAACTCATCACCTCCCATACGTGCGATCAGCCCCTCCGATATGCTGTCCTGAAGCGTCTTTGCCGTGAGAACCAGCGCCTTATCGCCCTCATGATGACCATAAATATCATTGACGCTCTTAAAGTGATCCAGATCAATACAGAACACCGCCAAATGCCCATCCCCCTGTTTGTCAATAAACTCATACACATACCGTCTGTTATACAAACCTGTAAGGAAGTCCGTGTTTGCGTTCTTTATCATCATCTGCTCATAAAGTCGTTCCTGCGTCACATCAATCGCAACACCTACGGTTCCCATAACGCTTCCATCCAAATCAAACAGCGGTGACTTATAGGTTTTCAATTCGCGCATACTGTCCCCGATCTTGACCGTTTCATCAAAAACGCAAGTCTCTCTCTTTTCCATTACCTCGTATTCCGATTCCATGCAGATAAATTCGCCTTTGGCATACTCATCCGGGTCAATATCCCAGATATAATAGTGGCCGTGCCCCTCAATCTGGTCCATTGTCTTATTGACCGCCTTGCAGAATGCCTCGTTGACCTTCATGTGGGCGCCCTTCTTGTTTTTATACCAGATCAGATGGGGAACACTGTTAATCGTCGCATCGAGGTAGCTTTGCGCCTGCCAGAGATCCCTGCTCATCTTGTATGTCTTCTGCCAGCGGATCAGACGAAACCTGAATTCGGATACCAATAACGGCATGATCCAGATATCCGTAATATTTTCACCATCCTGCAAGGTCAGAGTCGCCGCCTGTTCCTTATCCGCAAGAAAAATCAGCTCCGCTCCCTGCTTTCTGCAGGAAAGCAGAGTAGCAACCGTCTTCTCCATCTGCGTCCGGCTGATATCCGCCAGAATCACATCCGCCCTGCCGGCCAACGCCTCGTCCGGCTCCGCGCTTCTCAAATATTCGTGCGCAAAGTGCGGAAGCGGCAAAAGCTCTTTCAGGGCATCAAACAATTCATCCTGTTCTGTCATCATATAAAAACAAATTTCACAACGATACATACATATCCCCCATAAGTGAAAAATGTATCCGAAAATCAGACGATTCCCGGATACACTTTTTTACCTGTATAAAAATACCCTTTCAATTACAGAGCGTTAACCAGCTTCTCAAGAGCTGCAAGCGCCTCGTCGGGAAGCTTGTCATAACCTTCCTTCTTCTCCGCAAAGCCCTTAACCGCATTTACACGGGTCTGCATAGCACTCTTCAGCTGAGCCTTGTAATCAGCGTCATTTAAGTCAGGTGTGAAATCGCCTGTCTTGCCGTTCCAATCGTTCATAATTTCGATATCCTCGAACGGTCCCCACTGCTCGAATTTCGCTTTGCCCTCAACGATGGTCTCAAGGATGCCCAGCGTATCTTCCTTCTGGCACTTGTGACCCATGAAATCGCCGGTGTTGACGATGTAGCAGTCAACGTTTTTCTCCTCAACCAGCTTCTTGAACTTCTCATAGTCGTTTACCAGAGGATAAGTTCTGAAGGGGTTAGCGTAAGGCACGATACGGATCGCATTCAAGTCTGTGCCGGCAGCCACACGCTCTGCGGAAGAAGTCTTGGTAGCCAACGTTGCGCCCATAACGGATGCCAGTGCGGAACCTTTTAACTTGATAATCGGCGGAATCGTAGGATCTTTCATAATCCAGAAGATCGCATTCACGGGTGCGTCGATCTTATCTACACGGTTAGGAGACCATAATTTGGACTTAATCGCACGGCCGTTACCGTTTCTGATATCCTCGGTAACGAGCTGGATCTTGCCCTCGCTGTCCATGGTGCAGGAGCAGTTCTGAGCAGATAACAGATACTCGTTATCCGGGCAGCCGGTCGGATAATCCGCTGTCTTATCAAAGTAGGTAGGCTCAAGAGCGATGGACGCACAGGTATCGCTGTTGATGATGAAAGCGTCATCGTGAAGCACCTTGATGCCGCCGAACGCATCGTACTTGCCGTCATGTTTCGCATGGGTCAGGGTGGACTTACCGGAACCTGACAGGCCATATACGGAGGCAACGAACTTCTTGCCGCCCTCTAAGGAGTACTCTTTCTGTCCGCCGTGGCAGGATGCGTAACCGTTCCTGTTCGCAAGCGCCCATGCCATGGTCAGTGTGCCCTTCTTGTGCTCACCGAAATACTTCATGCCGAGGATTGCAGCGCAGTTCTCGTTGGTGTCGAAATAGCACAGGGTCAAGGGATCGCTTAAGCAGCTGTAATCCACATCGGGAGCCTCGTGGGGCGCCCACTGGGGATCGGAGAAGATATAGATATCAGGCTCCTTGCCGCCGCCGATGGGCTGGGACTTCTTGTACATCTTCACGTACTCGTCAGACATATACTGGAAGTTAATCATCCAGTTGTAGAGCAGGTTCTCCTCCCCTTCCGGAATCAGAAGGTGAGCCTTTGCCATAAATTCAGGGTCAAGACCTACGAAGCACTCTGCATGATACATGGTTTTCCAGCGCGTCTCATAGATTGCGTCCATAACCACTTTATCTAACTTTGCCTCATCTACGCCGGGCTCGCCTTTGATGCGGCGCGCTGCAGCATAACGACCGGTTACCGCACCGTCGTTGAATAACAGAACCTTGGCATCAGCGGGAAGACCGAAGGTCTCGCCATCCTTAACCGGCATATCCGTCACCACGGTACCGGGTGAGTTCTTCGCCAGCTCATAAGCCTCTCTCAAGGTGTTTACTTTAACTACGTTGTTCCCGTAGAAAGCCGCCTCAATAATGGAACGGGTTTTGGAAAAACCAGCCTTCCCTGCGCCAATCTCGGAAATGGGATAATACGCTTTTGTTGCCATTTTACGTTCTCCTCCTTAAAAATTGTATTGGTTCACGGAATATCCGAAGAATAACTCTCCGGCATCCCGAATGTCCCTCGCATGTCAATGCGGAGAATGCAGTATTTTGGCATTCTCCTATGCGAAACTTAGTACCTCTTGATGTTTCGTCCTATGGCGGGACGTCTTTGGAAGTACTTTTCGCATTTCTCACGTTATTATCGCAGACAGCCTTTAAAAAGTCAATAGACGAAAAGTGCTGTGCATTTCTCAGATAAAAATTTAGAAAAATGCCATTGTGGACTTCCTCTTCTCGTCCATCTGCCGACGCAGCATCGCTATCCGATACTGTCCGAACACTTCGTCCTGTTTCTTCTTCGCAATCGCCTTCGGGAAATCCAGATCCTCTATACGGCTTCTGGATGAAAGCTGATTGATCGCCGCAGAATTGTTGAAATTACGCGTATACTGCAAAGCGTTTGTGGACGCGCCCAGACTGCTTCTGCGCTGGGATACCATATCCATCGCCTTATCTATCGCTTCCAGGCTGAAATCCTTGGACGTGACATCCAGATCAGCGATGCCCAGAGCCTCCAATGTAGAATTCTCCATCTGGATATGCATACTGCCGCCGTTCGGGGAAGTCGCAATCGCCATATCCGCCATACTGCCGTCCAAAAGCTTCTGCTCGTTAAAGCTGGTATCCCTTGCCAGCCCTTCTATACCCTGTTTGAGCTGATCGATTTCTTTCTGGTAAATCTGCTTATCTGCATCGGAATTGATCCCATTCATGGATTTCACGGCGAGCTCACGGATTCTCTGCAAATAATCCGACATACCGCCCAGAGCGCCCTCCGCTACGTTGGAAGCACCGATGGCCATACCCGCGTTATCCGCGCCAACCTGATAGCCTGTTTCCTGCGTTTTCATTCGATTTGCAATGGCAAGCCCAGCTGCGTCATCCTTCGCCGTATTGATCCGCTTTCCGCTGGAAAGATGGGAATATGCCCAAAAGAGATTCTTTTGAGATGATACCGCACCCACGTTCATATATGCACGCTCCTTCCTTAATATTAGACTCACAAACCCGCGCTTACGCGCTCCATGTCCGATCGCATCGGACGTCTGCCCATGTTTATTATATTATACCGCCTAAAGGGCAAAAAAACAAACAGAAAATAGGAAAAATTTCCTAAAAAACTATAAACTTACTCCCGGAGCAGGCCGACCGCCCTCGATGTGCCGATCCGATCACAGCCTGCCTCCACAAAGGCTTCCAAATCCTCCAGCGTGGAGATGCCGCCCGCCGCCTTGATTTTCACATCCGGGCCGATATGCTCCCTAAAGAGCTTCACATCCTCCAGCGTCGCCCCGCCCGTGCCAAAGCCCGTGGAAGTCTTGATATAGTCCGCGCCTGCCGCGGTCACCGCGCGGCACATAGCAATCTTCTCCTCCCGCGTCAGATAACAGGTCTCGACAATTACTTTTAATATGTTATCCCCGCAAGCCTTCTTCAGCGCACGGATCTCCTCCTCCACTTTCTGGTAAAGCCCGTTTTTCACGTCACTGATGTTTATAACCATGTCAATCTCATTTGCGCCGTCCGCAATGGCCTTCTGCGTCTCAGCCAGCTTCGCTTCCGTCACGCTGTAGCCCAGAGGGAATCCCACCACGGTGCAGATATTGATTTTGTCCCCGTAGGTTTCATGAATTCGCCCGATATAAGCGGGCGGCACGCAGACCGACGCGGTTTGGAACGCAATCGCTTCGTCGCAGAGAGCCGCGATATCCTCCCATGTGGCATATGCCTTCAACAGTGTGTGATCTACCCGCTTTAAAATTTCTTTTCTGTCCATGTCTGCTCCTCTCCCATCCGGTTCCGTTTGCCGTATCTTTTATATTGTAATCCCTGCCGCCAAAAATTTCCACTCCAAAAAGGCAAATTATACGCATTCCTGTCTGGTACTATTTTACTATTTCGTGAGTAAATTTTGTTAACATAATATTAAATATTTGTTAAATTACTTATTTTTCTTGTTTCCATCCCATTTTTCATGGTATGATAATAAAGTCGGTGCAAGGATGAACCGTATCCCTGCGCCGTTTTTGTCACAAAGCAACATCTGTTTTCTGAAAGAAGGAGGTACATATATGGAACAGAATAGTTTTTCTGAAATTACCCCCGAAATTGTGCGGCTTGCCAATATGAGTGAACAGGCCGGCATTATTGATACGGAACTTTTTACCAAATTTGACGTAAAGCGCGGCTTAAGAGATTTAAACGGTAAAGGTGTACTGGCGGGTCTGACCAACATTTCCGATGTGCGCGCCAACAAGATCGTGGACGGCGTGCAGGTTCCCACCCACGGCAAACTCTTCTACCGGGGATATAATGTCAAGGATCTGGTGGACGGTTTTTCTGCGGACGGTCGTTTCGGCTTTGAGGAGGTTACTTATCTTCTTCTCTTTGACAAACTGCCAAATGAAAAAGAGCTGGAAGACTTCACAAAGCTTTTAAACAGCTACCGATCCCTGCCCACCAGTTTCGTGCGGGATATCATTATGAAGGCACCCAGCAACGATATGATGAACACGCTGGCCAGATGTGTACTGACGCTCTACTCCTACGATGACAGAGCCGACGACACCTCCCTGCCGAATGTGCTCAGACAGTGCTTACAGCTGATCGCGCTTTTCCCGATGTTGTCCATCTACGGCTATCAGGCTTACAACCACTACCACAACGGAGAAAGCTTATACATTCATCAACCACAGTTACATCTGTCCAACGCGGAAAATATTCTACATATTCTGCGGCCCGACAATAAATACACGCCTCTGGAGGCAAGAGTTCTGGATATCGCCCTGATCCTGCATATGGAACACGGCGGCGGTAACAACTCCTCCTTCACCACCCATGTGGTTACCTCCTCCCTGACGGACACATATTCCGTGATCGCGGCGGCCATCGGCTCCTTAAAAGGCCCCCGCCACGGCGGTGCCAATATCAAAGTGGTGAAGATGTTTGAAGAAATGAAACGGGAAGTATCTGACTGGAGCAATGAAGGCCAGGTGGCAGATTATCTGAAAAAACTGCTCCACAAGGAAGCCTTTGACCATGCGGGCCTGATCTACGGCGTGGGACATGCGGTGTACTCGAAATCCGATCCTCGTGCCATTATCTTCAAATCCTTCGTGGAAAGGCTTTCCAATGAGAAGGGCCTGCAGGAAGAATTTGCCCTCTATAATCTGGTGGAGCGGCTGTCCCCTGAACTGATTGCGGAGGAACGCCCCATCTACAAGGGCGTCAACATCAACGTGGATTTCTACTCCGGCTTCGTGTACAGTATGTTAAATCTGCCGATGGAGCTGTACACGCCGATCTTCGCTATCGCCAGAATCGTGGGCTGGAGCGCCCACCGCATGGAGGAGCTGGCAAACAACGGCAAGATCATCCGTCCCGCTTACAAGACGATCTGCGTGGACAGGGATTACGAAAAACTTCTTGACAGAAATGCCTGACATAACGATAAGAGCATTGTGCAAAACTGACATCGCACAATGCTCTTGTTTTATAATAATTATTGGATTCCCGTAAACGGAACCGCTATGGCGCCATCTCCGCCAAACCAAGGATTCTCAGCGCTGTCATCCGTCGGATCCCATGTCCTGTAGGGCGAATCCGCATCTATCTGAACCGCGGACGGTTTCCCCAATTCTCCGGCCTCCTCCGTATCGGAATACACGATTACCTTCGTTCCCCTCTTGCAGTTGTCATAAATCCATTTGGCATCTTCCGCTGCCAGCCTGACACAGCCGAGAGACGCGTTTTCTCCCAATAAATTGTACTCTTCCCACTTTAGCGTATCAGGCGATTCCTCTATGTATGGTACGGAGTGAAAAAGAATCTTTCCGTTGAACCGCACGGCATATCTGCCGTAAGTATCATCCACCATCTTACGCCATTCATAATAATTCGTGGTTCGAAATGTCCCCTCCGGCGTCGCGGATTCCTCGCGCCCGCAGGAGCACACCATCGCTTTTACCGGTGTCAGGGAGCCGTCCTCCTCCTGTATTTTAACGGTGACACAGTTTAACGCCCTGTTCACATAGAGCACATAATCCGGCCTGCTATCGACTTTCTCGCTCTCCTCCTGCACTTCTGCCGGCTCAGCCGCATCGACATAAGCAGTCGTGCCCGGAAACAATAGCAAACCCGCACACATGATACCTGCAAGTAAAATTTTATCCCTTTTCATTGTGTACTTAAAACCTCTCCCACTGTTTCTATTCCTTTTATGTCCTGTCATGCCATGCCGAGGAACTGCTTCACCGCCGCTTTCATCTCCGACTTATCGCACACATGATCGTGCAGCACCGGCGCGGTGCGTATCTCCTCTATGGCTTTTGGCACGGCCACATTTCCGATCTTGGACAGCTCGTCCACCAGCTCAAAATCACCCATGGCGTCATACTTCGGGTCGATGGCATTCATTACGCTTCTCGTAAACTTGAAGGGGCTCGCCGTGGATGCGATCACCGTCTTCGTCTCGTCCTTCGTGTCGGACACGTATTTCTGATACACCGCGCTCGCCACCGCCGTGTGGGTGTCGAGCACATAGCCCGTGTTTTCATACATAGTTCTGATTCTGTCCGCCGTCTCCCGCTCGTTGGCAAAATTCCCGTAGAAATCGGCAAGCTGCTCTCTCATTTCCTCTGTAATCTGATAACTGCCCTGCTCAGTCAGGCTCTTCATCAACGCCGCATTCTTCTCCGGGTCACCGCCCGCAATACGGTAGATCAGCCGCTCTAAGTTGCTGGAAATCAAAATATCCATGGAGGGGGAGCTGGTAAGTTTAAACTCCCTGTTTCTGTCATAATCTCCCGTCTGGAAGAAATCGTAGAGCACCTTATTTTCATTGGAGGCACAGATCAGCTTATTAATCGGTACACCCATATTTTTCGCGTAAAATGCCGCCAGAATATTGCCAAAGTTTCCGGTGGGAACGACCACGTTGATCTTTTCCCCATCCTGAATCTTCTCTTCCTTCAAAAGCTGCGCATAGGCGTACACATAGTAGACCACCTGGGGCACCAGCCGGCCGATATTGATGGAGTTGGCGGAAGAAAACTGTAAACCATGCTTAGCCATCTCCTCTGCCAGTTCCTTGTCATTGAATAGCTTTTTCACACCTGTCTGGGCGTCGTCAAAATTGCCGTGGATTCCCACCACGAAAGTATTGTCGCCCTTCTGGGTCACCATCTGCTTCTCCTGAATCGGGCTGACACCGTTCTTCGGATAAAAGACGATAATCTTCGTGCCCGCAACATCCGCAAAGCCCGCAAGAGCCGCTTTACCCGTATCACCGGAGGTAGCCGTCAAAATCACGATCTCGTTCTCCACATGGTTCTTCTTTGCGGAAGTGATCATCAAATGGGGCAGAATCGACAGCGCCATATCCTTAAACGCGATGGTCGCGCCGTGGAACAGTTCCAGATAATACGCACCCTCCGCCTCCACAAGAGGCGCGATCACTCCCGTGTCGAACTTCTCATCGTAAGCGCGCGCAATACAGTTCTTGAGCTCTTCCTCCGTAAAATCTGTCAGAAACAGCTTCATCACTTCATATGCCGTCTCCTGATAGCTTTTGCCCGCAAGCTCTTTCATGGAGCAGGAAAGCGCTGGGATGTGATCCGGCACAAACAGCCCTCCATCCTCCGACAAACCTTTTAAAATTGCCCGGGACGCCGTAATCTTTTCCCTGCCGTCTCTGGTGCTGCTGTATAATACTTCCATCCTTTTTTCCATACCTTTCTTCTGAATCGCAGTGCTAAGCTCGAAAAAAACTACACTGCTTCATTGCCAACATGAATATTAACACACTTTCGCAGTCGGCGCAATATTTCCTATAAGAAGAATTCGTGGTGTCCGTAGGAAAAAAGTCTGGTAAGTTTTCTGTCAAACCATTTCATTTTGTCGGAATCCGCCTTTTCGCGGGCACAGAAATACAACGCTCCCTGGGAAATATCCTCTCCGTACAGGGCGCGCTCCACCGCCGCTACCGTGTCCTCACTGACACGGACATTCTGGTACCTGCCGTCCACAGTTGGCGAAAACTGGGCGATCCCCTGCTCCTTCTGCATGACCACCTCAAGCACCGTATTCGGAAACAGCTCATTATTCACTCTGTTTAAGACCACATTGGCCACCAGAAGCTTGCCGTCCTGATCCTCACCGCCTGCCTCCGCCTCCACGATTCGAAGAAGCGCATCATAGTCCTTGTCCGACAGTTGATACTTCTTCGTCTGTTCCAACACCTCATAGTCTACCACTCTCTGTCCGGAAGATACGCTTTCCAGCATCTCTACAAAACTTTGCTTATCTTCCTCCATCGACGTGTCCAGGTATTCCATGCGGAAGGCAGGCTTGGCCGATATCCGATCAATCTTCAGCTCCCTGACGCAGAGCCATGATGACAATATGGTCATCCCCGCCAAAAAGAAGCCTGTAATATATTTCCTGTACATCTCTTCCTCCATAGTCAAAGCAGTTTACTGTTTGAAACACTGTGACTCATTTGGCTGCTATCATATTCTATGCAGAAAACAGGAAAAATATTTCTAAATTTGTTTTTTTTCTCAAAAATGGTACAATTACCTAAAAGGAGGTGCGACCCATGAATCAACCGTTAACAGGCGTATATACGGCAAAAAGGAAGGATGGAACCATATATTTTCGCGCCTCATTAACTTATCGCAATAAACATATCAGCCTCGGCAGCCACGAAAATCCAAAAAAGGCGCATGAGATTTACCTCACCGCCACTGCGCTCTTAAGCGACTCCTCCATCCGTCTGGAAGACTATACCGAGGACGTTCCGCTCGCCTTCGCCAAATGGGTGAGCCTGATTAACTTCCGGGACAACGGGCTGTATTTTTCTTCGCCCATTTACATCCGTCCCCGTTTTTTTTATTACTATTTCTCTCTGACTGAATTTTTTATTTTTGATAAGGACGATCTGTTCTACTATTCCTCCCGCAAAATTTCCAGACGCGGCGGTCACTATTTCGTGTCCGACTACGGTATGCAGGTGAATATCATGAGCCGCTACGGCATCAAAAACTATGCCGTGGAAGGACGGGACTACCGCTTTATCAACGGCAATCGAAACGATCTGCGTTATGAGAATATCGAAATTTTTAACCGCTTTCACGGCGTAAGCGCCGTACAGGAGAAGGGCCGCACCGGATATCTTGTAAAAATACATGTAAAAGGCTATGTAAAAGTGGGCGTCTACGACACGGAAGTGGAAGCCGCCATCGCCTACAACAAGGCCATCGACCTGTTAAAAAAAGCCGGTGTAGACAAGGCATATACCCCCAATTACATGGAGGGCATCTCTCCCGATGTCTACAACGACCTCTACAATTCTGTTCAGGTTTCTTCCCGTCTTTTACATTTCCGCGAGCGATGCGCCGATTGAATCCCGCGGCATCCGCGTCCGCGAAACGGACATATCCCGGTTACCGCTCCGAATAGCTGACGAAGCAAATATTTAAATCCGCTCCGCCGTCAATGCCGTTTAACACACCGTCCGTGTTATACTGCCACATGGCGTAGCGGTAAGGATAATCCGGAATCTCCTCCTCCTGCGAAAGCCACACATCATATTCCTGCAGCTTTGTCAGATCCACTTCCTTGATCAGCCACTCCTTGTCACCGTAAATCATGGGCACATAGCCGGCCGCTCTGACCGAATCAAGAAAGCTTACCGTCACCGTCGTCTTATCTTCCCGGCTGAGTCCCTCAATTCTCGACTTGTCGTTGGACACGAAACCCATATTGAAGGCAACCGGATATTTGATGTGCGCCCTGTAGGGCTCCAGATTCTGTACCACAAAATTTGCCTCCTGAACAGCTTCGTCCTGAGAGATGGCCTGGGAATAAAAATAGACTCCCACATCAAGCTGGGCCTCGATCGCCCCCTCAATATTTTCCTTGAAATTCTCATCCAGCGTGATCTGACCCGTGCTGTAGCCCCTGCTGCCGAGACGGATCATCACATAATCCACCCCCGCCGCCTTCAGGCTCGGAAAATAAACCTTCCCCGTATGCTTGGAGATATCCACCCCCACATAGGAAGTCTTTCTGCCGTTTTCCATATACCGTTTCAGACCTGCTTTGTCCTCCATCTTTGTAAAATCCAAGGTGTTCTTCGTCAGGTAAGGACTGATCAACACCCATTCCTCTGAGCCGTCCCGGTTCGTTATCCGGGTATGCTTTCCATCCGTGGCAGGATCGTTTTGCTGCTCGTTTAGCTGCTCCTCTTCCCGCTGCCTGTCCACCTCCTTCTCACGCTCCGCCTTCTCGGTGTAAGGATTCTTAGACGCGGACGGCGCCGACGCATCCCCAGCATCCGCTGTCGGTTCTGTCTCTTCTTCCTCCTCCGGGTACATATCCCAGAAGTCCAGATCCTCCGCACGGAGCTTGGGCTTTGCTTCCTCCTCCTGCACCGCCGCCAGCTCCTCCTGTTTCGCCTCTTCCTCCTTCTGCTCCTGCATCTCCTGCAGATATTCGCTGCCGCCCCGCTTGCTGTCATTGCCCTTGAACACGGCAAACAGAACGATCAGGACAAAAGCGGACACGCCGATCACCATATAAATCAGGGAAGGCCCTACACCGCCCCCCGTTTCCTCTTCTCCCGGCAACTTCATATCATTCATCATTCCTTTCTAAATACAGAGAATGCTGTTTTTCCTACATTCCCGTAAGTGGGATCTCATACTGTCTTTTCATTCGAAGATATGATACCATGATATTTGGGAAATGGCAACTTGACTGCATAATATTGGTATTTGTTATGCAGCCAGTGATCAAAAAACATACGAAAGGTTTTGTTTATGAAAGATTCCATTCGAGAAAGCCTCAGCTATTGGGGCCTGTATGCCAGAATGCTGCGCGTCAAAAAAGAGATTACGCCGCAATCTGTAACATTCGGAAATGACAGACAGCAGTATTTTTTATATTATGAACCGAAAAACAGAACAAGTGATAAGGTGATCGTCTGGGTGCACGGCGGCGGATGGAACGCCGGATCACCGAAACTGTTTGATTTTGTCGGACAGTGTGTTGCCAAAAACGGTTACCGCTTCCTCTCTCTCGGGTACAGGCTTTCCCCAAAAAACAAATATCCCTGTCAGATCGAGGATGTCTGTAACGGTTATACCGCGGCAGTTTCCTTTTTAAGACAGCAGGGAATAGACACCTCAAAAGTCATTGTTTCCGGTCCATCCGCCGGGGCGCATTTATCCGCCATTCTCTGCTACAACAAAAAAGTGCAGGAAGAATATGGTGTTGACCTTTCTCCTGTAATCGGATTTATCGGTGTGGGCGGCCCCTACTGCTTTTCCGAGAAAGACTCCCTCTCCGTGAGACTGCTCCTGAACCAGCTGTTTACAAAGGGTTATGACAGGACGCAGGGCGAACCGTGCGCCCTAATGACGAAAAGTGAGATTCCGATGCTGTTAATCCAAAGCAGGCATGACGGACTGATCTCCTACTCCTGTGCGGAGCGGTTTTATGAGAAGGCAAAAGAATTGGGAAATCCTTGTGAGCTTTATTCTGTGGTCGATCAGAAAAATACGCACTCGTGGTATACGGCGGGGATGTTTCTGGAGACGAGGGAGACAAACCGTGGGCTGGATCAGTTTTTTACGTGGATTGAGAATCTATAAATCAAAATTTACAGGAGAGTCTGCAGTATGAAAGTAAGCAGTTATTTATCCGGCGCAGTAAGACAATTTTCGTATTGGTTTGTACATGGGACATCAGGCTATCCTATTCTAGCAGGAATCCTTGTCCTGCTCCCCGTCGTTCTGACTGGCTGTGCCCGGAACAAAGAACCGATCTCCCGGACGGGATTCTACTTCGATACGGTAATCCAGATTACTTTATATGACACGGAGGATGCGGCCATTCTGGACGGCTGTTTCGCTCTGGCGGAAAAATATGAGAATCTTTTCAGCGCCACAAAGGAAGGTTCGGATGTGTGGAACATCAACCAGGCGGATGGAGAAGCCGTCACGGTATCGGAGGAGACGGTCAAGCTGCTTAACACGGCGGTAGACTACGCCAACAGGACAGAAGGACGGATAGACCCCACCATCCGCCCGGTCAGCGAACTTTGGGACTTCGGCTCCGAAGGGGAAGCCCATGTGCCGGAAGATGCCGCCATCAGGGAGGCGCTCTCCCATGTCTCCTATGACAACATCCGCTTTGGCACGGCTCCCTCTGACGAGACCGGCGAACCCGCCTGCCGCACCGTCACCCTGACTGACCTGGAAGCCGCTGTCGATCTGGGCTTTATCGCCAAGGGCTATATCGCGGATCAAATGAAGGAATATCTGCTTTCACAAGGTGTTTACAGCGCCTGCATCAGCCTTGGCGGCAATGTGCTTGCCATCGGGGAAAAGCCGGACGGTTCCCCCTTCCGCATCGGCATTCAGGAGCCTTTTGCAGAGACAGGAAAATCTCTCGACACCGTGGAGATTCGCGACACTTCTGTGGTAACTTCCGGCATTTATGAGCGCTGTTTTTATGAGGACGGCGTGCTCTACCACCATGTCCTCGACACCGCCACCGGCTACCCCGTGGACAATGAACTTGCCGGGGTAACCATTATCTGCGAGTCCTCCACAAGAGCCGACGCCCTGTCCACCGCCTGTCTCTGTCTGGGGCTTGAGAAGGGACGGAAACTGCTGGATGCGGAGAAGGACGTGGCGTATCTGCTGGTTACTCGGGACGGGGCGCAGTATCGGTCGGAGAATTTCCCTGCAAAGGATAGATAGAAGTAACATCGGAAGAAATGTCAGAATAGTGATAGATAAGGGCAGAAATGAAATATTTTTCCTGCACCGCCTGCATTATAATGATACCTATAAAGTAAATCGGTTATTTATAGGAGGTGAGTGCAAAATGTTAAAACTGAACATTCTGAACATGAAATTTTTTTTAGATACGGTCAATGCCTGTATCGGCAAAGTAAATATGCTCTGCCCGGACGGTAGAAAACTGAACATCAATGGGGAAGAAAAGGTACAAGGCGGTTTGTGGCAGCAGTATTTCCAAAACAAAAACTGCCTGCGGCTTGTTTTAGAAATCCCTAATCCAACGGACTATATGAACATTGTTTCTTATTATGCCGGGGATTGCTGATTTGTCTGTAAATATTTCATCATAAGAAGGGAACGGGCTGGCTGCGGTTATAGGCCAGCCTGTTCACATTTTAGCAGGAACACGAGGATGAACAGATATGAAAAATATCCATAGCATTGAATTTTATACGGGAAGCAAGGAAGAATTGCTTCCCGGTTTTGAAAAAGATTTTCCCTATATCGCCTCGAGGGCAGAGCTTGACAAGTATATAGAACGTTATGTGCCGTGGCACTGGCACAAGACGGTGGAACTTTTTTACATGGAAAGCGGCAGCATTGAATATGATACGCCGGGAGGAAAACTGTTGTTTCCTGCCGGAAGCGGCGGCATGGTAAATTCCAATGTACTCCATATGACAAAAGCAATATCACAGAGAGAACAGAATATACAGCTGCTTCATATTTTCGATGTTTCCCTGCTTGCCGGGGAACAGGGAAGCAGGATTGAACAAAAATATATTGCACCTGTCATAACGGCCCCGCAGATTGAGGTAATCCCGCTTTTTCCGGGCAATGCCGAAGAAGAAAGGGTTTTGAAACTTATTGCCGCATCATTTCGTTTGTCCAGTGATGAATTTGGGTATGAAATAGAACTGCGGAAAGCCCTCACGGAAATATGGCTCATGCTTTTTGAATTATCCTGTCCTATGCGTGAAAAGAAAGACCAACATAACAAAAGCAACGATAAAATAAAGCTGATGATGATATACATTCACGAGCATTATGGGGAGAAAATATCTATCCCGGAGCTTGCGGCGGCAGCATACCTAAACGAAAGGGAATGTTACAGAGTGTTCCGAGATTGTCTGCACATGACACCCGTAGAGTATATGAGGGCTTACCGTCTGCAAGCCGCCTGTCAGATGTTAGCAAAGGGGCAGGAACCTGTTACAGCGATCAGCCATGACTGCGGTCTGGGGAGCAGCAGTTATTTTGGAAAAGTGTTTCGGGAATATGCACATTGTTCACCCACAGAATACCGAAGAAAATGGCAGAACAGTGATAGCTAAGCGCCGAAATGAAAACATATGTCAAAATTTTTCATTTCGGTGCTTATTTTACCCCTCCATCTCCTACCCCCGCATCCGCCTCGCCCATCCCTTAACGGCAGGCGAAAGGCACAGAATCCCGATCACAAACGGTACCCAGATGATCAGATACGGCGACCAGATATAATGCCCAAAAAGTCGGAAGGTATTGGTGCGGTATATATCCGCCCCGCTCCCCACCAGGGGCATCAGATCAAACACCTTCTCCAACACCATAGGCACCCTGTTTCTGAGGGTCATAGGTCCATATGCCACCGCCAGACTCATCAGAAGCGCCAGCACATGGTTTTTGCACAAAGCGGAGAACAGCATGACAACACCCGCGAAGCCCAATGCGCCGAGCAGGGTAAAGGCATACTCATAGATTTCCGCCTGCAGCATATTCATGGGCGCGATCGCGATCATCTTTACCATCTGAATGGGCATATCCCACCCCTCCGTCCCCAGAAAGACAATCTGCAATACGACCATCCCCGCCGCAGCCATGGTAAAAAGCTCCAGCGTAAACGCCATTCCCGTCAGAATCTTTGCCGCCGCAAGCTTCTTCCAGCCGTTTTTCGTCGTAAGGAGCAGCGGACCGGTACTGTCATGCCACTCCCCGGCAAAAAGGGCGGAAAGGACAACGGCGAGAAACAGCGCCAGGACAGTTCCCAGACCGGACACCGTATCGCCGAGAATGTTTGACCAGCCTTCCGCCCAGCTCCAGCAAAAAGGCTCTTTTACGCTGTCATTGATCTGTAACAGATAGTCCCGCTCGGCGCCGGTCTGTCCGCTGATTTCGAGAAAGGTGTCAACGGCTTTTTCCCTTCTCTCATAAATCCCGGTCAGCTGCTCCGGCTCCACGTAACCGCACATAACCGAAACACCTAGCATATCCGCCCTCTCAAGCTCCGGATAGAGCGTGCGAATCCACCCGTTCACCGTATACAGATCTGCATGGTTTACTTTGTGAACCGTTTCCAGATTCTCTTTACCCTGCAATTTCCTCTCCTCGTCCAATTGTACATAAAGCCCCTGAAAGTCCCTGACCCATTCCTGCAGGGTCTCGTCCGTCAGTACCTCGTATTTTCGGGAATACGCCTGACAGTTTCTGATGTTCTCGTAACCGTCAAAATTATGACCCATATGATTCTCTTTTGTACTTCCGTAAATCGTCCACTGATACACCAGAAAGCTTCCGAGTCCCACACAGTAAAGCAGGCACAGCAGGACGCAGATTCTGGTGCTGTTCTTTCTCCACAACTTTTTATGTTCCAAATTGAATAATTCCATTTCCGCTTTCTCCTATTTCTCTCTGTCCGGGTCATTGCAAAACGCAATCTTCGAATTGCTATTACTTCCCACATGGAATCGTCCGAAATCACCGAATCGGCGTTTCACAGTGACCTTGCCTCCGTTTAAGCCTGCATAGAATACAGATACAAGTCCTCCAGCGTCGCCTCACAGGGCACCGCCCCCTCCGCGGGCTTCTCATCCGCCAGAATGCGCAGCACCACCTGATCCCCCTCATGCCGCAGATTGGCGACCGATGCCCTCTCCTGCCAGCTTTTCGCCTCCGCCGGGGAAACGGTCAGCTCCCATACCTTTCCCGCCGCCTCTTTTGTCAATTCGGAAACCGTGCCCTGCGACACCAGCTTTCCCTTTTTCATCAGCAGCACCTCGTCCGCGATGGCTTCGATATCCGACACGATATGGGTGGACAATATGACAATCCTGCCATCGGCATAATCGGAAATCAGATTGCGGAAACGCACTCTCTCTTTCGGGTCCAGCCCCGCCGTCGGCTCGTCCAGAATCAGCAGCTTCGGGTGATTCAAGAGCGCCTGCGCAATTCCCACCCGCTGCTTCATGCCGCCCGAAAAGGTCTTCATTTTCTTTGTCCCCACATCGTTTAAACCGACAACCTCCAACAGCTCCCCTGCCCGCTTCTTTGCCATATCCCGTGGAATCCCTTTGAGCGCCGCCATATACAGCAGGAACTCCCTCGCCGTATAGTTCGGATAATAGCCGAAATCCTGCGGCAGATAGCCAAGGATGTCCCTGTATTCGGCGCCCATGGAGACGATCTCCCTGCCGTCCAGAAACACCTCCCCGGAGGTGGATTCCAAAATGGCGCACAGCATCCGCATAAGCGTCGTCTTTCCCGCGCCGTTTTCCCCCAGCAGACCGTATACGCCCGGCTTCAAAACCGCACTGACACAATCCACCGCAATTTTGCTCCCGTAATGTTTTGTCAGACGGTCAACCGATAATTCCATATAATTTTCCCTCCCTCTTTCTCTCGGCTATCACGCCGATCTCCCTGCCAAAAAATCCGCCAAAAACAAGAAACAGCAAAATCCACAAACCTGTTACGGACGTTTCATAGACCTGCGGCATCCTGTTTGCCGATATCCCCCAGACAACACAATAGACTATCGTCACCACCGCGCAGACAGGAAGACTTTCCCTCCTCCGCAGTCTGATCAGCCGCAATATAGTCGTCATACAGACCAGATACGGCACCAGACCGTACAAAATGATCCGCCCGATGCCCTCCCCGGACTGCCGCCTGTACATAACCAGCCCTAAAACCACTGTAATCCCCACCAGATTCGCCGCACCCGCAAGAATCAGTTTTGCCAGTATGGTCTCAGCGCCGGAAGCCCTTGTCACCGCCTCCATTTCGCCCATTTTGTAATACTGGCTGCGAAACAGCGGCGGTATGACTGCCAGTGCAAACAGCGGCGTAAAAGCGGGAATGTAATATGACACATTATCTGTGGTGCCAAGCCAGATACAGATCAGAAACAATACCCCCGCCTGCAGCCCAAAGATGGACAGCCCCTCAAACCGGAAAACATCCGACAAAAACTGCCAGAAGCCCGTCCTCTCCTCTTCCCTGCACTCCCCATACCGGCGCATTGCTTCCGCGCAGCGCATGACGGTTTCCGCCTTTTTTCCGGGTTTTATTTCCGCTCCCTGTCCCAAAGACTCCCGCAGATATCTTTTTAATTCCCTGTCACTCATCCCCAAACTCCTTCCTCATCAGCCGCAGCCCGTTCCTGACCCGGCTCTGCGCCGTCCGCATACTGCATCCCATCACCTTTGCGATCTCCGAAAAACCAAGCTCCTGCCCGAAACGGAGAATGACCGCCTCCCTCTGTTCCACGGACAAAACGCCTAAAAGACGCCTGATATCCTCCCTGTGCTCCGCCTGCGCAATCGTATTTTTCCTGTCAGCCATATCTTCCGCGTCTTCCAGAGAGTAGACGGGCATTTTCCTGCTCTCGTCGATGCACAGGCGGTTGGCGATTGTGTACAGATAAGCCTTGAACTTATTTTTGCTTTTGTATTTCGGCAGGCTCCGAAACAGCTTTAGAAAAGTTTCCTGCGTCAGATCCTCCGCCTTTTCCGGGGCGGCGCAGTGCCAGCCGCAGTACCGCAGGATAGCGCCGTAATAGCGGTCGATCAGCTCTTCCGCCGCCGCGCCGTCACCGCCTTTGATTCTCTCAACCAGTTCATCGTCGCCCACATTGCCCCGCCCCCTTTCTCAACACTAACCGCCATGATTCCGCATCTGTATATTATAACGGTACAAATTGTTAAAAGGATCAAAAAATCCTCAAACAATAAGAAAAGGCAGAGGATTTCCCTCTACCTTTTCTCAAGCTTTACCATCAGTTTCCATGCCGGACGTTTTACCGTCTTATCCGTGATAATCCTCTCATTGCGGTAAATACTGAGCAGCAGCCCGATCAGTACCGCATAAGTAATCCCCGTATATACGTTGCAGGATACAAAGGGGAACTGCATGTTGCTCACCAGATAATATCCTGTATTGCTCAGTACCCCTTCCAGACAGTTCAGCAAAATAACCATAAAACAGGCAGCTGACAGCATAAACCCGATCTGGTTTTTCTGGCGCTTTACGATCCGGAAAGCCCGTATGGACAATGCCGCAAACGCCGCTATCAGGGCAATTCCCGCCAAAACGCCATAATTGCATATCAGTTGAAGCAGAATAAGAGGATCCGTTGGTCCAACCGAATGATCGCTTAACAGCAAACTTTTGTCCGCCGCGCCGATCATCCTTACTTCCCTCCACTCCTGCCTGAGCAGCAGATAAATATATCCGGCTCCCTGCGCATCCTGCTCCGGATTCAGCCATGCCAGCAGGCGCTGCGCCTGAAATCCGTATATGGAAAAAATGCCTGTAACAAGCATCATAAACAGGAGAGCCGCCGGCAATAACACCAGCACGCCGGCAATCATTGCCGCCGCCCTCTTTTTATCCACGGAAAACCATCCTTTCGCCGCCGCAATAAAAATCAGGAACGTGCACACCATATAGATATTTGCCGTGTGCAGCATACCGGAAAAGCAAAAGGTAAAGCATGCGGTAACAATCTGCATCCCCATTGCCCACATGAGCGCGCGATATCCCCCGTTTCGCTGCCGGTACAGGATGCCCGCAAAAACAGGCACATACAGGTAACTCAGCATAATGCCCGGAATCCGTCCTTCCCCCGCAGACAGTATCAGGCTGCCCAATATGTCAATTGTGACAAACAGAAAAGTACCGTAAGCGTACCGCGCGATAAAACTGTAATCCAGAAAATACATGCCCGCCATCACGCAAAACGACAGTAACAGGGTGACACACTGCCTCCCGATATACTCCGGATGCTGTGACAGATATCCCACCTGACCAATGATAAAAAAACCTGCTATGTGAAACAGGAAAGCCATGCCGATCAGCTTATAATCCGTCTGCGGGCGATGAATCCTGTCCAGCTCCACGCCGACTTCCACCGGATCGCCCATCTCCTGTACCGCCCTCCTGACCGCCTCCCCATGGGTCACGCCTTTCTCCTCATATGCCGCTGACTGGTCCTCGATATGGTCGGAAAGCTCCTTTGCGATGCCATCCCTCGCCCTGACGCACCGAATCTGTTCCACAACATCCCTGATATAAGATTCTTCCGTCATCCGACCACCTCCCCGAGAACGTGAAGCACCGCGGTCTGATATTCCTTCCATTCCTCCGTTCTTGATTTTAAATATTTTCTCCCCGCTTTCGTGATGCTGTAATATTTGCGCTGTTTTCCGTTTACCTCATTTTCGTAGGAAGTCAGATAGTTCTTTCCCTCCAGTGAATGGAGCAGCGGATATAGCGTCCCAGCCTTTAGCACAAAAACATTTTCGGACTTCTCCTGTAGTGTCTCGATCATTTCATAGCCGTACATGTCACGGTCTTCCAAAAGACGCAGAATTAACATGGCTGTGCTTCCCGAAATGAGCGCCTTGTCTATTGACATCTTACCATCTCCTTTATGTAGATCATCTATATATCTATCGTCATTATATATCGATCGTCTACATATGTCAAGACCAAGAAAGTTTAGCAGAATTTCAGCTACGATATTTCGTTACCGTTCTCCAGTTAATCGGCATCCCCATCTTATTGCCAGTCAATCCATTCCGGTTCCTCTCCCTCGTGCGCCGCAAGATCAGCATCGTCTTCTTCCGTAAAACGTCTGGCTCTCATCTGCTGTCCGTCCGCCGTATAGGAATAAAATGTCTCTTCAAAGCCGTCATAATTTTGAATCTCCCAGACCAGACCATAATCGTACACGCCGAACGAGATATTTCTCGTATGCGACTCAAATACATCAAAACAGACAAGTTCGTTATCGCATACTCCCAAAATATACATCAATTCACTTGTATCGGAGCCTATTTTGAAAATAAGCTCCGGACTGTCGTCCGCATTTACATCCACGTAGGCGTACTTTTTCTGTGCGTCCTCAAATTCGGATTCATAGTTTTTATCATCCATAACAGTCAGGTTCATGCCTTCCACATATGGGTTTGCCACGCTGATTTCATTTTTCAGGAAAGCTTCATACAGTGAATTTCCGGCATTTGTCAATTCCTCTGTCTGACCCTGCCGGTTTTGTATCGTCTCCTGTTCCTCAGATGCTGTCTGACCTTCCTCTTTCTGGGGTTCTGCCGGATTGATATCGTCCCTCTTTTCCGGCGCATCGCCTTCCGCGGATGCCGGCTGCTCCTCCTCAGCGCTTTCTGCTGCATCTGTATCGGCTAAATCAGCAGACTGCGTTTCCTCCGCCTTATCCGTGTCATCAATCCGTTCAATGGTAAGCCCCTCTGCTTCCTTCTTCGTTCCTTCCGCGCTCTCTGCCTGCCCGCAAGCCGAAAGCACAAGCGCAAATGCGCCCGCCGCCAGCGCTATTTTCATTTTTTTCATAGAAATATTCCTCCCTGCCTCATAAATATGGTGTCTTGCGTGAGAAATGCGAAAAGTACAGGCACTCTCCCCTTCACACTAGGCGTTGAAACCGCCTGCGCACAGCATAACCGACACAGACAGACCGAGAAAAATTTTCTGCCTTCTCGGTCTTAATCTGAATCCAAAATATAGGATAACTAAATAGATCAAATAATTTAAAATGTTGTCTACGATGTAAATCATTTTTTCCGCTTTTACCCCTTGCCTCTTTTACGGCTTCCGCGCCAGCTCCAGATCAATCGTGTCATACAGGGTAATCTGTCCCCCAAACTGATCAATCGTCTGCTCGATTTCCGAAAAGAATGCTTTCCTCTTCTCCTCCTCTATCACCATATGATCGGAATAGGTTCCCAGAAGAGCGGTGTATTCTTCCGCCGTAAAATTGCGCGTCCTGTGATAAAGTCTGTAACAGATATCCGTAAACCCGTACTTCCGCGCAGTCTCCGCCATTTCCTCCGCCTCCTTTTCGCCGTACTCACTGCCTTCCATGGAATTTGGCATATATACATCGTATACCTTTTGAATCGCCTGACTCATTTCCTCTCTGCCCTTGTCCTTGTACGGATGGTTTGCAAAGCGCGCAAAGACGCCGCCGCTTTTCAGCAAATCAAACACTTTCGGATATCCGATTTCCTCCGGCACCCAATGGAACGCGGACGCCGAATAAATCAGGTCGTAGGAACCGCTCTCAGCGGCAAAATCCTCGAATTTGGACGTCACCACCGAAAAACCGGGAAATTTCCGAAACTTCTGGCGGCACAGCTGTGAAAAATTCTCACCATATTCCACTGCGGTCACTTTACATCCCGTCTTTAAAATTGGAAGCGTCGCCTGCCCACCGCCGATTCCCACTTCCAAGGCATGACTTGTTTGGTCAATCTGTCTGTAACGAAAAATATCCTCATATAACTCCGGCACATATTCCGGTCTCAGTTTTTCATACTGCGCAGCCACCGTGTCAAAGGTCCACTCCAACCCCTTAATAATCGGCATGGCGCTCCCGCCTCCCTTCTATTTCTTCCCACTCCGAACGCGTAATCGCGTAGGCATACGAAATACCATTCTTTTCATCGGGATACTCCTTCACCTTTCTCATGCCATTTGCCACAGCCGTCCGGTAGGAAGCCTCGTTTGTATATTTCATATAAGAATATACCACATCATATTTTGTATGCTGAAATACCCAGTTTCTGACTGCTTTCGCCGCTTCGCTCCCATACCCTTTTCTCCAATGCGCTTTGTGAATATGATACCCGATCTCCGGGAGCATTTCCCCGTCAATATTCTGCAAGGTAATCCCGCAGTCTCCGATAAATTCATCCGTTTCCTTTAAAGTAACCGCCCACAGACCGAATCCATATTTCTGATAGTTATCCAGATTCCACTGAATCCAACTTCTTACCTTTTCTTCATCAAAAGGTTTCGAATAGTGCTGCATTGTCTCCGGGTCCGACATGATTTCATATAACGCCTCATAATCATCCATCGTATAGTCGCGTAAAATAAGCCTGTTCGTTTCTATTCTCATACAGCTTGTCCCTCCTAATCTCTCAACCGCAAAATTATCATATCACAAAAATCCCTGTGCATGATTATCCTGTCCCTCAATTCCTCCCTTTTGTCCGTAACCATTCGGTCTTCGACCTCATAACTACTGAATCCGTCCTATTGTTACTTTTATCTTTCCAATAATGATACCGCTTTCTTTCCATTCCGACAATTCCC
Organism: uncultured Lachnospiraceae bacterium; assembly: GCA_910584725.1. Classification (GTDB taxonomy): domain Bacteria; phylum Bacillota; class Clostridia; order Lachnospirales; family Lachnospiraceae; genus UBA3282. Next base: position 25,969 of record CAJUBE010000023.1, on the reverse strand, counting down.
GGAAAAAGAAAAAGGGCGTATGAACTGCCACACGCCCCATATCTCAGGATATACTGCCCGCACCGCCCATCAGTCTCGTCATCTCCTCGATCCGCTCAATCGGAAACGGAGAGGAAGTAAGCGGTTTCATCGCAATGGACATCAATTTCATGGGATTGTCGTCCGCCGCGATGCGGTTGGAACTCATCTGCCCGCACTGGCGGCAGCGGTGTATGATCGCCCACTCGCCGTTTTTTCTGACCCATACTGCCACAGGCTCCATATAGCCGCCGCAGTCCGAAGCGCGGTCTCCCGGCTCGATATCCACATGCAGGCTTGTCAGACAGTTCGGGCAGTGGTTTCTGTGCTTACTGCCCGCGCCGTCCGGGATTACCTGCCGCCCGCAAACCTTACATACAAAGTTTTCATCGCAGGCATGATTTTTGTAATATCCTTTTTCAAATGTTTTTCTCTTATTTTCCCTATTCAATTTTGTTCCCTCCTAATCAGATCAACATTGCTCCATAGGAGGTTTGGTTCGCATTTCCCTGAGAATCCTCTGTATGCTTTTTTCCGTCAGATAATATTGCAGCGCTAATTCCTTTGTCGATGTTCCACTCCGATGCTGTTCCAGAATCTGTTCGTTCCTGATACGAAGCGTCTCATTCACGCCTGTGGACGAGCCCCATCTTTTTCTGCACTCTTTCTTCTTCGGCACATAGATCACCTCGCCGCTCACATACATCTGCAGGATCTCAAGAATATTTTCCGGCAGAATATCATCCGCCCGTTTATAGCTCATAGCTGCCTCCTAATCATTTACTGAGCACTCTCAGTTTCCGAGAGTACTCTTACTTTAGGAAACGCAATGGCTATCACAATGTAATTTCATATGTCATAGCCATCGCTATGATACCGTGGTCTTCTTCAACAAACAATTCACTCCTTTTCTTTCTTGTACTCCCCTTTTTCATATGTTTCCATTTTACATATTGGCATAAGAAATTACAACCTCAAAAAAAGTTGAAAAAATTTTTAATCCTCTCATCCATCCTAAATTTTCTATTGACATCCGCCGCACCATATATGTATAATCATTTCAAAAGAGATGGGTTTTCACCGTACAGTATATACTCAAGCGGGCTGCTCGTTTCTTTTTTTATTGCCAGGATATCATAAAGATATTTTTTACCATCCGCACTATGCCTCACAAGCATTCTTGCAAAATAAACATTATAGCGACAAATCTCACCACTTTTATCATCAACGACTGGAAGTGCAAATCGCACATCATACCGATACCATCCATATTTTGCATCTTTGTCGTGTTTATTTTATCTGTGCCGCATGATAGAAGAAGAACTCAAGGGGACTGCCATTGATGGCAGCGGAAAAATAACGATTTACGCCCATCAGGTCCGCCCGGTCCCGGGAAATGAAACCTATATTTGTGATCAAAATTTTCACATCTCGATCTATTATCTGGCGCAGGAGGAAATAACTGCGCTTGAAAAAGCCGACAAAGATACCGAGCCAATGGTAATGTGGGAAATTCTGAGGAACGCTTTACTGGATATTGCACAGCGCAGTCACTGTCCCGAAGATGTCTGCAAGAAAATAGAAACGGCATTTGCACATATTGCCGACAATCATTTTGTGCGGGAAGAACGCATCAATAAGCTCACAAAGCGTTCCAAAACCAATGGACTGACGGCGCATGTATACCGGATTCTTTCCGCCGAGACAGGGGAAGGGTGGCATATTAAAATTGCAGACCGAAAAGGCAGTATCTGCTGTCAAGAAATACTTGACAGCAGCATGAAATATGTAGACAGGCTGGGCAGCCGGCTATACGCAAAAGCGGAATGGCGCGGAAATACTTTTGTGATACGGGAACGTTTTGGCAGAGAGGTTTTTTGCATAAATGCACCTGCTTAACTCACTCCGCCCAATACACCCGGAACCACTCCCGGTACCCGGCATAAACCGTATACTGCGTCCCATCCTCCAGAGCAATCACGCGGTAATAGCAATACTCGTCATCCGTGATTTCTCCCCTATAGTCAATCTCATAGACGAGCAGATATCTGCCATCCGGCGAAAAGGCAAGCTTCTTTGCGTCATACGCCACGTCAAAGGACTCGCTGACCTCGCCATCCGCACTTCCGAGAAAAATTTTACTTTCTCTCCAGTCATACCATGCCACAAGCCCGCCGGAATCCGCAACGTCATAAATAGTCGTATCCAGCCAGAAAGGCGCCGGTTTCTCCTGCTTGGGAACATCCTCCCGCTTTTCTATGGGGCGTAAGCCAAACGGGTATCTTATGTAAACCTTTCCGCTCCAACCGTCCCAGAACCGAAGCTGCCCGATCTCATCCACCTGCCGGTAGTCCTGCGTAAAATCCAGATGAAACACATACTTCATCCCCAGAAAGGCAAGCCCGTCCACAATCAGTACGAAAAACAAGACACCCAGCACAAGAACCACTGTGCTGAGTATCTTTCCTATCTGTCGTCTCCTATACACTGGCCTTCCCCGCCAGCACATTTTTGTAATCCTCCAGATTCTTCGCAAGAAGCGAAGGGGTGTCCAGCCCATATGGGCATTTTCCCTTACACTGGTTACAATGCAGGCATTGCTCAATCTTACCCATCTTCTCCTGCCATACGTCTCCCAGAAAATCAGCGGAGGGCGCCCTGCGAAGGAGCAATGACATTCTCGCGCACATGCTGATCTCAATCCCCACAGGGCAGGGCATACAGTAACCGCAACCACGGCAGAACTCGCCCAGAAGCTCCGCCCTGTCCTTTTCAATCAACGCTTTGATTTCTTCCGTCATAGCGGGCGGGTTGTCTATGTAAGAGAGAAACTCGTCAAGTTCCGCCTCCCGCTGCACGCCCCAGATGGGCAGCACGTTATCGTACTGCGCCAGATACGCGTAAGCCGCCGCCGAGTTAGTGATCAGCCCGCCGGAGAGCGCTTTCATGGCGATAAAACCCATGTCCGCCGCCTTGCACTTTTCCACCAGCTCAATATCCTTGTCCGTAGCCAGATAACAGAAGGGGAACTGCAGCGTCTCATAGAGTCCGCTCTCAACTGCCTCATGCGCCACCGCAAGACGGTGGTTCGTGATACCGATATGCCGGATCTTTCCCTGTTCCTTCGCCTGCAAGGCCGCGTCGTACAGTCCGCTCTCATCCCCCGGCTTCGGGCAGAAAGCCGGATTGTGGAACTGGTAAATATCAATATAATCGGTTTTCAGATTGGACAGGCTTGTCTCCAAGTCCTTCCAGAACCCTTCCGCGTTCTGCGCCCCCGTCTTGGTGGCGATAATCACCTTCTCGCGCATCCCCTCAAATGCCAGCCCTACCTTATGCTCGCTGTCCGAGTACGCCCGCGCCGTATCAAAAAAAGTTATGCCGTTCTCGTAAGCCTTGCGCAGAAGCTTCACCGCCTCCTCGTCGCTGATCCGCTGGATCGGCAGCGCGCCGAACGCGTTCTTGTTTGTCTCAATTCCTGTCTTTCCGAGTTTTACTGTCTGCATCCTGTTCTATTCTCCCTTCCTTTGTTTTATGCCTATTTGAACATTCCCTATAAGTAATTGTCATTTTTTGTGCCCAGACTTCTTCATCTCCTGAATAACCAAATAATCCGACAGACATGACAATATATTATATATCTCCCCCGGAGCCGAATCCCGCCCCATCATAGCTGCCAAGCGTCCCCGACAGCCCGCACCAGTTGCACGTAAAATGGGTTTCATTCCCGTTATGGCAGTTCAGTTTTCCGCAGTTACAGACCACGAAATCTTTCGTCCCGCAATAAGGGCAGCCCGGATAACCATTGTCAGGAAAAATCTGCCCGACAATCTTTGTCTCGTCGTAATGCTCCCGCTTCGCAGCCGCCTCCTTCACGGGAAACGCCCATGTATATTTCCATCCGTCACCCGTCTTCTCAAAACGGACGCCATATATATTTCCGCCTTCTTTACACTTACACAGAGCAATGCGCGCTTCCATCTTTACCGCCTTCCGCTTTTATAAGTCATAAACTTTACAATCCTTATTTCTCCATGTCAAAACCGTTTACTGCAATCAAAAATTTTATGCCGCCCTATCCGTCAGGCAAATCTGCTTCGGGAATATCGGTTACCGCCCCTGCGCCGCTTCATAGAAAAACAACGCCGTGATATCATCGCCGCTCCCCATCTCGCTTGTCTCCTGCAGCCATGTTTTCAACTGGTCGGACACCGCTTTCACACCGTGCTCTTTAAGAAGGACACAGTAGTCCATGCAGGTCTTTTGAAATTCCTCGTCATTTTTATAACTGTTGGAAAGCCCGTCCGTGGAAAGCATGTACATAACGGGCAGCTGCTCGTTTTCTTCCCGCCTCCGAATCAGTGTAATGGCTTTCTTCCATGCTTCCGCCTTGCTGAGCGAATGGGTTTCCGTACCGAGAATCTTATCCGCCTCAATGACACTGTACACGCCGGATTCGGACACTTTTACGATATCCCCGTCCCCAAGCTGAAACGCAAAGAGAAAATCCTCCGTAATGACCAGACCGAGCAGTGTGCTCCCGTAAAGTCTGTAAATCGCTCCACTGTCACTCCCGCCATCTGCGTTCAGAGGGATTTCCCGTTTACTTCTGTTATGCAGTCGCAAAATCCTGCGTTTCCACTCCGCGTCTATCTCTTGCGCGATCTTGGTGTCGCCCTCCCGCTTCAAAAAGGTAAAAAGCATTTCCGGCTGCCCGGCATATGTGTCCAGATAATCTCCCATGATTTTACAGAATACATTGACAGCCGTAAAGGAGCCTGTCTTGCTGTAAGGACAGGAATCGCTGCCATGCCCGTCCGCCACCGAAAGAATCACCGCGCCGGAATCCTTTACCACCTTTTTCAGACTGTCCTGACACTCCTTGCCGCTCCGTATATGAGATGCGCCCTGCACGGAAGCTCCGAATATCTGCATCATATACAACACCCTTTCATCAGGTTCAAATTCCATCACATGCGGAAAATGCCGCATCTCAGGCATTCTCTTACGTGAAACTTAGTACTTCTTAACGAAGCGGCCTTTGCTGCTGAGTTTTAGAAGTACTTTTCACGTTACCAGACGTCCCCTTCCTGAATATCATCCAGATCGGGAATCCTGCCGCCCATATCGACAATGACCGGCGCATCTCCATCCTGTCCCGCCGCATCCGCCGCGATGCTTGCAGGCGCAGAAACCAGAGATGCCGCCGTGGATGCCCATTTGATCATCTTGGTGAGAGCCGCCGCATTGTTTGCTTGCAACACCAGCTCCTTATTTCCCGTGAATTCTTCTAAAACTGCATCGTCCGCATCCTGCCCGATGGAGATGGCAATCTTGACTGCCTTTTTGCCCCAGGGCAGTTTCTTTAGCTCCGCAAGCGCCTTTTTGTAGTCGTCCGTCGGCTGTCCGTCAGACAAAAGCACAAGCACCGGCGGAAGCGCCCTGTCTGACATGGGCGGAATCGTGAGCTGCGCCGCCAGAAGCTCAAATGCCTTGCCCAAATCCGTCACACCGACGGCCTCCAGATCATCCCAAGCAAAATCTTCCACTTTGACCGGATTGCTCGTCACCCAGGAAGCCCCTGTAGAAAATTTCAACGTCCGTATCATTAACTGCGCGTTCGGGTTATTTTCCGCCGCTGACACCATCTCCGGGATGGTGGACTGGATGGCGTGATTCACCGTGCCGATCTTCTCCCCGTACATGGAACCGGAGCAGTCTACGATCCAGAAAAAGTGAAGTGGCCTGCTCGCCAGTTCTCCTCCTGGTCTTTTCATCTCTCCCATCATCGTTCCTCCTTATCTCAAAATCCATTTCACAGTTCTCAAATCCGTGCGGAGAATGCCGCTTTTCAGGCATTCTCCTGAGTGAAACATAGAACTTCTTAGCGAGACAGCCTCTGCTGTCGAGCTTTAGAAGTTCTTTTCACTCTAACCGCCATGTCACAGCTTAGCTGTGACTCAAATCAATGCGGAGAATGCCGCTTTTTAGGCATTCTCCTGAGTGAAACATAGAACTTCTTAGCGAAGCAGCCTATGCTGCTGAGCTTTAGAAGTTCTTTTCACTCTATGCTTGTACACATCTGATCTGTTGTGCCCTTGCATACTGCATCGCGTAAGAGCCCAAATTACAGCGGATCGTAAAATTCTCATGCCGCTCGTCAGATTCTCCGAACGTCTTCAAAAAGCCTGTCCCTTTTCCACCGCCGATCTCCACCACGGAATCCGGTATATAAATGCTTTCCAGACTTTTACATCCCGCAAAGGCACCCTCCTCAATAGCGGTCACCCCTTCCGGAATGTCAACCGTCCGCAAAGTGACACAACCTTCAAACGCCGATATTCGTACTACATCCAGCTCCCCGGGGAACGTCACTTCCCGCAGACTTTTACACCAGCGGAACGTATTTTCTTTGATTTCCTTCAATTTGTCGGGCAGTACCACCCGTTTCAGCTGCCCGCAGCCGGCAAAACTGTTCTCCCCGATATATTTTACACGCTCCGGCACTGTAACGGATTCCAGCCCGCTGTACTCAAATGCGCCCTCATATTTGATCTCGCTGCCAAGGATTTTGGGACAGCCCGTCGCGTCCGTACTGCCAATGCCCCGCAGAGACGTCGGCAGCGATACCTCCTTTAATCCTCTACAGTTCAAAAAAACGCCGTTTCCCAAAATTTCAATGCCCTCGGAGACAATGACCTTCTCGATTCCCACACAGCCCTTGAAGGCGTAATTGCCGACCGCAATCACTTTTTTCCCCTCAATGACATTGGGAATCACCACCACCGGCTCATCGAAATCCACATACTTGAGAATGCGCAGCCCCCTTGACGTTTCTTCGTATTCATACAGGCTGTCGCTCTCGCAGGGTTCCCACTCCTTTTTCGAAGAGGGAGAGGCCTCCTGCGCGCGTGCGGGAGCGCTCCTCCCATCTTCCGGGCCGTCTTTTTCTTCCATTGACAATCCCATCGCCCTTGCCCATGCCATAACGGCAGCCTCTGCGCTTTTCGTGCGGATATCATATCCCGTCTCAATGGATCTGACAAACCGGTGCAGCGACATTTTATCACAATGGGAAAGTCCCTTCATTTCATCCACAATGCCGTCGTCAAATACAATCAATAATAGATTTCTCTTCCGCCTGTCCTGTGGAAAAAAATCCATGAGAAGAGCCTGCAGTCTCTTTCTGTCGGAAAGCGCGTCGGGATAATCACGTACCATGCCCGCCAAAATCTTATCGTCTTCCATACCTGTTATCATTGCCCCTCAATAAAACGCTCTCATTATTATAGTCCGCCTTTCTGCAAAAGGCGCCGATGTGGTTATGAAACTTCCCATCCGCGGATCATTGCCCGCAGGAATGAAATTCTCCCGTCATCTGCCCGAAGTCAATCTTCGCGCCTCTGACAATCGCCGCCGAACGGCCCTGCGGCACGGGAACCTGCGTACCGTCCGCCTTGATGTACGTCCAGTTATCGCCGGACAGATTTTTCATTCCCCACTGTTTCGGGTTGTCCGGATTCTGCACCACCTCGCCAACCTTTGTCTCCATATCATAGTTTCCCTCTATATGGTGCTTATACAGCTTCGTGTTTGACATAAGCAGCACCGTGCTCTTGCCGATTATGAGCTTTGGCGGAACAGGCACTGTCTTCTGGCAACCCCAACAGATGTGCGCCGCGCCGTCCGCTTCCTTCTGCGCATCGTAAAACACCTCGCATCCGCAGTTTAGACAGGGCATAATGCCGGACATGAGGTTCGCAAAGGTTTCCATCCACTTACCCTCCGTAATCCGTCGGTTTGGCTGCGCAAGCCCCACGGTAAAGGACGTGGTAAACAAATCCCGAAGCTGCTGCGGATACAGATCCCAGAAAATCATGGCATTGTCCTGATACCCTGCAAGGGGCCTATTGTCCTTGTTATCCGGGTCAAAAATAAACAGCGGGTCGGTTCCATACAACATATTCATGGCATGAATGTCCATGCATTTGATCCGCGCCTCCCGCCTGCCCTCCAACGGGTGATTCAACATAAACATATAGAAAAGCAACACCGCCAGGGAAAAAAGGTCGGTATTCCGGGAGGGCTTCGCCTTTCCTGTCACAATTTCGGGCGCCATAAAGCGGGGTGTCCCGTACACGCCGGTCTTCGCCCCGTTATAAGAAACGTTATCGTTATCGCAAATTAGAACATCCCCCGTATCGGGATCAAAAAAGACATTGCCAAAAGAGATATCCCGGTAGCTGTAACCCTTTCCGTGCAGCGCATTGTACCCTCTGGTCAGATGATAAGCCGCCCTGCACAGACAGTAGAAGGAAGGCTCCGCCTTTCGCTTCATCATATCCACAATGCTTCTGTAATTCTTCGGGCGAAGCGGCATAATGTAGCCGAAAGATTCCCCAAAGACACGGAAAATCATATCCTGCGGCCACAGGAAAGAAGCGTCCGGCGGACCGCTCTGGATGAGATTGTCAAGAATTTCCTTCTGGTTTTTGGTGGCAGTGTTCTTATAATACCATTTCAAGGCATACAGCTTATTTTCAGACTCCACCGAATACACTTCACCCTGCCCGCCGGCCCCAAGCATCTGCTTTATTGTATATTTGCTGCCGCTATCGGAAGTGAGAACCGTCCCACTTTTCAACTGTCCTTCCATGTTTCCTCCATGTCAGAGCAGCTTACTGCCCTCTCTCTGTTCCACTCTCTCCAAGCCAAAAACGCGGCCCCGGCAAACAATCCGCCACACAAAATCCGACTGGCACTGTTCCCGAAAAATGCCAGACAAAAATGAACCGCCGCCCCGGCAGAGAGACACAGCCCTGCAACAAACGCTCTCGTCGCTTTCATCTTACCCCTCCGTCCTGCTTCCTACACGATGACTTTCTTCGGGCACTTCTCCTTACACGTCCCACACCCGGTACATTTCTCCTGATCGATGATGGCGTGGAAATCCTCAATCACAATCGCGTCCGCCGGGCAGTTCCTCTTACAGAGCTGGCAGGCGATACAGCCCACGTCGCAGGCCTTCATGGTCACAGGCCCCTTCTCCTTGGAGCTGCAGGCAACCACATGCTTCGCGTCGTAGGGAATCAGCTCGATCAAATGCTTCGGACACGCCGCCACACACTTGCCGCATGCCTTACATGCCTCTTTATCCACCACAGCCACACCGTTCACCACATGGATCGCATCAAACGGACAGGCCTTTACACAGTTCCCGAAACCGAGACAGCCGTCGTTGCAGGCTTTCGGCCCACCGTTCGGCACAAATGCCGCCATCGCGCAGTCCTGAACACCCGTGTAATCATAATCCACGCGAGTGCGCTCCTTGTCACCCCGGCATTTCACAAATGCCACCATGCGCGTGCTCTCTCCTGCCTCCACGCCCATGATCTGCGCCACCTGCGCGCCCACCTTCTCGCCGCCCACAGGACAGGCGTTTGTCGGTGCTTCGCCTTTCACAATCGCGGCCGCCAAGCCGGAACACCCCGCATAGCCGCAGCCACCGCAGTTATTGCCGGGAAGAACACCCAGAATGGCCTCCTCCCGCTCGTCCACATCCACCTTAAATTTAATTCCGGCCACACCGAGGAACAAGCCCACAAACAGACCGACCGCTCCCACAATCCCCGTAGCCATCAAAATTCCCGCTATGTCCATACACACCTCCATATATTCACGCACACGGAGAATGCCGCATTTTAGGCATTCTCCCATGCGAGACTTAGTACTTCTCGCATTGTTAGAGCAGTCCCGAAAATCCGCAGAACGCGATCGCCATCAGTCCCGCCGTCACCAGCACAATCGGCATCCCCTGGAATGATTCCGGTATATCATTATATTTCAGCTTCTCCCGGATTCCCGCCAGAATAATGATGGAAATGGTGAATCCGACCGCCGTTGCAAAGCCATTGACCACTCCGGTCAGGATCCCGTAATTCTTCTGCACATTAGTAAGCGCCACACCGAGCACCGCGCAGTTGGTGGTGATCAAAGGCAGATACACACCCAGCGACTGATACAGTCCCGGTATAAATTTCTTCAAAAACATTTCCACAAACTGCACAAGCGCCGCGATGACCAAAATAAACACAATGGTCTGTAAATACGCGATGTCAAAGGGAACCAGAATAAACTGATAAATCGCTCCCGCCACCGCTGAGGCCAGCGTGATGACAAAAATAACCGCCACGCCCATACCAGTCGCCGTCTCCGTCTTCTTGGACACGCCGAGGAAGGGACACAGTCCCAGAAACTGGCTTAACACCACATTATTGACAAGGGAGGATGCAATCAAAATCACCAACAATTCTTTAAGCATTGTTCTTCCCCTCCTCTCCCTTCGTCTCGTCAATCAGACGTTTCGCACAGCCCGTATCCGCACAATTCATGCAGTCGCTGTTACAGCCGGACTGTATCTTTGACATATCCTTTCCTTTTCTCTCCCCGACAATCTTCACCTTATTCTGAATCGCCGTCAGCGTGGCCAGCACGAAGAACGCGCCCGGCGCCATGATAAAGATACTCACTGGCACGTAACTCTCCGGCATCACATGAATGCCAAATATCTCGCCCGCACCCAAAAGTTCCCGCACCGCGCCGATACAGGTCAGCGCCACAGAAAAGCCGAGTCCCATACCGATGCCGTCAAACAGCGACGGAATCACGGGATTTTTGTATGCATAAGCCTCCGCACGCCCGAGGATGATACAATTTACCACGATCAGCGGTATGTAAATGCCCAGCGCGTCATAGAGAAACGGAATAAATCCCTGTAAAAGCAGCTCCACCATCGTCACAAACGAAGCGATAATCACGATAAAAGCCGGGATTCTCACCTTATCCGGAATGATTCCCCGGAGCAGAGAAATAAATACATTGCTTAAGGCAAGCACTACCATGGTGGTCAGCCCCATGCCCAGACCGTTGATTGCCGAGGTGGTCACCGCCAGCGTAGGACACATACCCAACATCAGGACAAAAGTCGGATTCTCTTTCACAATACCGTTTACCAACCGCTCTGTCATTGGATTTTCCTTTTTCATTCCCTTTTCATCAATCTGACTCATTGTCCGTCACCTCCTCCCAACACTGTCCGGAAATAGTATAATCCCGCGTTGACCCCATTGGTCACTGCATTTGTTGTTATGGTTGCGCCGGAAATGGCATCAATCTCACTGTCCGCCGCCGCACCACTCTTTGTATACGCAAATTTTTCCACATTTTTCCCCGCAAACTGCGGTTTCAGAACCTCCTCGGCCCTCATGCCAAGACCCGCCGTCTCGGATATGGCAAGTAATGAAATGCCGTTCACGGTACCGTCGCTGCGGATGCCCATCGTAAACTGAATATCCCCGCCGTACCCTTCCTTTGTGGTCACCGTAATCACATAGCCGAGCGTGCTTCCCGCACTGTCCTTCGCCGTCATCACTTCATCCACGCTCTCCTGTCCGTATCCCTCGCCGCTCCATGTGCTCTCATCCACAGCCGCAAGCTCCACTTCCTCAAAGGACGCCGCGTCCGCAAACACTTCCTGGCACGCTTCCTGCTTGGCCTTCGCTTCCTGCTCAGCAATCGGCTCCTTCGTCACCTGGTAAACCAAACCGAGAAGGAGACCCGCGATCAGCGTGATTGCCAGCATAATCCCTGTATTTTTCATCATCTCTTTCATGCCTTCTCTCCTCCTTTACCAAACGCTTTCGGAAGAGTGACCTTCTCAATCAGCGGCACTAAGAGATTGCCGATGATGATCGCGTAAGACACTCCCTCCGCGGAGGGACCGAAGATACGGAAAATCCCCGTCAGAACGCCCAGCAAAAAGCCGAACACATACTGTCCTTTTTTCGTGATCGGTCTCGTCACATAGTCCGTCGCCATAAAGAACGCGCCGAGCATCAGACCGCCGCCGGAAAGATGGGCGGATATGTAAGGCCAGTTAAAGCCTCTGCCGCCGAACAGCGTCACAAAGACCGCCAGCGTCACAATGTAAGTGCCTGGAATCCGCAGATCAATGATGCCGAACAAAATCAGAATACAGGCGCCGATCACAATGGCGATCATGGACGTCTCTCCAATGGTACCCGCCGTGCGGCCGATCACCATATTCAGAATATTTACAGACTCCCCGCTCTTCAAAGCGGCAAGAGGCGTCGCCCCCGTGTACGCGTCACAGTCGAAATTCGTCATGATGGACGTAAAGGAAATCAACAGGAAACACCGCGCACCCAGCGCCGGGTTCATAAAGTTCTGTCCGATACCGCCAAACAGCATCTTAACCACCAGAATGGCGAACACGCCGCCAACCACACCGATCCACCAGGGTGCGGACACCGGCAGATTGAGCGCCAGAAGCAGTCCCGTCACCACAGCGGAATAATCTCCTATGGTTATCTTTTTCTTGCAAATCTTCTCAAACACAAACTCCGTCGCCACCGTGGAAGCCACTGTCACCAGAATCAACAGCAGCGCCTTCGGCCCGAAGTTATAGATGCCAAATCCCGCCGCCGGAAGAAGGGCGATCACCACGGTCAGCATGATGCTCGCGGTGGTGGACTTTGATCTGACATGAGGGTTGGAAGACACTTTCATTAAATCACTCATCTCTACAGTCTATGCTCCTTTCGTCGTAACTTGCTCAGTACATTCGTATCATATTCTTACGATCCCGGCAGTCAATACTTCGACCTGTACTAAAAAGTTACTTCGTCTTCTTATTTTTTCTTTTTGGCAAGCAGGAGCTTGCGCATGGATTTGATGTTCTGTGTCAGATGCCGTTTCGCCGGACAGACGAAACTGCAGCAGCCGCATTCGCAGCACTCCATGCCGTCATGGGCAAGAAACGTCTCCTCGTCCCCGTTTGCCGCGGCAACCGCCAAAAGCTTGGGCACCACCCGCCCCGGGCAGACCTCCACACAGCGTCCGCAGTTGATGCAGGCGGACGGCTCCATGCGGGACACCTCATCCTCCGTGAGACACAGGAGTGCTGAAGCCGTCTTGGTGGTCGGCACATCCAGCCCGAAAAGGGCAAAGCCCATCATAGGGCCGCCGGACACGATCTTAACTGGCTCCTGTTTGAATCCGCCCGCTTCCTCCACCAGCTCATGGTAATTCGTGCCGATCCGCACGATAAAATTCTGCGGATTGGCAATCGCGTCACCTGTCACCGTAACAATACGGTTCATCAAAGGCTTCCCCTCGATCACCGCATGATAGATCGCCACCACCGTGTCCACATTGTTCACCACACAGCCCGCATCTGCAGGAAGCATGGAAGAATTGATGGCTCTTCCTGTTGTTGCGTATATAATCTGCCGCTCCGCGCCCTGAGGATACTTGGTTTTCAGCTCCTTCACGCTGATGCGCGGCTCATCTTTTACCAGTTCCTTCAATTTTTCAATACAGTCCGGCTTGTTATCCTCCACCGCCAGAATGCCCCTTGCGTTCTCAAACAACTGCAGAGAAACCTTGAGTCCACCCACAAGCTTCTCCGGTTCTTCCAGCATCCTGCGGTAATCGGAAGTCAGATAAGGCTCGCACTCCGCACAGTTCGCGATCACATAATCAATCTTTTCCGGTTCCTTGGGTGAAAGCTTGATGAACGTGGGGAAACCTGCGCCGCCCATACCGACAATGCCCGCTTCCTTCACACACTCGATAATCTCCTCTCTCGTCATCTCCTCGAGAGGCTTCCGCTCCGGATACTCCACTTCCTCGTAAAGCCCGTCATTTTCAATAATAATGCTCATCACGCTGTCGCCCGTGACCACGCGCCGCGGCTCAATCGCCTTCACCGTACCCGATACCGTCGCGTAAATAGGTGCGGAAACAAAACCGCCCGCCTCCGCAATCTTCTGCCCTGTCAGAACCCGGTCGCCCTTCTCCACGATCGGTTTGGCGGGCGCACCGATATGCTGGGACAGCGGGTACACCAGATCTCCCTTGGGCAGCACCGCCTTGATGGGCTTATCCTTTGACAGATCTTTCCCGTCGTAGGGATGTATGCCGCCGTTAAATGTTAATTTTGCCATACCTGTAACCCTTGCTCCTTTCCCATTCAGTCCGCACCTTAAGTCCGGTGGAACTGCTATAATAAATATACTATTTTTCGACGAAAAAAACTACTGCTAATTCAAAAAATGTGCTAAACTGTCATCAGATATATTTTAGATTTTGATGCGGAGGAATTTTATGCAAATAGAAAACCACATTCTGGAATCTTTCACAATCAACTATCCGCTTTCACGCATCGCGGCCCTCGATCAGTTTTTGTTTGTAGACATCGAAACCACGGGCTTCACTGCAAAAAGCTCCTCTCTCTACCTGATCGGAACGGCGTTTTACAGGGACGGGAACTGGCAGATCAGACAGTGGTTTTGCGAGACACCCTCGGAGGAGGCCGCAGCTCTTAACGCCTTTTTCGATTTTGCATCCTCCTTCACCCACCTGGTTCACTTCAACGGCAATAACTTTGACCTGCCCTATCTGCTGCAGAAATGCGAGCAGCGCGGGCTGCCGCACACTTTCGACGATTTTGAAGGAACCGACTTGTATAAGCGCATTTCCCCCTACAAGGCGTTTCTCCATGTGCCCAACTGCAAACAGAAAACGCTGGAGACGCTTCTGGGCATCAACAGGGAAGACCGTTTTCACGGCGGTGAGCTGATTGAGGTATATCGGAATTATGTGGAAAATCCTTCCCCTGACGCCCGCTCTCTGCTGCTTTTGCACAACAGCGACGATATCCGTGGGATGCTGCAGCTCCTTCCCCTTCTGGCATTTTATGATCTCTTTAACGGAAATATCCGCGCGAAGAAGGTACAGGCCAACAGCTATATTGACTATCATGGTCAAGAAAAACAGGAAGTGCTGATGAAGCTGGCGCTGCCTACCCCGCTTCCCTTCTCCCTCTCCAATCTGGCAAACGGCTGTTATTTCAGCGGGGAAAAGGACGAGGGCATCCTAAAAGTGCCGCTCTACGAAGAAGAAATGAAATATTTCTACGCAAGCTATAAAGACTACTATTATCTGCCGGAGGAAGATATCGCCCTCCACAAGTCGGTGTCCTCCTTCGTGGATCCGTCGCACCGCACCCAGGCGACCGCCGCCACCTGCTACACGCGCAAGTACGGCCTCTTCCTTCCCCAATGGGATATTCTGGTAGAACCGTTCTTCAAACGGGACTATAAGAGCCATGAGCTCTTCTTTGAACTCACGGACGAGCGCAAGACCGACAGGGAGCTCTTCTCCCGCTACGCGCAGTATTTATTGGGAAAGATGGCAAAGACATACTGACAAAAACAACGAAAGGGGCGGCGACGAATCGCTGCCCCTTTTCTCCAATTCACAACATTCTCCAGAGTGAGCCTTAGTACTTCCAAGTCAGCTGTGCTGACTTGGCGATGCAGCCTTTGCTGCTGAGTTTTAGAAGTACTTCTCACTCTGTTTACATTGGTCTCTGGTAGAAGAACGAATTTTTCCGTTCAAAACCCACTTCTTTGTGGTTGATGATCTGCTCGGTACTGCCAATAAACAGGTATCCGCCGGGTTTCAGACTCTTCTGGAACTTGCGGAACACCTCGTCCTTTGCCTCCTCCGTAAAGTAAATCAGCACATTACGACAGACAATCAAGTGGAAATCAGTAGGGTATGTATCCTTTAACAGATTATGCTCCTTAAATTCTACCCTGTTTTTAATCTCATCGGAAATCTGATAGGAAGGCCCGACCTTCGTAAAGAATTTTTTCTTCAGGTCAGCCGGCACGCCTGCCAGACTCTTCTCCGCGTACAGCCCCACTTTCGCCTTCGCGATCACCTGCTTATCCAGATCCGTCGCGTAAATCTTGATCTGATTAATCGGCACATGTCTGGACAACGCCATCACAAGCGAATAAGGCTCATCGCCGGTGGAACATGCCGCGCTCCAAATCTTCAAATTCTTGCCGTAACGCTGAATCAGCTCAGGGAAAATTTCCTTGTCCAAAAGCTGCCACTGATCCACGTTTCTGTAAAATTCGGACACATTGATTGTGAGGTAATTTACAAACTCCTCAAATCTGGCTGTGTCAGTCTTAAGCACATTAACGTAATTGTCATATCCGACAACTTTATTCTTGGAGATCAGCGTATCAATCCGGCGCTTCATCTGCTTTTCTTTGTAAGCATTCAGATCAATTTTGGTAAGGTCATAAACCGCTTTCTTAAAGTATTCATAGTCATATGCCATGAATTCCCACCGCCTTTATTTTGTCTTACTCTGCCGCGTCCTCGTTTGCGATTACCGCGTCGATATCCACGGAAACAACGTCCTCATCCACAGCCTTCTCCGCCTTGGGCTCCGGTGCAAACATCGCCTTGATGCTCAGGCTGATCTTCTTGTCCGCCTCGTTGAAGTCCACGACCTTCGCCGTCACTTCCTCTCCGCTCTTAAGTACATCGGAAGGCTTGTCAATATGTTCTTTGGAAATCTGGGACACATGAAGCAGCGCGTCAATACCCGGCTCCAACTCAATAAATGCGCCGAAATCCGTCATGCGTGCCACACGGCCGGTCACCTCTGTGCCTACCGCATACTTGCTTGCCGCATCCTTCCAAGGATTCTGGTCTTCAAACTTAAGGCTGAGCGCAATCTTCGTGCCGGAAATATCCTTAATCAGCACCTTCACCACATCGCCAACCTTAAATACCTTCTTAGGGTTCTCCACTCTGCCCCAGGACATCTCGGAAATGTGAAGCAGACCGTCGCAGCCGCCCAGATCGATGAACGCGCCGAAGTCAGTCACATTCTTAACCGTACCTTCCACGGTATCGCCAATCTTGATCGTCTCGAAGAGCTTCTTCTGCATCTCTGCCTTCTCCTCAAGGATGAGCTGCTTTCTGTCACCAATGTATCTTCTTCTCTTCGGATTGTACTCACTGATCACAAACTGGATCTCCTGACCCGCGTACTTGTTCAAATCCTTCTCATACGTATCGGATACAAGGCTTGCCGGGATAAAAATTCTTACCTCTTCCACAACAACGCTCAAGCCGCCATCCAGCACCTGTGCCACCTTAGCCGTAAGTACTTCTCTGTTCTCGTAAGCTTCCTCGATGCGCTTATTGCCTCTGTCTGCAGCGAGGCGCTTGTAGGTAAGGAGAACCTGTCCCTCACCGTCGTTCACCTTGAGTACCTTCACCTCCATGGTGTCTCCGGGCTTCGCAATGGTTGTCAAATCTACATTGGGTTCGTTTGTATATTCATTTCTCGTCAAAACGCCATCTGACTTATAGCCGATGTTTAAGATGATCTCTTCCGGCTTTACATCGATAACGGTACCTTCAACAACCTCTCCTGTGTGTATTGTCTTTAATGACTCCTCTAACATTTGTTCAAAAGTTAATTCTGACATAATTTTGAACCTCCTCGATAATATTGTTTGGGGTCGAAGCCCCTGCTGTAATACCCACCAGTCGGACAGATTCAGGTAACCTTAAATGCAAGTCGTCGAGTGTCTGTATATAGTAAGTCATCCCGCACTCCTGCCTGCAGATCTCATAGAGCTTCCTCGTATTAGAACTATGATTTCCACCTATAACTATCATTACATCAACCCGTGCCGCAAGTTCTCTGGCCTCGGCCTGTCGCACTTCCGTAGCGTTACATACAGTATTCACAACACTACCATTGTAACCTCTTTCCTTGAAAATTTCAACCACATCTTGAAATTTCTTGTAGTTAAATGTCGTTTGAGAAACAATACACAGTTCTTCCCCCGGTCTGCACACAAGTTTTTCCGCCTCTTCCACGGATTCTACGACATAAGTCGCGGACGCTGACCAGCCCTTGATCCCCTCCACCTCCGGATGTCCCGCATTGCCGACAATCACGATGCTTTTGCCTGCCGCGCTCTCCTGCTCCACGATATTGTGAATCCGTTTCACAAAAGGGCAGGTGGCGTCCACCACCTCAAATCCAAGTTCTTGCAGGCTGTCGCAGACAATTTTTTCCACCCCGTGGGAGCGAATGATCACCGTGCCCCGCTCTTCTTTCGGAACCCGCTCCGCTTCCGCAAGGGAATCCAGCACGCACACGCCCCGCTTTTGCAGGTCGCCCACCACTTCCTCATTATGTATGATCGGCCCGTAAGTATAAATCGGACGTCCCGCGTTTCCCTGTTTCCTGATCTGTTCATAGACGGTATCCACCGCACGCCGCACGCCGAAGCAAAACCCCGCGTGCTCTGCCAGAATCACTTCCATACATATCCTCCCCATACGGAGAATGCCGTCCTCCGGCATTCTCCCACGTGAAACATAGTACTTCTTGGCGTCCCGCCCTATGGCGGGACGTCTTTAGAAGTACTTTTCACGTTGTGCACAAAGTAATGATGGCATTCGCCACCTCTTCCACCGTCATGTGGGAAGAGTCGATCAGCACGGCATCCTCCGCCTGTTTTAAAGGCGAAATCTCCCTCGTCATGTCCTGCCTGTCGCGCTCGATGATATCCTTCTCGATCGTGTCAAGTTCACAGTCTTCCCCTTTCGCCGTAAGCTCCTTATATCGCCGTAGCGCCCGCTCATGGCTGTCCGCCGTCAGATACACCTTCACCTGTGCTTCCGGCAGCACGCAGGTGCCGATATCACGTCCGTCCATCACCACGTCCGCTTCCGCCGCCAGCTTCTGCTGCAGCTGTGTCAGCTTTTTCCGAACCCGGGGATTCGGGCTGCTGACAGATGCCATCCTACCCACCTCTTCCGTTCTGATATAGGCGTTTACGTTTTCGCCGTTCAAGTACACTACCTGCTCGCCGTCCTCATAACCTATAGTGATGTCCGCTCCCTGACATTTCTCGTCGATCTGCTCCGAGGACGCGTTCTCCCTGATCAGATACAGCGCCATCGCCCGATACATGGCTCCCGTGTCCACATAGATATATCCCAGCTTTGCCGCTATCATCTTTGCTATGGTGCTCTTTCCCGCCCCCGCAGGCCCGTCAATCGCAATATTAAATCCCATGTGTTATTGTCCTCCTTTGCTGTGCCTCAAATCGGTGCGGAGAATGCCGTTCTTTGGCATTCTCCTGTGTGAAGCATGAAAATACTTAGCGAGGTTTTTTCGAGCTTAGTGTTTTCCTTCACACGCTGTGCAGCTCTTCCCTGCCAAATACCCCGTAGACCAAGCAATCTGTAAGTTAAATCCACCCGTCAGGCCGTCCAGATCCAGTACCTCTCCCGCAAAATAAAGCCCCCGTACCAGTTTGGACTCCATGGTGGAAGGATTGACCTCCTTCACGGATACGCCGCCCTGCGTGATGACCGCCTCCTCAAAGCCTCTCTTCCCGCGCACCTGCAAGGGAAAATCTTTTGTCAGCTCCGCCAGACGTCTTCTCTCCTGCTTCGTCACCTCATGCACCTTCTTCTCGGGATCAATGCCCGACCTCTCTATCATAACAGATATCAGCTTCGCAGGATAGAGGCCACCCAGCGCATTTTTAAACTGTCGGTTCCTGTTTTCCTCGAAATCCCTCAAAATTCTTTTATCAAGCTGTTCCTCCGAGAGCGCGGGTTTCAGGTCTATTGTAAGGGACACCGCTTCCGGCCCCTTCTTTTTCCCGTAAAAGCTGCTGGCCGACAAGACCAGCGGCCCGCTCACCCCGTAATGAGTAAAAAGCATTTCCCCAAAACCCTGATACAGCTTCTTTTTCCCGCAACTCATGGTCAGGGAGACATTTTTGAGTGATAACCCCTGTAATTTTTTGCACCAGTCGCCTTCTGTCTCCAATGACACCAGCGCCGGCGCGCAGTCCGTCACCTTATGCCCAAGCGTCCGCGCCATGCGGTGTCCGTCTCCCGTGGAACCTGTGACCGGATAGGACAGACCGCCCGTCGCCACAATCACACATCCCGCTGGAATCTTCCTTCCATCCGCAAGTGTTACGCCTGTTATTCTATCGCCGTCCGTCTCAATTTCCCGCACTTCGCTGTGAAGCCGCACCTGCACCCCGTTTTTCTTTAGAAAGCGCTCAAAAGCCGCCGTCACGTCCGACGCATGATCCGAAGCGGGAAACACCCTCTCCCCGCGCTCCTCTTTTAAGTGACACCCGTTATTCTCCAGAAACATTTCCAACCGTTTGTTATCAAACGTAGAAAACGCGCTGTACAGAAACTTCGGGTTGCTGACTATATTTTCAAAAAACTTGTCCCGCCCGCAGGCATTTGTCACATTACAGCGTCCTTTACCTGTGATATAAAGCTTTTTCCCGAGCTTTTCATTTTTCTCTAATAAAATAACAGAGCGACCGCTCTCCGCCGCGGCGGCTGCCGCCATCATCCCCGCAGCGCCGCCGCCGATCACGACCGCCTGATTCCCGTCCGTTTTCATTCCTCTCCCCACCAATACCCTCATCATGCGTAGAATGCTGCCTTTCAAGCATTCTCTTACGCGAGACTTAGTGCTTCTTAACGAAGCAGCCCTTGCTGCTGAGTTTTAGAAGTACTTTTCGCGTTTTTCACTCTGACCTCTTTCGAAGCGGATAGTTTAGCATCGGCTCCTCATCTATAAAGTTAATCTCATCATTCAGGTAAACCTGATAATTATTCCAAGCCTCTTCCAGATTCTTAAGATTCTCCTTCACTTCCTCAGGCTGCTTTAAGCACATCGCCACCACCAGCGCGTTTATCATGCTAAGGGGCGCCACCAGCGAGTCCACAATGGAGACCATATCGCTTCTGGCGAATAAATTACAGGAAGAATAGAGGTTCATCGGCGAATGCACCGAATCCGTCACCGCGATCACCTTGGCGTTTCTATCGTTGGCAAACTCCATCGCTTTCAGGGTTCTCATGGAATATCTTGGAAAGCTGATACCCACAAAAGCATCGCGCTCATCGATGCGAATCATCTGCTCAAAAGTTTCCGAAACACTTGTTGT
This sequence comes from uncultured Lachnospiraceae bacterium, assembly GCA_910584725.1. Classification (GTDB taxonomy): domain Bacteria; phylum Bacillota; class Clostridia; order Lachnospirales; family Lachnospiraceae; genus UBA3282. Next base: position 5,042 of record CAJUBE010000023.1, on the reverse strand, counting down.
TTTTAAGAGCACTACATTGCCGCGGATCATATTCAGATAAAACTGCAAAAAATCCGCCAGCGGTTCACAGCTTCTGACACCCATGATATAAACCGACTTCGCCTCCAAAATAATATCCACCGCCGTCTCGAATGCCGTCGGATCCAGGTTATGGATGGTATCCTGTATCTTCTCAATATCCGACTGCAAAACGGAATTTAAGATCTCCGACTGGCTGCTCTTGCCGTACTTCGCACCGATCTTCTGTACGGAATTGATTTTATTCTGTACCCAGTACTCCAAATCCCGCTGAAATTCCGGATAGCCGTTGTAGCCGATGAACATGGCGTAGCGCACCACGGTAGACTCGCTGACTCCCACCGTATCCCCCAGCTTCGCCGCAGTCATAAACACCGCCTGATCGTAGTGATCGTAGATAAAAGCTGAAATCGCCTTCTGCCCCTTGCTCATCCTGCCGTAATATTCATTGATTCTCGTTATGATGTCATACCGATTCTCTATCGCCATGGCTAACCCCTTCTGCCAAAAGTCCAAAATCTTGCAGAGAATGCCGCTTTTTGGCATTCCGCTCTGCGGAATCTCAAATCAATGCGGAGAATGCCGTATTTTGGGCATTCTCTTATGCGAAACTTAGTACTTCTTGGCGTCTCGTCCTATGGCGGGATGTCTTTAGAAGCGCTTTTCACGCTAACCGCCATGTCACAGCTTAGCTGTGACTCAAATCAATGCGGAGAATGCCGCATTTCAGGCATTCTCCTGCGTGAAACTTAGTGCTTCTTGGCGTCCCGTCCTATGGCGGGACGTCTTTAGAAGCACTTTTCACGCTAGACATTCTGGAATGCGCCATAGCATTCCTCCAAAAGCTTAATGGTGTCCTCCTCCTGCAGATCATAATCTCCTGTCAGGGTCATACATGCCGCGCCGTGGATAAAGATCCACATCTTCATAAACATACCGCTCGGGTCTTTACAGCCAAAAATCTTCGCGCTGTTGATCTCGCGCACCACTGCGCCGTTTTTTCCGTTCAACATATCATATAGACTTTTTCCGTGGCGGTTCTCCGATAAAAATAACAGACGAAATAGATTCTGCTCTTCCTGTGAAAAACGGATATAAGCAAGTCCAAGATTGACAAAAGGCGTATTGTTCAGCTTCGGGAATTCCTCATAATAAGTGCCGAAAAACTCCATCGCCTTCACAAACAGATCGTCCCCCAGCTCTTCCATATTTTTGTATACACGGAAAATCGGCTGTGTGGAGCACCCCGCCTTCGCCGCCAGCGTTCTCGCGCTCACTTGGGCAGACCCTTCCGTCCGCGCCATCTCAAAGGCCGCGTTCAGTATGTCGTTTTTTGTGATCGTCTCTTTTCTTGCCATAAGAATGTACCTCTCCTGCTCTCTAGTAGCTTTTTTACAGCCTCTTTTGGTAACGTATGTTATTATAATATATTATGTAACCTTCGTCAACCCCTTTTTACAGAAAATGTCAAAACCTTTTCATTCCAATAATATTCTATGTAAACACCACAGGTCCTCGTCAAGTGGAACAACAGAAAAACAGCCTCAGAAAAGATTTCCTGAGACTGTCCTTCTACTGTTATTGCTATTGTTATGCCTGTTCTGTTTCGCTTCGCGTATAAACTACATCTACCGCCGTACCATTACCTTGATGCTTGTCTTCACATCCTTCGCGAGACCGTCCCTGCCCTCCAGCGTTATGACGACGGGAACCGTGTAGGTTTTTCCCTTCATGCCGCTCACCGTCAGGGCGCCGTCCCTGTCCGCAAGTTTCAGTTCCGCCGAAACGTAATGATCTGTGGAATCCGCTTTCACCCATGACAGCGTGATATCCTGCTTCCCGTCCTTATTGCAGTCTATGCCGCCGGAAATGCTCTTCACCCGATAGCCCGTTCCCTCCGGCAGCTCGAAACCACAGGTTCTTACCAAGGCGTCATTCCCCGCATACAGCGTCTGCGCATTGCCGTGCACAATGACCTTCGGCACGGACTGTTTGGGGCGGATGGTAAAGGTCGGTGTCTGGACTTTAACAGTGTCACCGTTCTCCAGATTGAGCGTAAAGCAGATCGCCAGCCGGTAGCGCTGTCCAGCCTTCAGTTTGCTCTCCTTATCCTCTTTCACTCTTATCTGGTACCTTCCCGGTATATTTGTATAATACCATATTTGAAAATAATTGCTGTATTCTCCCACCAGAGAAAGCCCTTTCTTGTTATCATACGTATAGTCTTCTCCGATATTTTGCGGGGTAGTCCTGACTTCCACATAGTTTTTGACGGTGTCTGTTCCCTCCGGTTTATCCGGTTTCTTGGACAGATCCAGACTCCCGGACAGCTTCACCTTCGCGGTGACCGCCTTATTTGTCGCCTGAATCTTTAAGATCAGTGTCTTTCCCTCGATACGGTTTCCCGAAGCATCTCGGAAACAGGGAGTCACCTTAAAGTCGTAAGCGCCGTTTTTGAACTCCTTTTTCATGGTCTGCGCCCTGTTTGCCCGCACCACAATGCGGTTGCTGCCCTTGCTCTCCTGCTCCATCTCCAGAATGTCTTCATCCAATAACGCCTGTGATTTCGCATTTTTCCCTTCGATCATGATGTCGTCGCAGGAGAGCGCCGCCGTGTAGGCGTTTTTCAGCTCGATATTCGTGTACGCCGTGCTCACATACCTCGTGTTGATAACCAGCTTCGCCTTCGTCAGATAAGGCGTGGGATTTGCCAGCTTTATCGTATGTACGGCTGTCAAAGATTCCCGCCAGTAGTCGGAGTCAATGGTCATCTGCAGCTTTTCGCTGCCCTTCGTCTTGCCTCCCACATAAGTATAATCTCTCTTGCTTCCTCTTTTCACATCCGCGTTGTGGAAGGTCAGTCCCATATAACAGATGCGCGGGTCGTCTGATCCTGTCGATCCGCTTACTTTGTGGAGAAGCCTTTTCTTTTCCGTATTGTTGTACAGTTCAAAGTCACCCTTTGCATGACCCTCCAGAGACGGTATTAAGGTGGCCTCCTTCTCCTTTACTGCAATCGCCGGCTTTTTATAATTCCACTTGAGGGAAACCGGCTTCTCGACCGCATCCTTGTAGCCCGCATACCTGATTTCTATTTTGCCCGATACAATTCCCGGCTCCGCCAGCTTCTTTTTGTCCGTCAGACGGATACCCTCCTGCGCAAAATACAGACGTTCCGCACTGTCTGCCTTCTTCGCCGTGTCAAACTGAAACGCCGACGGCTGGGAAGCAAATCCGTTCTCCTCCCCCTCCGCGCTGTCGATCCATGTAACGGACGCAATCTTGGCGCCCTTCGGCGCGGCGCTGATATCCACGGAAGCGGGATCGGTGCGATAGAACAGGTTTGCCGGCCGAACCGACTTCACCGTCGCCTGCGGCAGTTTTGCCTTCACCGTCACTTTGAGCGGGTGGAAAAAGGGTTCCGCCAGCAGACCCGGGCTCTCCACGCCCAGATAACAGTCATAGGTCTTTTCCTCCACGGATTCTGTCGGGCAGATCAGATAACAGTATTTCCCGCCTTTTTCATAGGCAAGCAGCTCCAGATCCGTCTCCATCGTCTTTTTATCGCTCTTCCAAAGTCTGACCGTATTATGTTTCTCTACTCCGTAAACAGGAACGACCTCGACTGCCCCGCCGTTTTCACGGGCAAGCCGCCTTCCCTCCTCACTTTCAAAATCATAGGCGGGATTCACTGTCACCTTGGAGACATCCACTCTGGGCGCGCGGTTCCTGATCTCAATCTGTGCCGTGGCGGTATGCCCCGCCTTATCCTTCACCTTCGCCGTCAGGATCGTGTGCCCGTCCCCCACGATCTTTACCTCCGCCGAATGGGTATCCTTGGACGCCTTCACCGTCGCCACCTTTTTATCCGAGCTGCTCCACGCAAGCTTCACCTTCTCAAAGGCAGCGTCCTCCTCGCCTATCCTGTCACAAAACGCCGCCTGCATACGGAAGGTCTTCACATCACCGCTGTAATCCACCGTGATCCGTCCGCCCGCTTCCACATGGACGCCCACGGTCTCCTCCGGCGCAAGCGTGATAAATGCCTGCTTTTCCGCCACGGCGCTGATCTTAAAACTGGTCTTTGCCAGCACCTTCTCCCGGTTCGTCTTGGGATCCGTCACTTTAATAACAGGTGTCAGCGTATAGTTTCCCTTCTTCACCGCCGTCACGGTAAAGGTCTTCTGCAGCCGCCCGTCTTTCGCCGGTTTGTACTCCCCTTCTTTCAGGACAAGTCCTGTCGGCTGGTTCACTTCCACCTTCCACGTATAGTTCAGGCTCTCATTACGATTGATGTCTCCGTTGAAAAGGGAATCCACGCACAGCGTCAGGGAGTCGGAACCTTCGGTCGGATTCCCCTCATCATCCACACTTCCCACCTCCAGCACGTTGTTATGGTTTCCGTCCTCCTTCTCATAGGCTTTGATTCCCGTCACCCTGCCGATCTGCACACTGACAAGCTTTTCATGCGGGTAATACAGTTCCCCCGTATAAACTGCCAGAAACGAATAGGTCAGTCTGTTCTCCCCGTTGATGACAAGGGGCGTGTCGGGGGACCGCCATTTCCACCCTGCCCAATCCTCCGGGAATTTCACATCTCCCAGCTTTTTATGGGTATTCTCCAGCGCATAGAATAAACTGTTATTCCCCTGCGGCGGCAAATCCTTGATATGCAGCGCGATCTCGCAGACCTGCATCTTATAAAGGGCGGTATCGTCTGCGTTTTTAGGCTCGACGCGAAGCACCGCGTCGCCCGCCTTAAGGGGCGTCACCACCCCGTTCTCGTCCACCGTCGCCACTTCCGTATGATCAATGCTCCAATTGAAATCCTCGCTGTCGAACCCGGGGCGGGAAGGCATAATCTCTCCCAGCGTGGTATACTTGATCTTCCATTGATCCGAGCGCGCCATGGTATACTGCTCGCGCCCCTCCGCGTCCTTTCCATCCTCCTTCAACGCCTTAAATGAGCTGCCCCCATCGTAATTTGATCGAAATCCCATGATTGCAAAGCCCTTACCTGTCGT
>CAJUBE010000022.1:58392-76865 GCA_910584725.1 uncultured Lachnospiraceae bacterium | reverse complement strand
TACGGCATTCTCCGCACTGATTTGAGATTCCGCAGAGCGGAATCATGGCGGTTAGCAAATTATAACTTACATTGTCATTCCAATCTATATTTTATATTTAGCGCAAATAATTTAATGATAAACATTAAAAAATAATTGACTTACATATAAAAATGTTATACAATCCTCGTATCGGAAGGCTAACGGCAAATAAAGGGGGGCATCTATTATGGGTAAGTTAGAAGACATGAAAAGGGCAAGCAGGCTCATCGAAAAAACAGGAAAGATATTTCAAATACTATTCGGCATTTTAACCGGCATATTTTTGATTTCTATATTCGTGCTGTCTGCATTGCGCAATACACTCAGCACAATGCCTGCCGCATCCCTGACAGGTTTTGATTTTAGCCATATGGGCTACTTTGCTGGTAAATTAGCAGGCGAAGGCAGGTTTGTAGACGCTTGTATTGTGTTTTTGATATTCGGCGTTCTGTTTTCGTTGGTGGTGACTGTCATCATGTATTTTATCGCCAGAATATTTAACAAAATTTATCATGATTACTCTCCGTTTTTACCAGAAATCGTAAAGGATTTAAAAGTTGTCTCCGTACTGTCTACCTTGCTGATCTTACAAAGCAGCATCGGGTTCGGAGTCATTGCCGGGTTTATCTTCTGGGGAATCATCCGGCTTTACGAATATGGATGCGAATTACAAAATCAAGCGGACGAGACATTGTAGGTGACGAGTATGGCTATTATTTTACGATTAGACAGAGTTATGGCTGACAGAAAGATGTCACTAAAAGAGCTATCCGAAAAAGTCGGCGTTGCAAATGTTAATTTGTCAAAAATAAAAACAGGAAAAATCAGCGCCATCCGCTTTTCCACTTTGGATGCCATCTGTGACGTCCTTGACTGCCAGCCGGGAGATATTTTGGAGTATAAAAGGGAGACGGGGAGGTAAATCTATTCTATGGAAAAATATCTGAAATTCAGTGCAACGATACTGCAAAACGAAAATATGGATGCCGCCTATGTAGAAGTGCCCTATGACATCAAAGAGCTTTTTGGCAAAGGGCGCCTGCTCGTAAACGCCACCTTCGACGGCGTTCCGTACCGGGGACAGGTGGTAAAAATGGGCACGCCCTGTTACATCATCGGCGTTACCAGACAGATACGCAGACAGATCGGCAAGAGCTTTGGCGATGTGGTCGAAGTGGTAATTCGTGAAAGGGAAAGCGAGAAAAAACCTATGTGGAAATGTCCCAGATGCGGAAGGGAATTTAAGAATAAAGACCAGAGTCATTACTGTGGCGAAAAGCCAAAGACGATTGACGAATATATCCTTAGTCAAGATGCGGATAAACAGGAAGACCTTCTGTATATCCGCCAGATTCTCCGCGACGCCCTGCCGGAAGCGGAGGAACGTATCTCATGGAGTATGCCGACCTTCTGGAAAAAGCATAATATTCTTCACTTTGCCGCGTCCAAAGGGCACATCGGACTGTACCCGGGACCCGAAGCCGTATTGCATTTCGCAAAGGAACTTCACGACTACAAAACCGATAAGGGAACAATCCGCATCCCCTATGGCAAGGTCGATGCCGCACTGATTGAAAAAATTGCAAAGTGGTGCTGGGAAACCGGAAACCATGCGTGATCCTTATTGAAATGTATCATGATACATATTCTGCGTGTTGTTTGTCAGAATGGAGAATTTTTCATTGTCCTGCCACAAACGCTCTATCCGCTCCCTGTTTTCGTCAGGCTCCGCCAAAAGTTCCGCCAGTCCGTCAATCTCGCAAAATTCCTCTTCACTCAGATTCCGTATGCCGCCGCGAAGATACTGCGGCTGATAGGAATAAAAAATTTCATTGTTCATCAGCGCGTGAAAATCCATAAACAGATACTCGCAGACGCCTTCCAGCGGGTCGTATTCGTAATAGCCGTCCACGTCCGCCAGCACCCATCTGCTTTCCCCGAAATCCCAATATTCGTTCACCCAGTGTTCCATATAACTTTCGCCCGCATCGCCAAAATCCATAAATCCGGCTCTGGAACGGCATGGGATTCCCTTCGCTTTCAAAATGGCGCTGAACAAGACGGATGCCTGCCTGCAGGACACGGTAATTCTCTTTGTCACATCCCTGTTCTTCGTAAATCCTGCGCTGTCCAGCCGCACATTCCTATGGACGCTATGTCGTCCGGCAAGGACAACACAAAATCTCTGTATGGTCCCACATCCGTATAGACACTGGTTTCCAGATACCGTTGCAGCATTTTATCATTCATTTTCTATTCCCTCCTAAAATTTTTAGGAGTAGGTGCCTGCTCTGCATAAAATGCTAGCAAATATAAAAAATTACGTCAATCATTTTTGTTTTAAATGAACCGAAACAAGTCTTACCCGTTTAGTATATCATCAACAATTTCGTGACCCTCAAAATACAGTTCCACAATATGATCTGAAAAAATGCTTTCTCCGAAGCTGACAGTTGCCCCAAAATCTGTCTCCTTTACAAACGTTATGCTGGCACTGTAAACTTCAATGCTCCGATACCAGTCCACCGGCAAATCTTCACCCAGCTTTGAAACAAAATAGCTTCTGACTTCGCCTTCGCACGACGCTAACCAATTCAAATAATCTGTCAATACGGGCAGCGCTTCTTCCGCGCTCAATTGTTTGGAAATGTTAATTTCACATTCGCAATTGTCAAGTTTACAATCAAATATTTTAATCGGGGCTGTTGGATGATAACAGATAAATGTATCATCTTCATCAAACTTCTCAAGAAACTTTTCAAACTGCATTTTCTGCCTCCTGTTAAATTCCACTCCTCTTGTCCATAATAAACTGTTCCAGATTTGTTCCATGGTTGTATTTTACAGAAGCTGTTTTATCTTTTTCCAGAATCATTTTATTCATATCAATGTCATTCAGCGCGGCAATGGCGACGGCGTAATGTATCACATCCGCCAGTTCGTTACCCAGCTGCGACTGCAAATCTTCGCCGTCCGACTTTTTTCTGCCTGCTTTTTTATTTAGAACCTCCGCCACTTCGCCGATTTCTTCAACGAGTTTCATAAATAAGCTCTGGTCGATCCCACCATTCCCGTAATTGTCAAGTAAATAGGCTTCCAGTTCCGCAATCGTCACTTCCATCATATGTCTGCCCCCTTCTTTTCATAAAAGGTTAATGTAAGTCTTTCGTTAATGACTTCTGTTTTTCCCGTCTGGCGATACCCCATTTTTTCATACAGATGGCAGTTTTTAGGCTCCTGCAAAATTGTGTCCAGCTCCCAGTTTTCGTTTCCATGTGTTTCCTCACACAGCCGGATTGCTTTCTGTGCGATGCCTTTCCCCTGAAATTCCGGCAGTATAAATATCGGGGAAATTCTTTTGTTTATTCCGTTTTCCTTTTTGTCTATAACACGAATGGCTCCTGCCTTTTGCTGTCCGATACAGATAAAGTAGTAATATGTAAAGTCCTGCTGCAAGCGCGCTTCCACTTTTTCCACGCTTTCATTTGCAGGGCTGGTGTCAAAATCCTGATATTTCTCCAATAATTCCTTGAACGCTTCAACCTGCATGGCATGTAGCTCTTCTGCGTCGTCAATATTTGCCCTTAATAATGTGATTTCCATATACAGCCTCCGCATAAATATAGAATCAATCTTTCCAAACAAAAAATACACCAAAACATACAATATGTCCAGTGCATTTAAAAAACAACAGCCATTGCAAGACTTCTCACCCCTTCCTCCCAACTGCCACCCCGATCCCGCACACAATCACCCCGGTCGGAATCAGCACCAGCCAGACTGCCTCCTTACACCCGTCAAACAAAAAGCCGTACACCATCTGCCCCGCCGGCTGGGCGCACATGGTAATGGCGGACGTGTAAGCCATCACCTTGCCAATCATATGCTCCGGCGTGCCCTGCTGGATCATGGACACCGCATAGATGGAAAACATGCTGATCGCTATCTGCATCCCGCAAAAAGCAGCCACAAGAACCGCATACCGCACCCCTGTTCCTGCCGGGAGCAGAAAGGCAAGTCCCGCCGGGACAATACAGAGACCGACCGCCGCCAGCATGGGCGACAATCCGCCCTTCTTTATTCCCGCGAGCAACGAGCCAAGTGACTGCTTGCAGGCATTTGGCGACTGCCGCGAGGGTTTAATACCCACGCTGCTTGCTGCGGGGTATTTCACTTTCCCCGCCAGAACGCCCGCCGCCATGCTGCCTGCGATCACAGCGACCGCAAGCACACTCTCCGCCGCGCCGTAATATCTGGCGTCCAGTCCGAGCACCGTCCGCACAAGAAAGGGAAGCCCCACCAGCGTCACACCCATCACGAAGAAACGGGACAATGCCGTCAACAGCAGAATCCGCAGGATATCCCGCCGCTCTTTCCCGATAAAGCGGACGCTGTCAAGAAAATCCGCTTTTGCCACAGCGAGGGCATTTCCGCCAAACCCCGCGGGGCGATAATCCAGTCTGATAAAACACTCCAGAAACGCGGTCACAAAAAAGCAGAGCACGCTGGCATACATCACAGGCTTTATACCGAAAGCCGCGTAGAAAATACCGCCCAGAAGCGGCGCCGTCAGATAGGATATGGAGGCGGTCTGGTTCACCACCGCATTCCCCCGAATGATGTTATCCCCCGTCAGCATACTTGGAATACATGCCTGCACCGTAGGCGTTTCAAAGGCGCCCAGAACGGAAAGAAGCACGAGGAGCGCCCCGATCACCACAAGCGCACGCTGTTCCGACAAAAGCAGCGCCGCGCACAGGACCGCCGTCCCCGTCATGGCATCCAGAGCCACCATGATATTTCTTCGGTCCGCCCGGTCAGCCAGAATGCCGCCAAAGGGCGACAGCAGGATGGTCGGGATCGTCGCCGCCGATAAAAGCCCTGCAAACACAGCCGCCGACCCGGTAAGTTCCAGCACATACATGGACAGTGCCAGCCGCAGGATATAGTTGCCGAACAGGGAGCTTACCTGCCCCAAAACTAAGAGCATAAAGTTTCGCGTAAACAACTTTTCTTTCATAATTTATTTTATCATTCCCTTCTGAAAACAGACATCTTATGCAAGACTTCGTACTTCCAACTTCGCATTAAGTGACGGAATTTTCTAATAAACTACTTATCCCATTTTTCACTCTGCCCAAGTAGCCTCTCCGTCCGCCCAAACATCTCCTCATCCGCCACAGGCAGCCCCATGTCCGCCAACACCTTCGCCACAAATTTGCATTTGTGCATAATCTCCTCCGCGTCAGCCGGAAACACCGAGGGCATCAGCCAGAAATTGACGAGGGGGAGCAGTTCCGAAAGCTCCCTCGCATACTCGGTCCGGATGGAGCCGTCGCGCCTGCCCTCCTCGATCAGCGCAAACCACAGGGGCGTCAGCACCCGTCTGTTCGCCTCCACCGCCGCCGCCAGAATCCGCGGGTCCTTTAAGATGGAAACCGCCTGTGCGCTGACCGCCTCCCGCTCCCCGTCCGCCCTGTCCATGGCAAGCACTTCCCGGATTTTCTGCAGACCGTTTAAGTCCGTGCGCGCCCTGACCGCCTCGAAGGGATTGTTCTCCAGAAACATACGATCACCCAGTGCCTGCATCACTTTCTCCTTGCTCTCAAAGAAACGGTAAAACATCCCCTTCGCGCCCCCGGCGCGCTCCATGATATCGGACACGGAAGTCTCCTCATAGCCCTTTGACAAAAATAAGAATTTTGCCGCATCCAGAATTTCTCTTTCCCATTCCTCAGGCTGTTTTTTCACTGGTCTTGCCATTTTTGTCTCCATCACTGATTTATTATTGACCGTTAGTCATTAATTATTATAAAGAAAAGATAACGGGCTGTCAAGCGATCTATAAAACCTTGACAGCCCATAATTTTTCAACTGTTATTGTCCGTACCGCGCATTTGCTAAAGTCGCAATAAATGCCGACGTCCTTTGCCACTTTCCGTATAATACATGATCACTCCAGGGCAAACATTTTCATCGCCTCTTTTACATTCTCCTTCATGGCATCCCGCGCCGCCATGGATATGGACGAGAGCAGATTTCACTGGAAGAAATCGCAGGACAGGAGCACATCACCGCCTGCCACGCCTCACATTTCATCCGCAAAATGCTGGGCATCTCGTTCCAGGAATATCCAAACAACACACGGTTTGACCATGCGCTTCGGCTTCTGTCACAGACAGCCTTAAGCCTTCTCGACATCTGTATGGAATCCGGCTTTTCCAGCAGCCGCTATCTGAACCGGATGTTTGAAAAAAACTTCGGCTGCAGCGCAAAGGAATATCGGAAAAGAAAGCAGAGCTGCACCATGCGGAGCATAAAAGAGCAGGCGCTCCCTGACTCCTGTCAATAATACTGCTTGACATTGCTATTCCAATACAATTAAGCCGTCAGGCTTAATTGCTATTTTCCCATGCTATAATACTCATAAAGCGGTCGCTGTAAAATGGATTCTGTCAACAACCTATTTATGCTGCCGGCTTTATCAGCCGGAAAAGGAGGACGCATGTCGGAAAAAAGAATTTTTATCAGTAACGAACCTATGTCAGAAAATATCGCGCTGGAAGAAACGATGGCTGACCTTGCCGAGACCCTGGAAGCCCAAATTCAGATCATTGACTTCGATGCGGATCTTACGGACGCATCTGCCGCCCCGATCATTATTCTGTGCAACAACATCAATATTCTGGATGAGGCGGTTCTTGAGACCCTTGAACAAATTTACCGCGCAAATCAACATATCATCCTCTATGAGCCGACCAACAATGAAATCAATACCGTTTATGCGAGGCTGGAAGGGCGCGAATACTTCAAGGCGGATAACAAAGTGACCGGCTACAGCCTGTTTGGTCTGAAAATGACCGGGGACGGAATCTGCTATGTTTTGGAAGCGCATGAGAAAGACCCTGAGCTGCTCTCCAGGAACATGTCCGACTTTATGGAAGACAAACAGGAATTAGAGACACCCGTCTTAGAAAGTTTACGGCTGAGAGCTTCCGACGCGTTGGAGCTGTCCGGTTCTGATGTCAATCTCGCCACTCTCGCACGCCAACATGTGGTAACCAAGTCTTTCTCCTTGATGGGCAAGCCTTGTTCTGTCAGCTACTATATGGTATCCTGCCACAAATATAAAGGCACGTCGGTATCCGGCGGTGAAGACTGGTTCTTCATACAGCAGACAGGGATTCTGAACGGTGCCAAAGACTACCGAAAATATTGGGCGGGCACAAGGGTATCTATTGACGGCGATTCCTGGTATGTGGGACAGGGGGAAGTCTGTCTGAATTATGTGGATTACTATACGATGAAGAACTACATCCCTACTCCTCCCGGCGAAAGCTCCGTGGATGCCCAGCTGGTTTATGCGGAGCCCCAGGCAATTAACGGAACCACAACATACACCATTTCCGAGTCGTTACAGCTCGGCGGCAGCATAGGATTTGAATCGACTGGCGGCGAATCCAAAGGCAGCGCATCCTTCTCTGTCGGCGCAGGCTTTGATTCTTCCTATTCCTTTGAAGTGCAGGACTGCACCTGTAAAGGCACCTCCCTGAGCCAGAACAGCCATTCCGCTGAATGGAAATATCAGTTCAAGCATGCAGAAAAAAATATGGCAGCCGGGAAATGGCAGTGTCTGCACGACCCTGCTACACTCTCCTGCTCTGTATTTTCGCCGGTTAACGCATGGGTATGGAAATTTGACACGAGAAAAAGAGACGTTTATAAGAGCTTTCAGTCAGATACCGGCATCGGCATTATGAACACGATCTCGCGCTACAGCGGCTCGCAGCCCTGCAAGGACATCCCCGGAAAGTGTACAAACGGGCAGTCAAACAGCGCTTCCTATACCATTACCTTCCATATGCCGCCTCTCCTTGGCGTAGACAAAAAGAGCCTGATGTTTGACAATGCGGGCGGTACCCAGAAGCTGCAAATCGCCGTACAGGGAAGTTTTCAAATCCGGTTAGCAAACAATCCTTCGTGGATCAGAGTTGACCGGGCTGTCGGCAGCGGAGAGCTCTCCGAAGTCTTTGTTTCCGTAGATGAATATGTGGAAAAGAAAGAACGGCTGGCTGTTTTACAGATTTACAGAGTAAAAGACGCCGCCCGCGGCACCACGGACGAGCTGTTGGAAGTGAAAGTCATTCAGACATCAGGGAAAATCAGCTAACATAACCGCGATCCCCTTTTCAGCGTCTGCCAAAACCAGGCTTTTTCGGTAACGGCAGACGCTATATAAAAGCCGCAAAAAAACAGCCGCCCAGGCTACGACGCCCTCGTCAAAAACTGAAATCCCAGCACCACAACCCCCAGCACCACCAGCACAATGCCCGTCGCCCGGTTCAGCGTCTTTGGCTCCGCCTTGTTGGCGAAAACCGCCGCGATCCTCGCCCAGATAAAGGTAAAGGCCACGCACAGTATCCACACCGGCCAGTCCGGCATCCCGCCTATGGCAAAGTGTGACGCCGCCCCCGTAAAGGCGGTAAACGCCATGATAAACACGCTGGTGCCGACTGCAGTCTTCAATTCATAGTGCAGGACTGACGTTAAAATCAGCAGCATCATCATGCCGCCGCCCGCGCCGATAAAACCGCAGATAAAGCCGATCATCACACCGGCAATGAGGGACTGCACCGCCCGCTTCTTCGCCGCGACCTCCCCCATCGCTTCCTTCGTGGTCATAACGGGCTTTACGATAAATTTAATGCCGAGCAAAAAGGTCATAAACACGGAGAATCCGCCCATCGTCGCCGGCGGGATCAGGCTCGCCACATAACTGCCCACCACCGTAAAAACAAGCACGCTCCCCATCATAATCAGACCGTTTCTGATATCCAGATTCTTATTCTTTCCGTAAGTGTATGCCGATACCGCGCTGGCAAGCACATCTGAAGATAAGGCGATCCCCACCGCCATGTAGGAATCCATGCCAAGAAAAGTAATCAGCATGGGACTGATCACCGCCGCCGCGCTCATTCCGGCAAACCCGGTTCCCAGACCTGCCCCCATTCCCGCAAAAAAAGTCACCACCGTCATCCACAGCCATTTCATCTTACTCCCGCCCTTCCTGCATTACCTTAAGATTCGCTTCCATAATACCCAACACCTGAAAAAAATCATCCTTAAGCCGCCCATCTACATTCTGAAACAGCTCGTCCATAAAATGTGTCTGAAGCTGCCTGCCCCTCTCTACAACGGGCCATGCCTTCTCCGTGCATACAAGCCTGATCTTTCTCCTGTCACCGGGGCTTTCCTCCCTTTTCAGATACCCCTCCCTCACAAGACTTTCTACATTTACAGATACCAAATTCGCCTTGATATACCTTGTCTCAACGATATCTCTGGCAGTATCAAATTCAGGATTATTAGCCAAAAACATCAGGATATCAAAAGCTGTCTGCGGCATCCCGATTTCCTTGCAGAGAGGTTTACACCTTTCGCTATATATCTGCAAAAGATTGCACGCATTTTTTATACTTGCTTTCATGTGACGCCTCTTCATTTTCTCCTATAATTCAAAATTGTATATTTCAATTTTGAACAAATGATAATATAACGAAAGTCACCTGTCAAGAAGGCAAGTGTCCTGCTCACAGACCGATCGTCTCCACCACCGACATCTCCCGGATCCGCCGCACCGGCCCGGTCATCGCCGCCACCGCGGAAATGATCATCACCGCCGCGATCACGGCGCATTCCATAACCGGCGCACGCCACGCATCGCCCCATCTTGCGGTAATCGCCTGCCGGTACAGATAATAGTGGAGCGGCAGCCCCAATAAAAGCCCTTCCGCCAGCCCGCCCGCAAGATACGTGAACGTCTCCGCCGCGATCATGTTCCGTAACTGCCTGACACTGATGCCGATCGCCCTCATGGCGCCGTACTGCCGCATTCTCGCAGACACGCTCATGCCGATGCTGTTGATGATGTTGAAGACAGCAATCAGCGCAACCACTGCCAAAAAACCATAGACAAACAGCGCGAAAGAAAAATAGACCGTCCTCGTCTCCCTGTTGCTTTTCCGGCTGTCCGAAAAGCGGTACGCGTCCCCCGCCGCGCTGCGAATCTCCTCCGCCACATCATCCGACTGCTCCTGCAGCTGGATATCCAGGACCGTGTATCCCGTTTCCCCTGTCAGCTCCCGGAACAGGTCTTCCGAACAGATGACCGTGCCCACATTCTCACCGCTGTCAAATGGCGCATAGCCGAGAGTTCCGGCTATCTTCACATGATGCTTTCCCTTTTTCGTTTCCAACTCTATTTCGCTTCCGGGCTTGGTCTCAAATCCCGCCTTTTCCACCAGAAGGACACCCTCTCCGTCCCTGACGCTTTCCATGTCTCCCCGCCGCAGGTCATCCTCCGCCCAGCCAAACTGGCAGTCTTCATAAGAGAGCAGCATAACCGTTTTTTCCTCCCCCTGCATACGTGCCGGCAGATCGTAGGCAAAGCGACGCCCAAAAATCCGCTTAATCTGTGCATTTTCTCTCAGTTCCCGGTAGAGCGAATCCGGTATGTCACAGGAATTGTCGGAACTGACAATGGACAGGTCCGGCGTATAAGGCCGCAGCGTCACAATCGCGTGTTTCATAAAAGTAACCCCTATGCCGAATCCCAGAAACAGAATGATACTGAAAGCAAAGGAGGACGTCAGTAAAATCAGATTTTTCCTGCTGCCTGCCGCGTGATGCAGCCCCAGCGCCGTCTCCACATGCAGCCGCCCCGTATGCGCCGCCCGCTTTGCGGCAAACACCGTATCCGCATTGCCGGAAACCGCTGTCAGGGGCGAGACCCCGGACGCTTTACGCGCAGGCGTCCGGCTTGCCGCAAGCACCGTCAGCAGACCGATCAGAATACCGAAAAACACACCCGGCAGACTGATGCCGAATACCGGCATTTCCGAAAACCATGTAGGCGTCAACGCCTGCAGCATCCGGCACAGCCCCCACACCGTCACGATACTTGCAAAAAGTCCCATCGGAACCGCCTTAAGGCACCAGAAAAGCGCCTCCATGCGCACATAGCACCGCACCTGTTTTGCGGTCGCGCCCAGACACCGCATCATCCCGAAAAATTCTGTCCGTTGTGCCACACTGCTGTTCATACTGCCAAGAATCATCATCATGCCGGAAGCCGCTACCAGCACCGCCAGAATGAGCGCGATTACATACAGCATCCAGATATACTGGTCACCGCTCTGCATCATGGTGCCCATCAGCCGAGCGTTTTCGCTGGCCTTATCTCTTGGAATATGCATCTGTCCGCATATATCTTCTATTGTTTTCTGTATCCTGCACCGGGGCGCAAACTCCACATAATATGCAAAATCCTCCGAAAGCGTTGCCTCCCGAAAGCAGGACAGATAAGTCTCCGTATTCATAAAAACGCCGTAAGCATCCGTCTTCAGCATCATGGAGGTATCTTCCACAAAACCGCTGACCCTGAAAGTCAATGAACTGTCGGGCGTCGTCACCACCACCTCGTCTCCCACGGAAAGCCCCTGCCTTTCCCGCATACTCTCCGTCACAAGCGCCTCCCCGTTTTCCGCCGGGAAAACACCTTCCGAGAGCCGCGCCTGCGGATAGATTTCAAAAAAGGATTCGTCGAATCCGCACAGGACTGTCTGCACGCCTTCCACTTTATAGTCCATATCCAGCTTATAGTTTGCTGCCGCATAGCGGGTGAGACTCTTCACCTCGGGTCTTGCGGCAAGCAGAGCCGTCTGCTCCTGCGTAAGTTCCCGGAACATCACATGCCACGCGCCGTCCGTCATAATTGCCAGATTTTTCTGGCTCTGTAAAAACATATCCGCCATGCCGAAAATCGTGGAGATTAAAAAGACAGAAATCACAATGCACCATCTTGTCATGCGGGTCTGCCTGCGGTGAATCTTTGCCGAAATGGGAATCAGGTTAAGATAATTTTTCATTGTCATTCCCTCCAAAGTCAGTCAAAATGCCGTCCGACACCTGCATGACGCGGTCCACCGACGTGATCAGATTCGGGTTGTGCGTGATCATCAGAATGGTCTGCTGAAACTGCCCGGATGCCTTCGTCAGAAGTTCCATCACATCCTGACTGTTCTTCCGGTCAAGATTGCCTGTCGGCTCATCCGCCAGAATCAGTTTCGGTCTCGTGATAAGCGCCCTGCCGATCGCCACCCGCTGCTGCTGCCCACCGGAAAGCTGTCCCGGCAGGTGGCTGCGCCGCTCCTGTAATCCCAGCACCTCCAGAATTTCCTCCACCCGTCCGGCATCCGGTTTCCTGTAATCCAACAATAAAGGGAAAATGATATTCTGCTCCACGTTGAGTTCCGGGATCAGATGAAAAGATTGAAAGATAAAGCCGATATTCCGGCGTCTGAAAATGGTGCGTTTCTCCTCCGTCATGGCAAACAGGTCCTGCCCGTCTATCAGAACCTTTCCGCCGGTCGGTTCGTCCAGCGCGCCGATACAGTTTAAGAGAGTGCTTTTGCCGGAGCCGGATTCCCCGATCACCGCCGCGAACTCCCCCTTGCGCAAAGTAAACGTGACATGTTTTAATGCCTCCACCTTCGCTTCGCCTTTTCCGTACGTCTTGCATAGATCAGATACTTCCATGATATCCATTGTATGGCTGTTCCTCCTTTCAAAGCTACACTAATTAAGGCAATTGCGAAACTCCTTTTTCATTGATAAAATTGTGATGCGTTTCGCAAGTACCTACTATCATGTCTTCTTGATAAGATTAACAGGAACAGCTTACAATGCCATGAATGAAAACTTACAAATCTGTAAGAAAGGTAAATTCCTTCCGAGATTTACAAATCAAGCAAGCTTGATTACGAGGACTGCTTCGCAGCCTCGGTCGGAAGCATGAGGATAAACGCCGCTCCCTCCCCCGGTGCGCTGCTCACGGAGATCATGCCTCCCTGCCCTTCCGCAATGGATTTGGCAAGGGACAGCCCCAGGCCGATGCCCTGTCTGCCGCCGTCTCCTCTGCCGCGGTAAAACCGTTTGAATACATGATGGATATCCTCTTCTGCAATGCCGCAGCCGTCGTCCGACACCGACAGCCGGAACATCGCCGGCGAGCACTCCCACGACACCGTAACCGTACCGTTCTCTTCCGTATGATCCAGCGCATTCTTAATCAGATTGGCGACCGCCTCCCTTGTCCATTCCCTGTCACAGAAAACCGTCTGTGCCGCGTCGCCCTCCATGACAAGCCGCTTTTTCTCCTGCTGTGCCCTGATCGTCAAGTCCGCCGCCGCGCTTTCCACAAGTCCGAGCGCCGTCTGCCATTCCTTCTGGAAGACAATGCTCCCCGCGTCGATGCGGCTCACCTTGAGAAGCGTCTGCACAAGCTCTTCGATCCTGTCAATCGAACGCATGGCTTTTTGTGAAAACCGCTCCACCGTCTCCCTGCATTCCGGCTCCTGCGCTATGATTTCCGTGTACATATGCAGAGCCGCCAGAGGTGTCTTTAGCTGATGGGAAATGTCAGATACCATATCCCGCAGAAATACTTTCCCGTTCTGCTCCTTCTCGCCCTGTGCCCGCAGCGCCGCCGCCAGCTCCTCCACCGCCGAAAACAGCTGGTAAATGCTCCCGTCTTCATTCTGCGGCAGGTGCTCTTCAAAATTTCCCTCAGAAAACCTGGCGATAACGCCCTCAGCCTGCCGGTACAGCCTCTCCCGTTTCCACAGAAACCAGACGGCAGCGCCAAGCAGAAAAATGCCCGGAACAAGCACAATAACGACCGCCGCCCCGCCAAACAGCCTCACAGACCTGTCTATGCCCGGAAACAGACGGAAAGAAACAGCCTGTGTGTGCCCAAGCTGCCGCAGCAGTTCCGCGCTGTTCCCGGCGGACCCTGCGTCTGCGCCGCTAAGCGCCCGTACAATCGAAGCCCGCGGCACCCCCTGCTCCATCAGGGAAGATACCATGGACTGCTCCCGCTCGAAAACCAGCCGCTGCACTTCCCTCCCGTGAAACCAAGAGAGAAAACAGACCAATATCAGAAAGCTTCCCACCAAGCCGCACAAAGTCATCATGTAATACCGCGTATTTTTATCCCGCATCATGTTCATACTATTCCGCCTTATGAAAAAGTACCGTCTCGTTTTTCATTGAAATTTTCCTTCACACTTCTCTCGTCCACTTGTATCCGAATCCCCGCACCGTCAGCAGATGTTTCGGATCGGACGGGTCTTCCTCTATTTTCTCCCGCAGCCTGCGGATGTAGACGGACAGTGTATTGTCGTCCACGAAATTACCGTTCCCGTCCCAGAGCGCGTCCAGTATCGTATTTCTCAAAACCGTCTGCCCCGCATTGCGGACAAGCAGGCACAGCAGCCGGTACTCCGCATTAGTCAGATTCAATGGCTCGTCATGCAGGAACGCGCCGCCCCCAAACAGGTCAATGGACACAGGTCCGGAGGTAAAGCGGTTCGCCGCGGAAACATCACCGGTCCCGCTCCGCCTGAGCCGCGCCCGGATTCTGGAGCACAGCTCGCCCAGCTTAAAAGGCTTTGTGATATAGTCGTCCGCGCCGCTGTCCAGCCCTCTGATCACATTGACCTCGTCATCCATCGCCGTCAGGAAGATAATGGGTGTCTGACTGCCCTTTCCCCGCACATACCGGCACACGTCCATTCCGTTTCCGTCAGGCAGGGTGACGTCCAGCAGCAGAAGGCTGTATTCCCGCGTTTCCAGACAGGCATACGCCGTTTTCACCGTCTGCGCCACATCCACAGTATATCCTTCCCTGCTCAGGGAATAGGTCAGCCCGTCAATCAGATCCGTATCGTCTTCCAGTAAAAGTATGGTATGTTCCAATGTCATTCTCTCCCCGTTGCCGTAAAATCACTACTTCATTTTGCTCCCAAACACCACTTTCCGTCAAGCGGATATGTTTTACACCAGCACAGATTGTACGCCGCCGTTACCTTTCACACCGCCTGTTCAGATAATTATCAAAAAGCGTTTCCCGGCATTACACCGGCAAACGCTTCCCTGTGACTCAAATCAATGCGGAGAATGCCGTATTTTAGGCATTCTCCTGAGTGAAACGGAGTTGCGAAGCAACTCCTAGAACTTCTTAACGAAGCAGCCTCTGCTGCTGAGTTTTAGAAGTTCTTTTCACTCTACTTTTTGTCGGTAAACGTAGAATGCTGTTTCCTGTAGGTATCCGTGTCCTTCTGGCTCAGCTCCTGCTCTACCTGCGCCAGTTTGTTCTCCAGCTCCTTCGTCTTCTTCTCATCCCCGGAAGCTGCCTTAAGCTGCTGCTCTAACTGTTTCTTCTTCTCCTTCAGTTCCCGTATTTCCCGTTCCACCTTATCCGTGTTGCCGACGCATTTCTCCTCGCCGTTTTCCGGGTCATCCGCATTTACTTTCGGGGATTTATTGTCAGCTTTCTTCGGGTCGTTAAAATAAACTTTTTTGTTGCCGTTTTCATCCTGTCCCACATGGTACAGGCCGTTCGGCTTCTCCCCCGACTTTTCGCTGCTGATGTACTCGTCGTGCGGCGCAAAGTTGCGGTTCGATGCCTGCTCCTCTTTCTGCGCATTTTGGGCTTTCGCCGCCTTTTCCCCGCTCTGACTGCTCTCGGCTTTCGCCGTCTCCTCCCGCTGCGCCTGCAGACGATCCGCATAGTCGGTCTTGTAGGTACTGCCGTTTACCTTGATTTCCATTGCCATTTTGATTGTCCTCCTTTTTCACCGCAGAATATCTGCAGATTCTTAAATACATTATCTATTTCGGTGTTCAAAAGAAGGATTTAACCGTTTTGCCGTGGGATGCTTTCTGCCTGCTGTGGAATGACGAGCAGAACGCTCAAGATAAAGGATGTGCCCTGTGCTTTGATGCTCATCGCGCCCTGATATTTTTCCGCCACCATCTTTACATTTGACAGGCCCGTCCCCCTTCCGGCAAGCCCTTTCCCGTGGAAGCTGTTCTCCACCTCCATCAGAATAAAATCGCCCTGTATACGTCCCGTCACGTGAATATATTTTCCCGAGCCGTCATCTATATCCCGGCAGGCGTGAATGGCATTGTCCAGCGCGTTTGACAGGATAATGCAGAAGTCGATGTCGCGTATCGGACAGGGATATGGTAAAAGCAATGAACACTCCACGTCAATCCCCATACTCTCCGCAATACCCAGTTTATTTCCCAGCAGAATGTCCGCCGCCGGGTTATTGGTGCTGCAGGGAAACGAAAGTGCCTCCGACATATCCGCCAGATCACCGATATAGGTAAGCGCCTCCTCCTGTTTCCCGTTCTGTAAAAGGTCTTTCACAACCGTGATATGATTTTTAATGTCGTGACGGAAGGATTTTGTCTTTTCGTAGCGCGCCCGCGCCTCCTCCACATACCGGCTCAGGGAATGCTCTTCCTGCTCCAGTAGGGACAGCTCCGTGCTCAAATGAAAATTCTGGAGCAGTTTTTTGTAGGCAAACAGAATGCAGAACAAGCTTGCCATACCGAAAAGCTGAATCATCAGCATCTGGTAATGGTTGACGGAAATGGCGCTGCCGCCCGCATTTCTGACCGCTATATTTCCGTAAAGAATAGAACTGATATATTCACTCATAAAGAAAATCATCAGAATCGGAATCAGAATCATAAAAAGATATTGCTTTTCTGCCGTTCCATAGTGCAAAAAGCAACGGTACGCCGCCTGATAGCAGCAAACCGCCAGCGCAAAAGACAACGTTCCCAAAAGAAAAGAAATCGCCGCGGCGGCATTTGGATGCAGGGGAGCGAGCCACGGATACAGAATACCCGAAAGGGAATTGACGATTCCAAAACTGAGTTCCATAATATCCACCGTCAGCGCCGCATATAAAATGACAGATTTCCAATCGGCATGGCATATAAAAATCCCCATTGCGACAAGCAGCATTGCATAAATCAGATATTCGACAATGCTTCCTACCGGCACCGCCAGAATGATCACGCACCCAAGCGCCCCAAACAGCAGCTCAAAAAACAGCCTTCCTTTTTTCTGTAAAAACCTAACAAAAAAGAAAGAACCAAGCAGCAGTTGGATAACAGCTACGATATATCTGTTGAAAAAATCGATATACTCCTCCATCTTACAGACTCCAATTTTCTGACCAAATCTGCGCATTCTTACGAACCTTGCTGCAAGTGCAAAATCCTGCGCCAAACTGTTACCTCCAGCTTTCCATATACTGCAGAATCACCTCGGAAAACGCTTTGCTGCGCAGTCTGGAAATGGGGATTTCCCTCCCATTCTCCATATATGCCACGCCGTTTTTGCAGCTTTTCAGATATTGCAGATTGATCAGATAACTTCTGTGGCACCTGAAAAAACGGCTGTCCAGCCTTTCCTCCAGATTTTCAATCTTGTCATAAAAATCCACCACTTCCGACGATGTCAGATGCAGATAGACTTTTCTGTCAATGACCTCGGCAAAAACAATATTCTCAAAAGAAATAATGGTTCTCGCATATCCCTTCTGCACGAGCAGCTTTTCCTCGCTGACATTGTTCATGGAGACAAGCAGGCGCTCCATTGTCCTTGCAAACTGCCTCTCCTCAACCGGCTTCACCAGATAATCATATGCCTGCACCTCAAAGGATTGGAAAACCATCTCCTTCAAAACCGTGATAAAAATGAGATATCCTTTAAACTGTCGGCTGCGCAGTTTTCTCGCCGTCTCCATACCGTCCATTCCATTCATCTGGATGTCGAGAAAAAGAATGTCTATGCCCCTATCATACCGTAATAATTCCTCCCCGCCGGAAAAGCAGACGATAGAGATTTCCATATTTTTTGCGCGGAAAAAATGGGACACCAGTTTCCTGATCTGATCCGCTGTCTGCTTTTCGTCGTCACAAATCGCAATCGTAATCATGTCCGCCTCCTTAAAGAAGGTATTATATCATGTTGTGTTCAGGGAGACAACGGAAGTGCCGCAGAATGCGGCGGGACTGCTGTGGAATGCGCCGCATAAAAAGCCAGTGACCCCATTCCGGAATCACTGGCTTTTTCTGTATCGTTTCTTACGCCTTTACCACTTCCCGTTTTCTTCTCAGAACCACAAACACAACTGCACCCGCAAATAGTACTGCCGTCATTACTGCCAGCCAGACATAACAGCATATGCCGAGGAAAGTCGGGCAGATATGGCACAGCCCGCACACTGTCCTGCCGTCTTCCACAGCCGCCTGCACGGTCTGCTGTACGCCGCCGTCCTGTCCCGCCGCTGCCGTGTTTCCTGTTTCCGTATTCTGTCCTGCAGTTCCTTCCGACTGCTGCGCTGCCTTCCCGCCGGCTGTGCCGTCTTTACCAGCAATTGTGCTGTCGCTGTCTTTCCTGGCAGTTGTGCCATCTTTCCCGGTCGTGCTGGTACTGCCTTTCCCGCTGGTCGTACCACCTTTCCCGGTCGTGCCGGTGCTGCCTTTCCCGCCGGTCGTACCATCTTTCCCGGTCGTGCCGGTGC
>CAJUBE010000022.1:0-58292 GCA_910584725.1 uncultured Lachnospiraceae bacterium | reverse complement strand
TGCCTTTCCCGCCAGTTGTGCCGTCTTTCCCGGTTGTGCTGCCATTGCCTTTCCCACCAGACGTACCGTCTTTCCCGGTCGCGCCGCCGCTGCCTTTCCCGCCAGTTGTGCCGTCTTTCCCGGTTGTGCTGCCATTGCCTTTCCCGGCAGACGTGCCGTCTTTTCCGGTTGTGCTGCCGCTGCCAGTTCCGCCACTGTTATTTCCGCTGCCGTTATTGCTGCCACCGTTGTTGCCGCCGCTGCTACTGCCGCCATTGTTATTGTTGCCGGTGCCACTTTCCCCATTGTTATTACCGCTGCCGTTATTGCTGCCGTTGTTACCGCCACCGTTGTTGCCGCTATCCTTCTTGCTGATGGTTGCCTTTAACGTAAGCATCGTGTTCACAAGCTGATAATATCCGGCGTCACCACCCGTCAGTGCAAACCCTGTCACGGTCACGGGGATATCCTTCTTTGGTCCCTTATCGGTGAACACTGCCTTAAGCGTCCCGCCAAGCGACACATCATCATTCCCGACCACGCCGGAAAGCGCAGGTTTTCCGCCCGTCTTCAGCGTGGCATTCGTGGTTCCGTCATAGTTACGGTTCTCCACCGCAAGGGTCCCCTTCTCTGCGGTGAGGGGTTTCTTCGCCACGGTGAAGGATGCCGTTTTCGTACCCATGTAATTCTTACCCGTATAGGTCATCTTCACCAGATAGGCACCGGGGATGATATTGCCGCTCTTAGACTTCGGAAGATTCTCCGCCGCCACCCATGTTGCGCCGTTGTCCGCACTGTACAGATAGGTGTACTTCTGTTCCGTGTCCGCCACGGCAACGCTCCCCTTCGGGGCGGGTGCCGTCTGCGCCCCGTATGTCCAGCCGGGTACAGAGAGCGTCATCTGCCCGTCCGTCAGCACGGTCTTGTCCGCAAACGTGATCCCGATGCTTACCGCGCCGCTTCCCGTCGCCCAATCGGGCAGGGTCACGGTGCCGTCTATTTTTTTACTTTCTGTCGTTTCGCCGAAATTCGCGCCAAGGGAAGCTGTCTCCCATGTGACCGCCCGGCTCTCCGTCTTTGCCGTATAACCGTCACCCGTGTAGGTGACTGTGACCTTCTCCGGCAGCCAGCCACTCACCTCCGCTACCGTATAGCCGCCTGCCTTACAGTTCTTCGTAACAGTCTGCGGTGCGGTGACTGTTGCGGTCAATGAGCTTACCGTCAGAGTGACCGCCCCAGTATGGGTTTCTCCGTCTGCCTCCACGGTATAGCTGTATGTCCCGCCCCTCGGCGCAAAACTGCCCTGTGTTGTAAAGTCCGCCCCGTTGGTCACGTTGTCGCTCGACCCGTTGTCATACACTATCTTCACGGCACAGTTTTCTCTCAGATATGCAGCCAATTTTTCCGCGCTTTCATTTGCACTGTCATCCGCATAAATACTCAGTTTATCCGGTTCTATGCTGAGTCCCTTACGAGTACGGGTATTAAAATTGACTACAGGCTTATCTCCCGCCGCGGGAGCAGGGACAGTGACCGTCCATGTGCCCGTCCCGTCCCCGTTCCATGTGATCTCCGGGGTATATGTCTTACCGCCTATCGTGATGACGGGGGTGTAGCCTTCGGTGCAGGTTCCCTCGTAAGTTACCTCTTTGCCGTCCGCAGTCGGCGTTCCCGCTTCGACTTTATTGCCGGGATCGTCTTTCCCGTCGCCGCCGGGGGTAGGGGTGGGAATCGTCCCGGACGTCCCTATCTCTATCTTTACGGGCTCAGAAGCAAAACTGCTCTCCGTCGCCGCTTCCCTCATATAAATATCATATTCCTTGTTCGGGTCAGTATCTGTAAACACCCCTGTGGTATTGGCTTTACTCCAGTCGGGGTCTTTTCCCTTTTCCACAAGGACAAACTCATATTTCTTGCCATCATCCGGCTTTGGCACCGTTATCGTCGTACCGTCCCTTTCAATCGCTCCTTCATCCGGCGAAGCAGGCGCGGCGGGTCTGGACGGAATCTTGATCTCCGTCTCTTTGTCGCTGCCGGGATACTTGATCTTGATGGTCGTCCCCGGTTCCACGGGCAGGGAACCGTCCTCATTTAGTATGATCTTATTCCCCTCGGAATCATAGATTTCCACTTCGCCCTTTTGCACCTTGTCTTCGATGTCGGACGGCAGCGTTACGGTTCCTCCCGATAAGTTCAGATCACCCACTGAAACCTCCGGCGCCTTATCCTGTATGGTAAACGTCAGTTTACGCTCACCTGTATAGTTGCCCTTGCCCGTCACAGTAACCGTAGCGGTGCCGACCGCTGTATTATCCGCATAGGCGACCGTATAATCTTTGTCCTTCGTTAATGTCTTATCGCCGTCCTTCACCGTCACCTCAGGTGTAATGGCTTCCCCTGTGTACTGGTACGAATCGGAAAGCAGCGCAGCCGTCACCGAAGCGTCCTCCAATGACTTCGGCACAATTTCGAATGTTATACTCACGCTTTCCCCGCCAATCGAAAGAGTCACTGTTGCCTCTCCTACATTGACATTATTTTCATAGCTGATCGAGGGTAAAGATCCCAACCAGCTACTTAATCTCGTTATTATATACGGCTTTAATTCGCTTCCGGTATAAGTACAAGGTACAGTGGTAGCGTTCTGGAGAGTAAATCCTGCGTTGCTGGAATGGCGGCATCTACTGCACGACTGGTTAATCCTCTTACCTTGGGCATCTGCTTCATATCTCAGATCGTGTTCGTGCTGTCCAGCCGTCACGGTAATGATGACATTCCCTGTAATCTTCTCTCTCGGAATTGTCAGCTCGCCTGTCGCACTGTTATAGGTATACTTATCAGACCCAAGCGTCGTACTGCCAATCTTTACTGTCACCCCTGTCGGAACGTCATATCCGCTATTCGGCGTGAAGGTAACGGTGTAATCTCCGCTCGCAGCTACCTCTGTCGCACCATTGTGAGTGCAGTTTGTGGCATTGATAGTGACGGTCGCCGGGGCAAAGACAGGGTACAGCTCGATGGATTCTTGTCTTATGGTTCCATTGCCATCGTTCAGTGTTACTTTATTGACCTCATCACCGTCAGAGGTCAGCGACCATCCGATCTGGGCATAACCCGGTTTTGTCAGTGGCAGGGTCGTATCTACCTCATACTTCAATTCATTTATACCACAAAAACAAGGGCTTTCTACCGATGGCACCTCTCCCTGCACGCCATCAGGACGATGGTAGGTTACCGTAACATAGTTAAATGTAAATGAAACGTTACCGGAAACAGTACCTGTGTTCCACCGTCCAATATTCTTCCCATCCAAACAGGGCAAATATTTTCCGCCTTTCATAATCTGCCCCTGATAAACACCCGAGCCTGCCGGATTTTCATTCAGCACAACAACTTCATCCGCAACATCCGAGCGTTTTGCCGTAACGTTCTGTCTTCTCCATCCTTGACCGTTCAAGAGAAGCTCGACTGTCAAAGTAACTTCTGTCGTCGCCGGAATAATCACCGGCTCCGTAATAATCTTAGTTCCATCCACATCGGAAAACATCGTATTACACTTAGAACACTTCCAGTACTCCTTCGTGCCGTCTTCCGTGGCGGTAGCCGGTTTCTCAGGTATATGCTCCAGCGTGTGCGGTTCGGTTAAAGTTACATAATCTTTATATGGCTCCCATCCTTCTGCTTTCAGATAGCTGCACGATGGAACTATAATGCCTTTCGTCTTTTTTTTCACAAAATAACAGTCGTTGAAACAACCCGAAGCCAGCGTTGGTATACTGCCTCCTTCTTTAAACGTCACGCCTGATAAACTACTGCAACTGCGAAAGACATCGCCACCTATGCTTGTCACACCTTTCGGTATTTCTATGTTTTTCAATGATGTGCAGCCGCAAAAGGCAATGGAACCAATGCTCGTCACACTATCCGGTATTTCAATCCTTTCCAATGAATTACACCCAAAGAATGTAGTGCTGCTTATTTGTGTCACACCGTCCGGTATTTTTATGCTTTTCAATAAACGGCAACTCCGAAATGCACTGCCGCCTATGCTTTTCACAGTGTCTGCTATTTCTATGCTTTCTAAGTTTCCACATTGATCAATTGCATAGTTACCTATGTTTTCCACACCGCTATCAATTATAATTGTCTTTATAGACTCCCTTTCGCTGCTCCATGGTGCTGCTTTACTAGTAGAAGCATCCCAATCCGGCATAGCCCCGTTTCCTCGAATCGTCAGCGTGCTGCCTGCCAACCGCCATTCAAGACTAGTACCCTCAATCGCTGTCCATTCATCCGCAGCCGCCATCACCTGACTGCTCTCCGCAAGCTGCTCCGCCAGCTCCACCCATGCCGTCAGCTTAGCAAGCGCCTCCTGTGGTATCCGCGCCTGCTGCGCTGCAGTCAGCGCCTCATACGCCTCCCATATCGCAAGGGCTTCCTCCGCATACGCGGAGAGCTCGTCCATCCACGCCTCGTACTCGTCTTCCGCCTCCACATCCGGCTCTTCCGCGAGGTACGCTTCCGCCTCCGGCAGCGCCGCGATCCGCGCGAGCAGTTCCTGCACCACGGGATCTTCTCCCTGCACCGTCACCGTGATCTGAGGCAGGCTTGTCCCCTCCACCAGCGCATAGCCGTCGGGAAGGACAGCGGTAAAAATGTATATCCCTTCCACACTGCCGACATAGGCGGGCTCGGACTACCATGTGACGCCTTTTATCACAATGCGCTCTTCTTTTCTCTCCAAGGTCTGGGGGGTAGCCGGTTCCGCAGGCTCCGACAGGTAGGCGGGCATGACAAATACACCGCTCTGTACATGAAGCGCATCGTCCTGTACCCGCGCGGTTTCCTCCGTCTTTTCCGTGCCGCCGTCTTCCTCGGGCGCACTGTCGCTGTGTGTTTCCGGCTCTACGACATTATTGTCGTCCGAAGTCTCTGTGCTGCTGTTCCCGTCGTCTGTATTGCCACTGTCTTCGTTTCCGCCGCCTGACTCTTCTGTTCCACTGTTTCCGTCGTTCAGGCTGCCGTTGTCTTCGTTTCCGCCGCCCGGGTTCTCTGCGCCGCCGTCACCGTCATCCGGATTCCCGGCGTCACCATTTCCGCCGCCCGGTGTCTCCGAGCTACCGTTCCCGTTATCCGGACTGCCGCTGTCTCCATTTCCGCCGTCCGGTGTCTCTGTACCGCCGTCTCCGTTATCCGGGTTACCGTTATCTCCGGTCTCGCTGCCCGGTTCCTTCGTGCCGCCGTCTCCGTTATCCGGGTTCTCGGCATCTCCGGTTCCGTCACCCGGTGTCTCTGTGCCGCCGTCTCCGTTATCCGGGCTTTCGGTATCTCCGGTGCCACCATTCCCGTCGTCCGGGTTACCGGCATCTCCGGTGCCGGCTCCCGGCTCTTTATCCCCGCCTTCCTTGTCGTCTTCCGAATCTTCGGGAGGCTTTACCCCCCCCCCTTCATTTCCGGCGTCATTGCCCATCACATACGCCTCCAGCGTGTCAGGCAGGATCAGTTCTTCTATCGTGGTGCCGAGAAAAACGGTCTGCTCCCGCACATCTTCCGACAGACTGCCGAAGCCCGTGATCACGGTATCTGCGCGCCCCGCCGCGTTATTGCCTTCCTGTAAGGCTGCCCCCACCTGTTCCACGCCGTCCTGAACCGCAACAGGCGCTACGGACGCCGGTCCGCAGCCGGAAAGCAGCATGGACATGGTAAGTCCCGCCGACAGTATGCGCAGACCTTTCTTTTTCTTCCGTGTTTCTTTCCTGAGAGATACGCTTTTCCCTTCTCTGAATATATCATATCCGTTCTTTTTCATCTCTGATTCCTCCCTGCTGCCGATGGTATGCCAATTTGTACAAACATCATATGGCGGGAAGGGGGATTTTTCCAGCGGTTTGGTGCAGATTGTCTATTTGAGGGAACCATTTGCAGATTTATGATTTACATAACAGTCAATTACATTTTTCTGTTCTTGACATTTCGTATGCCGCCCCTTACAATGGTCACAAAGCATACATCTTTCTTGATAACAAATATCCGACATATCCTTTATATGGCGGAGTCAAACAAACCGATCCATTTTCGGTTTCCAGTCTGTGATTCAGAATTTCTATGCTTTTAAATCAACCAACACAATTTAAGAGCAGGAGATTCCCAACAGATACTGTCCGAATTTCTCCTGCCACACAGGAGGAAAACTATGGAAGTCAGAAAACTACGGGAATGGAACAAAACAGAAACGAGGGAACGGTTTATGGAAATCAGAGGCGGAAAAGGCTATACGCTCGCGGATATCGAGGCACTACCCGAAGGGGAACGCGCGGAACTGATTGATGGGGAGATGTTTCGGATGGACGCGCCTTTGCGGATTCATCAGGATATCGTCATGGAATTGTCTTTTGAAATCAAATCCTATATCCGTCAAAATAAAGGAAACTGTAAAGTGTACGCCGCACCTTTTGCGGTGCGCATCAAAAAAGACAACCGCAACTATGTGGAACCGGATATTTCCATAGTCTGCAACCACGAAAAGCTTGACGAAAAAGGCTGTCTGGGCGCGCCGGACTGGGTGATTGAGATTTTGTCGCCTTCCAGCGTGAAGATGGATTGTGAGAGGAAAGTCAAATTATACTGCGAGACGGGCGTGCGTGAATATTGGATTGTGGATCCCGAAAAGGAAACAGTTACCGTGTATGATTTTGCGCACAGCGACACAGTACAACCAACAGACGGCGCCTGCGCATTGGTAGCCGAGTCATGGAATAAGCCCTTGCTCTACTCCTTTACCAACCAGGTGAAAGCGGGGATTTTCGAGAATCTGTGGCTGGATTTTTCGAAGCTGGATTTGCACTGATGCAAACAAAAAGACATAATCATAGTGGGCTACACGCTTAACTATCCTATCTCTCTCCGATGCTGCAGATGAATCCCGATATGCCCTACACCTAAAATCACACTGGCAATCAACATCCATATTACCTTTCCATAAATGCCGAGCAGAAAGAACGCCAGCACTGGCAGCGTCGCGATCCGTGCAAGCAATCCCTGCAACGTCACCGTAATCTGCGGCAGACTTACGCCCTCCGACAGCGTATATCCGCCTGGAAAGACTGCAGTAAAGGTGTAGGTTCCTTCCTGCTGCCGATGGTGTGCCAATTTGTACAAATATCATATGACAGAAAGTTTTTTTTTTCTAGCGGTTGGGTTCGAATTGTCGTTTTGAGGGAACCATTTGCAGGTTTTTGTTTACATAACTCAGTAAGTCAACAACCCCGCCGCAAGCAACGGGGCATCAAATTTGAAACGCCCCAAGGGGCGGGGTATGTGACCTTCGCGGTATTCGCCAAATGTCTGCTTCGCATCCGCTTGGCCCATTGCTCGCGGGAATCAAGTAAGATGCCACGGCAATCTATGCGGACTTAATCCTCAATGGCTCTCCGAGAAGCATCTTTGATTTGTGATTTATCTGACAAGTATATTTAAAATTTAGCGAAAAATATTTCAAAAAGTGATTGTAAAAGTGAAATTTATCGCATATACTATTACCGTAGAGAATAGGAGGTGTAAACAATGCTGATTAGATTTGCCGTTGAGAACTACAAATCATTTAAAGAGCAGCAAGTATTTAGCATGGCAGCCGGAAAACAAACAAGGCATTCCTCTCACTGTTTCACTGTGGACGGGAAACGTTTGTTAAAAAGTAGTTTTTTCTTTGGAGCAAACGCTTCAGGAAAATCAAATTTTGTGCGTGCATTGGATTTTATGCGTCGGGTAACTATAATGGGATCAAGAGCGATGCAATATGATGATTGCTTTTTCCGTATTGATTCAGTGTGCAAAGAAAAACCAGGTGTTTTCCAAATTGACTTTGTTGCTGAGCAGACTATTTTCTCATATGGTTTTGCGATTAACTACTTGACACATGAGTTTTGTGCTGAATGGCTTTACCGCATAGATTCTTCGGAGAAAGAAACTTGTATTTTTGAGAGAGAACACGGAAAGCAAATTACAACAGAATTACGGTTGAATAAGAAGTCCGAACTGCGATTCAATATTTACTGTGAAGATTTAAAGGTGGATGAGCTTCTTTTGAATGAGGTTGGAAACAAAAATCTCGATGAGGATTCTGACTTACATGATTTTATTGTTGCGTATGAATGGTTTAAAAAACTTATCGTTGTATATCCTGGCTCTCATGCTCGTAATAAAACTGATTTTTTCTTGAACCCAGCATCAAATACTGATTCTATGGCTGATATGCTTAGAGCTTTTGATACCGGGATAGAAGAAATCACAAAAGGAAAGCAACCGGCAGAAGAAGCATTTTCCTTCTTGCCTGACGAGGTTAAAAAGGAAGTTTTGAATGATTTAGAACAAACCATGAAAAGTAAGCTTCAAAATGGAGATCACTGCAAAATTGAAATTGGTGATTATCAGTTTGAAATTTCTATCGAGAATGAAGAAATTATTGCTGAGAAAATTATGCTGGATCATGGAAATCCGGCAGAATTATTTGAGCTTTCTGATGAATCAGACGGAACAAAACGTTTGTTTGACTTAATTCCGTTATACGAATTTGGACAAAAAGGAAAAATAATTATTGTTGACGAACTTGATCGAAGTTTTCACTCTAAGCTTACCGAGAAGTATATCAGACACTTTTTTGAGATTACAAAGGAAAAGCCGTGCCAATTTATTTGCACAACCCAT
Organism: uncultured Lachnospiraceae bacterium; assembly: GCA_910584725.1. GTDB lineage: Bacteria > Bacillota > Clostridia > Lachnospirales > Lachnospiraceae > UBA3282. Next base: position 49,610 of record CAJUBE010000022.1, on the reverse strand, counting down.
GATCTTAATCTAATGGATTTAAAAATCCTTCGCCAAGATGAGATTTGGTTTGTTGAACGTGAAAAAGATCACAGTTCGAGAATATATTCGTTGAGTGATTACAAACAGAGATTTGATAAAAACATATTAAATGACTACCTGATTGGAAGATATGGTGCCATACCTTGCTTTCAAGACAATGAATGGCAGGTGGATAGTGAATGAGTTTACCTTATCGGCTGGGGAGCAGGTCACTGTTTGTCCGTACTCATGAAGATTCCATAGAACCAAAGCGTGTCGTTTTTCTCTCTACAGAGGGAACAAAGACAGAAGTGCACTATTTTAATTTTGTTGAAAAATACAGGGAGCAACTGAAGATTGACCCAACAGTTCACATTGAGATATTAAAGAGATACGATACTAACAGTGATCCAGAAAATGTATTGGAATTGTTGGAGGAATATGTCCAATTCAGAGAAAATAAAATGTTTGAAAAGGAAATTGACTCGCTTAGTTTAAAAAACTATTCAACAGAATTTATAAGAACTTATTTAGAAAGTCCTTCCAGCCTTTCTCCAAAAGAATGCAATAAATTTCAAGCAGTTTTACAGGAAGAGCAAATAGACCTTCTGTATCTTGACTTTCTTAGCAAGTATCATGGAGAAGATGATGCTTTTGGTATTGTCATAGACAGAGATTGTGGCAGCCATTCCATTGAACAGATGAATCCCGATATGCCCTACACCTAAAATCACACTGGTAATTAACATCCATACTACCTTTCCATAAATGCCGAGCAGAAAGAACGCCAGCACCGGCAGCGTCGCGCCAGCCACAGGAATACCCAACAGGCTGCTGTAAAAATCAGCTAACCTGCGCTCACTCCTAAAATACCGCACCCACCAGATTTCGTACATGACCATCAGCACAGCCGCCGCCACAAGCCAGCATGACCAATTTGACCACGCCCGCGGATTGAAATCCGAAAAGATCAGGGCACAGCATGTCGTCAACACCTCTCCCACCCTTTCCAGCAACGCCAGAAATTTATTTTCTCCTTCTGCGCTGTAACCCTGCGGCTGTTTCTTCGTCCAGATCAGATTCGGAATCATCAGCATAATTAAAAATATCAAACCCATATACGAAAAACCAAAATGTCCAAGCATGTTTTTTGTTCTCCCTGTCAGAATGATTTGCCTCAAATCTCCGCACCATACAGACAGACAATGAAAAATGGAAGCAAAGGGGCTCGAACCCTTGACCTCCCGCTAGTCAGGCGAGCGCTCATCCCAGCTGAGCTATGCTTCCATTGCATTTATTCTAACATAATGATGTTGTTTTGAAAAGGATAATCAGATATACTATTTATCAGGAGTGCCAAAATGAAAAAGAAAGTTCTGCTGCTTGGCAGCAATAGTTTTGTAGGACAATCAATTATTTCGGGTTTGGGTGACAGCTACCAGATCATTCCGGCAGCGGGACATCATGCGCCGAAAAACGGCTATCAGCTGCCGGCAGAAGAACCGAATAAATTGCTGGAAATCTTAGCTTATGAAAACCCGGAAATTGTCATCTCTTCCATTCGCGGAGACTACCCGTCACAAATGAGTTTTCATAAAACATTGGCTGATTGGCTGTCCGGGAAACGGAAACGTTTACTGTATATATCCACAGCAAATGTATTTGACGGCGACTTATCCAAGCCCTGGACGGAACATGACCCGCCGGTGCCGGAATCCGATTATGGCAGTTTCAAACGAGATTGCGAGACTATGCTGGGAAACATCCTTGAAAATCAGCTGATTATTTTCCGATTAGCTGCCGTCTGGAGCGCGGACTGCCCAAGAGTTCAGCGCCTGAAACTGCACAGCCAAAATAGAGAGCCTTACTATACTTACCCCGATTACAAAATAAATGTAACGCTTGCAGGGCAAATAGGAACCTACGCAAAATATGTTCTTGAAAACAACTTGCACGGCATTTTTCATGTGGGAACGACAGATACCGTTAATTACTTTTCTTTTGAGAAAATGGTCTGTGAAGCGCTTCACATTGACCTGCCGCAGTTTGTTGCAGAAACAGAAAGCGCAGAATCATTTTTTGCACTACTTCCGGCAAGGAAGGAAATCCCGGACAGCCTGCAGATGTCGGTTGCAGATGTGCTGTCGGCATTAAAATGAGGCTTTTGCCTCAAAAATTTTCTAATTATATCTTGCATCTTAATTTGCTGCATACTTTACCTAGAGTGGTCTGATATTTTCACCTAAAAAATCCCATATACAAGAGATTCCACCTGTATATGGGATTCTTATTATTTAATCAACATACATTACACAATCCCCTGTGCCTTCATCGCCTCCGCCACCTTCAGGAAGCCCGCGATATTCGCGCCTGCCACGTAGTCGCCTTCCTTACCATACTTCTTGGAAGCCTCGTCGAGACTGTGGAAGATATTCACCATGATGCCCTGCAGCTTGGAGTCCACCTCCTCGAACGTCCAGGAAAGTCTCTCGGAGTTCTGGCTCATCTCCAGTGCGGAGGTCGCCACGCCGCCCGCGTTTGATGCCTTGCCGGGGCAGAACAGCACACCGTTCTTCTGCAGATACTCCGTCGCCTCCATGGTTGTGGGCATGTTCGCGCCCTCAGCCACCGCGAAGCAGCCGTTCGCCACGAGCATCTTCGCATCCTCTAAATCCAACTCGTTCTGCGTTGCGCAGGGAAGGGCGATATCGCACTTCACGCTCCATACGCCGTGCTCGCCGTTCTTCTTCTCATGGTACTCTGCGTTAGGACGCTTTGCCGCGTACTCTGTCAGACGTGCGCGCTTCACTTCCTTCACTTCCTGCAGGGTCGCTACGTCGATGCCGTCGGGATCATAAATCCAGCCCGTGGAATCGGAGCAGGTCACAGGCTTGCCGCCAAGCTGCTGCGCTTTCTGGATCGCGTAGATCGCCACGTTGCCCGCACCGGAAACAGCGATCGTCTTGCCCTTAATGTCCTTGCCGTTGCACTTAAGCATTTCCTCTGTCAGATAGAGCAGACCGTAGCCGGTCGCCTCGGTTCTTGCAAGGGAACCGCCGTAGGTAAGACCCTTACCTGTCAGCACGCCCTCATACAGATTGCGGATTCTCTTGTACTGTCCGAACATAAAGCCGATCTCGCGGCCGCCGACACCGATATCACCCGCCGGCACGTCGGTGTCCGCGCCGATATGCTTGCAAAGTTCTGTCATAAAGCTCTGGCAGAACGCCATCACTTCTCTATCGGATTTTCCCTTAGGATCGAAATCAGAACCGCCCTTGCCGCCGCCGATAGGGAGACCCGTCAGGGAGTTTTTGAAAATCTGCTCAAAGCCCAGGAATTTGATAATACCCAGGTTTACGGAAGGATGGAAACGTAAGCCTCCCTTGTAAGGGCCGATCGCGCTGTTAAACTGCACGCGGAATCCGTTATTTACCTGCACCTGTCCCTTGTCATCCACCCAGGGAACACGGAACTGCACGATTCTCTCAGGAACCGTCAGACGCTCCAGAAGCGCGTCCTTTCTGTATGCCTCCTCGTCCGCCTCAATCACCACGCGCAGAGACTCCAATACCTCTTTTACTGCCTGATGGAACTCGGGCTGGGCGGGATTTTTCGCTACAACTAACTCATAAACCTCATCAACATATGACATCGCCTTATGTCCTCCTTCTTGCTTGTATACATTACCACGTACCATTATAGTATGCCGTATGGGAAACCACAAGAAAATTTAGCGAATTAAAGTGTAAAAATTTCCTCGGTATTTTTTAGTTATATTGTACAATAATACCAAAATACTTGTATACACGCAAAACGCCGTCACTCCCTCTTTCGGAAAAACATGTATTCTGTTCCAACACAAAATTCACAGATATTCCTTCAACCGCTCTATACTCTTTTCTTCAAAGTCCACCAGCTCCTTCGCCAGTTCCACGGCCGCATCCGTGGCAAGGCCATTGTGCTTTAAGCTCTTCCACATGCTGGTGATCCCCCTGTTGCTTTCCTGAATCATCATTTCCGCCAGATGCCCCGTGCTGACATTAAAGGCTGTGTTCGCGTGTATGCTCCCTCTCAGCATCATTTCCCCGATCTGGCTTGCGCGATACCCCTCCCCGTTCTGCTGTAAAATCTGGTCAAGCGCCCGGTTATGGATATCCGCGTAATGTAGGGACTGTCTGGACAGTGTAATGGAAAATTCATCATTTCCGATTTTGTCCAGAATCGTGTCAATCGCCGTCATTCCCATCTGTGTACTTTTCTGTATTTCCTTCAAAACCATCTCGTCATCATGTTTCATGGCTAGGGCTCCTTTCCTTATACCTATACGCAAATAAGCAGACTCGAGATGCTTCGCATCTCTCGTTCGCGTTGCTCGTCGTAAGTCTCACGATGCATTCATTCATGCAAGCTTGATGCCTGCCTCGTGAGACTTCCTTCTCTGCTTATTCGCGCAAATAAGCAGATCACAAAAAACAGATGAGAGCATTACACCCTCATCTGTCCAGTCTTTCCATTTTATTCTATTTTTAATCAGTTTCACTCCACATAATCCGACTTCACATAAGCTGTCTGTCCGTTGTACTTAATCTTCGTCCAGCCGTCAGCCTGTTTCATAATTACCTCAAAGGTTTCACCCATATAAGCCGTCGCTATCTTCTCGGAGTTCTCACTTGCGCCGCTTCGGATTCTGACGGTTTCCTTCACCCTCACTGTACCGTTTGTGGGTGTGGAATCATCGGTGTTATCCGCCTGCTCCTGCGAATCCTCTTCCTCCCCGTCCTCCGTCTGTTCGTCGTTGGACGCTGTCATGGTCTCGGAAGGCTCCAGAAAATCGCTCTTGATATATGCCTCTCCGCCGTCATACTTAATCTTGCTCCAGCCGTTGCCTTTTTCTTCCAGAAGCTCAAATTCATCGCCCACAGCTGCCTTGCCAAGCTTATCCGCCGTCTCGCTGTCTGACGTCCTTATATTAACCACATCCGTCGTCTTTACCTTGGTAACGACCTCGACAGGCGCATCCTCTTCGGTTTCCTCGGGCGTCTCTTCCTCTGCCCCCTCTTCCGGCTCCTCGCTCTGCTCGGCACGCGCCAGCGCTTCGCCTACATTCTTCTCAATCTCCGTCTTCAGCTCTAAGAGAAAATCAGCCAGCTTCGGATCATCTACCATCATTTTGTTATACGCTTCCGCCGCTTTGTTATTCAGGTCGATCACATCTTCCTGAAGCTGGATTTCCCGCATGTAATGCAGCTCGTTGTCGCTTTCCTCGCCATCCTCGTTAATATAAAGTTCACCGTCCTCATTGGTACACACATAATACACCCGCATACCGGGAACCGGCTTATCATAATCGTAGAACTTTATCTCCCCGTAAACATAGGCGATATACGTGCCTTCCTTCGGTCCCGCTTTGGTATAAATCTCCAGTGGCGGATAGGATTCGATATATTTACTCGTCTCCGCCGCGCGCAGGATCTCCGTGGCATCCATATAATAGACCAGCTTCTCCATGGTGGCTGTATCGCCCTCCACCATCGCCTTATAGTATACGTCAAACAGCTCGTTGATCCCCGGAACGGCATCCTTCTCTAAAGGCACCTCCGGCACTTCAAGCATCGCCTCGTCTTCGCCCGTGTTTTCTTCCGGCGCAACCACTGTTTCCTCCTGCTCCACTTTTCGCTTATTCGCCTGCATCGCTATCACGATTGTCAATGCAACGCAGACCACTAAAATGACAGGAAGAACAATTTTGGAGTATCGTACCAGCCAGTTTTTGAACGCGTCAAGCTTTGCCCTCAGACTCTCCCATATTGTATTATTTGTCATATTCGCAAAACTCCTTCAATCCTAGGAAATATTCAGGAATTACTCATGACAATTACTTGTCACAAATAATTCCCTAACCGTTCCTTAGAATTTCCGGGACAATATCATCATATCGTCCCGGAAACCAATAACCCTATGCACCCGACAGGACTCGAACCTGCATCAAAGGCGTCGGAGGCCTACGTTTTATCCATTAGACTACGGGTGCCCGCCTTGATGTAACACATTTGATACGATCCGTAAAATTGTTACAAATTTGTTACATCTTTTGTATCATACCTCATGCGGGCACACTTGTCAAGTAATCGCGTAGAAGAAATCATTTAAGAAATAATTTCCTCAATTTCCGCATTCTTCCGACAATAGCGGTAAAGCCTGTAGGAGAGCACTTCCTCCGGCTCCACCTGCGTCCGGTTGACCTCCTCCACCATCTGCCTGTAAAAGTCATAATCCTTCACATGGTCATCTGGAATCAGCAGCACTTCATGGATAGAACTCGGCAGAATCAGAAGATCGCAGCCGAACCGCTCCGCCAGCCGTCCGAGCTTTTCGGAATACAGCATGGCCGAAGCGCCGAAGCGTTTTTCCTGATTTGTCAACACATACATCGGCATTGCATCGTCTTCGCGCACGTTGACGCCCGTCATCTCCGCAATCAGTTCCCGCATGGAAACCAAAAGCTCCGGCATCCCCCGCTTCATATTGCGTCCGGCCGTCCGATAGAGTGATTCCGCGTTCTGTTTCCACATCAGCATATGCGGCCTCTTAATCGTAATAGACCCGCCTTCCACCATATCCTCCTCCAGCGCATAATAAAATACAATCGCGAGATCATGCCATCTCAGATGGGGCGCATCCCTCAAAAACTTTTTGTTCTTTTCAAAGCTGACCAGCTTGTAGAAAATCCTGTCCTTCACCCTGCTGTAATCACGAAAAAAATCCATGTCAAGATCAAGCGCCATGGACTGCTCCTCATGGCAGTTGATGATCCTCTGCACAAGCACGCCAAGCCGTTCGCCTTCCCGATACTCCTGATAAAGACTCTCCAGGTAAATGGTCGGGAAAATGCTGTCCTCCTGCCTCGTTATGGCAATCCCCGTCTGTTCCACATCATTGTTTTTGGTCACATGGAGCACCCTGATCTCATAGCTGTCCCCCATTCTCTCCTGCAATAAATCCACGATATTATCTACAAATTTTTGAAATCCCATATTTTCCTCTTTCCCATTCTCTCCGGGCATATCTGGATTTCGAACCACGTATAAGCAGACTCGAAATGCTTCGCATTTCTCATTCGCGGTCTCCGTTCCACTCCGGTCCGCGCAGAGCAGACGTCCCCCGGACGTCTTGCGCCTCGTCATAAAGTATCAAATCCATCCTCGCATGCCGGCATGCAGTTTGTATTTGCCACTTTCTGACTCTGCTTATACGCAAAAAAGACAACATAGACCGAAATCTATATTGTCTTATGGGCTTTGACGTAATGTAGTGCTTTTATACTCTGGACAGATACTCGCCTGATCTGGTGTCGATCTTGATTTTCTCACCGTTCTCCACAAACAGCGGAACCATAACCTTCGCGCCGGTCTCCACGATCGCGGGCTTCGTCGCGCCCGTGGCGGTATCGCCCTTAAATCCCGGCTCGGTATCGGTGATCTCCAACTCTACAAACAGCGGCGGCTCTATCGCAAACACATTGCCGTTGTAAGAACAGATCTTAACCATCTCGTTCTCTTTCACGAATTTCAGAGCGTCCCCTACCGCCTCCGCGTTCAACGCGATCTGGTCGTAGGTCTCCGTGTCCATGAAATTGAACAGGTCGCCGTCAGAATATAAATACTGCATGTCCTTTCTGTCAATACGTGCCTGAGGGAATTTCTCTGTGGGACGGAAACTCTTTTCCACCACACCGCCGTTGATGATATTTTTCAGCTTCGTTCTGACAAAAGCTGCGCCTTTGCCCGGTTTTACATGCTGAAACTCAATTATCTGATAAACATTACCCTCCATCTCGACAGTAATGCCGTTTCTGAAATCACCCGCTGATACCATATGACTATCTCCTCCTAAGCTTTCACAAATATAATTCTTTTCTAGTTTATACTAAAAAAGTCTATTTTTCAACCTCTTTATTTAAAAAATCCAAGATAAAGTCGATTGCCTGCAGATAGCCGTCCAGTCCCTGCCCGTAAATCTGTTTATCGCAGACGGGCGCTGTCACCGATACTTTGCGGAACTCCTCCCTCTGTGTGATGTCGGAAATATGAATTTCCACCTTCGGTACGGTGATGCTCGCCAGCGCGTCCCGGATGGCGTAGCTGTAATGGGTAAACGCCCCCGGATTGATTACGATCCCCTCGGTGCCGTCGAAGTAGGCATCCTGAATCCTGTCGATGATCGCCCCCTCATGGTTGCTCTGAAACACCTCTATGGTGCTGCTTGTCACCTCGCCCTTTTCTGCGATCATCTGAAGCAGATAGTCGTAGTCCTGTGTGCCGTACACACTCTTTTCCCGAATCCCAAGAAAATTCAAATTCGGCCCGTTAATCACCAGCAATTTCATCCTTCTCACCCTTACGCCAAAGCGCGCCCTTTCCTGTTCCGCTGTTTTTTTACTTCACAAATTTCTCTATCTCGTCCAGAATCTCCGTAAAGCTCCTGTCATCCACGGTGATCACCACATCCGACGCTGCACGGTAATAGGAATCTCTCTCCTTGATAAGCGAATTTATCCTTGTCAGGGGATCGTCCACCTGCAAAAGCGGCCTCGTGGTATCGTCCTTCAACCTCTCATAAATTGTCCGGCCCTCAGCACACAGATAAAAAACCTGTCCCAGCTCATGCAGCAGCGCCCTGTTCTCCTCCCGCACAGGCAGGCCGCCTCCCACCGATATAATTTGGTTAGTTACGTCATCCTTCAACTTTCGTAAGATTGCCGTCTCCCTGTCCCGGAAATACGATTCCCCGTCTGTCGCAAAAATATCCGATATGGTTCTGCGCTCCTCTTTCTCAATTTCCTTATCCGTATCTATGATCGTCCGCCGCAGGCGGTAGGACAGCCGCAAGCCTACTGTAGACTTGCCGCAGCCCATAAACCCGATCAGTATAATATTTTCCATGCTAACCCCCATGATTCCGCTCCGCGGAATCTCAAATCATTGCGGAGAATGCCGTATTTTGGGCATTCTCCTGCGTGAGATTTAGAACTTCTTCGCGAAGCAGCCTTTGCTGCGAGTGATTTAGAAGTTCTTCTCACGCTATCCTCCGTACACTTGATCTGTCCGGAACAACTACAGATGCTCCCTCAGTTTCTCATAAACCACATCCGCATCCTCCTCGGACACCGTTACCCCGTTCCACAGCTCATAGGCGATGATCCCCTGATAGAGAAGCATTTTCAGCCCATTATATGCCTGTCCGCCATGCTCCCTCACCAGTTTCATAAAACGGGTCTCCCACGGACTGTAAATCAACTCGAAACCTGTGTGTACCTTTTCGTAAAACTTTACCTCATCGATCACAACATCATCCACATGCGGCGCCAGTCCCACCGAAGTGCCCTGTATCGCCAGAAACTTCCGATCCGGCAGACTGTCGAAGTCCGAAAGAGCCATCGGTAAAATTACCTGCCGTTCCGCCGAGCGGTTTACCTCCTCCGCAACCTTCTGCGCTTTTTCCACCGAGCGGTTCAAAAGATAAACCCTCTTTGCCCCCTTCACGGCACACAGATAGGCTACCGCCCTGGCCGCGCCGCCCGCGCCCAGCAGAATAATCTCCTCGTCTGCAATCCTGATGCCCTCCGTCATCATAGCGCGGTAAAGCCCTTCCATATCCGTATTATAGCCCTTAAACCCGCCCGGCGCCGCCACAAGCGTGTTGACCGCGCCGATTGCCGCCGCCAGGGAATCCACTTCACACAGACAGGGAATCACCTCTCCTTTATAGGGAACCGTCACGTTGAGACCCAAAAGCTGCAGCGCCGACGCCCCTGCCACAGCCTCCGCAACCCGCCCGGCCTCCACGGGAAACGGCACATATACCAGATTATGTCCGAACCGCTGCGCCAGCGTATTATGTATCACCGGTGAAAGGGTATGCTCCACCGGATTGCCGATCAGTCCGCAGATTCTTGTCCTGCCGTCTATTTCCATCTCTCATTTCCTCCTATGCCTGTAAAAAAACAACACGATCCGCTCCAGCCGCCTTTTCAATACAATCTGAATTTCTTCTTTGGGGCAGATCGGTTTGACCAGATAAGTTAATATTCCGGCCCGCTTTGCACCCCACACATCCGTAAAGAGCTGATCTCCCACGAAAAGCGTGGTGGCCGGCTCTGTCTGCATCAGCTCCATAGCCCGCAGATAACCCTTCTTCCCCGGCTTACCTGCTTTAAATATATAATGCGTATGTATCTGATCATTAAACATTTTTACGCGGGGTTCCTTGTTGTTGGACAGGAGCACGCTCTCAAAACCAATGTTTCTCAATCTTTCAAAAAGCGCAATGCTGCGCGCGTCAGCAGGCGCGTCGTGAGGCACAAGCGTATTGTCGATATCGAAGATGACGCCCCGGAAGCCCTCCCGGTATAACGCTTCAAAGTCAATCTCATATGTGGAATCCAGATATACATCCGGGTAAAAGCATGTAAGCCCCGCCATTGCCCTACTCCTTCCGGTTATTTCACAGTGCAGCTCGAAAAACACCTCACGATAACGCAAGGTGTTTTTATCCGCCGTCTATTTGTCCAGCACGTTTTTCAGTTCTTCCATAAAGGTGTTGATATCCTTAAACTCCCTGTAAACAGAAGCGAATCTGACATAGGCAACGGCCTCTAAATCTTTGAGCTTATTCATGACGAGCTCGCCGATCACCTGACTGGGAATTTCCTTCTCCTCCCGGTTAAAGATATCCGTCTCCACCTCGTCCACCAACTGGTTGATCTGGTTGGCGCTGATCGGCCGCTTGTGGCAGGCCCGCAGCACACCCGCTTCAATCTTCGCTCTGTCGTAAGTCTCCCTGTTGTTATCCTTCTTTATGACAATGAGCGGTATCGTCTCCACCTTCTCATAAGTGGTAAACCGCTTGTCACACTCGTCACAGACGCGCCGTCTGCGGATAGAGCTGTTGTCCTCCGCCGGTCTGCTGTCGATAACTCTCGTATTCTCATGACCACAAAATGGGCATTTCATCCCGGATATCCTCCTTATCCCCCTGTACTTGAGCGCGGTCAGACGCTGCACTCAATATGACTATTATAGGATAAAATGGTCATTATGTCAACTATCTTATGGAAACCATTTACAGGCAAATATCAACCACAATAATATCCGGCCCGATCTTCTTGATATCTTTATAGCAGATCACATAATCCGGCTCACTTCCGAAAAAACTGCACCATTTACTGTCTCCCGGAATAATCAGCTTGAAAATCTGTCCCGTGCACTCGTCGAACTCGAAATCACTCACTTTTCCGAGCCGCTCACAGTTTTTCAGGTTGATGACTTCCTTTTTCTTTAATTCCGAAAACAGCATAGGAACCTCCCCCGGGCTTTTTATTATCATATGTCCCGGCCCGGAAAAGGTTCCTGTCTTACTGTTCTAAGTATTAAGAAAGATCATTGCTCCTCTACATAGTCGGCGCTGACGTAGCCGTATTCGTAATCATACCCGTCGGGAAGGATGATCTTATACCAGTTACCGCCCTCCACAACCTCCGTGTACTCATAGATATCACCCTGCTTCGCCGTCGTGATGACAGTGGTGCCGTCCGTACTCGGGTTATCCCTGATCCTTACGTCGTGGGTAGCAACAATGGAGCCGGCGGCGGAAACCACAATCTCTGTCTCCTCCTCCGAATCCGCGGGCGGCTCTTCCAGTCTCTGACCGTCCTCCTGCTCTGCCCCGTCGGAAACGTCCTCTCCCTCTTCCTGTCCGTCCGCTTCCTGCTCCTCGGCCGCCTTGTCATAATCCTTAGGCACATACCGCTGATACAGCTTGAAACCTAATACCGCAACAATCACCAGAAGAATACAGCCGACGGCAACCGTCATGATAGACAGAATATCTACGCTCTCCTCGTCGTCATCATCGTCATCGTCCCAATCTTCTTCCTCCCAGTCTCTTCTCCTTCTGGGTCTCTCATCCTGAACCGGGCGTTTTTTCGGGGGCGGAGCCGGATTCGCTTTCTTTCTCGGCGCATCCGGGTTAGGCCTTCTCCTGGGCGCCTCCTCCGAATCGGCTCTTCTCCTGGGCGTTTCCTCCGCATCGACTCTCCGCCTCGGCGGCTCTTCGGAATCCGCTCTTCTTCTCGGCGGTTCCTCTGAATTTGTTTTCTTCCTCGGTATCTCCTCGGCGTCCGCCCGCCTGGCCGGGCGCGCCTCCCCTACTTCCGCACCGCAGCTGGGACAGAAGCGGGTGCCCTCCCGAAGCGTCTCCCCACATTCCGGGCACTTCTTTTTTCTTATGACCTTCGCGCCGCACTCGGGACAGAACTGATCGTCCTCCATGAGAGACGCGCCACATTTTTTGCAAACCATAACTATCACTCCTCGTTTATCTTATGTCTTAAAATTTGTCCATAGACTATGGTATCAAAAAACTCCTTATTTGTAAAATCTTATCCGCCGTTTTTTCTTAAGATTTTGTGAATAATTTCCTTTGAATCGCACATGCTTGTTACATACCCCAAAGAAAGAAATGAAAAAACCTCACGAAAGGGTGGTAGCGTCATGATACAGGGAAAAGTAGAAATCTGCGGCGTCAACACTGCCAAACTGCCGCTTTTAAAAAACGCGGAAAAAGAGGAATTGTTTAAAAAAATCGAAGAAGGCGATCAGGATGCCCGGATGGCATATATCAACGGCAATCTCCGTCTTGTCTTAAGCGTCATCAAACGGTTTCATTCCAGCAGCGAAAATGTGGACGATCTTTTTCAGATCGGCTGTGTCGGACTGATTAAAGCAATCGACAACTTTGACAGCTCCCTCAACGTAAAGTTCAGCACTTATGCCGTACCTATGATCGTCGGGGAGATCAGACGTTATCTCCGTGACGCCAACTCCATACGCGTGTCCCGCTCCTTAAAGGACACCGCCTACAAGGCAATTTACGCCAAGGAGCACCTGACCCGCGCCAACTCCCGCGAACCCACCGTCACGGAAATCGCCACAGAAATCGGCGTCCCCAAAGAGGATATCGTCTACGCGTTGGACGCCATCCAGAGTCCCCTAAGTCTCTACGAGCCCGTCTACACCGACGGCGGCGACACCCTCTATGTGATGGACCAGATCAGCGACAAGAAAAACGGCGAGGAAACGTGGGTGGAGCACATCTCCTTGACGGAGGCCATGAAAAAGCTGACCAAACGGGAACACGAAATTATCTCCCTGCGCTTCTTTGAGGGAAAGACACAGATGGAAGTGGCGGAAAAAATCGGCATCTCACAGGCGCAGGTATCAAGGCTGGAAAAGAACGCGCTTAAGACCATGCGGCTGTACCTGACAGCGTGACTCTCCGGGGAGGGGCCCCTTACCCCTTCCCACTCAAATACCGCTCAAAATCCGCTTTCATCTGTAAAAAATTCTTTCGCTGGTCGGTTATATATCCCGTATGCTTTCCGGCGTAAGCCGCCATCCATTCATCCAGATCCTTATCTTCTTTATAAGAATAAACCATCATCGCCAGAAGGGACGGCCTGTTCCCGGCGCTGCGAAGTCTGGAACCGATTTTCACCGTATCGTCCAACAACACATCCAATGACTCATTGTACAAGTCCATATCCGCGCCGATATCTTCCCTGTCCATCTCCAGATTTTCCGCCAGAAAAGACAACATGCCATCACGCTGCTCTCCGTCCTTGCCAATATGTAAAAACTCTGCGAGCAGCGCTTCCAGCATAGCGAGTTTATCAGCAATTACCTGCCTGTCCTTGGTGCTTAGTTCCCGGTCGATTTCGTCAAAAAGCAGCCCTTTCTCGTTCTTTCTCACCCCTCTGAGATTCGTCTGAAATGCCCTTAAAAATTCTGCAAATCTGCTATCCTCCACCTGATAACACGAAAATTTATCGAAAAGCGTAAGAAAAATAAAAGAATCCTTTTTATTAAAAATTTCCTTCATATCATCCGTCGCAATGCGCTCCAATCGGCACAGGCGGTCCGCAAGCCGATCAAATTCTTCCTCCGCCGCATGTTCATTCAGGTATTTGCAGGCAGCCTTAGGCTGTGTCTTCCAGTGATCGAAGTGATTCGCGCACATGATCGTTTCCACCACCACCCGCTCCACCGCTCCCTTGGTTCTCTCCTTTTCCGTATAGCTGCTGCAATCCACAAAAAACTGACTGTCGACCAGCTTCCGGATACGGCTTGCAAATTTGTCAATATAAGTGAACGCTCTCTGATCCGGATTCATGGCAACATGATTGTTATAACGCTTAATATACTTGGAAATCCGGGAACTGTCACAGCATTCGTGGATGACGGTTTCGATCTGATACTCGTCGAATTTCTCCTGCAGTTCCACCGGAAGCTTTTCAAAAGTCTTGTTTCTGATGTCAAATACGGCATCCTCATATAAGATATTTCCGTCCTCATCCACGCACTTTTTCTTATAGGGAATCAGCGCGTTTTCCACAACGGAAGTAATTTTATAGTTCATCTCCCTGAATTTCCGCAAAGCGGCCGTGCGGCAGCCGCCGTCTACAATATGCAGCTTCGAGTCCTCCTCCTCACCAAGAATAATGGGCGGAATATAATCGTCCGTCAGCACGGTGACCACCAGCTCGTTGATCTGTTCCTTATTCCACACAAAATTTCTCTGCACATCCGCATTGTTGTCAATATCGCCTTTTTTATTCTTTTTCAGATACATCTCCAATGTATAAGTCTGTTTCCGTGGTCTTGCCATCTGAAATCCCCCTTTATCCTTTCCATACTTCTTAAAATAACGCTGAAATATTCCTGTAAGAATGAATCGCCGCCCTGCAGTCCGCATACTGCTTTTTGCTGATTCGCAGCTTCTCCCTGATTTCATCAGAAGAATAGCCGTCCGCACACATGCATAAAACATTCCTCTGCACGTTAGACAGTCTGCTCAAATACGCCCTTGTTCTCCTGCTGAACTTCTCCTCCCCCTTTTCGAGCACCTCCCTCTCAATCAAAAAATCTCCCGCAATGATATCTCCCAGCGTGATATTCTCCTCCTCGTCAATACAGGTGTCAATCGAGACCGCAAGCCTGTCCGCCCGGCGCTTCTCCCGGTTCATTCTCGTCAGTTCCGTCTTGATCCTGTTAAAAAGGCAGGAATATAAAAAGGCGTCAAAGCTCCTCGCGCCGTCATACCGCTCGATGACATCCGCGAACACCTCGTTCGCAAGCGAGTAGAACTCGTCAAGATCCCACTCCGATAATTTCCCAAACTTCAAAAGTATCCGCTCCACCATCCTGCGGAGCTTTCCGGCATTGTTCTCATAGTACGCTTCCATCATCTCTTCCATCTGCTTTCCCTCTCTGCTTCTATAATTCTACCGAATCCCGTGTATCTTCTGTCACGTCGTTAGTCGTTTGTACTGATAAGTATAGAACGCACGTTCTGTCTTGTCAATACATTTTTAGAACAAACGTTCGTTATTTAATTTTGAAATAAAAACAGAAAAATCAAAATGCAAATGGAGAAATACATAATGTGACCACTTCACATCAGACAATCGAAAAAGAAGGGAGACCAAAACCATGCAGAAGTCATATAGCGGACACCGTATTATGCAGACAGACCACACAACCTTCGGAGGCGTCATTTATCCCTCCGATTTCAACACACAGCCCGGAGGGAAACCGCGCGCAGGCGGTTCCCTGACCGCCAGCCGCATCGCGCAGGATTTCCGATTCGACGCGGAATGCAGAAAAAACGGCCTGAAACTGAGACAGGCGGAATGAAACCCACACCACACGAGAGGGAGGATCAATAACAATGCTCGACAGACAATATCATTTATATTCGGTTGACACCGGAAGCTTCTACAGCAGCCGTGAAAAATATCTGCACGAGATGAACTGCAGATATCGAAGAGAACGCAGCTACATACAGAATAAACTGCCGGAAATCGAGAAAAAGCTGAAACAGTGCGGTTATACAGAGGAGACCCTGCATCTTCTGAGAAAAGGAATGTCCCCGGACGCGCCCACGGCAGAATCCTGCGCCGACACCGTAAACGCTTATCTGCACTGGATCAGACTCATTCAGCATAAGAGAGAAAAAGCAAAGGCGTCCAAGGAAAAACTGCTTGCTCTTCTCTCCAATAAAGTCAGGCAGAATGAGCTGACTGACGGCAAAGACCATATCCGCGCTCTCAGGACGGACGCTCTGCATGACGCGAATGTGATTTCCGCTTTTGATTCCGCACTGAGCCGGGCAATCGGTATCGGACAGGATGAATTAACAGAGTCCCTCATGATTGTTCAGGTTTACTATTTTGACGTGTTCAAAGATCTGTTCTTTTACGGCTTTGCACACAACGGAGAAAAATATATTTATTTCACCTCCTCGGCCGGACAGCTTCGCAGCAAAAAAGCGGTTTTCATAAAGGAAACCGTATGGAACCGCATCGAAAAAACCATTATGTGCGGCCTTACCATAGAACAAATCAATGCCAGAGGCGGCAGCAATGTAAACAAGCATCTGGCTTACATGGCGCTTGCCAACTCCGCCACAGACGAGTGGAAAGACTTTGATATCGAAAAATCCATTGTCATAGAAGACTTTGAGACCGCCGTGTACGGCACTTTCGATTTCGTGGACGAAACGGATTATTCCGTCACGAGAAAAACGGATGCCGTTCCCGTCCCCCACACCGACGGCGCAGGCATGATTCTGCCTTCCGTCTCATCCAAAAACTTTATGTTCCGCGCCCCCTGGATCAAAGGGCTGCTCGGCGTGTTCGATTTTTGCAAATTTATGGAGGTAAACGGCTGCTCCCCCGTCATCCGCGATATTTACGGACAGGCCCATGACATTATAAAAGAGGACATCCGGATTATCTTCACAAAAAGCCAGTTTAAGATGGCCGCCTACTACGATTCGTGGGAGGACTACAAGTCCTTCTTTAAAAAATACCATTGCAGCGCAGGAATATGCAATGTGGAAGAAGATCGAATCAAAAGAGCCAAAATCAATTACCAGATGCTGCAGACACTCACTGACATTACGGATGAAGAAATCGACCTGCTGACGCAGAAATCGGCGGACCGTATCCGCAATATCTGTACTTCGAAGGAAACCATGCTGGATGTTCTGGGCATCTCACCCTATAACACATCCATGACGCCTTTTCAGCAGGCCGTTAAGCTGTACACGCCCCTGCTTGGCGACGCTTACACCAAAGATATCCTTCGGGACGTAAAAAACAGCCTGCTCAAAAAATATCGAAGCGGAAAGCTGGAAGTAAACGGCAGATATACCTTCCTGCTCCCGGATTTCTACGCTGCCTGCGAGTTCTGGTTTGGCAAATCAGACAATCCACAGGGGCTTCTTGCGGACGGCGAAGTATTCTGCCACCTGTTCCGGCGCTATGACATGCTGGATTGTCTCCGAAGTCCGCACCTGTACAGGGAACATGCCGTGCGCCGCAATGTGGCGGCCGAGGCGGATTCTGAACGCGCAAAATATCTCCGGGAATGGTTCCCCACGGACGGCCTGTATGCCAGCACCCATGACCTCATCAGCAAGCTTCTGATGTACGACGTGGACGGGGACAAGTCCCTTGTGGCTGCCGACCCGGCGCTCATTGAAATTGCGGCGCGCAATATGAAGGACACCGTCCCTCTCTACTATAATATGCGCAAGGCAGAACCTGTCCCGCTGAATAAACAGAACATATACGCCGGACTGCACGCCGCTTTCACCGGCGGCAATATCGGAATTTACAGCAACGCCATCTCAAAAATCTGGAACAGCGACGTGTTCGTGTCAGGCTCCGAAGCGGAAAAGCAGGACGCAGTCACCTGTGTGAAGCAGCTCTGCTGCCAGAACAATTTTGTCATTGATTATGCCAAAACCTTATATAAGCCCGAATTTCCAAAGGCAGTCAACGAGCGCATCGCCAAATATACCGGCGATAAGCTTCCCGCTTTCTTTGCTTTCGCAAAGGACAAGGAACCGTCGCAGATTCGGGAACGAAACGGCAGCTTTGTAAACAGAGTGTATGACAAAATCCCGGACAGGGCGATCAACACACGCGGTCTCCGTCTGGGCACGCTCGACTACCGAAAAATGATGGCGGACCCGGAAATCCGTTGCAGCGACGAGGCGGCCGCCCTGTACGACGCCCTAAATAAACAGTACCGCTATATGGTTCACATGAAGGATCCGCACGCCGACAATATGCCGTATATCGCGGCCAAAATCCGTGAATCCTTCTCCTCTCTCGGCTATTCCGATGAAACTGCCGCCGACATGCTGACAGAATATCTTTACGGCAGAGGAAAAAGATACAAACAGCTTTTATGGTTCTGCTACGGAGACCGGATCGCCGCAAACTTAAGAAAAAACATAGAAACGCCCAACACCAAATTGATCCCCTGCGCCGACTGCGGAGAATGGATGGAAATTCTCGCCAAAGACAACCGCACAAGACGCTGCCCAGCATGTCAGAAAATTTATGTGCGGATGTATGACAGGAAGCGAAAACAGAAGCATTCCGTTTAACAAACCGGATCAAAACAGGCCACTTCCGTTGGCCGAAAAGAAGCCGTCAAAAAATCAAAAAGCCATCCGCGATGGACTTTCCCCTGTGCGTATAAGGGAAACAGCATATTGCGCAATGGCTGCGAACAGGAGGAAACCGTCTTGATTATCACGCAGGAAAACCTCATTAACCAAATAGCCGGCAGAGAAGAAATCAGCCCTGCAACCGTCCGCAGAGTTTTCAAATCGGCGGAGGACATCATTTTTAGCTGCCTGTCCTCCACCACCTCCTCTGAAAATACGGTCATAAAAGTACTGGATGGATTGAGCCTGGAATGCACCCTCCTCCCCGAACGGGAAATCCATACCTACGATACCATCGTCTGCAAAGAAAGACTTTGGACAAAACCAAAAATCACCCGGTACTACAACAGAAAGCTGAACGGCTATTTTAAATGAAAGCAGGTGATCTCTTGAAGCTTACTTATTTTGAATTATTGTCTCCCGACCCGGTACAGATTCCGTCGGTAGGCGGCATCAAATCTCCCACTCTGCGGGAAATATCTTCCCTCGGACCGCGCACCTACCGGCATTACCTGGCAGTCCTGTCTCTGGATCTGCCCTCCTATCTGTCCATGACCGGCACAACCGCGCTCTATGCGCTTTTATCCGATGAGGAAAAGGCCGACACAAGCCTGTTCGACCTGCTCCTGTCCGGTGAGGCATCCCGCACACTGATACAGAACATGCTGGATTTTTTTCTGGAAGGAACGATTACCTACTCCGAATCCCGGCATGTATTTGTTGTCAGCACAGAAGACGGACAGACAGGACTGATCACGAGGGAAAACTACCCTGTCGTGTGCGACCTGATCGGCCAGCGAAATTACCTGAAACCAAGACGCGACGAGGATTTATCGAAGATAAAAAGCAAAAAGGCGCTGGAGATTATGAAAAAGCTTCAAAAGGGAAGAGCCGAAAAGAACAAGCTGACAAAGGCAGATAAAAATATGGAGCTGGGAAATATCATTTCCGCCGTCGCAAACAGAAGCCAGTCCCTGCATATCCTCAACATCTGGGATCTGACCGTATACCAGCTCTGGGACTGCTTTGCAAGACTTTCCGGTAATAACCTGTACAACATTCAGTCCATGAGCGTTGCGGCGTGGGGCGACAAGAATCACGCCTTCGACGCATCGGCTTGGTTCAAAAGAATAGAAACTGAAAACTTATAACATCTAAAGGAGGAACACATCATGACAAACCCTAACATGGCAAACAGAGAGGTCTGCGATCTGCTTTTCGTGGACTACGCCACCAAAAAGCCCTTTCTCAATCTGGATTTCGCCAACGTCAGCACCACGGAGTTGACCGGCGAATCCGTATTCGCCCACGGCGGAAAAGGCCATCCCAAGCGCGTCCAGTTCTCGGGCGAGAGGGGCGGCACCATCACCATCGAGACACAGATTCAGACCGTCAAGCTCTGGCAGTTGATTACCGGCGGCGAGATCTCCAAGTCCGCAAAGTTTGTGACCAGAATGGAGACGTCCGTGGATGATGCCGGAACCGTCATTACTCTGCCCGACGCACCGATGGCGGACAGCGTGGTTGTCTACAAGGCAGATGACGACTGCGGCACAGAGCTGGCTTGCACTGTGGCCGACAAAGTCGTCACACTCACATCCGCACTGGCAGGCGGCAATGCCGTCATCGTTTACTACATGAAGGAAGTAAACGAGGGCGTGCAGAGAATCAACATCAAGTCCACCAGCTTCCCGAAGAATTTCATCGTCTACGGCGACACGATTATGAAGACCGAGGACGACGAGGCGGTGCCCCTTAAGCTGACAGCTTACAAGTGCGCTCCCCAGTCCAATATGTCTCTCAGCTTCAGCAACAACGGCGATCCCGGAAGCCTGACCATCACCGCTGACCTGATGGCGGATCAGGACAACAACATTCTCGACCTCACCCTCATCGAAGAGTAATCCCGTCCGGCTGTCCTTCCAAACGGAAGCGGCGGCCGGATGATACGATCCCCTTTCGATCAGGGCCGCATTTTAGGGATAACACGTATTTACAACACAGTTTGTATGTGTTATCCCTTTTTTTTACGACAACCGCAAATCACAAAATACGGCGCCGGATAGCGCGCTGTGGTTAGGAGCAATTATGGAATTTACAGAATTAGTGCAGTATATCCTGTACACCGTACTGACAGTTATTTTACCTGTAGCCGCCAAATATGCCGTCAATCTGATCCAGGCAAAAATAAAGGAAAGCACTTTGATCGAGGAAGCCGCAAAGACGGAAGCCCGGAGTATCCTTATAAAAGATGCCCTGTCTGACGTCATGGACGCCGTACTTTATGTAAACCAATCCTTTGTGGATACCCTGAAAGCCAAAGGCGAATTTACGGAAAGTGCCTGGCACGAAGCGAAGCAGAAAGCATACAATGCCGCCCTGCTCGCTGTCTCTGAGGCATCCAAAAAGGCGGTTGCCAGCGTTTACGGTTCCTTCGACAACTGGCTGCAACTAAAAATAGAAGCCTCCGTTCAGGCGGCCAAAACAAATAAGAGGATGTGATTTTATGAATAGGATAATCAGCAAAAACGGCCTTGCCCTCATCAAACGGTTTGAGGGCTGCCGATTGACCGCCTATCAGGACAGCGTCGGCGTGTGGACCATCGGCTACGGCCACACCCTGCATGTCTCCAAAGGCCAGACTATTACGCATGAGCAGGCCGACGCCTTTCTGCGCGACGACTGCGCAGGCGCCGAAAAAGCCGTTAACCGCTACATGGATATTTACCGCTGGAACCAGAACCAGTTTGACGCCCTTGTCAGTTTCACCTTCAACTGCGGCGCAGGAAACTTGAGAACCCTGCTGGGCGGCGGTGTCCGCAGCATCGCGCAGATCAGTGAAAAAATCCCCGCCTACCGCAAGGCCGGCGGAAAAGTGCTGCGGGGCCTTGTCAACAGACGCGCCGCCGAGAAAGCGCTGTTCGATACCCCCGTCTCTCCGGCCGGAAATTCTTCCTGCCAAGAAAGGAAGCCGATGTAAAATGAATGAGATAATGGAGCTCGTAAAAATCGACTACCTGTCTGTGTTTCCCGCCGGGTTTGCTTCAAACACTGTATTCACGTCTATGAAAAGTACGAACAGATTCTTTCGGAAAACGGCTTTGAAAACGGCGAGGTGGAACTTTCCATGGAGTTGATTAACG
Organism: uncultured Lachnospiraceae bacterium; assembly: GCA_910584725.1. GTDB lineage: Bacteria > Bacillota > Clostridia > Lachnospirales > Lachnospiraceae > UBA3282. The sequence goes on along the minus strand of CAJUBE010000022.1, from coordinate 27,882 downwards.
ATGCTTATATGCGGAAATTGAGGGAGGGGTTTTAAAATATTTTCGCTCCCAAAGTAAATATTTTCATATATCTTATAAGGAGACGAGGCTGGTTGCTTCGTCTCCTTTTATGTATAGAGCTGCAATACCGGCAAAACCTTTTTGACGTAAGATACCAGAAGAAATAAGCAGGCGGCATATATACCTTTATGGTCTCCATTTATGTCCGCAGTTCGCACAGCGGTTCACGGTTTTCCCTGAACCGACAAAACCTGTCAGAAGAGAAAATCCTCTCTGTCCCGCTGTAATGTTTGTGGAACCGCATCTGGGACATTTCACGGTGTTGGCGGCCTGTGCACGGCTGTTTTCCTGCTGTTGTACCTGGGTTCTGAATTGGGACATTTTTGATTCGTACTCAATGATGTTATCCTGCCGAAGTTTTATCATAGATTCAATAAACGATAAATCTTGGGATACCTGTGTAATTACTTTCAAATCTATAGCCGGAAAGTCTATATTTATAAATTTTGTACCACAAATTTCACATGCTTCCACACTATCTAGCCAGCACCAATAATAACCGTTTGCTCCACCAGTGTCTATATAATTATTATTTTTACAGGTTTGACAAAATTTTATCATTATAATTTTACCCCATCATTTAATATATCTAATCCAAGTATTTATGTTAAATATTATCATACAAAACATACGTTGTAAACTATGATAATGATAAGGGATGGCCTCGGACGACGCCCAGCAGATTATGTCATATATGATCGCCAAATCCGCCGCTTCCGGACAGTCTCTCAGTGTTGACAGCACCTTATACCAGTTATCACGAGAATACGGCTGGCTTGCCGATTTAATCAACCAGTGGGGACTCTATGTGAAAGCAAAAAACGGCATGGGAAATGTTGCCGGCAGTAAAAACCTGGGCGTCAACAACTATACGCCCGCCGCTGTTGCCAATCCTAAGAAAAATGAGCAGGCTGCACTCCCCAGCTCTCCTAAACTTCCCTCTGCGGGAAACAGGGGCGCCGCCAAAACCACCAAAACCGAAACCGACGCCCTCTCCGGCTTAAACTCAGAGATGGACAAACTCCAGTCCTCCTACAAATCCCTCTGTGACATCAGGGACACCTACAACCAGAGCGGGAAGATTACCGTGGATCAGTATCAGGAGCTCACAAACATGGGCTTCACCTTCCTCTCCCAGCTCGTGGATGAGAACGGACAGTTAGGCTTAAACGCCAGCGCTTTCGAGCGGCTCTCACAGGCAAAACTCGAGGAAATGCAGATTCAGATGGCCCACGGATAGCATCTTGTAAAATCCAAAAGGATGGCATATAATGATAAAAATATTAAGAAGCTGTATATCTAATCAGGAGGTGATACATTTATGCCCCAATCTATAAATACCCTGCTGGGAGAATATGTAAAAGTTATAAGCGAAATTTATGGACAGCATCTAAAATCTGTCATCTTATATGGTTCCTATGCTCGGGGTGATTTTAGAACAGATTCAGATATTGATATTATGATTCTGGTAGATTTAGAAGATTCGGAAATTGAACATCATCGTAAGCAGTTATCATGGAACACATATGACTTTAACGATGCGCATAATACTGACATTAAACCCATAACAAAAAATGATGCACATTTCAGAAAGTGGCTTGGAGTTTATCCTTTTTACACCAATATACAAGCTGAAGGAGTCAAACTGTATGGAATCGCATGAAAAGGGAACCATTGGCGATTTAGCGCGCTATCGCCTTGAAATAGCAAAAAAAGATTTACAGGCCGCCATTATTCTGATGAAAGAGCAGGAATACCGTGGCGCAAACAATCGGGCTTATTATGCCATTTACCATGCAATATCCGCTGTTCATGCATTAGATGAAAAATCATATAAACGCCATAAAGATACATTAGCTAATTTTAATAAAAACTATGTTAAAACTGAAATTTTTCCCAAGACTTTCGGCAGGAAAATTGCAGTTGCGGAGGAAATCCGTCACGCCAGCGATTATGATGATTTTTACATTGCTACGAAAGAGCAGGCAGAAGAACAAATTACAACGGCAAAAGAGTTAATCGTTCTGATTGATACCTATTGCTTAAATCGTATTATGGGAAAAAATGAAGACCGTTAAAAATATGAAAAACATATTCATTTAAAAATTTAGATAACCGCGTAAAAGGCGTATGTATCAAAACATGCGTCTTTTTTTATTCCTCTGCACCCCGCCGGAACACAGAAACATATCATGCAGCTCTCACTTTCCTGTACTGCGGCGGTCTGCAGACCGGCAAACATATAAAAAACGCAAACCAACCAACTACAAATTCAAAAAAGGAGGAAAATCTATGGACAATTCTTTATTGGAAGTTCCGGAAACTCCCGAAACGCAGGGAACAAAAGCCGGTACATCCGAAAAACAAAAACGTATTTCTTTCGACTGGGTCTCTGACTTTTTGGATATCGCCGGTTTTCTGGAATATCTGAAAGTGATCCCGGAAGAGGCCCTAAAAGTCGATGCCGCCATGACACAGTTAAGCCGCTCCACCGGCGCTTCCGCTTCCGAGCTTCAGGCTTACTTTGAACAGGCGGCGGACAGCGCACGCAGATACGGTATCTCCATCAGCGGCCTGGTCGGTCTCACCGCAGAGTGGAGCCGGATGGGCTACGGTCTGCCGGACGCCCACGCGCTGGCGGAAGCCGCCGCCTTATACAGCCACATCACGGGCATGGATATCAGTGCATCCAATGAGGCGCTCATTTCCACAGTGCAGGGCTTACGGCTGGAAGCCGGGGAGGCGGCACAGCTCCTTGACATGCTGGCCAAGACAGGGAATGACCTTTCCCTTGATCCCACCGGGCTCGGGAAAGCGTTACAGGAAAGCGCGGCTTCTTTCCGCGCCGCAAATACGGAACTCTCACAGTCGGTCGCTCTCACGGCCGGGGCTGACAGCATCATGCAGGACCCCGCCGCCGTGGCTGATTTATGGAATGCCGTGGAATCCCGCATTTATGGCACGAGGCTGGAGCTGGAGGCGGCAGGGATGGAAACCGACGGGATGTTGGAGTCCACCGCGCAGTTACGGGATCTGGTGCAGGAGCTGACCGGCTTTGACATCATGGCGGATTCGGCAGGCACACAGCTCAAAGACCTCTACAGCATCATTGTGGGGATCGGGCAGGAATGGAGCACTCTCTCCGCCTCCGAGCAGGGCGGACTGCTGGATGCCCTTGCAGGCTCTCAAGGGGACACCCTCGGCTCTGTCCTTAACAATGTCTCCGCCATCGAGACTGCTTACCAGTCGGCGGGTAACGCTTCCGGCTCCGCTCTGGCGGCGCAGGAGGAATACGAACAGGGGATCCAGTACTCCCTCGACCGTCTGCAGGCTTCTTTCCAGCAGTTCGCGGACACGCTTGCGGGCGACGGTCTGTTAAAGGGGATCGTAGATTTCGGGAACGGCACGGTAAATGTGCTGGATTTCATTACAGACAAGCTCGGCACACTTGGAACGCTTGACGCCATCGGCGGCGCTGTCGCCGGTGCAAAGGGAGCAGGGTTAACGTAACGTTACATGTCATAGTTTACAGGCCCTTCTACATAAGGTCATATCATCATGCCATATGACTGAATAGAGATGTTCTTCGATTTGATGCTGCTCATCGGGAAGACTGCTCCCCGGATTTTTATCCGGAACATGTCGAATATCGGGGGAAGCCGTAAGCTTGAAAAGGTATCGCCATGGCAAATCCATGACGCACTAAGCACAGTTCTTTTGTGTGAAAATGGTAATCCCGACACGGTATATGCAACAGGGAAAGTGTGATTTCCGAATATACCGTGCGAGAGGCTGACAAGACACGGCAGAACATAGGCTTAATTATGGGATGCCGCAAGATACATGATCCGTAACCTGGGCGAAAGGCCCTGAGAAGCGAATAGGGATGCAGACAGTAGTTTCTACTGCCCTACTTAGTACATATCACACAAATCCGTTGATGGCTTGGAAAAACATGACGGATGAAACCGAAACAGAAAGAGAACATAAGCCGGCGGCATATATACCTTCATGGTCTCCATTTATGTCCACAGTTGGCACAGCGGTTCACTGTTTTCCCTGAACCGACAAAACCTGTCAGAAGGGAAAATCCTCTCTGTCCCGCTGTAATGTTTGTGGAACCGCATCTGGGGCATTTCACGGTGTTGGCGGCCTGTGCACGGCTGTTTTCCTGCTGTTGTACCTGGGTTTTAAATTGACTGAGTTTGAGTTGATATTCAATTGGATCTTTTTCATTTAAATCAATCATAGACTTTAAAAATTGAGGGTCATCTGACACATTTACTATAATGCTAAAATCACTAGACAATATACTCAAATCCATTACTTGCGCACCACACACCTCACAAATATAATTATTTTCTTTTAAATACGTAGAATATCGCCCTCGAATTTTACGTTTATATTCAGGATCTTTTAAATTACAATTTGGGCAAAATCTTAAATATTTTGACACATTATCTCCCTCCTAAATGAATATATATTATTTCCAAGATTTTATATATTATATCAGAGCTTTACCACGTTGTAAACTATGGCTCTGATGGTAAAAAAAAGACCATTTTTGATCAATTCAGCAATACAAAAGCTATTGAAAATAATTTAAAATCCTTCTCAACAGCTTTTAAAAGTCTTGAAGATTATACAGAATTAGACCAACTAATAAACAAATTTCCTACACTAAATAGTGAAGTAAGGGAAACCGCAATAGCTGTTGCACAAAATACCAAAGCCATGTCTGAATTCGATTCAGTATGTAATCGCGTTACATCTTCCACCACTCAATTCGCCACAACCCTCAAAAACATAGCCGCCAACGCTGGCATTGTTCTTGGCATCAACTTCGCTATTCAGGCCGGCAAACTGGCATGGGATGCCCTCAACGTCACCGTGGAAGAACAGGAAGCAAAGGTGAACAGTCTCCAGACCGCCTACCAGAACCTGCAGTCCGAGTACGAGCAGCTCTCCGGAAAGCAGGATCCCACCGAAGCGGAAAAGAACCGGCTCTCCTATCTGGAGCGCAGGCTGGAACTGGATGAACGAATTCTGAAAGCCGAAAAGTCCCAGCTCTTTGAGGAAAAAACCGGCAGTAAATTCACGGACCTGTTTGATCCCGAAAACATGGAAACACAGTATAAGAAAGAAATGGCAGGCACCGGCAGCGAATGGAACATCCTTTCCGGATTTGCCCAGAACAGGGATGGTTATGCCTACCTTTCCGGACTATACGAGAGAAAAATGGAAGACATTCAGGCTTCTCAGCAGGAGATTGAAAAATGGACATCCTACCGTGATAAGATGGACGAAGGCTCCGGGAATTTTCCCACTCTTTAAACAGTGACGATCAGCAGATCGTAAATTCGGAAGCCTTCAAACAGGCAGTAAACAGGGTATTTTTGATTCTGCACCCCGCCGGAATACAGAAACATATCATGCAAATCTCACTTCCTGTACTGCGGCGGTCTGCAGACCGGCAGACTTATAAAAATATAGGAAACAAGAAAACCAACCAAACTACCAACTCAAAAAGGAGGAAAATCTATGGACATTTTTTTGCCGGAAGTTCCGGAAACTCCCGAAACGCAGGGGTCAATAGCCGGTACATCCGAAAAACAAAAAAGTATTTCTTTCGACTGGGTCTCCGACTTTCTGGATATCGCCGGTTTCCTGGAATATCTGAAAGTGATCCCGGAGGAAGCAGTCAGGGTCGATGCCGCCATGACACAGTTAAGCCACTCCACCGGCGCTTCCGCTTCCGCGCTTCAGGCTTACTTTGAACAGGCGGCGGGGAGCGCACGCAAATACGGTATCTCCATCAGCGACCTGATCGGTCTCACCACAGAGTGGAGCCGGATGGGCTACGGTCTGCCGGACGCCCACGCTCTGGCGGAAGCCGCCGCCTTATACAGCCACATCACAGGCATGGATATCAGTGCATCCAATGAGGCGCTCATTTCCACAGTGCAGGGCTTACGGCTGGAAGCCGGGGAGGCGGCACAGCTCCTTGACATGCTGGCCAAGACAGGGAATGACCTTTCCCTTGATCCCACCGGGCTCGGGAAAGCGTTACAGGAAAGCGCGGCTTCTTTCCGCGCCGCAAATACGGAACTCTCACAGTCGGTCGCTCTCACGGCCGGGGCTGACAGCATCATGCAGGACCCCGCCGCCGTGGCTGATTTATGGAATGCCGTGGAATCCCGCATTTATGGCACGAGGCTGGAGCTGGAGGCGGCAGGGATGGAAACCGACGGGATGTTGGAGTCCACCGCGCAGTTACGGGATCTGGTGCAGGAGCTGACCGGCTTTGACATCATGGCGGATTCGGCAGGCACACAGCTCAAAGACCTCTACAGCATCATTGTGGGGATCGGGCAGGAATGGAGCACTCTCTCCGCCTCCGAGCAGGGCGGACTGCTGGATGCCCTTGCAGGCTCTCAAGGGGACACCCTCGGCTCTGTCCTTAACAATGTCTCCGCCATCGAGACTGCTTACCAGTCGGCGGGTAACGCTTCCGGCTCCGCTCTGGCGGCGCAGGAGGAATACGAACAGGGGATCCAGTACTCCCTCGACCGTCTGCAGGCTTCTTTCCAGCAGTTCGCGGACACGCTTGCGGGCGACGGTCTGTTAAAGGGGATCGTAGATTTCGGGAACGGCACGGTAAATGTGCTGGATTTCATTACAGACAAGCTCGGCGCCTTAGGGACGCTGGGCGCCATCGGCGGCGCTGTCGCCGGTGCAAAAAACTTGGGTTAGCATAAAACAGATAACGCAGAATGTGCGAGGCTCAATATATACCCCGTGCCGGGGTGGGAATCCCCGGGCAAAACACTAAGAACTGTATGAAGCATACAGGAGGGTATATTGGTAAAATCAACTGCGGCCGCTATACCGCAGACCTCCCATATGGCTGTGCGTGAACTGCGCAGTCTCCGGATTTCGCAAGAACCGGACAAGGACAAGAACAGCTCATGTGACTCGTCATGTAGCATGATGACTTAACTTGCAGAGAGGCGTACTGCCCGTCAGGGCAAGTGCCGCTCCCATCGACTACCAGGAGGGCGCGGGTATCTTTCCGATACCCGTGAAGGCATAGTCAGACCCCTGCCATTGAGCGTGGCAGCGAAAAAGTTCTCCGCAGCTATGCGGCGCGTGAAAAATAGCGGGCAGCTATGCCCTGCCATATGATGGCTTCCAAAAACATGTATGGCTGAAATAGTATGGGAAAGCTCTAAGGCTTCCATTTATGTCCGCAGTTTGCACAGCGGTTCACGGTGCTGCCTGAACCCACAAAGCCTGTCAGAAGGGAATAGCCCCTCTGTCCTGCGGTGATGTTGGTGGAACCGCATTTAGGGCAGCGAACCGTGCTGCCTGTCTGCGGTGTACTGCTCTTCTGCTGTTGTAGCTGGGCTTTGAACTGGGACATTTTTAAGTTGTACTCGATGATATCCTTTTCTTTTAGGTCTATCATGGCATCCAAAAATGAGTTGTCGGGAGAAATCTTCCTGATAATCATCAACTCATCATGTGATATTCCAGTATCAATAAGTTCACCACCACAATCAGCATCATGTGTTTTAGAATCTAGTAAACAGCTTCCTAAATACCTTCCACATTTTTTACAGATCTTCAATACTGTTTCCAAATCCAAACCCTCCATAATCAAATTATATTTTAATAATACCACCACTTACAATGAATTGGAAGTTCATGTAAATAATATCTCTTGTTGCTCGCACAGTACACAGATAACAAAGGTATTGGCTTAGGAGGACTATTTGAAAGCTCTAAAATAAATGTGGATGCATACAAAGAATTTATTAATGAATTTAAAAAAATTGAAACATTTGATGATTTTTTAGATAAAGATGGCATTGTCAATTGGGACGAATTATCACAATCAATCGGCATCACCGATGCCAACCTCCGCTCTTATCTTGAAACCCTTGATAACGGCAACGGTACAATCAACAATCAGGCAGCTTCCATAGAGGGTCTGAGCAAACACCTCCAAAAAGCAGGCAATGGCTTTTCCGCCGCTGCTCTCAAGACAACGCTCCTGAACTCAGCACTCAATGCGGGCATCTTTCTGGCAGCCTCTTTCGCCATTCAGGCTATTGCCACCGGCATTGATAACTACATCCACAGGGTTGAGAATGCAAGGGAACGCACCGCCGAACTGTTTGATGAGTTCAGTCAAAGAAACGACACCCTCTCCGCCCATAAAAAAGTAGTGGCTGACTCTGCTGACCGCTACACACAGCTTTCACAGGGTGTCGATCTTTCTACCAATGAAAACCGCTCCCTCTCCACCCGGGAGTATGAAGAATTCCTCGCCATCAATAGGCAGCTTGCCGAATCCTTTCCCGGACTGACAAAGGGGATTGACGAAAACGGCAATGCCATCCTCTCCCTTGGCACCAAAGGCATGACCGCCAGGGAACATCTCGAGGAACTGCTGCGGACAGAAGAAGACTTAAGCAACTTTAAGACTGCGCAGGGACTGGAAGAATCCTTTACGGGTGTCTACACATACATAGAAGAAGCAGCGCAGGCTTCCGCCAGACTGGACAGCACAGTCGCTGACTCCAACGAGGCTCTCGGGCACCTGCAGGAAATCGCGGCGGACGGTATCAGGCTCGGTGACAGTCCCAATCAGCTTCTTTTCAGCGGAGACACAGGCAATAAGGCAGAGCTGGATTATCTGGATGCGCTTACTTCCTCCGCACGGGAATTTTGGAAATCCCTGGACGGTTCCAGACGTTCAGAACTTGATGTCATAGGAATCAACGACGCCACACTTTTTTCAACATCCTACGCGGATGACAGCACCTTTGAATTGTATTCACAGGCATACCGCCTCACCTCTGAGGAAAAAACCGCGCTGGAAGCCATCATTGAAGATAACGTTTCTGGTGCCGGCAGCGCACTGTTAGACTCCATCGGGGCACAGTCCCGGGAACTGCAGGCAAAGGTCACGCAGGGCGAAAATGCCTGGCGGGATTTTATACCGTCCCTGGTTTCCGGTATGCAGTCCAAACAGACCTTCCAGGATCTGACTCCTGATTTACAGGATACTGCCATACAGTTTGTGGAAGGGCTTGATTACAGCTGCGCCTCCGCTATGAACGAGTGGGATCCTGACCCCTACGCCTATATCCGGGACAAGCTCATCGTCCCTATAAGTAAGCTGAACCCGACAGACCAGCAGCTTTTGAAAAACAGTCTCCAGAATCTGCTTTCTCTGGATATGGATGCCCTGAGCATCGACGAACTTGATGAAAAAATAACGGCTTTTTCCGCTGCAGCCGCGAAAAAATTAAATATGACTCCCGTTGAATTGAAAGCGATGCTCGGGCTTGATGCAGACGATACGAGGGAAAGGCTGGAACAGTCCATCCGCACCATTGCAGACAATCACAACATTGTTGACAGGGCACAATACGCTGAATTATCGGAGTCGGTCGGAGCCCTTACCACAAAAGAAGCGGAACTCTGGCTGGAAGCAACAAACGGTGCCCAAAATGCCGAACAGGCCGCTCAGATGTATAAAGATGCCCTGGAAAAAGCGAACCGGACAGAAATAGAACCACCGCTCAGAGCAGACGCTTTCACTGTGATGGAGAATATGGAAGCAACGCTGAAACCGGCTCTGCAGTCCCTAAAATCCGCCTACGAAACGATATTTTCAAACAGATTCCATGTGGATACCGCGGATTTTGAAGCACTGGAAAGCATCCGCTCCTCCATTGATTCCCTTAGTAAAACGGAAGGATCGGATTTCCATTTCGATATGGAATCCTTCAACCGTTTTGCCGCCATAATGACGGACGCTGACACCACACAGGCACAGGCAGAACAGGCTTTCAACGATCTGGCAGCCGCTATTTATCAGGCAGGCACAGCCACTAACGGACTGACACAGGAAACCGCCGGGCTTTTCTCCGGATTACTGGCATCGCTGGGCGTTGTCAACGCGGATGAACTGGCCATGCGTGCGCTTGCCGAGTCGAAAGGCGCAGCCGTCATCGCATCCTACAACCTTGCAGCAGCCTCACAGTCAGACATGTCCAATCTGTTAGACGAAGGGCAGGCCGCAGGTATCACCCGTGAAATGATTTACCAGTTAGCCGCTTCTGAGATTGCCTATAATACCACCGGCCTGAGCACGGAAGAAAAGATTTCCCAGTTAAAAAACCTGGCCTCCGCCTACGGCGACACAGCCACCGCCGCTCTTGCCTCCTCTGCAGCCAACCGGGTTGCAAACGGACGTGGCGATTTTGAAACAGTCCTGTCTGACATGATGGCAGGTATCAAAAGGCAGACAGAATCCTTTAAGATTAAGTTTGATCCCATAAAGTCCGGAAAGACCGGCACCTCCGGTGCCGCCAAATCCGCCAAAACCGAAACCGACGCCCTCTCCGGCTTAAACGCCGAGATGGACAAACTCCAGTCCGCCTACAAATCCCTCTGCGATATCAGGGACACCTACAACCAGAGCGGGAAGATTACCGTGGATCAGTATCAGGCACTCACAAACATGGGCTTCCCCTTTCTCTCCCAGCTTGTGGATGAGAACGGGCAGCTTGGCTTAAACGCCAGCGCGTTCGAGCGGCTCTCACAGGCAAAGCTCGAGGAAATGCAGATCCAGATGGCAAGAAATGCCGCCGACACCATCAACGGCTTAAAAACCGAGGCAGCGGCGGTGGAATATCTCACCTACGCCAACGAACAGCTCCGGGACGCGGCGCTGGGCGCTGCGGAAGCACAGCTTGCCGCCGCCGTGGAAAGCGCCGAAATGCGGGGCGGGAAACAGGCGGAAGCCGCCAGACAGATTTATCAGGGCTATCAGGCAGCGAAACAGATGGCAGGAAAGGTGGACTTTTCCTTTACCCCCGCCTCCTCTCCCGCCGCTTCCCCCGCGAAGACGGAACCCGCGAAAACCGAAGCCGCAGCCAGTCCCATGGATGCCTACAACAAGGAGAAATCCCTCTTGGAGCACATGCTGGCAATGGATCAGATTACCAAGGCGGAATACTACGAAAAACTGCTTGCCCTGGCAAAGAGCTCCTTTGAAGGCGACGAGGAACATCAGGACCAGATCTGGGACGCCGAGGAATCCTACCACGATTATCTGGAATCCATCAAGGAAACCTACAACTGGATCGAAATCTTTCTGGAAAACCTCTCCAAAAAGACTTCTGCGCTGATCGACAAGGCAGGGAAGTTTATTACCTGGTCAAAAAAGAACGCCATGATCAACCGGGCGGTAAAGGCCGCGGACAGACAGATCACCGGGCAGAATAGCGCCTACGTCTACTATGCGGAAAAGGCAAGACAGGTAGGCTTAAGCAGCGCCTACGTCAGCAAGATCCAGAACGGCACACTGACCATGGAGGACATGCAGAACGAATCCCTTTCGGATAAGATCGAAAAATATCAGGAATGGTATGACAAGATGACAGCCTGCGGGGATGCCGTCTCGGAACTCTATGAGCAGGAGCGTGACCTCATCAGACAAAAACTGGACAACGTGCTGGATTACTACAGCGATCTGGACTCCTACATGTCCTCCATCGTCTCAAAGATGGACAGCTTCATCTCCCTGACAGACGACATGGGCAGACGCAGTTCCCTCTCCGACCTTCTGGAGCAGTTTGCGGCGGTCAATGAACAGGCCGCACACCTCCGGTCACAGACAACGGCTGTCGTGGAAACGCAGGAAGAGAACCTCTTCGCATCTTCCGAACGGGTAAAGGCCGCGGAGGCGAAAGAAAAGCAGGAACTGACCGCCTCCCTGGACGCCCAGAAAACCTATGCCGAATCCGGCGTCAAAAATACGGGAACCTACAAAAAGATCGAGCGTGAAATCCAGAAGGCGGAGGACGATGCGGAAAAGAAGCTGGCGCAGTTAGAGGACGTCAAAGCCAAAAACACGATTAACGCTAACGATTCCGCAAAAGTCAGAAAGCAGAAGGAAAGCAGAATCGCAGCCAGACAGGACGCCTACGACAAGGCAAAGGCTAAATATGACAGTCTGCTTTCCAAAAAAGAAGACCTGAGAGATAACGCCACCGCCAACACCGCCGCAGAATACGCCAGGCTGTATGATACGAGACAGACCCTTTTAGACAGACAGGAAAGGAAAAAGGCGCAGGGAAAAGATTTATCCAAAACCGACGCCAAAAAGCTGGCGGACACACAGGCCAGAATGACGGAAATCTCCGACACAAGAACCGCCGCCATCAGGGAACTGGCAGACCGGCTCTCCGTCGTAAAAGGCGAAAAAGCCGGTGAGACAGAGGCCGACAGGCTGAAAGACCAGCTTACTGCCATCCTGGGCTTCGGCACCGACGAAGAAGGAAAACCCAATCCGGGTTCCGGCATCGAACAGTCCGCCACCTACCGGGAGCTCTTAAAGGATATCGACGAAAAAAATGCCCAGATCTACAAAGAAACACACAAATATGACAACAAGAAGGCAAGCAGGGCGCAGCTTGCCGCCCAGAAGAAAAATCTGGATAAGATGAACGCACAGCTTGCCGCCTACAACACAAAGAAAGCGGAGCTGGAAGCCCACGCCACCGCCGATACCATCGGGGAGTACAGCAGGGTTTACGATTCCTGGCGCAAGCTTCAGGATAAGCTGGACGCCGGAAAAATCCTGTCCGCCTCGGAATGGAAAAAATACAATACCTACGAAAGCCAGCTAAAGCAGTTTGCCGACGGGAGGGACGCCACCGTCAAATCCTTGAGGGAACAGCTTGAAAAAATCGAAAACCCCGGCGATAAAACAGAAAACATCAACCGCGAGTTTGAGGAGTCCTCCGAGGGCATCCGCGAAAGCTACAAGAGCCAGATCAACGCCATCGACGCCAACATGAAGGCCTCCAATTCCTATAAGACCCTGCTCGCAAAAAAACAGCGTCTGGAAAACAAACGTGACACCGCAAAAGGCCTGACCTCCTCCGAGGAAAAGACCCTGCGGAAATACACCGAGGAGCTGGAAGCCCTGGAAAAAGGCGCCACAGGAGACAACATCGCAAACTACATAAAAACATGGGAACAGTGGTACACTCTCCGGCAGAAGCTTGACGCCGGCAAAGACTTATCCAAAACGGAGTCCGCCAGATATGACAAACTGAAATCCCAGCTTGAAAACTGGAATACGGAAAAACAGTCCCGGATCAACGATCTCCTGTCCCTGATGGAAGACGATCTGGAGAAACTCAGAAAGACCCATGATGAGAACCTGGCCGACGCGGAGTCCGAAGTCAACAGCTACTACTCCAAAGTATACGGACTGGCGAAACAGATCGCCGAGTACAACTTAAACGCCTTAAACGACCAGCTCTCCTGTCTGGATGCCTACATCGGCTACTACAGCGATCTGGTTTCCCTCTACGACCGCTTCTCCGGCGAAAAACTCTCCCGCCTTATGACCGATCTGGACGAAGATGCTTTCTCCGGTCAGGTCAGCGTATATGAGAAATATCTGGACACACTCACCTCCAAATACGACGCGACACTCTCCCAGATCAACGAGTACAAGCAGCTTCTCGAAGCCCTCGACACCAACGATTTCCAGTCCTCCATGGCCCTGTTCCAAAAAGCCATGGAAACCTATCAGGCTTCCGGCAACACGGAGATGGCGGACAGACTGCGGGCCGTTCTCGACCTCTTAAACGAGCGCGCCGCCGACGCGGACAACTGGGGCGAATATGCGGATCTGTGGGCCGCCGAATGGGAACAGGCCCTTGCGGATGCCAGATCCGGTCTGATCGAAACAGCCGGTTCCATACAGGAGATCAACGACGCCCTGCGGGAAGTCCGGTTCTTTGGCATCACGGACGCTATCGAAGAATTAAACCGGGCGGACACCGTTCTCTCCTCCATGTCAGGGCTCATTCAGGATGCATGGCTTTACGGGGATGACGGCCTTACCGAGTATGGAAAGGCAAAAGCCGCCCTGCTCGTATCCCAGCTCGAAAACGCCCAGAACAAAGCGGAGGAATACCTGGAACTCACCAAACGCATCAACGAAAATCAGGATACCTACGCCTCGGATACCGCCTACCGGGAAGCCCTTGCCGAAGCCTCCAGGAACTACTATGACGCACTCTCCGACGCCGCCTCCGTGGAAAACGCCATCATGGATCTGATGCGCCAGTCAAAGGAAGAAGAAGTATCCGGCTGGAAAGATATCATTTCCGCCAGAAAGGAGGCCCTGCAGGCCAAGAAATCCTACTACGACTACGACAGAAGCTTAAAGGAGAAAAACAAAAACATCGACTCCCTGCGGGCCGAGCTTGCCGCCTTAAATGATATCAGCACGGCCCAGGCAAAGGCAAAAAGAGCCAGGCTGGAGGCCCAGCTTGCACAGGCGAAAGAGGAGCTGGAAACCGCCAGAACCGAACACGAGTATTCCATCAGCATGGACGCCCTGGACGATTACGCAAAAACGCTGGAAGAAGCGCTGGATACCTCCACACAGACCGTGCAGGAAACCCTGGAATCCCAGAAGAAAGTAATCGAGGAAGCCAAAGAACTGTACCGCACTTCCACGGACGCCGTGGAGGAAACCATGCAGAAAGTCACCGACTTTTACCGCCTTGCCGGGGAACGGATGGATGTCTTTCTTTCCAATCTGCCGGATGCAGACATCACTCCCACTCTCCTCAGTCTCCCCGATACCGCGGGCGCATTGGAGGCGATCCCTTCCTCCGACCGGGAGTCCGTGGAAATCGTTAACCACTACGACGCGCTGCTGCGCGTAGACGGCAATGTGGACAGAGACGCACTTCCCGGTCTGCAGGAGATTCTGGAGAAATCCTATCAGTACACCACACAGAAACAGTATGCCGATCTGAAAAAGATCGGGTATTCCCTACATTGACAGAAGTTGACGGAGGGCGGCAAAAATCTATGATTGACCCCGCCCTCCCGGAAAGGAGGCAGCAATTACATGTCATTTTTAGATGCAGATTCTTTTATCTTTGACAGCCAGAGCAGCGATTCTTATAACCTGATGATGTGCTGGATCGACGGTACTGCGGATATTTCCGCAAACGGGCTGCGAAGAACAATCGACAGCGGCAGCGTAAACCATGTCCGCCTGAAAACCAACAATTACGGCGTAAGCTTTGAAGAAAATATCGAATTTTCCTTCTATATCATCAAAAAGGATGAGACGCCTTTTACCAGACAGGAGTCCATTGCCGTCAACCGCTGGCTTACCGGTCCCACGGTGCCGAGGGCATTATATTTTAACGACAACGCGATCCCGTCGCTCCACTACTACGCCGTCTGTACGGAGATTGAAGACAAAGTGTTTTTGGAGCATCATGCCAAAAGGCTGGTCTTCAAAACCAATTCCCCTTTCGGATTTACCGATCCTGTAGAAAAAAGATTTCTCGTTACGGGAGAAGAAATCTTCTCCATGGATAACATTGCCGACACGGTGAACGGCATCTTCTACCCCCGGATTCTTTTATCCGCCCAAAACGCCGACGCCATTGTAATCGAAAATGTGAGCGATCAAAAATCCGTCACTCTCTCGATTCCCGAGACTTTCCCGACGGACAGTCTTGGAAACCGGACGCTCCTGATCGACAGCGCGCAGATGAAACTGCTTGACATAAACAGCGGCAGCCGTCTCGTGCCGTTTCACGAGGTTGGCTGGACGACACAGTATTCCAGCTATGTTTCTTCCATCGACAAATACATGGAATCGATCTACTGGTTCCGGCTGATACAGGGGACAAACACCATTAAGATAACCGGGGACTGCAAAGCCGACTTTATCTTTGAATTCCCCAGAAAGGCAGGCTGCTTATGATTTATGTGGCAAAACCTACAGGCGATATACTCGGCAGGCCAAACGGCATCAAAGAGGAAACCTGTAAATTGAAAAAAACGTTGACCGACATGTGGGAGCTTACCTTTGAGGTCAACAAATACGTGGACGAAAACGGAGACTTTTCCCCCTCCGATTTCTATGAATCGCTTTCCGAAAACATGTACCTGGTGCTGGAAAGCGATACCGCCAACACCCTTTTTCTGATTGATGCCAAACCCGTCACCACAAACGACGGCATTCAGGAAACCAAAAGCATCACGGCGCACACAGCGGAATGTGAGCTGCAGCAGAAATTTCTCCGCGGCTTTTACATCAATAACGGCACTGACGAAAGTCAGGAATACCTGGCAGATGACAACATCGATCCCTATACCGGACTTCCGCAGGAATATATCCGCCTTGCCAATTTTGACCGGCCCAAGCTGTCCCTGCTGCACCTGGCGCTTCAGGAAACCGGGTGGACGGTTGACGAAAACCTCCGGACATCTGAGATGGAAGCCTGCGCCGGGAAATATCAGTTCAGCGCGGACGGGAAAGATATTTATTCTTTCCTCATGAATGAAGTCGCTCCCACCGCAAATGTACTCTTTTTCTTCGACCGCCGGAAGCGCAGGATCAGCTTCCGCTCCTATCCGCATATCGGAAAGGACACAGGCATATGTATCGGTATGCGCAATCTGGCAAGCCGTATTCAGATTGAATCCACCACGGACACAGCGCTCGTCACCGCATACCGCCCTGCCTGTGAAAACGGATCGGGCATCGAATATGTCAATTTCGGTGATTCCTGCCTGTACAATCTGGATTACTTTGCCGACACGCACAATGAATACGGGGATTATCGGTACGTCACCGAAAATTTCCATGACGAATACGAGGCATGGAAAAAGAAGCGGGAGGAGCTTCGTCCGAATTACACTTCCCTCACAAGGGCATATAACCAAATCCTGCTCGCTGTCAGTGAACTGCAAAACCGCCTGCCTAACGACGGCTGCAGCATCGACTACAAAACCTACAAAGCGGACGAACTTGCCTTCTCCTTAAACGCCTACGAAAAGGCGCTGGCGGCACTGATCACCCTGTACAAAAACGATTACCCCAATCTTTATGCCGATCCCGGCACGGAGCTGGACGAAGCGCATCTGCACACCACCGCATACTGGCACGATTATTTCGCTTACAAATACCAGATCATCCCCTCCGTTCTGGAAGCCATGAAAATCTGGTACGAGACCGACACTTCGGGCAATCTCGTGAAAGATGATGAGGGAAGCTACGTTGTATGTGAAAACGGAAATCCGGATTACGCAGGAGAGCCCTCCATGGTGAAGCCCGTAAACGCCTTTTTGTATGAATTTAACTTATACGGTCTGGCGGAATTAAAGGCGAAGAAAAAGGCATGGATGGAGTGCGTCAATCTCTTATACCGGGACGGCTTCATCGTCTCCGGCACTAAGGACTCGCCGGAAGCATACCTGACCCCGGACAAAAACGGATGGGAAATGCTCACGGCCGACCAGAAAGCGCAGTTTACCACCATCTCCGCTTTCACGGACACGCTGGCAGATTACCTCGATTACATGTCCTTCGAGCCCCGCGCCAATGCCATAACCGGCACAAACTGCAAAGGCATTGTCCGCCTTTGTGAAGACGCCATTTCAAAAAGGCAGAGCGAAATCGATTCTCTGCAGGAACGTCTCACCTCTATCGGAACACAGCGGGACACCCTCTCCTCCTCCGTTCTCCCCGAAAACCATTTCAGCGCCGAGAACCTGAAACTCTTCCGCCTGCTTATCCACGAGGCGGACTACAGCAATAAAAATATTGTCACCACCAATCTGGACGATATTGTGACCGTGATCGACACAGCGGAAGAACTCTATCAGGATGCCAAAACCCGGCTGGATATCGCATCGCGCCCCCAGTACGCTTTCCGCACCACCATCGACAATCTCTTTGCGCTGGAGGAATTTGCCCCGCTGCAGGAGGATTTCGCCATCGGCAATTTCATCCGGCTGCTGCCCGACCTGTTTTGTGATGACGCCGTGAAGCTGCGGCTCATTTCCATCGAGTCAAATCCGCTTCAAGTCACAGGCGATATCTCCGTGGAATTTTCCACCATGACGAGATCCCTGTCGGACGTCAACGATCTGGCTTTTCTCTTTGGCGAGGGCGCTTCCGGCTCCTCCCATTCCTCCGGCTCCGCGTCAGGAAGCGGCGGCACCTACGGAAAAAACGATGCCGAAATCCAGATTGCCAACAATATGCTGAACGCCCTGTTAAAGTCCGAAGCCTTCGGCACACAGGTGTCCGACGTGATTCTGGACAGCATCAGGGCCAATAAGGGGAATTTCGGAAAGCTGCTGGCGCACAGCGGCATCTTTGACAGTCTGGAGAGCGGCAGGATTAAGATTAACGGGGACTGCCTGACGAACGCGGTAAAATCCAACAATTACAACGGTGCTCCCGACGCACCCTTCGCCAACACCAGCGGCACCATTATTGACCTGGTAAACGGCGATTTCAATTTCGGCGGCGGCAAGCTTAAGCTGAACGGCGGTGACCTGCTGGTGCAGGGCGACGTGATTGCCGACAGTCTGGTTGCGGACAAATCCGGCACAATCGCCGGGTGGAGGTTCGATGAGACAGGCTTTTATAAGATCGGTGAGAACGGCGAGAAACAGATGGTACTGGGGGATGAGGGCATTTCCGCCGGGGAGACTTTCTCCGTAAGTCAGGACGGGAAATGCGATATCAAGGATATTGACAGACTGGATATCGGCCGCATTCATTTGGATAAAGATTCTTCCCTGTCAATTGACAAGACCGCACTGTCCTCCCGCGGAACCGATCAGGATAAAAAGCGCGCCATGAATTACACCTTAGATACAGGGGGATTTCACATTTATAACGGGAATCCTTCCACATCGTTCGCCGAAACATTTGCTGACCTGCTGATTCAGTCGTTGGGAACGGGCGGCTTCTTAAAATTACGAAAGCAATTTCAATCCAGTCAGGATACCGTCAGCACATATACCGTAAACAAAGCGGACTGTAGCTGTATCGTTGACACGATGGGGATTCACGGAACAAGCAAAACCTATCAGCACATCGAACTGAAAAGTCACATAATGTCTGATGACACGGTTTCCGCTAACGCCGATGAGGTTCAAATATTACCCCTCGATGCAAACGGCACACGTAGTTATTTCAATCCCTTTGGCGTTTTAGAAACGGAATCGGTGATTATTACTCCCGGCGCAACCGGCTCCGGCGCCTCCATAAACTTTGACGATGCGGAATATTTTGAAGGTTTCGGAAGCAATGACACCCAAAACGAATATGTCTTTGAATATGGGCGTTATATTGTAAACGACTTTCTGTTGACGCAGACAAGCAGCTCCGGCTCCCAGCTTCGCATCTCCAGCTCCGGTATGCTCTATACCTATGCAAGCTCGTCACGAAAGTACAAATACGACATCACGGACCGGATAGCCGATTCTCTCGATCCCCGTAAGCTTTACGATCTCCCCGTCGTCCAGTTTAAATACAAAAAGGGTTATTTAAATGAAAAGGATGACCGTTACGGCCAGGACATCATCGGCTTCCTCGCGGAAGACGTCTACGATGTCTACCCCATCGCCTGCAACTTAAAGGACGGCGAGCCCGAAGTGCCGGAGTACAACATGCTGATCGCCCCCATGTTAAAGCTGATTCAGGAGCAGCATGAGGAGATCGAGAAACTGAAACAGCGCATTGCAGTTTTGGAGCAGAAAGCGTAACGCCTCTGCTCCTTATTTCTTTAAAGAAGGAGGAACACCATGGAACTATTAAGTAAAGATATCACCCTCGGTTTCTACAACGACACAGGCATCATCAATCTGCCCGTGTCCCAATATGATACCGAGCGGGTCATCTCCATCGCTTTCACGAACGATGGAAAACGCTTTTCCATACCCGAAAACACCTATGTTTTTTTGAAAGCCGTAAAACCCGACGGGAAACAGATCGACACCAACGACTGGTGCAGTATACAGGATAACCGGGTCGCCATAAAAATGACCAAACAGCTTACCGCCGTTCCCGGCACCGTAAAATGCGAGCTCGTTTTAAGCGACGACACAGGAAAACAGTATACCTCCAGCCGCTTTAACATCGTGGTCAGAAAAGCCGTCCACAACGACGAAAATCTGCTGTCCACCGACATCTACAAAAATATCATTGATCTTATTCTGGATTTGGAGGCCATGAAAAGAGATCTGGTATTCAAGAAAGAAAAAGACCGGCCGGACGGCGTACCTTCTCTGGATGAAAACGCAAAGATTCCGAGACATGAGTTGTACGACGCGGATTTAAATAATCCGGGCGTTGTCAGGCTTGTTGACTCCACAACGAGCAGTTCCGTCACAGATGCCGCCACACCCAATTCCGTAAAGATGGTTAGCGAGAATTTACATACGCATAAATCAGATCATAACAATCCGCATAAAGTCACCAAGGCACAAGTGTCGCTTGGCAATGTGGACAATACATCCGATATGGACAAACCCGTATCTACCGCGCAGCAAAAAGCCATTGATTCGGCAGTTGCCAATCATAACGCCTCCGCCGCTTCCCATGATGACATAAGGGCTCTTTTGGATGAATTGGCGGAAGGCAAAGTAAACGTATCCGATGTCGTCGACAATCTTACCTCTATCGTTACGGATAAGCCTTTATCCGCGAAACAGGGAAAAGTCATGAAAGACTTAATTGACGCGCTCGCAGAGAAACTCAGCGGCATGGAAGATACCAGCCCGACATGGGGCATTGAAGAATTTACCGGGATTATGCCGATCAGCAAGGGCGGAACGGGAGCGGCGACAGCGCAGGATGCGTTCGACGCGCTGGCGAATGGTTTAACACCCGGCGGGGAAAGCGATACCCTGTACGATAGCGATTATTTCATATCGCAGTACAGTAACGGCAACGATCCGTCGATCAGTCGGCCGGTATATCGGCGCAGAAAATTATCCGCTCTCTGGGGCTATATAAGGACAAAAGCGGAGTCTCTGTTTGCATCGAAATCCGAGGTAAACGACTTAAAAAAATCTGTCAGTGATGGTAAAACAGCGGTCGCCAATGCCATCACTGCAAAAGGCGTTACCACGGCGGCTGATGCGGCATTTGCGACAATGTCGGCCAATATCGGAAAGATTCCAACCGCTCCCGATATTTTGCTTTGGCGAAACACCGCAAACGGCTCATACAAGTTTACAAGGAGCGGCGACAGGTGGATTGCCGACAACAGGGGCGTCAACTCCTCGACAGCGACATCGACGTGGAAGGTGACGGTTCCCTCTGCAGCGACGGCATATATCGGCTGGCGAACCGCAACGGAATCGGCGGACAAGCTGACCATTACCTTAAACGGAACGACCGTGTTAAGCGCGACAGGCGGTTTGAAATCCAGCGAAACATCTCTTACGCTCAACCTTGCCGCCGGAGAAAACACCCTCACCGCCACATATACCAAAGACGGCTCCGTGCATTCCTACGGCGACATGGCATATCTGATCCTGCCGCCAATCGGAGAACAGCCGGGGCAATACAAGTATCAGTCGAAATCGGTTACCCCCGGCTCATCATCGATGACGGTGTATCCTGACACGGGATATGACGGGCTGTATAGTGTGAGTGTCGGGGCCGCACCGCAAAGCAGCATTCCGACACTGATCGAGGCTGCAAGCGTTAATACTGCACCGGCATATGTAAAATATGGAATTTACATTTATGTTGCGGAAAATGCTATTGTTTCTGCCGTCCCCAATCTTTCTAATTACATTTCAAGTTATAAAGTTTTGCGATCAAGAATGTGGGGCGGCAGCGAAGACAAACGAAAAAACATAGCTTTTGTTGCAGAAATCAGAAATGTATCATCAGGAACACAGTTTGCGAATAGAAAAGGCATTCTTTTCTATACATCAACCTAAAACAAAAAGGAGGACTCAAAAATGTTAAAACTTATCTTATCAAACAATGCAGAAATCGGTGTAAACGACGGTTCAACCATATTTGATCTCATGGTCAATCCGTCCGATTACGCAAACATGTGGGAGAATCTCACAGAAGACGGCTTAAAAACCGTAACGCTCACGTCAGAAAACGGGGATTTCATCGACCGGCTGAGTGACCTTGCCGTTGACCATGAATTGTCAACAAGAGAAAAGGATGCTGTTGTCTGCCACTTCTATCTTCGGGAAAAGGATGAAACCGAACTCGAAATCGAAAAATTGAGAGAGCAGATCGTCTCTTTGACGGCAGAACTCCGCGTGCATGACGGCGCCATTGCCGATATGGGCGCAGCAATCAGCGGACTGGCTGAGGAAGGAGGGATGGCATAATGGGAAAATTTTATGGTTTGAAGATAAAAAACGGCGAGATCACCGTTGAGAATGTGCCGAAGCTGTGGAGAAAAGCAGTCGATCAGTGGTTGTCGGAAAACACCTGATTAACGAGGCATAGAACTAAAATTTGGAGAGGGGACAGAAGAACCTCACATTCTTCTATCCCCTATCCTCTTTCACACCGTTCCTCACCCAAACTTCGCAATATCATAAGTCAGCGTGATATCCTTCTCCCCGTAAAGCTTAAAATAATTCTGCACGATACGATCCGTGACCACGCGCACATTCTCCCGCTCCGTGCCGAGGAGCACCACCAAAAACTGCGAGCTGCTGTATCTCGCGCCCACGTCCACACCGCGCAGGGATTTGCATATTGCCTGCTCCATGCACTGCATGGCTGTCTCCATGCGGTCCAGCCTGACCTCGCTGCCGTTTGAGGAGAACAGGGTAAAGAGAAGAAGCTGCGTCTCCTTCTTGCTGCGCGCCGACATATGCTTCACGAAATCGTACACATGGTTGAACTCGTCGTAATCCACCTGGAACGCGCCCTGATAAGTCTCCTGGTTCTTAATGGCCTCCATAATCTTGTCGAGATCGCTCTGGGACTGTTCGGGCGTCCGCAGAATACCGGCCCTCTGGAAGAAGCCGTAATGTTTGCCTCTGCTCTGTTTCACGAGATAGAGCGCCTTATCGGCCCTTCGGTAAAGCTCATCAAACTCTCTGCCGTCCGACCCGGAGATACTGATGCCTATGGAAAGCTCCGCATCCTTGAGCACCTCCACCTCCTCCTGCTTTTTGGAAAACGCCTCTAAAAGCTCCTCCGCCTTCTGTGTGACGACCTCCTCGTCCGTAATGCCCGCCAGATAATACAGGAACTCATCCCCGCCGGTTCGGCAGACAATCTCATTCCCGCAGACCTCCCGCAGCACGTCGGCAACCACTTTCAAGGCATAATCTCCCATCAGATGGCCGTGCACATCATTAATGTGCCGGAAATGATCCAGATCGATCAGCATCAGGCTGCCGCCCTCCGCGCGCAGGCTTAAGGAGATATCGTGCTCTCCTTTCTGTCTGCTCAGAAGCCCTGTCAGATAATCAACAGGGGATTCCAATACATTCTCGTTGCCCATGGTAATGCCCATGATCTTGCCGCTGTCGAAAATCGGCGTAGCCAGATCCTCCTCGGGCATCCACATTTTTTCTAAAGCCCCTTCTTTGATCAGATCTACAAAAATATCTACCAGTTCAGGATCCCACTGACTTCCCTTTCCCTTTTCCAGCTCCTGCATGACCACTTCGTCATTCAGCCGCCTGCGGTACACGCGGTTGCTGGTCATAGCGTCATAGGAATCCACCAGACCGATCACCCGAGCCACCAGCGGAATGGATTCTCCCTTTAGCCCTTCCGGATATCCCCTGCCGTCATAGCGCTCGTGGTGATACTTTGCGCCCACATTGACATTGGGAAACATCTTAAAGTCATTCAAAATCTCAGCGCCTACAAGAGTGTGCCCTTTGATCAGGCGAAATTCCAAATCCGTCAGCTTAAATGGTTTATTCAGCACAGCGTCGGGTACGCCAATCTTTCCCACATCATGCAGCATCGCCACATAATAAATGTTCTGAATCTCCTCCTCAGACCAGCCCAGACGCTGCGCTAAGAGCTCGGAGTACGCTGCCACCCGCATGGAGTGTCCTTTTGTATAATCATCCTTCGCATCCACGGTATTGGCGACCGTCATAATCGCCTGAATCGTGATGCGCTCCATCTCCTTCGTCTTTTCATCCAGTCTGCGCTGCAGATCCTTCCGATAACCGTCAAGTTCAAGCGTGCTTCTGATCCGGCTCAGCATGATATTCGGCTCGAAGGGCTTGGCTATATAATCGTTTGCCCCCACACGAAAACACTCGATCTCCGTCTCCGCACTGCGGTCAGCCGTCAGAAAAATCACCGGAATCTTCTTCCAGTGCGGATCCTTCTGCAGTGTCGCCATCACCTCAAAACCGCCTATTTCCGGCATATTGATATCCAGAAGAATCAGATCCGGCGTATGCCGCTCCAGATACTTAAACGCCTGCTTTCCCGAATTTACGGCTACCGCCTTGTACTTTCCCTCCAGCAGTTTCTGAGCCGTCGACAGTGTCAGTCTGTCATCATCGACAATCAAGATTATCTTTTTCATTTGTCCCCCATACTAATTATGTAACAAACTGTTCGATTCCTTCACAGTTCATGTGCAAAGCACATTTGAAACCCTTCGCCCCGCTTCGTCCTGTGTCAGATAACAATATCTTTTTTTTATTATACGCGCACCGGAGACAAAAAGCAAACATATCTCCGATCAATTCAGCACAATTTGACATCAATTATGCGGGATTGCGGAATTAACTATCCTTGCTCATCTCCTTTTTCAGCCGCCGCATGATTTTTTTCTCCAGTCTGGAAATATAGGACTGGGAAATGCCAAGCAGTTCCGCCACCTCCTTCTGAGTCAATTCCTTCCCCTCGGCGTTCCCGATCCCGAATCGCAGGCGGATAATCGTCTGCTCCCGCTCTGACAGCTTGGCGATCGCCCGGATCAGCAGCTTTCTCTCCACCTCATCCTCCAGATTCTTGTATATCACGTCCTCATCCGTCCCCAAAATATCCGAGAGCAAAAGCTCATTGCCGTCCCAGTCCACATTCAGCGGCTCGTCAATGGAGACTTCCATCCGATGCTTGTTATTTCTTCTCAGGTACATCAGAATTTCATTCTCGATACAGCGTGAGGCATAGGTCGCAAGCTTAATGTTCTTTCCCGGATTAAAGGTGTTGATAGACTTAATCAGTCCGATGGTTCCGATGGAAATCAGATCCTCCACACCCACGCCCGTATTGTCAAACTTTTTCGCAATGTACACCACCAATCTTAAGTTATGCTCTATCAAAATCGACTTTGCCTCGTCCTCATATTCCGTTCCCAGATCGCCGATGATCTCATTCTCCCTTTCACTTTCGAGAGGCGGCGGAAGCACCTCTGCCCCTCCTATGTAATGAATATCCCCCTGCCTGGTCATCAGGAATTTTTGATCCCTATGTACCATCTTAAACTGAATCTTACCGGGAATTGCCACTTTTAAAACCATCTTTTTTCCTCCTAGTTTTCTAATAGCCCGGGGTGTAATATCATCTGGTACGCACTGTCCTCCGATATTCCCGTATCACAAACCGCAACTATGACATGTTCTCTTTTGAGCGTCCCTCCTGTCTCCTCGATCAAAAGCGCCGGCAGCTCATAGGCGGAGAGAATCCCGCTCTGTTTTCCCACACTCCTGTACGGAATCGCATGAAACTTTTCCTGAGACAGACAGGATGCCATACAGCGGGCAATTTTGCTGCTGATTACGCTCACCGGCGCGCCGCTTATGGGATCGGACAGATGGTTCCCCGTATCCACCAGCGCCTTTACACGGATTTCCTGTCCCAAGTCCGGCACATAAACGCGCACGATCCGCAGGCTGTCCGCCCGCCGTCTCATGAGCCTCCGTAAAACGACTTCCAGAAGCAGATAGGACAAAGCGCCTGCCGCCAGGGTTAAGAAAAGACCTCCGCCCCCCTTCATAACGGCTCTTAAGCGATTCAGAATCCATATCATGCCGCCGCCGAAAAAAAAGCCGGCGGCAGCCATCAGCAAAGACGCCCGAAGAAGACTGCGCACACCGTGTATCCGATAGGTGAGACACATCATACACATACTGACAGGCACGGAGCCGAGTAAAAGCCTGGCTCCCACCGTGCATACCGGTATCATCAGACTTACACAGCTCAGCCCGGCTCCCGCTGCCGCTCCCAGCCAAATTCTCCGGCGCGTGGCAGTACGCCGCATAATTTGTCCGGCCAGGGACAGCAGATACAGATCCGCCGTCATCTGCAGGATGAAAACACTGTCAATATATAATTTGTAATACACATTCCACCTCCGTATTTCCTCTTCATTATAGGAAATGCCGTGTGCATATTCTGTCATAATCGGGGAGCATTTCCTCTATTTTTCCAGACAGATCACAACAAAATTCGAGCGGGAAAGCTTTTATTTTATAGAACGCACTTTTCTAACGAATAAAAATACCACAGGATCCTCTCCTGTGGTATTTCACGTCTTTTCATATGATTATATTCTTCTATTTTCTCAGGAAACTCGGAATATCCAGCGACTTCTCCTCCACGGAACTCTTGATATCGTTTGTTTTCTGAATCCCGATGGGCCTAAGCCCTGCCTGCCCCTTAGCCTGTCCGCCCTGCGAGGCAATCGGCTGCTTCAATCCCATGTTGGACGCCGCAAACGCGCTCAATCCCGAGCCCGTGCCCACTGCGCCTTTTCCCTGCAGGGAAGTGGGGGTTATGTATCCGCTCTTAAAGCCGAGCCCGGCGCCCTGTCTGGCCGCCTTCTCCTCAATGCCTGTAGCGATAATAGTGACATTGCAGGTGTCTGTCATACTGGAATCATACATGGCACCGAAAATAATATTCACCTCGTCACCCGTGAGCGCCCTCACATAATCGGAAGCGTCGGAGGCATCCGCCAGAGAAATATCGCCGGATACATTGATAATCACATGGGTCGCACCGGTGATCGTCGTCTCAAGCAGCGGGCTTTCCACCGCCATCTTGGCAGCCTCCGCCGCCTTATCGTCGCCCTTCCCGGTGCCAATGCCGATATGCGCAATACCCTTGTCCTTCATAACGGTCTGCACATCCGCGAAATCCAGATTGATGATAGCCGGCATATTAATCAGGTCGGTAATACCCTGTACCGCCTGCTGCAGCACTTCATCCGCTTTCTTAAGAGCCTCCGGCATGGTAGTACGCCTGTCCACAATCTCAAGAAGCTTATCATTCGGAATCACGATCAGCGTATCTACATTATCTTTAATCTTCTCGATCCCTGCCAGCGCATTTGTCATACGCGCCTTCGCCTCAAAGCGGAAAGGCTTCGTCACAACGCCGACGGTCAGAATACCCATATCCTTCGCAAGCTTGGCCACCACGGGAGCCGCGCCGGTTCCGGTGCCACCGCCCATGCCGCAGGTGACAAACACCATGTCCGCCCCCTTTAATGCCTGAGCCACTTCCTCGGAGCTCTCCTCCGCCGCCTTCTCACCGATCTCCGGCTTCGCGCCGGCGCCAAGTCCCTTGGTCAGCTTTTCACCGATCTGCAGCAGTCTGGTCGCTCTACAAAGCTGCAAAGCCTGTTTATCTGTATTGATACCGATAAACTCCACACCGTCTATCTCTTCATCTATCATTCTATTAACAGCGTTATTGCCCGCGCCGCCGACACCGACCACGATAATCTTCGCAGCGGACTCCGCTTCATTCGACTTAATTTCAAGCAAGGTGATTCCTCCTTCTACTTCCACATACTCCATGCACAATCATATATTTTATCATATAATTATTTTCCGAACTTCGCAACCCATTTTTTTCTTTTTGTTCCGATTACCCTAATTTTTCCATACCAACCACCATGTCTCACAACTTAACCGTGACTCAAATCCGTGCGGAGAATGCCGTATTTCAGGCATTCTCCTGAGTGAAAC
>CAJUBE010000021.1 GCA_910584725.1 uncultured Lachnospiraceae bacterium | reverse complement strand
AAGCCAGAATGAAGAAACCATCACCGGAACTAAAAGACGTCCTGAACCCGGAGGAAGCCGTACAATATTTCGGGTTCAGCCGGAGAAAATTTTTCGGGATGCTCAGGGAAGGAAAATTTCAAAAGTACACTGCTTTATACGGCAGGCGCAGGCTGATCCTGCGGAGGGAGTTTGAAAAATATCTGGAAGAAAACCCGGAAGTAAAGGAGGGGCTGCTAAATGGCGGGAAAAACAAAGTCACGGCGTGACTCCAAACACCGCGTCCTGCGCAGGGGAGAATCCATCCGCGCGGACGGGAAATACCAGTTCAAGTACCATGTGAACGGAAAGCCGCATTTCGTGTATAGCTGGCGGCTGGAACCGACAGACACCCTCCCGGTGGGGAAGAAGCCATGCTTATCGCTGCGGGAGCTGGAGAAGCAGATCGGGTATGACCTTGATTCCCTGTCAGACCCTTTGGGGAAGAACATCACGGTCGGGGAGCTGGTGGAACGCTACCTTGCAACGAAAACGGCGGCCAAGCCAAACACACTCGCGAACTACAAGTTTGTACAGAACCTCCTCAGAGGCGAGAACTTTAATGATAAAAAAATCTCACAGATCAAGACATCGGACGCAAAGCTGTTCCTGATCAAGCTCCAGCAGGACGGGAGGCATTACAGCACCGTCAAGACCGTGCGGGGCGTTCTGCGCCCGGCTTTCCAGATGGCGGTTGACGATGACGTGCTGATGAAGAACCCCTTCGGCTTCGAGCTTGCCGGGGTGGTGGTCAATGACAGCGTGACGAGGGAAGCCATCACAAGAGACCAGATGCGGAAGTTCCTGAAATTCATCCATGATGACAATGTCTACTGCAAGTATTACGAAGTAGTCTATATCCTTTTCCATACGGGAATGCGTATCTCTGAATTCTGCGGGCTGACCCTCCGGGACATCGATTTGGAGAACAAGGTCATCAACATCGACCACCAGCTCCAGCGGACTTCCGATATGCGGCTGGTCATCGAATCCACCAAGACGAATGCCGGGACAAGGAAGCTGCCCATGACGGAGGACGTGGCGCAGTGCTTCCGGGTGATCATCGAGGACAGGGAGCCGCCGAGGTTTGAAAAGGTGGTTGACGGGTACAGCGGATTCCTTTTCACGGATAAGAACGGCTACCCGGAAGTGGCGATGCATTGGGAACACCGATTCAACCACATGGTCAAGCGGTACAACGATATCTACCGGGTGCAGATGCCCAACATCACGCCTCACGTCTGCCGCCATACCTACTGCAGCAACATGGCAAAGTCCGGCATGAACCCCAAGACGCTCCAATATCTGATGGGGCACAGCGATATCGGGGTGACGTTAAATACCTACACGCACCTTGGGCTGGAAGATGCCACGGACGAGTTGCGCCGGATGGAGGACTTGGAGAACGCCAGAAAGGAGCTGGAAAAGAACAAGGAAGAGAAGCCCGTTTCACAGAAGATGTTCCGGGCGATCTGATAGGGAATAATGAGGCACTCTGCTACGGTGGGGTGCTTTTTTTGTTTGCCATATATCAAAGAGTCTTAATTTGTGGTAAGATATAGAGGTACAATTTTGGAGGTGTGAATTATTTGTGAATACATATGTATCTAACTTATTATGTCACTTTGTTGGAAGAACAAAGCCTTCTGACGAGGAAAGATTTCAGTTATTACTTCTAATTATAAAACAAGGGAAACTATTATGTTCTCTTGATCCTTCAGGTACGCCAAAGACCGTTATGAGTCCTAAATATGCAGGTGAACATGTTGGGGAGGTATTGGAGCGTTGCGATAGTGTTTGCTTTTGTGATATTCCAGATGAGGCGTTGAGTATTCATACAAATAAATATAGTAAATTTGGAATGGGATTTGATAAATCATTTATAACCAAATGCGGAGCAAGACCTGTCACATATGTTCCTCAAAATGCGAAAATGCCAGTTAATCCCGGAATTGATTTTCCTGACACTCCGATGGAATACTATTTGCAGTTATTTAGACAAGCAGTAAGTATGAATATGATTCTTTCATTATTAAATCAAACTTATGATTTTAGAATTTTGCTTTCAAATTTAATGGAAAAGGATGTGGCTATTTCAGATGTATTAAAATTGCTTGATCCAATTTTTGCCCGACAGTTTGCTGATGGTAAGACTCAACAAATGCTGTTTCATGAAGAGATGGCATGGCAAACACAATTCGAATATATAAAAGTATTTGATGAATCATTGCCAGATGATGATCCAGATAATTATTATATGGAACGAGAATGGAGATGCACTCATAATATAAAATTTGGATTATCTGATATTAAAAAAGTTTATTTAAAAAACGAAAAATATATAGACGATTTTTTAATATACTTCCCTGAGTACAAAGGAGACTTCTATGTATTTGAAGAATAACCACAGTAGTAAAAACCCCCAATTCCTACTACGTTTTTACTACTACCCACGGAATCAATATGCCTCGTTTTGCCCCGATTTGCCATTTTCGTTACATTTTTAACAATCACCACAGAAAAAGCAAACCCCGCAAATCGCGCCAAAACACGGCAAATCAGAGCATTTCAGGAGGAAAAACAAACATGATTTCGATACTTTTTGTGTGCCATGGCAATATTTGCAGAAGCACAATGGCCCAAAGCCTCTTCACCCACATGGTCAAAGAACGTGGTCAATCAGCCTCCTTCCACATCGACTCCGCCGCCACCAGCCGCGAGGAAATCGGCAACCCGCCCCACTACGGCACGGTGAACAAACTGCGGCAGGAGGGAATCCCGCTCGTTCCCCACAAGGCGCGTCAGATGACCAAACAGGATTATAAGGATTTTGATTATCTGATCGGCATGGACGACGCCAATGTCCGCAACATGGAACGGATTGCGGGCGGTGACCCGGATCATAAGATATATAAGCTGCTGGAATTCGCGGGGAGCGGCAGAGCGATTGCCGACCCGTGGTATACGGGGAATTTTGAAGTTACCTACGACGATATACGAGAAGGGTGCGAAGCTTTTCTGGAATCTCTGCACATGTGATGGAATGAGACGTGCATTCTGCGCGGATGCCATAAAACGGCAGATTTTTGCCATGAACGGCGGTGTTTCCTTCTTAAGAAAACGGGGGAGACCGCCGATATTTATTATATAGAATGTTTAAACGGCTAGGAAAGTGTACAGTTATCGGATAGGGGGCACGGTTATGCAGATTAAGGCGGGAAATAATGAGAACCAGATGATATATAAGAATACGCTGGTGCAGGAAAAGGCAGTCGTGGAGGGCGGCCGCAGAGCGGTGAAACAGCAGAAGAAGAATGTTATTTTTGCAGGGGATCTGCCGCTGCATAAGGATTCGATTACCATCCGCAGGCAGGAGGCGCAGAGACAGGCCATGAAATTTGTGCAGGATGCCTGGAACAGTGACCGAAAGACAGATCAGGGTATGGATGAAATACGTGCAATACAGGAAGTGTATCGGGAGGATGCGCGGGGAAACAAGGAACAGGCAAATGCGCTTGCTGACAAACGGGAAGAGCTTCGTGAGCAGTATGGGGTAGATCCGGAGTCGCAGGAGCAGAAAGATTTGGAGCTTCTTATGCGGGAGGCATCTCCGTATGCGGATCATTCTTTTACGGAAGAGGAGGAGGCAAGGCTTGCCGAGCTGAGGGAGCAGACGCCTACGGAGTATCAGGAGCGTTGTATCGCGCTTTATAAAGACCAGAAAATATTTGAGCACCGGGCGAAGCAGGCGGAGAATTATTCCGGATACCTGCAGAGCTCTCTTACGGATATCAAAATCGAACGTCAGAAATTTCACAAGATGGCAGATGCGCAGAATAATGCGAAAAAGGTGATGGAGCAGGCCAGCAAGGATATTCAGGGTATGCTGTTAGATGAGGCGAAAGATCACGTGGACGAGACTTATGAGGAGACGCGTGAGGAAGCGGAAGAGAAGGCCGAGGAGAAGGAGGCTGAGGAGGAGAAGATCGAGCTTCGCAAGGAACAGAAGGAGTTGATGGAGGCGAGAATTGACGAAGTCCGCGAGGAGAGTCACAAGACTGAGGAAGCGAGCAGAGAGCAGGAAAAGGATGCCAGAGAGGAGGCGGCGTTCTTAAAGGATATGGCGGAGGCTGGCATGAACGTGGCCGGAGCCGGTGATGCCGTGAATGCGGAGATTAAAGATATGCTGAATAAGCTAAAATTGATAGAGGCGGATATCAAAGGTATTGAGGTGGACGAAGAAATTTGATAATCCATTGGAGACAAATGAGAGACTGTTCGTGACAAACAGTGTTAACGAAATATTTGTCGGACCGATATAAGAATCAGTAACAGAAAAAGACAGACAAGGGGGAACCGACGTGAGAGTTACAAGAAACTACAGGGACAGCATGGTAAACTTCAAAAAGAGCAGTAAAAATTCGAGGACGTCACTTCTGCAGAGCGCGCTGAGCCGCAGCAATACGAGCAGCCGTGCCGGCAGACTGGCGAGCCTTCTGGGAAACAGTAAGAATACCGGTACAAGCAGTGTAATAAACAGGAATTTTGTCAATTCCACTGCAAAATCCCAGAAGTTCTACTATGACATGCAGTACCATGCTAAGCAGGTTGGCGAATATGCGGATGCCTTAAAGGCTGCAAAGAAGGATTCCATCTATGACAAGGCTAGAGAGAGTGGCAAGACGGATCAGATCGTATCTGATATAAAGAGCTTTGTCAATCAGTACAACAGTATGCTGGAAGATCTGGAGGAATCGGGAACCAGAACAGACCAGGTCTTTCTTACCCAGTTAAGCAGTATGTCCAGATCAGCGGAACAGGATCTGGCGCTGACGGGCGTTACCAGAAGGTCAGACGGTACGCTTGTGGTGGATGAGAAGAAGCTGGAAGCGGCGGATGTGGATACGCTGGAAAAAGTTTGGGGTGGAAACGGATTTCCAGCGAAGGCGGCTGCCAAGGCAGAGTCTGTGGAGGCTACGGCGGAGCAGAATTTTGAGGCGGAGAAGAGCAGCATTTACAGCCCTTTTGACCGGACAAATCTCTACAGCAGCGGCAGCAGAAATTCGGGCAGCTATTTCAATTATCGCAGATAGTTGGCGGAAAGCAGCGTGCGTCAAAAATCATACGCTCCATGAATGAGTGCATCCGTCGAAAACAGGTATCAGAATGAATCATATAAACTGGGTACAACAGAATGAAGACTATAATGTCAAGTATCATGTGCTCAAATGGAAAACCTCTCATTTCCACGAGCCCTACTCCAATCATGTGTCGTCTGATGCCAAGCTGAAGCGGGAAAGTGCAGCGGCTCCTGCTCCTGTGGCGCAGACGCAGCAGGAGGGGGAAGGAATCGGTCTTGGGCTTGCACAGCGCGGTACGGACGCAAAACTGCGGCTTGGTTTCGGGCTGGAAGAGTCCTTGGCAGGAAATATATCCGGAGGTAAAGAGGGCCGTGACGGCGTGAGTATATCTGCGCGGGGAATGGCGGGACAGGACGGCGTTGGGGATACCGCGCGGGTCGCGCTGCAGAGTATGGCTCTGGCGGAAACACATGCTGCCGAACATATGGTGACGGCTGTCTCGACAGGCGGGCCGGAACAGGAAGCACGAGAGCGGAAACAGGCGGAAAAAGACAACACCACCGTTTCACAGACCGGTGGAGGAAATATTCGCAACCGTCTTCGGGAGAGTGCGGCGCGTCTGCGGGAGGCTTATCAGAGGCAGAAGAAAAAGGCATCAAAACTGTTGATTAGGCAGGTTCGGAAGGAAGAACCGGAGAAGAAAGGAGAAAAAGGAACCCGGCAGATGGCTGACAGGGAGACGATGCTCTCCATGCAGGCGGAAAACCACTATCTGCTGGATTCCTATGACGCTACGGGAAACTACAGTATGTTGGGCAAAAAATAACGAAATTACCGTTTAACCAGCTTGTTGACCAGTTTCAGCGCGGCGCGTACATAAAAAGGCTGTAAGGCCTTTTTTGCGTTCTGCAGTTCTTTTCTGATCTCTATGTGCTGGGGACAATGCTTCTCGCAGGCGCCGCATTTGGTGCAGTTGTTCATGGAGGAGGCGTCTTTTTTGAGGGATGTAATCTGGATATACTCCAGCATGGCGCTGAATTTTTTGTGCATGGCGGTCTGGTTGTAGCAGCGAAATGTAGTGGGAATGTCCACGCCGTGAGGGCAGGGCATACAGTAGCCACAGCCGGTACAGCCCACCTTGAGATTCCGGTTGATCTCCTTGCGAACCGTGTCGATCAGGCTGCGGTCGTCTGCCGTGAAGCTGTCGATTTTGGCGCTGTCGGCGGTGTTGATATTTTCCTGTACCATTTCCTCAGAATTCATGCCGGAGAGGACACAGGTCACCTCGGGCTGGTTCCAGAGCCAGTGGAAGGCCCACGCAGCCGGTGTGCGTTTTACGGGATGATCCGCAAAAGCTTTTTGGGCGCCGTCGGGCAGGGCATTGATGAGCTTTCCGCCACGGAGAGGTTCCATGATGACTACGGGGATTCCTTTGTCGGCGGCGTAGTGCAGCCCTTCGCGGCCTGCCTGCGTGTGCTCATCCAGATAATTGTACTGGATTTGGCAGAAGTCCCAGTTATAGGCATCGATCAGCGCTTTGAACGTATTTGTATCACCGTGAAAAGAAAAACCGATATTGCGGATAGCGCCTGTTTCCTTTTTCTCTGCAATCCATTCCTCAATCCCGATGCTCTTTAGGCGGTTCCACACTTCTACATCAAAAAGCATATGCATCAGGTAAAAATCAATGTGATCCGTTTTCAGGCGTTTGAGCTGCTCCTGAAAGAGCTTTTCTGCGGAAGCCGTGTTCTTTAAGAGATAGTAGGGGAGTTTGTCGGCAATGAAGATCTGATCCCGGCAATGGTTCCGTTCCAGGATCGTGCCGAGCGCCTCCTCGCTGCCAGGGTAAATATATGCGGTGTCAAAATAGTTCACGCCGTTCTCGATGGCGAGCATAATCTCCTTTTCGGTTTTTTCCAGATTGATTCGGGTGCCCGCGCCCGTAAAGCGCATACAGCCGTAGCCGAGAATGGATACTTCGGTGTCGTCTTTCATTTTTCTGTACTGCATAATATCTCCATTCTAAAGCATTGGGAACGGAAAGTGTGAGGGCTTTATCTCCGCAGCCGCGATGCTTTCTCAAGTTATAATAGTTGGTTTCCTTTATTATATAGTAGATATGTGCGGAAAGTCAATCATTATGCGCCCCGTTGTTTTCTCACAAATTACCAAAATTCTAATAAAAAGTTAATAAATCTTTCCTTGTTTTTCCCATGTTTTCGGTATATATTAGGAAAGTGAACGAGGGTGAAACAGTTCGGTTCAAGACGTTGCACCGGCTGCAAAATCCGTGAAAATATATAAATTTAACCAATAGGGAATCTGCCCTTCGCCACAGGCGGTTTGGAATGGACAGATTCCGTAACGGTAACGGGAAAGACGAAAGCTTAACTGTAATCGGAGGACAGACATATGAGTGGAAATCCATTTTTCCCATTGGATGAAATGGGATTTGACGCCGAGGAGAATCAGACGATGGTAATTCCCAAGGTGGATAACGAAATTTATGAAAAACGCCGGAGGATGGCCGGGACGATGGTGGACTATAAAGAGATGCGGATGCGTTACAGCTGTGCCATCAAGGAGGTGCGGACGAAGTTTGATGTCCTGAATTCGGAGTTTAATGTGAGATACCAGCGCAATCCCATTACCTCCATCAATTCCCGCTTAAAGAGCAGCACGAGCATTATGGAGAAGCTAAGCCGCAAAGGACTTTCCTTCACGGTGGAGAATGTGGAGGAGAATCTCTTTGATGTGGCGGGGATTCGGGTGGTTTGCTCCTATGTGGACGATATTTATGTGTTGGCGGAGGCGCTGGCCCAGCAGGATGACATCACGGTGATCCGCAGGAAGGATTATATCAGGAACCCCAAGCCAAACGGCTATCGCAGCTACCATATGATTGTGAGCGTGCCGGTGTTCTTCTCGGATCAGACAAGGGAAATGGCGGTAGAAGTGCAGATTCGCACCATTGCCATGGACTTTTGGGCCAGCTTGGAGCATCAGCTCAAGTATAAGCAGGAGGTGCCCAATCAGGCGGAGATCGTGAAGAGCCTGACAGCGTGCGCAGAGCAGATTGCTTCCATCGACGAGCAGATGTGGCAGGTGCGCCAGCAGATTGAGAGTTCGGAGGATCTGCCGACGGAGGAGGAAATCCTTATGGAGAAGCTGCGCAAGATTGATATTGCGGTCGGGGAATAGAAAAGGATAAAATACTAAAATATTTTATGAATATATAAAATAAATATTGATTATATGCGGACTCTCTGTTATAGTTCTATTATAGAGAAACGATAGGTTTCAGCTACAATAAAGCGAGGAGACGGGCGGGACGGCAGATGTCCGGGCAGCGTCTCAGAACGGAGGGTTAGCATGAGAAGGAAAGGATTTACGGCCTGCGGGATGGGTATTCTGTTGGCATTTGGCCTCGCGGCGTGCGGTTCTTCGCAGGGTACGGGCGCGCAGACGGCAGAAGGCGAAAGCGCAGGCGCGCAGCCGCAGGAGAGCGGGGAAACGGCAGCAGCTACGGAGGAGGAGAGCGGTGTGGGAGAACTGCCTGCGGATTTGGACTTTACGGTAAATTACGACGGGATCAAGACGGCAAAGATCGAGGCGGGCGTCAGCGTTCACGATCCGTCTATTTACAAGGCGGACGGCAAGTATTACATATTCGGTTCCCACATGTCTACGGCGGTGTCGGAGGATCTGCGCACCTGGACATCTTTGGGGGACGGCTATAAGGTGAAGGATCAGATTTATTATGAGCTGATGGCAAATGAGGAAGCGTTCGCTTACTCCGGCAGTAAGAAGAGTTTGATTCCTACGGATGACAGGGCATGGCATGTGTGGGCGCCAGATGTGATTTACAATGAGGAGACGGGACTTTACTACCTGTACTTCTGCACCACTTCTACATGGAATGCGTCAAATCTGTGCTATGCCACCAGCGACAAGATCGACGGGCCTTACGAGTGGAAGGGGGCGTTAATCTATTCCGGTTTTACGGCGGAGACGCTGGATGCCACGGATGTGACGGAATATGTTGACAGGGATACCGCGAAGGACAGATACATCAAGAAGAGCAACGAATATAATTTCAACAAATATCCCAACGCCATTGACCCTACGGTGCTTTACGACGGAGAGGGCAGATTGTGGATGGTTTACGGCTCCTGGTCGGGCGGCATGTACCTTTTGGAGCTGGACAAAGCCACCGGTGAGGTGATTCATCCCGAGGAGGATGAGGCGAACCGGGTGGATCCCTATTTCGGGAAACGACTGCTGGGCGGCAATCACAGTTCAATTGAAGCGCCTTACATTCTCTATGATGAGGAGAGCGGTTATTATTACCTCTTTGTCTCCTACGGTGGTCTGGTGAGAGAGGGCGGCTATCAGATCCGCGTGTTCCGTTCCGAGACCATAGACGGGGACTATGTGGATATGAACGGGGAGTACCCCATGGACACGAACAACCCGGAGCACTATCCTTACGGATTGAAGTTGTCGGGAAACTATTTCCTGCCGAGTCTTGAGATGGCGTATATGGCTACGGGTCATAATTCCGCTTTTATTGATGAGGACGGAAAGAAATATGTGGTGAACCATACCCGCTTTGACAATAAGACGGAGGAGCATGAGCCGAGAGTGCATCAGTTTATCGTCAATGAGGAAGGATGGCCCTGTATGCTGCCTTACGCGACAGACGGCGAGACGGTGTCTGAGAGCGGTTATGACAGGAGCGCGGTGGCGGGCAGATACTATGTGATCAACCAGGGAACGGCCATAGACGCCGAGATTGCGCAGCCCTTTATCCTGTATCTGGATGAGAGCGGACAGGTGTACGGCGACGGCTTGGACGGAAGCTGGGAGATGAAGGACGGCACTTGCTATATGAAGGTGTCCTATGACGGCAAAGATTACAGCGGCGTGTTCTGCCAGATGAACGACGAGGCGGGAACGCAGGTTATGATTTTCAGCGCGGTAGGCGGCAATGAGAGCGTCTGGGGCGTAAAGTATGAGTGAGTTTTGACGCGCGAAACCAAGAAATTAAGAAGCGCGTGATATGAAAAAATAAAGCGAAAAAACGCCTGCGGGGAAATTCCGGCAGGCGTTATATTTTATGCGCAGGCCCGCATATGGAAGTTTGCTGTTTCACAGCATGCGGGCCGCGCGGCGAGTAGGGAAGGATAGCTCTTCCCTACTCGATTCTTATGGAAATGTCATTCGTGGAGAATGCGGAGCATTCTTCGGATCGAGCGCGTCGGCGCCCAATTTTTACTCGCCTTCCTCCATGGGTGCATAGTGTATGTTTACTTTGATGTCCTGTCCGTAATTGCCAAAGGTCTTGCCGAAGATGGTCAGGCCGCCCACATGCTCTGCGTCGTCGTCCACGGCCAGGCGGAAACGGAGGCTGCTGCGGTAATCGAGTCGGAAGCTGTCGATGGTTACATCAGAAATTTTCAGACCGTCTATAAAGGTGCCTTTCCTGTTGATCACGAGAAGTTTCAACAGTCCGTATTGATTCCAGTTGGGGAACCACCAGTCGGGGGTGAAAAGTCCGCGGGAGTCACCGAAATCTCCCGGTGAGAGCCAGTTGCCGATACACACGTCATTTAAGTAAAAGGAGATATCGGAGGGCCAGACGTTGTTGACGCCGGGCGCTTCGGAGGAAAGCTCTGCCGAAATCGTAAGCTGCGTGATCTTCTGGAAGCTGGGGATAAAGTTGGGAATGTTGTATTCCACAAAGCCCTTGGTAAACCAGAGAATATCCGCGCTGTAGCGGTCTGGATGGTCAAAGTAACGGGAATCATCCACTTCACCGATGATGGCCTTATCCGAGGCAAGACCGCAGGTAGGACAGATGCGGTAGACGGAATAGTGGCCTACCTTGATATCCGTGCTGTAGACATTCAAAATGTCTTCCTGACGCTCTAAATCAATCAGAATTTTGTCCAGATGAACGGAGCAGATTTTTTGGTTGCCGTGTCCGGCGGATTCGCTGGAAATGGAGATCAGCCCGCAGTTTTCCAGCTTTTTGATATGACTGGTCAGCGCGCCGTTGGTAATATTCAGGTGTGAGGCCAGCTCGTTCATGCTCATGCTGTTGTTGTCCAAAAGAATATTTAATATTTCGATTCTGACATCGGAGCCAAGCGCTTTAAAGATGTCTAAACCATCGTTAAGTGAAGTGATGTGAAGCAAGGTTGTTTCCTCCAAAAAGCAATATCATTTATATTTTTTTAAAATACTATAAATACAATAAAATTATATACAAAAAGATGCAATTAGTCAATTATGTTAATTAATTTATGCTAATATTTCGAAAAAAAAGGCAAAAATACTTTATGTTTTTCAATAGAAAACACGGCTTCCGAAGAAACCGTGTTTTGAGGTTCGTATCTGATGTATTGGCTATTTGGCGTTTACTTCGTCGAAAATACGTACCAGTTTGTCATCCGGCGCTTTGGTGAGAAGGGACACTGCCACATTGACAAGCAGAGAGATAATGAAGGCGGGCAGCAGTTCGTAGATGGCGAAAGCGCCGCCGAGTTTTGCGATGCCGTATTTCCAGACAAACACCATGAGTCCGCCTACAACCATGCCGGCCAATGCGCCCTGCTTATTGGAGCGTCGCCAGAACAGCGCCAGAAGCACTACCGGGCCGAAGGCCGCGCCGAAGCCCGCCCATGCGAAGGAAACGATACCAAAGATGGAGCTGTCGGGATCCTGCGCGATGAAGACGGCGACCAGGGAGATGGCAATCACTGTAATTCTTGCGATCAGCAGAGAGGTTTTGGTGTCCAGCTTTTTCCGTCCGAAGTCCTGTACCAGATTCTGGGAGATGCTGGATGCTGCCGCCAGAAGCTGGGAATCCGCGGTGGACATGGTAGCTGCAAGAATACCGGCGAGGATAACACCTGCTATCAATGCGGGGATCACACCATGACCGCTGAGTACGGAAGCGATCTGGATGATAACCGTCTCTGAATTGCTTCCTTCCAGCACGGGAATTACGCCGGCTTGGGAAAGCCCGTAGCCAACCACACCGATCAGCACGGCGATGGACATGGAGATTACCACCCACACGGTAGCAATTCTTCTGGACAGTTTCAGCTTGTTCTCATCTTCGATCGCCATAAAGCGAAGCAGGATATGAGGCATACCGAAATATCCCAGACCCCATGCCAGTGTGGATGCAATCATAAGAGGCGTGTAAGGTGCGGCCGTGCCGGTTTCGGCTGAATAGCTCTGCACCAGACTTAAATAGCCGGGAAGATTGCTCACAGCTTCCGTAACGCCGCCAAAGCCTCCTGTCACGATAGCACCGAAGCCGACCACGATGAGCAGGGCAATGCTCATGGTAATGCCCTGAATCAAGTCGGTGGTGCTCACGGCGAGAAAGCCGCCCATGGTGCAGTAGATCACAATGACAGCCGCACTAAGGAGCATGGCGGCTATGTAGTTCATACCGAAGAGCGTGCTGAACAGCTTGCCGCAGGCCGCAAAGCCGGAGGCGGTGTAAGGCACAAAGAAAACCACGATGATCACAGCGGCGATACAGGTCAGGAAATGCTTGTCGTCGCCGTATCTTTTGGCGAAAAATTCCGGAATGGTAAAGGAACCGATCCGGCTGGAGTAGCGGCGGATTCGTTTGGATACGAAGAGCCAGTTTAAGTAAGTGCCGATGGCGAGACCGATGGCCGTCCAGCCCACTTCGGCAAGTCCGGCGATATAGGCAAGTCCCGGCAGCCCCATGAGAAGATAACTGCTCATATCGGAGGCTTCCGCGCTCATGGCGGTGACCAGCGGGCCTAACTTACGGCCGCCCAGATAAAATTCCGCGGCCTGCGTGTTTTTTTTGGAATAGGTGATGCCGATGTAAATCATCATGCCGAGATAGGCGATGATGGCAATGATAATACAAATTTGTGATGTCATAATATTCTCCATTTCTGCGCTGCTTTTGTCTCAACTATGTTGAGATGTCGCATGAAACGAGTTTGTGGCAAGCAGCGCGCAGACACAAACCTCGCGATTAAAAATGCAATTTTCAATCTTTCCTCCTCATCTTTTACTTTAGTCTGTTAACCAATTAAATCCTTTGCTATTATAGCGGGTTTGCGGAAAATGCGCAATAAAAAGCGGGAAAAACATTTGCAGCAGGCATAATCTATTGATTTTATAGGAAAAATCGCATATAATGTCATTATCTGCACCGCATTTTCGGAAGAAATGCGGTGGGTAATGAGAAGGAGGGCACAATGGGGGTAGGAGAAGGGAAAGCGGACGCAATAACCCGTTTTGAGGAATTATGCAGTAATGCGGTTGCAGAGCAGGAAAAATTCCTGATGGACAGGCTTGCGGAAAATAAGGATACCGAGTACGGAAAACTGTTTGGATTTGACGATATTCATTCGGTAGAGGAATACCAGAAGGAACTGCCCATTACCTTTCATTATGATTATGAGACGATTATCGAGCGGCAGGTAAACGGAGAGGGCGGTCTGCTTACCATGGAAAGCCCGGTGTATTACTGCATCAGTTCGGGAAGCACGGATTCGCCGAAATATGTGCCGATTATTGAGAAGGATATTCTGAAGCAGAAGTTTTATTGGTGTGATCTGATCCGCGCGACGATTCGCAGACAGATGCCGGACGTGTCGGACGAAGCATTGTTTGGAAAGATTTTTCAGATTGGCGAGTTCCGCAGGGATTTTATGCCGGACGGCACCATGAGCGGTGTGAGAGCCGGAGCGCTGCATCGTTATCTGGAATCGAAGGGCGAATTAAATTTAAACTGTTATACGGCGCCGGAGGCGGTGCTGTTTCCGAAAAATACGCTGGAGGATCTGCTCTATGTGAAGCTGCGTTTTGCGCTTGCGTGCGGGGATGTGACGGCGATACATGGTGTTTTTGTCAACCGCGTTGTGGGTATGCTGCGGTATGTGGTGGAAAATTGGGATGCCTTTTTGAATGACATTGAAACGGGAGAGATCAGCGACTGCTTTCTGGTGAGCCATGAATGGGAGATTTATCTGAAGGAGCATCTGCCGGCAGATCCGAAGAGGGCAGCACAGCTTCGCGCCATTCCGCGTGAGGGGCTGGAAAACGGGCTGGTAAAGAAAATTTGGCCGAAGATCAAATATGGGCAGTTGATCGGCGGCAGTATGTTTAAGCCTTATATGGATAAGCTCTCAACTTACGTGGGCGATATGCCGATTCATTATTTTACATATGCGGCATCGGAAGGGTGTTTTGGCATTGCCAGAGGCGTCAACGAGGAGGATGCTTATTATACGCTTCTGCCGGATACCTGTTTTTATGAGTTTGTTCCGGAAACAGGAGAGGGAGAAAAGATTTATACGATACGTGACGTGGAAGTGGGCTCCAAGTATGAGCTTTTGATTACAACTTTTTCGGGTGCTTATCGCTACGCGATCGGGGATGTGGTGGAGGTAGTCGGCTTTGAGGGACAGGCGCCGATCGTGCGGGTCTGCTATCGGAAAAGTCAGGTCATCAATATCGCGGATGAAAAGATGAATGTACGTCAGTTGGAGAATGCGATGCGTAAGTTCCAGAGAAGGGCGGAGTGTGCTGCAGAGGGATTTTGTGTGGACGGCGATTACGCGAAGCAGAGACCGCGCTATATGCTCTATTTGGAGCTGGCGGAAGGGACGCTGCCGGAGAATGCGGAGGCAATTCTGGACGAATGCCTGATGGAGAGCTGCTTTGGCTACAAGAGAGACAGGGAGCTTGCAGAGCTTGACCGGGTGAAGATCCAGATGATTCCGCGGGGCGGATTCAAGGCTTACGGAAGATTTATGGCGAAGCTGGGGCACAGCAAGGAGCAGGATAAACCGCTGCGCGTTCTGGTGACGGAAGAGCAGAAGGCGTTTTTTGGAGGCGCGCTGATGGCGTAGCGTTTGCGGGTGTGATGTGCGGACGTGCGGACAAAAGCCGGGAAACGCCGGTTGACTGACGGCCTTTGCGGATAACGGCCGTTGTGAGGAAATTCTATGAGTGATAATAAGACGGTTTTGCCGGGAGCTTTTGCAGAGAGGATGCAGAGGCTCCTTGGCGGGGAATATGAAGCCTTCGAGGCAGGTTACAGGCGGGAACGGCAGTACGGACTCAGACGGAACCTGATGAAAGGCACGGAAGAAGAATTTGTCAGAGTGATGCCCTTTCCGCTGGAGAAAGTTTTGTGGACGCGGGAAGGGTATTATTATGGTGCGGACGTCCGGCCCGGGCGCCATGTGCTCCACGAAGCGGGGGCTTACTATATTCAGGAGCCGTCCGCGATGGCGGTCGTGGAGGCGCTCGATCCGCAGCCCGGTGAGAAGATCCTGGATCTTTGCGCGGCACCGGGAGGAAAGAGCACGCAGATTGCCGGGCGGATGCAGGGACAGGGTCTGTTGATTTCCAATGAGATCGTCGGGGAGCGGGCGCGCATCCTGTCTCAAAATGTGGAGCGGATGGGCGTGGCGGGGTGTGTTGTCTGCAATGAGAAGCCGGAGCGCATCGCGGCGCTCTTCCCCTCGTTTTTCGACCGCGTTTTGGTGGATGCGCCCTGTTCCGGGGAGGGCATGTTTCGCAAGGAGGAGGCGGCCGTAGAGGAGTGGAGTCCGGAGACGGTGCGGATGTGTGCCGAAAGACAGGCGTGGATCTTGGAGGAGGCGGCTAAGACGGTAAAGCCGGGCGGCGTGCTTGTGTATTCCACCTGCACTTTTTCACCGGAGGAAAATGAGGGAACGGTCAGTGCATTTTTGCGGGCACATGAGGAATATAATATAGAAGAGACGGCGTTGGAGGATATGTTCTCACCGGGACGGGCGGACTGGATTTCACAGCCTGCTGTGGGGATCGGGCATACGCTGCGGCTCTGGCCTCACATTTTGCGGGGAGAGGGACATTTTATTGCCAGACTGCGGAAACGGGGACAGCGCACAGAAGTTTTTCACATAC
Source organism: uncultured Lachnospiraceae bacterium (assembly GCA_910584725.1). GTDB lineage: Bacteria > Bacillota > Clostridia > Lachnospirales > Lachnospiraceae > UBA3282. Next base: position 64,598 of record CAJUBE010000021.1, on the reverse strand, counting down.
GGAGCGCGCAGGAGGCGGATATGTCAAAAAGCGCACGGCAGAACAGGACGTGGATGTCTGTGGAAAACGGTGTGGTTTCGGGACATGCAGAGTGGCAGGTCACGGGAGAGAAAAAGTTATGTAAACTTGCAACAGACTTCCTGCGGGATGAGCTGGAGATCGGCAGTGCGTGGATGGTGCGGCATCCCGGGCGTCTCATTCGTTTCGGAGAGCAGATTTATCTTGTGCCGGAAGCGATGGCTTCCCTTGACGGGATCAAGATTCTGCGGCCGGGGCTGCAACTTTTGACAGAGAAAAAGAATCGTTTTGAGCCCGCTCATGCATTGGCGCATTCTCTGCTTTCGGGGGACAGCGGGCTTATGTATGGGCTTACGGAGCAGGAGGCGGTGGCCTATCTGCGGGGGGAGAGCCTTGTCTGTGGGGAGCAGAAGGGCTGGATGGTTCTTTCTTATGCGGGATACGCGCTCGGGTTTGGAAAGGCTTCGGGCGGACAGATGAAGAACCACTACCCGAAAGGGCTGCGGAAATCTTTATAAGATCTTAATATTTTCTTTATGCCATATAATTGGCTTGCCAAATGATTGCGGCTGGAATATACTAGATATAGACTTTTACAGGCGATAAACTACTTCATTGTGTATGCTAACGTAGGGAGTTCTTTCGATGTTATTTTCCAGTGTGGGATTTTTATTTCGGTTTTTGCCGATTTTTATAATTATTTATTTGACGTTGCCCAAATATCGCAATATTGTACTTCTGATTGGGAGCTTAATCTTCTATGGAGTGGGAGAACCGTATTTCGTTCTGCTGCTTCTTTTGTCTGTCATTATAAACTATGGCTTTAGCTGTTATATGTTCTGGGAGCCGCGCTCGCCGCAGACGAACCGTAAGGCAAAGACGGCGAGAAGGCGGAAACGGGCGTTAGCGCTGGCTGTCGTCTTTGATTTGAGCGTATTGTTTGTGTTCAAATATTGGGACTTCGCCGCGGGCAGCATCAACGCGTTTGCGGGCAAAGGTTTTTTGCCGCTGCTTTCTCTGGCGCTGCCTTTGGGAATCAGCTTTTACACGTTTCAGATGCTTTCTTATCAGATTGACTGCTACCGGGGAACCCTGGACAAGCGCGCAGGATTACTTTCTTTTGCCACCTATGTCTGTATGTTTCCCCAGCTGATCGCCGGGCCAATCGTCCGCTACAGCGAGGTGGCGGAGCGTATGGAGAGCAGGCGGGTGCGGATTCGGGATCTGGAAAATGGGTTGAAGCTATTTACGCTCGGGCTGGGTCTCAAGGTGCTTTTGGCAAATCAGATCGGCACTCTCTGGAATCTGATTATGACGGCGGGGGCAGGCAGGCTGCATGTGCTTGTGGCGTGGCTGGGTGCATTCGCCTATTCTTTTCAGATCTATTTCGATTTCTGGGGTTACTCCGTGATGGCTATGGGGCTTGGCAAAATGCTGGGATTTTCTATCCCGCGCAATTTCGATCATCCGTATACATCCCGCTCTCTGTCCGAGTTTTGGAGAAGATGGCATATGACGCTGGGCAGCTGGTTTAAAGAGTATGTCTACATTCCGCTGGGAGGCAGCCGGAAAGGAAATGGGCGGACTGTCTTTAACTTATTTGCGGTGTGGGCGCTTACCGGACTGTGGCACGGTGCTGCCTGGAACTTTGTGCTTTGGGGCATCGTTTTCTTCCTGCTGATTTCGTTGGAGAAGAGAACCTTCGGAAAACGGTTGGAGAGGAGCACTGTGCTGGGACATATCTACACGGTACTGCTGATTCCCGTGACATGGGTGATCTTTGCGATTACGGATATGGGGCAGCTTTTTGGGTATTTGGGCAATCTGGCAGGATACCACAGAGAGGAAATTCTGGTTGGAATCACGCAGCTTGTTCGATACCTCAAGGAGTATGGAGTGCTATTAATAGCGTGCGTTATTTTCGCGACGCCCCTCCCGGCAAAGCTGTATTGGAAATGGAAGGATCGCTGGTTTGTCGTGTTGATTTTGCTGGGAGTCTTTTGGTGGTCGGTCAGGGAGATTGTTCTGGGGAGCAACAATCCGTTTTTGTATTTTAGATTTTAACGTGTAAATGAGGCGTAAAATGAACGAAAAAAGAATGAGAACTTTTTTGGAAATTATATATAACTGTCCGTTCATTCTGCTTGTGATTTTTACAAGTATAATTTTTTCCTTGCTTTTTGACGAGACGGGAAAACGGAAAAGCGGACATGAAACCGCGGTTTCACAAATGGTCGTTGAAGGGGAGACAGCAGGGACGGAAGCGGATGATCTGTTAAAAAAGAACGGAATAACGACCGAAAATATATTTGGAAAGGACGGCGAGTCGGGAGAAAAAACCGCGGATCAGCCACGGCAGGAAGAGAAAATCATTCAAAATGCAGGAAAACGCAAGGGAAAAGATGATAAAATAGAAAATGATTCAGAACGGAAAATAGATATTGAAAAAAACGGAAATGCAGGAAAAACAGGGAAAACGGAGAAACGGGCCACGGAGTTTGTGGAATATGAGCCGATCGCGACGGATTCACGATATTACTCGGATGCAGGAAAAATTGCATTGACCACGACCTACGATTATGTAAAAGAGAACGAGAGTTATTTTAATGACGCCGCTTTTCTGGGAGACTCCCGCACCTTGGGCATATCAGACTATGCCGGACTGGACGGCGCGGACTTCTTCTGCGACAACGGCATGACCATCTACAAGCTGCTGGGGGACGACGGGGTGACGTATCAGAAGACGGGCGAGAAAGTGGACATGAAAGAAATTCTGCAGGAAAAGCGTTACGGCAAAATTTACATCATGCTGGGGATGAACGAATTGGGTTACGGCGACACGCCCATGTACCTGAGACAGTATCTGAAGGTCATCCGACAGATTCAGGAATGGCAGCCGGGTGTTATTATTTACGTGATGGCGAACCTCCATGTGAGCCTGGAGAAGAATAATATGGAGACAGAGTTTAACAATATCAATATCAATGACAAAAATGTGGCGTCCGCCAGACTGGCCAACGGGAAAGATGTCTTTTATCTGGACTGCAATCCGCTGTTTACGGATGAGGAGGGCTATCTGCAGGCGGATCTTACCTTTGACGGCGTGCATCTCTACGCGCAGCATTACGATAAATGGCGCGATTTTCTTTTTGAACACGGGGTGGAGAAGGATGGAAAAGATACGTCTCAATAAATATCTGGCCGCCTGCGGCGTATGCTCCAGGAGGGATGCGGATAAGCTGATAGAGAGCGGCGAGGTATTCGTAAACGGCGAGAGGGCTGTCGCCGGCATGAAGGCCGGGCTGGATGACCGGGTGGAAGTCCGGGGGAAACGCGTTTCCTTGCCTGATGAAAAGGTGGTGCTGGCCTACTATAAACCTGTGGGGGTGGTCTGCTCGGAGCGGGATGCCCATGCGGGACGGCTTGTGACGAAGGAAATCGAGTATCATAAACGCGTGACCTATGCGGGCAGGCTTGATAAGGATTCCGAGGGCCTTCTGCTTCTCACCGACGATGGGGATCTGATCGACGCGATGATGCGCGGAAAGAACGGGCATGAGAAAGAGTATATTGTCAAGGCCGACCGAAAGTGGGAGGACAGCGCGATAGCGCACATGCGGGAGGGCGTGTATCTGGAGGAGCTGGGGCAGACGACCCGCCCCTGTGAGATTGAGCGGATCGGTGAGAAAACCTTGCGGATGGTGCTTACCCAAGGGTTGAACAGGCAGATCAGGCGCATGTGCGAGACACAGGGATACCGGATAAAGAGTCTGAAAAGAACACGCGTTATTAATATAAGGTTGGAAAAGCTGAAGCCGGGCGAGTACCGGGAGTTGACAGGAAAGGAGCGGGAGGAGCTGTACCGGCTCTGTGGGTTGTATGACAGAAAATAAAATGGATCGTATGCGGGAGCTTGTCTCCCTCTTAAACAGAGCTTCCGAAGCCTACTATGCCAAGGATGAGGAGATCATGTCGAACTTTGAGTACGACAGGCTTTATGACGAGCTGACGGAGCTGGAAAAACAACTGGGTGTTATTTTAACAGACAGCCCGACAGTACAGGTAGGTTATGAGGCGGTAGATGAGCTGCCCAAAGAGCGGCATGAATCGCCCATGCTCTCCCTGGCGAAGACAAAGAGCCGGGAGGAGCTTGCAGACTGGCTGAATGGGAAAAGCGGGCTTCTCTCATGGAAGCTGGACGGACTGACCATTGTGCTGACGTACAGGGACGGCGTGCTGCAAAAGGCGGTGACAAGAGGAAACGGCGAAGTGGGCGAGGTGGTCACAAACAATGCCAGGGTATTCAAAAATCTGCCCTTCGGTATTCCTTACAAGGGTGAGCTGATCCTGCGGGGTGAGGCGGTCATCACGTATAGCGGCTTTGAGAAGATTAACAGGGAAATTGCGGACGAGCAGGCCAAGTATAAAAATCCCAGAAATTTGTGCAGCGGCAGTGTCAGACAGCTTGACAGCCGGATTACCGCACAGAGAGGGGTGCGCTTTTACGCCTTTTCCCTTGTGCGGGCGGACGTGGATTTCCACAATTCCCGCGTGGAGCAGTTTGCTTTTCTGAAAGAGCAGGGATTTGACGTGGTGGAGCACCGTCTGGTGACGCCGGAAGATATCTTAGATAACATTAGTTATTTTGAAGAGAAGATACAGACCTACGACGTGCCTTCCGACGGGCTTGTGCTCACCTATGAGGACATGGTTTACGGCGCGTCACTTGGCAGGACGGCGAAATTCCCCCGGGATTCCATCGCCTTTAAGTGGGCGGATGAGCTGCGGGAGACGACCCTTGTGGAGATGGAATGGAGCGCCAGCCGCACTGGGTTAATCAATCCCGTGGCCATTTTTGAGCCGGTGGAGCTGGAGGGCACTACGGTGAGCCGGGCGTCCGTGCACAATATCAGCATTGTGCGGGAGCTTAAGCTTGGCATAGGGGACAGGATTACGGTCTATAAGGCGAATATGATTATTCCACAGATTGCGGAGAACCTGACGAAAAGTGATTCGTTGGAAATTCCGTCGGCCTGTCCTGTATGCGGCCAGCCCACCCGCATTAGCCAGGTGAACGATGTGCAGTCGCTTCTCTGCGACAATCCCGAATGCGACGCGAAGAAAATCAAGGCGTTTACCCTGCTGGTGAGCCGGGATGCTCTGAATGTGGACGGTCTGTCGGAATCAACGCTGGAAAAGTTTCTGGCGAAGGGATATCTGCATGAGTTTGCGGATCTGTTCCGGCTGGAGCGGTTCCGGGAGGAGATTACGCAGATGGAGGGCTTCGGTGAGAAGTCTTATCAGAATCTTTCGGAAAGTCTGGAACGGGCGAGAAGAACCACGCTGCCGCGGCTGCTTTACGGGCTGGGAATTGAGAATGTGGGTGTGGCTAACGCCAAAATGCTGTGCAGATATTTTCAGTACGAGCTGCAGGCGCTGCGGGATGCCACGGCGGAGGAGCTTGCGGAGATTGACGGTGTCGGGGAAGTGATTGCCCTGAGCATTTACGATTATTTTCACAAAGAAGAGGCGATGGAGCAGCTGGAACACCTGCTTGGCGAAGTGGAGATTGAGAGGCAGGAGACTGCGGAGGAGGAGCAGACGCTGACCGGCATGAGTTTTGTCATCACGGGAAGTCTATCGCATTTTGAGAACAGAAACGCCATGAAGGAGGAAATCGAAAAGAGGGGCGGAAAGGTGACCGGCAGCGTGACCGGGAAGACTGTCTGCCTGATTAACAACGATACGGCTTCCCAGTCCTCCAAGAATAAAAAGGCGAAGGAGCTGGGCGTGAGGATTTTGTCAGAGGAAGACTTTATGAAAGAATATCTAAATGAATAACGCACGCTATTGATATGGCGATAAAAAAGAGTGCATCTGCACTCTTTTTTGCTTTCTGCATGATTGTGCGGGAAATTAAATTTCACGCACATCGTAGGGCGTGGTCTGATAGACGTAGTAATTGAGCCAATTCGAGAAAAGAAGCTGTCCCGCGGAACGCCAGTTCACAACCGGTTCCTTTGTGGGGTCGTCTCCAGGGAAGTAGTTTACCGGGATTTTGGGGTTCATGCCCTTTTCCATGTCACGGGCGTATTCGAGCGCCAGTGTATCCGCGTCGTACTCCAGATGGCAGGTAATGAAGAAATGTCTGCTGTCCTCTGTCTTGGCAATGGCCATACCGGCCTCATCCGAGACAGCCATCAGTTCCAGATTCGGCACGGAGGCGATCTGAGCCGGATCGATCGTCATGGCACGGGACTGTGGCGCGTGGAAAATATCGTCAAAACCACGGAAGAGAGGAGATTTTCGCTTCAAAATCCGATGCGTGTACACACCGGACAGCTTTTCGTCTAAGTCCTCCCGGTCAAGGCCGTAGAAATAGTACAGGGCGGCATAAGCGCCCCAGCACAGATGGAGGGTACAGTGCACGTGTGTGCGGCCCCACTCCATGATGGTGCAGATTTCGTCCCAATAGGCCACTTTTTCAAAACGGACATGATCAAGCGGCGCGCCGGTGATAATCATGCCGTCAAACTTGCGTTCTTTAATTTGGTCAAAGGTTGTATAAAAAGCTTCCATGTGGTTGGAATCGGCATGCTGCGGCGTATAGCTGGCGGTCTGCAGAAATTCCACGTTCACTTGCAAAGGCGTGTTTGAAAGCTTTCTGAGAAGCTGGGTCTCGGTTACTTCCTTGGTGGGCATCAAATTTAATATCAAAACATCCAGCGGACGGATATCCTGATGCATCGCCCGGTATTCTGTCATAACAAATATATTTTCTCTCTCTAAAATGCCGGTTGCCGGCAGTAAATCAGCTACTTTGATGGGCATGTGAATCCCTACCTTTCTCTGGGGTTGTATCATATATATGAAGTTACAAATGATACAATGTATCATATCACAAACGAAAGGGGCGTGCAAGACGTACAAGACAGAGGGGAGATTCGGGAAATTTTTCTGCAAAATCAGGAAAAGGGAATTGCCATCATATGGAAGGTGGTATACTATAAAAGTACATTCTCGGGGAGCGGTTTCCCCGGCAGAGAAGACCACACTTAAAGGCAGCTGAGTTTTTGACAAAAAGGAGGATGATTGAAATGAAGAAAGTAATTGCATTGACACTGGCAGGGGCTATGATTTTCTCTATGCCTGTTATGGCAAAAGAGGGTGAGAGCATCGGCGCTCCTGGCGCTCCCGTAGCGGTTTATCTGGAGGCAGGCTCGGATATCGGCATTCCCGCTGAGACTGTTCTTGCCATCGCTGAGGATAAGACCATCGGTGAGCATATGAACAACGCGGTTGTTGATCATTGGGCTATGGATCCCGAGCAGGTACAGGATCTGGCGATCGGTAAGGGCGCCGTTCTTGACGGCGAAGCGGCTCCCGGCCTTACATTTGAACTGTTAAAGCCTGAACTCAAGAGAGTTTATGCAGCGAAGGAGCTGGCTCAGGGCAAGGGTTCCCTGCTTGCTGTTGCAAATGTACACACGCATGCGGGCTACGACACGGCGCAGATCACTTTCTACGCTCCCGGCGTAAAGGCAGGACAGGCGATCACCGTTTATCAGCGTGTTGCTGATGACAACTGGACGGCAGTTCCGACTGTAGTTGCTGACGATCATGTAACTGTTGATATTACGGGCAATGGTCATCTTGCATTTATCGAGGCAAAATAAAAGGAAATACAATTTAAGTGTGGGGGAAAAGCGCACCGCCTTCGGACGGTGCGTTTCATTCTGCATATTTGGGGAAAGATAGACAGAAGGATAGACAGAATTAGAAAAAGATTTGCATAATTCATCATTTTACTTTATAATTTATATGTATGAATGCTTCGAGGGGGAACAGGTAAATTATGGAGACAGCGTATCAGAAAGTTAAGGTACACAACGAACTGGAATGGTGTCAGGTAAAGGACATGGAGACCAAGGAGAAAATTGAGAAGGTTCTGCTGAGACATAGGGTATCCTATTTTGTAAAATGGGAAAAACCGAAGTTTTTTTCAAACGATACTTTCGGCTCCTGTGTGTTCTGCGTGAACCAGCTGCAGAAGGAGAGCGCGGACGACGCGATTCAGGAACTTGCGGAGGAGGTGCGGGATAAGATCCGCTTTATCAACCGCAAGGTGGATAAGACGTTTTATTAGACTGGGATGTGATGTGAAAGAATATATGATAGCATAAAATTACCGGGCGCATATGTGTGCACCCGGTTTATTTGTGTGAAGCCCCATGCAGAGGAAGTATGCCGCTAAGGCGGCGCATGGGGCGCGCGGTGAGTAGGGGAAGAAGAATCTTCCCTACTCGATTTCTTTTCTATGAGCAGACGGCCTGCCCTGAATCGTCGCTGGTCGATGGCATTTTTCTCAGGTTTTTCTGGGCCGTGGATAGCATCAGCTTGATGCGGTTCAGCTGATTGACTTCGCTGGCACCGGGATCGTAGTCGATGGCCACGATGTTGGAGCCTGGGAAGCGTTTGCGCAGCTCCTTGATCACGCCCTTGCCCACCACATGGTTGGGCAGGCAGCCGAAAGGTTGGGTGCAGACGATATTATTTACGCCGCTGTGGATCAGTTCCACCATTTCCCCTGTGAGGAACCATCCCTCGCCGGTCTGATTGCCGATATCGACGATCGGTTTCGCGTAGTCCACCAGCGTATAGATGCTGACGGGCGGTGTGAAATGTCTGCTTTTTGCAAATTCTTTCGCGGACTGCGCGCGCAGCTTTTCAAGCGCATGTATGCCGAAGCGGGAGACCAACGCTGCCTTTTTCGAGGTGCCGAGGAAATCCGCCTTGTAAATCTGGTTATAGAAACAGTAGAGCATGAAATCTAACAGATCAGGCACCACAGCCTCCGCGCCCTCCGACTCCAGAAGCTTCACCAGATGATTGTTGGCTGTCGGGGCGAATTTCACCAGAATTTCGCCCACAATGCCCACGCGGGGCTTGCGCATGTCTTCGAAAATGGGAACTGCATCAAAATCCCGCACAATTTGACGGCACATTTTTTGAAAGGTCAAATAGTTCATGGATTTTCCAGAAACGAATTTCTGACACTTTTTTACCCATTCCGCGTGCAACGCATCCACCGAGCCGGGCTCTTTCTCGTAGGGCCGCATCCGATAGACGCACCGCATGAAGATATCTCCGAAGAGGGCGCTGTAGGCGGCGCGGATCAGAAGATCGGCATTTAAATGGAAGCCGGGATTGCTCTCGATGCCCGCCAGATTTAAGGAGATCACGGGAATCTGCGGCATACCCGCTTTTTCCAAGGCACGTCTAATAAAGCCCACATAGTTGGTGGCACGGCAGCCGCCGCCGGTCTGGCTCATGATGACAGCCACTTTATTCAAGTCATATTTGCCGGAAAGAAGGGCGTCCATAATCTGTCCCACCACAATCAGGGAAGGATAACAGGCGTCATTGTTTACATATTTTAGCCCCACGTCCACAGCCTGCCTCGTGTCGTTGCCGAGCACCTCAAAATGATAGCCGCAGGCATTGAAGGCCGCCTCCATGATCTCAAAATGGATCGGTGACATCTGGGGGCAGAGGATGGTGTAATTCCTTCTCATCTCCTCGGTAAAAGGCACTTTCGTGATGGCGCTGGAGTGTATCGTGCGCGGCTCTCCCTTCTGTTCCCGCACCTGAATCGCGGAGAGCAGGGAGCGGATGCGGATTCTCGCTGCGCCCAGATTGTTGACCTCGTCAATTTTCAGGCAGGTATAGATTTTGTCGGAGCCGGTAAGGATGTCGTTTACCTGGTCTGTGGTCACGGCGTCAAGACCGCAGCCGAAGGAATTGAGCTGGATCAGATCCAGATCGTCCCTTGTCTTGACGAAGCTTGCCGCCGCGTAAAGTCTGGAGTGGTACATCCACTGGTCGGAGACAATCAGCGGTCTCTCGGGAGCCGCCAGATGGGAGACGGAGTCCTCGGTCAGCACCGCGATATCGTAAGAAGTAATCAGCTCGGGAATGCCGTGGTTGATTTCCGGGTCAACGTGGTACGGGCGTCCCGCCAGCACGATGCCGCGCTTGTGGTTTGCCTCCAGATAGCGGAGCACTTCTTCGCCCTTATCCCGCATGTCCTGCCTCGCCGCGGCGAGTTCTGTCCACGCTGCCTCGGCAGCGTCCATAACGGCTGTTATAGGAAGCTCCTGGAATTCCCTCGTCAGCGCCTCCGTCACAGTCTGCAGGCTCTTGAAGGACATAAAGGGATTGCGGAAAGCTACCTCGCCGCGTCCGATTTCTTCCACGTTGTTCTTGATGTTTTCGGAGTAGGAGGTGACGATGGGGCAGTTGTAGTGGTTGTTGGCGTCGTGAAACTCATCCCGCTCGTAAAAGAGGGCGGGGTAGAAGATAAAGTCCACCTTCTGCTTGATGAGCCACGATACATGTCCGTGCGCCAGCTTTGCCGGATAGCATTCCGACTCACTGGGGATGGATTCGATACCGAGCTCATAGATCTTGCGGTTGGAAACAGGGGAGAGCACTACCCGAAAGCCCAGCTTTGTAAAGAAAGTGAACCAGAAAGGGTAATTCTCGTACATGTTTAACACCCGCGGAATACCCACGGTGCCCCGTTTCGCCTCGTTCGCCGGCAGCGACTCGTAGGAGAAGTACCGCTTCAGCTTATAGTCAAAGAGATTAGGCGCCCCGTTTTCCTTTTTCGCCCGTCCGAGTCCTCTCTCACAGCGGTTGCCGGAGATATACTGACGCCCGCCCGTAAATTTATTGATGGTGAGACGGCAGTTGTTGGTACAGCCCTTGCACTTTGCCATGCTCGTCTCGAACTGCAGGTTGGTGATCTGCTCCAGATTCAGCATGGAAGTTTGATAACCTTCGCTGTAGTGTTCCCTGGCGATCAGCGCCGCGCCGAAAGCTCCCATGATGCCGGCGATATCCGGGCGGATCGCCTCGCAGTCGGCAATCTTTTCAAAGCTTCTAAGAACTGCGTCGTTGTAGAAGGTGCCGCCCTGCACGACAATGTTTTTGCCGAGTTCCGAGGCGTCGGAGACTTTGATCACCTTAAACAGCGCGTTTTTGATGACGGAGTATGCCAGCCCCGCGGAGATATCGGAGACGGAAGCACCTTCCTTCTGCGCCTGTTTCACTTTAGAGTTCATAAACACCGTACAGCGGGTGCCCAAATCGATGGGATGCTCCGCGAAGAGGGCGGTTTTGGCAAAGTCCTCCACGCCGTAGTTTAGTGACTTGGCAAAGGTTTCTATGAAGGAGCCGCAGCCTGAGGAGCAGGCCTCGTTGAGCTGCACGCTGTCCACGGTGTGGTTTTTGATCTTAATGCATTTCATGTCCTGTCCGCCGATATCCAGGATGCAGTCCACATCCGGGTCGAAGAAAGCGGCGGCATTGTAGTGCGCCACTGTCTCCACCTCGCCGTCATCCAAGAGAAAGGCAGCTTTCATCAGCGCTTCGCCGTAGCCGGTGGAACAGGAGCGGGCAATTTTCACCCCCGCCGGGAGCAGTTTATAGATCTCCTTGAGGGAGCGGATTGCCGTTTTTAAGGGGCTGCCGTCGTTGCTGCTGTAGAAAGAGTAGAGCAGGGAGCCGTCGTCGCCCACGAGGGCAACCTTTGTGGTGGTGGAGCCGGCGTCGATCCCTAAAAAGCAGTTTCCGCGATAGGAAGCCAGATCACCAGTGGCTACATGGTGGGAGCCGTGGCGCAGACGGAAGGCGTCGTAATCCGCCTGTGTGGCAAAGAGCGGCTCCATGCGTTCCACCTCAAACTCCATTTTGATATCGGTAGACAGCTTGGCATTCAGCTCCTCCATGGTATAGAAAGCGTCCTCCTTCGCGTTTAGGGCGGAACCGATGGCGGCAAAGAGGTGGGAATTGTCCGTGTCGATGATATGGGCGTCGTCCAGCTTTAAGGTGCGAATGAACGACTGCTTTAATTCCGACAAAAAGTGCAGCGGGCCGCCAAGGAAGGCTACATGTCCCCGAATCGGCTTGCCGCAGGCAAGACCGCTGATGGTCTGGTTTACCACCGCCTGAAAGATGGAGGCGGAAAGATCCTCCTTCGTGGCGCCCTCGTTGATGAGGGGTTGGATATCGGACTTGGCGAATACGCCGCAGCGCGCCGCTATTGTATATAAGGAATGATAGTTTTTGGCATACTCATTTAGCCCTGCCGCATCCGTCTGCAGAAGGGAGGCCATCTGGTCGATAAAGGAGCCCGTGCCGCCGGCGCAGATGCCGTTCATGCGCTGCTCCACGTTGCCGCCCTCAAAATAGATGATTTTGGCATCCTCGCCGCCAAGCTCGATCGCCACGTCAGTGACGGGCGCAAAAGTCTGCAGGGATGTGGACACGGCGATTACTTCCTGCACAAAAGGGATCTGCAGGTGGTTTGCCAGCGTCAGTCCGCCGGAACCCGTGATGATGGGATGCACCGTGAGGTTTCCGAGCTTTTCAAACGCCTGGAAAAGAAGAGACGCGAGGGTCTCCCTGATATTTGCGAAATGTCTTTTGTAGTCGGAAAAGAGTATCTGATGCCTTTCGTCCAGTATGGCAATCTTGACGGTCGTTGACCCGATGTCAATGCCGAGCGTATATTGCATGTCACTCACTTTTCGTTCACTCCTTTATCCTATTAAAAAGGGATTCTGGTATAAGTTACCTTTTTACCTATTAAAATGTGTTTTTTGGCACACGCTGTCATTATACGACACAGTTTTCTAAAATGCAATTGTCCAATTCTTAGAAAAGAATGAAGTTTTCGGCAGACATTTATTAAATTTTTATGAGAGGGCGATTTTTGGGGGCTGCGACATTTACTTTTAAAAAGAGGAATGCTATATTATTAATATATTTTTGAGGGAGAGTGAATCATGAGTCCTTTTGAACGAAAATTTGGGAAATACGCGATACGAAATCTTTCTTTTGTGCTGGTCATGTGTTATGCGGTCGGTTATCTGCTGGAACTGTTTGACAGAAGCGGTCTGCTGATCACCTATCTGACCTTAAATCCTTACGCAATTCTGCACGGACAGATTTGGCGGCTTGTGACATGGGTATTGATTCCGCCCAGCAGCGGCGGGCTTTTCTTTACATTACTCATGTTATATTTTTACTGTTCCATCGGCACATCGCTGGAGCGGACATGGGGCACTTACCGCTACAATGTCTATCTGTTTCAGGGGATGCTGTTTACCATTGCGGGGAGCTTTTTGCTGATGGGGTACTGTTATCTCTTTAAGCCGGAGATTCCTCTGCTGGGCGCGGTGCTGACCATTGACTCACCGGCTGAGTATTTCACGATTATCGCGATGATGTTCAGCACTTACTACATCAATATGTCTATTTTTCTCGCGTATGCGGCGACCTTCCCGGATGCGCAGGTGCTTTTAATGTTCATCATTCCGATTCGGGTGAAATGGCTGGGCGTGATCTATGCGGTGATGCTGCTGTTCCAGTTTCTCGGCACGAACGTGTACGGGAAGTTTGCCATCGGCGCGTCCCTGCTCAACTTTGTCGTGTTCTTCCTGACATCGCGCAATATGATGCACCTGAACCCGAAGCAGATTCACAGGCGGCAGGAGTTTAAGCGGGACGTGAGAAGGAACACGGGGATTACCAAGCACAAGTGCGCAATCTGCGGCAGGACAGAGGTGGACAGCCCGCAGATGCAGTTTCGTTTCTGCTCCAAGTGCGACGGTAACTATGAATATTGTGAGGAACATCTGTATACGCATACGCATATCAAGCGGCAGTAATTTTGCGGTTTGCGGGATGGACGAGGCTTTGAGGGAGATTGTTTCCGCGCCGGAGCAGACGGACGGATGTGATGGAACATAACGACTGTTATCAACAAGGCGAAAAGTGGAGGCGCAATGAAGCAGGAAATTGGGTTTGCCAAAACATTGGAGGAAGTCAAAAAAAAGGCAAGGGCACAGCAGAATTTTATAACGAAGTCGGAGGTGGAGGAAGCGTTCTCGGCGCTTTCTCTTTCTGCCGGGCAGTTGGAGATGATCTATGACTATCTACGGCAGAACAAAATAGGCGTGGATGAGCCCGCAGACGCGGACGACTATCTGGGAGAGGAAGAGAAAAATTATCTGGATGACTATCTGGAGGCGCTGCAGGCGATTCCGAAGGCGACGAACGGGGAGAGAGAGGCGATTACTCTTTCCGCCATGGCGGGGGATACGGATGCAGTCAAGCGGCTGACGGAGATTATGCTTCCCGAGGTGCCGCAGATTGCTAAGCTTTATACCGGGCAGGGTGTCAGTTTGGAGGATCTGATCGGTGAGGGCAATGTGGCGCTTTCCCTCGGGGTCACTATGCTGGGGGCATTGGAACACGCGGATGAGGTGCAGGGAATGCTCGCTAAAATGATGATGGACGCTATGGAGGACTGCATCGCGGCAAGTGCGGCGGAGGAGAAGAGCGACCGGAAGATTGCCGATAAGGTAAATAGGGTGGCGGATGCGGCAAACGCCCTTAAGGAAGAGCTGCGCAGGGCGGTGACGGTGGAGGAACTGATGGAAGAGTCCGGACTGTCAAGAAAGGCCATTGAAGACGCCGTTCGCATAAGCGGTGGCAAGATTGAGTCAATCACGGCAGAGTAGAGTTCTTTTGTAGGATGGGATTCATATGCCGAAGGGAATATGAATGATGATCCGGCTTTCGGTGGCGGAAGGGAAACGATGGAGACAGAAAACAGGGATTATAAATACTTTATGCAGGATACAGGCTCCATTTATCTGGGGGCGAAGCTCAGTTATGCGGAGATTCTGCAGGACGAAATGGTGAATTTTAAATACAAGAGTATCGTGGAGCATTATATCCTGAAGGATACGGATCCGGAAACTACGTTGGAGAGCCAGCTCTATTACATGACGGGGGAGGAGTTCTCCTATCGAACCTATCTGCAATTAAAGGCAAAGGTGAAAATCAGTATTCTGGAGGAGCGGAAATCTCTGTTCGGAAAGAAAAAGAAGGGCTATGTTACAAAGGTAATGCCGCTTTCGGAGTTTGCGGACATGAACCTTGCGCGGAAAAAGGCCGGCGGTGTAGTGGTGCAGGAGCTGGCGCTGTCAAAGCTGGCACTGATGGCTTTTAGCGTTTAAGTGCACGGCGCGATAGCCGTAAGTTACGCTGCGCGATAACTTACTCAAAAAAATTTCGCAAAAATTTTTAAAAAGGGCTTGATTTAGACAAAATTTTTTGATACAATTCTTTTTGTAAAATTCCCCTTTTACACTGGACAGGTGATCGGCTTTAGGGCTTCACCTGTTCTTTTATTTTCGCGAATTAGCAGAGTCGGAAGGCTGGCAAAGCAGACATCATGCTTGCATGAATGGATGCTTCGATAGACTTACGGCGAGGCGCAAGACGTCCGGGGGACGTCTGTCCTGCGCGGATCGGAGTGGAACGGAGACCGCGAACGAGAAATGCGCAGTATTTCGAGTCTCTGCTTATGCGCGGTGATCACTGCGACAACAGTATCCGGTCATTATCCAACTGCTTTCCCGCGCGCACCTTAAACTGCTCCAGCAGGTCGTCTACGGTGAGTTCTTCCCGTGCTTTTCCCGATACGTCAAAAACAATACGTCCGCCATCCATCATAAGCGTGCGGTTTCCGAGAGAAAGCGCCTGATGCATATTGTGTGTGACCATCAGACAGGTGATATGCCGGTCAGAGATGATTTTTTCTGTGAGGATCAGCACTTTGTCCGCTGTGGCGGGGTCAAGGGCCGCTGTGTGCTCGTCGAGCAGAAGGATACGGGGGGTCACCATAGTTGCCATCAGCAATGTGAGGGCTTGTCTTTGACCGCCGGATAACAGGCCTACGGGCTGTTTCATCCGGTCTTCCAGCCCCATATCGAGAAGGGAGAGCATCTCTTTGAACTTTGTTTTCTCTTTCGCGCTGACCCGGCTGAAATAGGCGTGTCTTTTGGTGGAAGCCCGCAGATAAGCAAGCGCCATATTTTCCTCAATGGTCATATGGGGAGCGGTTCCTTTTAGGGGATCCTGAAAGAGATGGCCGATCACCTTACTACGCACATGTTCTTTACAGTAAGTGATATCTTCACCGCCCAGAATAATCCGCCCTTCATCTACATAAAAGTTTCCCGTAATGGCGTTGAAGAGTGTAGATTTTCCTGCGCCGTTGCTGCCAACGATGGTGGCGAAGTCGCCTTCCGCAAGCGTAAGGCTTACGTTATCGAGGGCCTTTTTCTCGTTGACGGTTCCGGGGTAAAAGGTTTTTGAGACAGAGTCAATGACTAACATCCGCGCCTTCCTCCTTTCTGAACCGGTTCACATTGTTTTTGCGCACCCGGTAAAAAGCATAGTTTTCCTTCAGGTATGGGAAGGAGATAGCAATGGCGACAATCATGGCGGAGACGAGCTTGAGGGCTTCTGCGGGAACATTCATGCGCAGCGCCAGCGCCACGATGAAGCGGTAGAGACAGCTCCCTAGAATGACGCCTGCAATTTTCTTGAACATCCTGCCTTTTCCGACTAGCGTTTCTCCGATAATCAGACTTGCCAGGGCGATGGTGACCATGCCGGTGCCCAGGTTGATGTCGCAGGATTTCTGGTATTGGCCGAGAATCGCACCGGAGAGTGCGGTAAGCGCATTTGCGACGCAAAGGCCCACGGTGATCATAAACAGGGGATTGATGCTGGACGCCCGCACCATATGTTCGTTGTCGCCCGTGGCGCGGATGGAGAGTCCCAGTCTTGTGTCCAGAAACAGAGATAAAATAACACCAATTATTATTACGATCACAAGGACGATCAGCAGCTTATACCAGTCCGCGTACCAGCCGTAGGAGAGCTTTTCTTTCGCCAGACTGAAAACGGTGTCGCAGGCGAACAGATTTACGTTGGAGGAAAAGCCCATCACGGCGATATTGACCGTGTAAAGCCCTGTGTTGACGATAATGCCTGCCAGAATGGAGGGAACCCCCATTCTGGTCTGCAAAAAGGCGGTGACAAAGCCGGAGCAGACGCCCGCACCCATGGCGGCGAAGAGCGCCAGCACGGGGTGCCCTGCAAGTGTCACCATGGCGCCCACCGCGCAGCCTAAGGTAAAACAGCCGTCGGTGGACAGATCCGCGATATTCAGAATGCTGAATGAGAGAAACAGCGCCAGTGCCACCAGAGCGTAGATGCAGCCCAGTTCCAAGGCGCTCTGTAAAATGGAAAGTGAAAATATTGTACTCATGGGATACCTCTTTTATTCAAAATAAATTACATGCGTTACCAAATTTACACCTGTCAGAGAGGGCGTTCAGTTAAATTCTTCCGCCGTCTGGATTTCCACCAGACTGGAGCATTTGTCCGCGAACGTGCTGTAGTCAAGCCCGATCGCCTCCGCGGTCTCGGTATTCACCGTGGCGATGCCGTTATCCATGGTCTGTACGGCAAGGGAGGAAGGATCTTTGCCTTCTGACAGAATTTCCACCGCCATGTCCGCGGTAGCGGTGCCTAGTTCCACATAGTTCACGCCGTAGCCCATAAACGCGCCGTTTAAGGCGAAGGAGTCCGCGCCGCCGTAGTGGGGCACTTTCGCGTCGATAAATTTCTCATAGATGGCGAGTTCCGCCGTCATCACGTTGTTGTCGGTGGGCGTAAATACCGCCTCCGCGCCGGAGGCGAGCAGGGCGTCTGCGGCAAGGGAGATTTCCCCGTTGTTGGTGCCCGTCTTTTCTACCACGGTGATGCCCTTTCCTTCACAGTAGGCTTTTGCCGCGGCGATGGCGGCTGTGGAGGAGTCCTGACTCTTGTCATAGAGCAGGCCCACCGTCTGGATATCGGGGTCTGCGGCAAGCATCAGATCAAAGACCGCATCCGTATTCAAAGCGTCCGAAGTGCCGGTAATGTTGGAACCCGGCGCATCCATGGCTGCCACAAGCCCTGCGCCCACAGGATCGGAGACTGCGGAGAACACCACGGGAATCAGACTGCCGTCGTCCCGCGGATTTTCCGCCGTGGCATTCTGCATGACCATGGCGACCGGCGTGGCAACCGGGATGATGAGGTCTACATCGGAGGCGATCAGGTCTGTGGCGATCTGGTTCATGGTGGTGGCGTCCGCCTGCCCGTTGTAGGTGTAATCCTTGTAATCAAAGAGAATATCAAGTTCCTCGCTCTTTTCGTCAAGCTCCGCCTGAATGGCGGCGACGATCTGATTTAAGGACGCGTCGTCCACGTACTGCACGATGCCGACCTTGTAAGCCTTGCTGGTCCTGCCCGCGGATGCGCCTGTGTCATCAGCGGAAGTGTCTGTGGGCGCGCTTTCAGAAGTACCCGCGCCAGTGGTGTTTTTGCCGGATGCGCCGCATCCCGTGAGAGCGGCGGTGAGAACCGCGCCTGCAAGTAACAGTGTGATAGATTTCTTTTTCATAATGTTTTCCTCCTTTTTTGCAACAAAAAAACCATCCCAAACATAAATTGTCTGAGACGGTAATAAACATGAGTTATTATCGCGGTGCCACTCAAATTGATGCGGGAGTATAGTCCCGATCCGCTTTTTCCATATACAATCATATATGCCGCCTTGGTAACGGGTGCGGTTCCCGCCAGAGGCTACTCTGTCGGTATGGATACTGACATTTCGACCCGGCCTCGAAAGTCCATTCGGTATAAGTGCCATGCCGTCTTTCACCAGCCGACGGCTCTCTGTAATGGGTAACCCATACTTACTACTCTTTCTCGAAGGTTTGTGATATGTGTTTCTGCAATTAATTTATTACACAATAATACTTTTGTGACAGATTGTCAAATAGATTTTGAAATTTAATCAAAAATATTTTTGCGCCGGAATTTTAAGGAAACGTTAAGGGGGTGTTAAGGGAACACACAAACTGTCCTTGTACAATGTTCGTATCATGTTTGAGGAAGGGGCAGAGGTGTGGCAATGGAAAAGAGGAAAGAAATGAATGACAATTTGGAAAGCGGCAATAAAAAGAGAAGCGGGATAGAGATGATCGTGTGCATTTTGGGTATGGCGGTTCTCACTGTCCTGATGGCTGTATTCGGCGCAGATGCAGGACTCTTAGCGGGTGTGGCGGCTTACTGGATTCCCTGTGCGGCGCTGCTTTTTTACGTCCTGAAGGTAGAAAAACAACCGCTTTCCTCGGTTGGGCTAAAATCGATTCGTACAAAGCATGTCTTGGAGGGACTTGGTCTTGGTATTGGCATGTTCATCGTACAGCAGATTCCGCTTCTGCTTATGAAAATGGATTATTCCGCATATGCCATGGCGCCGGATGTGGTATATATAGCTGTTATGCTGTTTTACTGCTTTTTCTGTGTCGGATTTGCGGAGGAACTGATATTCCGCGGGTTTCTGCTGAAAAAGTCGCTGGACATTTTTCCGCAGAAATGGGTTTGCGTGGGACTCAATATTTTGCTTTTCTATCTGATCCACTGGTTTACCATGCAGCATACTTTCGGGGAATTTTACAATTTGGCGACGAATACGGTGATTTTATGTATCTATCTTTTCCGCAAAAAGGAGAGGACGATTGTGCCGCTTATAATCGCTCACGGCTTCTACGATGCGCTGACGTCGGTGGGGCTGCCGGTTTTTGTTTATCTGTTGAAATAGTTTTTGAGTGGATCATCCCGGCAGGAGTATTTTCTTGTCGGGATTTTTACGATGTGGTAATATGGGTGTTCGGAGGAAAAGTTAATGATTACCATGGAACATGTGTGTAAATCCGATAAGATCGCGAAGAGAATTTTAATTATCGACGACGATATCCATATCGGAAATATGCTTGAAGAAGCCCTTTCCAAAGAAGGGTATGAAGTTCTGCGCGCCTATTCCGGAACAGAGGCGTTATTGGTTTTAGCCGGGGCAAAGCCGGACCTTGTTCTGCTGGATTTAATGCTGCCGGGACTGCAGGGAGAGGAGGTCATTTCCCAAATAAAGGGAATACCTGTCATTGTGGTGAGCGCGAAAGCGGATCTTGAGAACAAAGTTGATCTGCTGCTTGGCGGTGCGGTCGATTATGTGACGAAGCCGTTTCACATGAGAGAACTTCTGGCGAGGATTTTTGTACATCTCAAGAATGCGGAACGTATGACGGCTTTTTCGGAATTGACATTTGGGGACATTGTCCTTGCGATAGATACGCGCACGGTAAAAGCGGGCGATACGGAAATCAAGCTGACAAGGACGGAGTATGCCATCTTGAAGCTGCTTATGCAAAATCCCACGCAGGTTGTCACGAAATCCCTGCTGTTGGAGCGCATCAGCGCGGATACGCCGGACTGCACGGAAAGCTCGCTGAAAATGCATATCAGTAATTTGAGAAAAAAACTGCGGGAGGTAACGGACAAAGACTACATTGAAGCGGTGTGGGGGATTGGATTCAAAATGCGGGCGGAATAAATCTTTACGATTTCTTTACTGCTCTCTTTACCGTTTCCTTTACTATTTGCATATATCATGTCGGTATACGAAGCAGATAGGAGGGTAAGATTTTATGGATTATGTTCTTCAAACAAACGCTTTATGTAAAACCTATAAAAATTTTAAAGCGTTAAACGGAATAGCTATGCATGTTCCCAAAGGAGCAATCTATGGCTTTGTAGGGAAAAACGGCGCGGGTAAAACGACGCTGATCCGGCTGATCTGCGGTCTGCAGGAGCCGTCATCCGGGGAGTATACGCTTTACGGAAGAAAGAATACGGACAAGGATATCGTGGAGTCCCGAAGAAGAATGGGCGCTGTAGTGGAAACGCCCTCTGTCTATCTTGACATGACGGCGGAGGATAACCTGAAACAGCAGTTCCGTATTCTGGGGCTCCCTTCCTTTGAGGGGCTGCACGGAATTTTGCAGTTGGTGGGACTTGAGAACACGGGAAAAAAGAAGGCGAAAAATTTTTCTCTGGGAATGCGGCAGCGGCTGGGGATTGCAATCGCTCTCGCAGGCGACCCCGATTTTCTGGTTTTGGACGAGCCGGCAAACGGTCTTGACCCGCAGGGAATCATTGAAATTCGGGAACTGATCTTGAAACTCAATCGGGAACAGCAGATTACCGTCCTGATTTCCAGCCATATTTTGGACGAACTGTCCAAGCTGGCAACGCACTACGGATTTATAGATAACGGGTGCCTTGTGAAAGAGCTCAGCGCGGACGAACTGGAAGCCGCCTGCAGGAAATGCGTCCGCATGGAGGTCAGCGATACGAAAGCCCTTGCCCGTGTGCTTGACGGCATGGGAATTGATTATAAAATCACGGCGGACCAGACTGTCGATGTCTATGCAAAGGTCAATATCTCCCGTCTGACCGTGGCATTGGCAAAAGAAAACTGTGAACTGACTGCTGTGCAGGAGCGCGATGAAAGTCTGGAAAGCTACTATGTCAGTCTTGTGGGAGGTGCAAAAAATGCGTAAACTGTTGTCTGCTAATTTTTCCCGTCTCTGGAAGGATAAAATTTTCTGGCTCTGTATGGGAGCCATGCTGGTGTATTCTGTTGTGTATATGCGGTACGGATGCAGGCAGGCGGAGGCTGACCTGTCGGATTATCAGTACAGCATTGACAGGTATTATTTTCATTTTGCACTGACAATCGGTCTGTTTTGCGCCCTGTTTGGCAGCATGTTTTTTGGCACGGAGTACAGTGACGGAACCATTCGGAATAAAATGATCGTCGGTCACACGAAAACCAATCTTTATCTTGCCAGTCTGGTGACGACGATGGCGGCTGCCCTGCTGATGATGGTGGTATGGCTGGTTGGCGCGCTGGTTGCTGTTCCGGCGCTTGGCGTCTGGAAAATGACTGTTTCCACATTGCTTTTATATTTACTGATTGCGGTGATGTTCGTCATGGCTTTTTCCGCCATATGCACGTTTGTCTCTATGACATCTGCAAACAAGGCTTCTACTGTAGCGGTTTCCATGCTGTTGGTTCTGGGGCTTTTCATTTTGGCAGCGGTCTTGTATGTGAGGCTCACCGAGCCGGAAGCAGTCAGTGGGATAGAGATAACCGCAAACGGAATGGAATGGTCTGAGCCATCCCCCAATCCGCGTTATGTCAGCGGCGCAAAGCGCGGCGTATATGAATTTATTCTTGATTTTTTACCGACAGGACAGGGACTGAAAATGTGGCGGCTGGAAATCAACCATCCCGTCCGTATGTTTGTATCGTCTGCTGTTATTACATTATTCACAACATTTGGCGGAATTTATATTTTTAAGAGAAAGAATATAAAATAAGGGGAGGCTAGCGTGAGAAGAACTTCTAAAGCTCAGCAGCAAAGGCTGCTTCGCTAAGAAGTACTAAGTCTCACGCCAGAGAATGCCTGAAATACGGCATTCTCCGCATAGATTTGAGATTCCGCAGAGCGGAATCAGGGAAGTTTGCAGATTGAGAAAAGGGTATGGTTATTAGTCATGGAAGAATGGTTATGGGTTTTTGTCTGTATGATGGCGGTGATCACTGTTGTTCTGCTTGTGAAAATTTGTATCATGCAAAAGGCGGCAAGAGAAGTGGCGGATGCCTTTACAGACAGGCTCATAACCGATACGAACACGCTCATTACGATTTCCTGTAACGACAGGCATATGCGTTATCTGGCAAATACCATAAACAGGGAACTTCGTAAGCTGCGCACAAAACGGCGCCGGTTTCAGCAGGGCGACATGGAATTAAAAAATGCGGTTACGAATATTTCCCATGATTTGCGGACGCCGCTCACGGCAATCTGCGGGTATCTGGAACTGCTGGAGCAGGAGGAAAAGTCCGAAACAGTCAGCAGGTATGTCGAAATTATCAAAGACAGGGCGGCGCTTTTGACACAGCTTTCAGAGGAGCTTTTCCGATATTCTGTCATCATTTCCACGAAAGATAATCTAATTAAGGAGCAGGTCATCGTCAATACGGTATTGGAAGAGAGTGTCGCGGCGTTTTATACTGTTTTGACAGAGCGGGGCATTGTGCCCGAGGTACAAATATCCGAAAGAAAAGTCGTGCGGATGCTTGACCATTCCGCGCTGTCCCGTGTATTTTCCAATCTGCTCGGCAATGCCGCAAAGTACAGCGGCGGAGATTTGAAAATCGTCCTGTCAGAGAACGGGGAGATTTTGTTTTCTAACATGGCTCCCGCGTTGGACGCGATACAGACAAACAGGCTGTTTGACCGTTTCTATACCGTGGAAACCGCCAGAAAATCGACAGGTTTGGGACTGGCAATTTCCAGAACGCTTGTGGAACAAATGAACGGAAGCATATCGGCGGAATATCAAAACAACAGATTAAGCGTCCGCGTCTTTTTCCCGGAGATATGAATTGTGAAAGAATTTACTTGCGCATCGTAAGCTGTTATGATAGGGTTACGTTCTGAAGGAAAAGATTGACAGAGCCTCAAATGTGCCTTGATCGCAGATGAGAGAATCGCTATGCTGTAAACAGCACTCGAATTTCTCATCGCGTGTCATCGCAGTAAACTGCTCTGACATGGAGAAAAATATGGCGGTTACGGACGAAAAAGACTTACAACAGTTAAAAAAGCGGCTGACTGAGCTTGCGGAAAAAGCTTACAGCCGCAATATATACACGTACACGCCCTTTCTGGGGCTGGCGGAGCAGCAGGCGTACTACGCGGTGGAGCGGGAAGTGTCCTACGCGGGGGTGCAGATGGAGGGCGGCGCGCCCCTGTGCGAGCGGAAGATCATTCGGTTCGGTGATCCGGGTTACGAGGAGGCATTTCCCATCGCGCGGATCGAAATTCTGCCAAAGACGCCTAAGTTTGCGGAAAATCTGACACACCGGGATTTTCTCGGCGCGGTGATGAATCTGGGGATTGAGAGAGACGTGGTGGGCGATTTTTTCGTGAGAGAAAAAGGCGCCCTGCTTTTCTGTCACGAAAACATAGCGGATTATATTGCGGAAAATCTGGACAGGGTGAGGCACACGAATGTCGCCTGCAGACGGGCGGAGGGGGAGATTTTCCTTGAAAACGCGGAGCCGGAGCGGATTTCGGTGACGGTGGCTTCTCCCAGAGCCGACGGCGTGATCTCCAAGGTGTACAATTTATCGAGGGAGGAGAGTCGGGAATTATTTAATAATGGTCGTATTTTTATAAACGGCATACAGACGCAGAATCTTTCTTGTCAGTTGAAAGAGGAGGACGCCGTCACTGTCCGCGGGTTCGGGAAATTCATATTTTATGGGCAGACGGGTGTGAGCAGAAAAGGGAAAGAGCGGGTGGAAGTCGGTGTGTTTGGAAAAACGTAGATAGATAAATTTTCCAGACGGTGGTATACTAATGCGAGAAGAACTTCTAAAAACTCGGCAGCAGAGGCTGCCTCGTTAAGAAGTTCTAAGTCTCGCATGGGAGAATGCCCAAAATGCAGGCATTCTCCGTAAATAATGAACATTAAAAAACAAGCGACACGAAGAGAGGAGCATCCATGAATTTAGAAAACATACCGGCATACACCGTCATTTCCAGACAGCGGATCGAGGAACTGAAATCGGACGGTTATCTTTTGAGGCATAACAAAACAGGGGCGCGGGTGGCGCTTCTTTCTAACGACGACGAGAACAAGGTGTTTTATATCGGGTTCCGCACGCCGCCGAAGGACAGCACGGGGGTGGCGCATATCATCGAGCACACAGTGCTGTGCGGCTCGGAGAAATATCCGATCAAGGATCCTTTTATCGAGCTGGCGAAGGGGTCGTTAAATACATTCTTAAACGCCATGACCTATCCCGACAAGACGGTCTACCCGGTGGCGAGCTGCAACGACAAGGATTTTAAGAACCTGATGGATGTCTATCTGGACGCGGTGTTCCATCCGAATATCTATCGGGAGGAGAAAATCTTCCGGCAGGAGGGGTGGCACTACGAATTGGAGAGCGCAGAGGATGAGCTGACCATCAACGGGGTGGTCTACAACGAGATGAAGGGGGCGTTCTCTTCCCCGGACGATGTGCTGTACCGAGAGATTATGAACTCGCTCTATCCGCACACTTCCTACGCGGTGGAGTCGGGCGGCGACCCGGACGTGATCCCGGAGCTGACCTATGAGGATTTTCTGGCGTTCCACCAGAGATACTATCACCCTTCTAACAGTTACATCTATCTCTACGGGGATATGGACATGGAGGAGCGGCTTTCATACCTTGACCGGGAATACCTGTCGAAGTATGACGCGCTCTCTGTGGATTCCGCGCTGTCCTCCGAGCCGCCTTTTGAGAAGAGCGTGCTTGTGGAGAAGGAGTACCCGATCATGGAGAGCGAGCCGGAGGAGGGAAATACCTATCTCTCTTACAATGTCTCTCTCGGAGAAAATCTGGGCCGTGAGGTGAGCGTGGGCTTTCAGGCGCTTGCGGACGCGGTGGTGGGCGCGCCGGGCGCACCCGTGAGAAAGGCTCTTCTGGATGCGGGGATTGGCACGGATATCACCTGTTATTTTGAGGCGGATGTGAAGCAGCCTTATTTCTCCATCGTGGCGAAGAACGCGGAGGGCAGCCAGCGGGAAGACTTTGTAAAGACGGTTGAGGAGACGCTTACAAGTCTTTCTGAGGACGGTGTGGAGAAGAAGGCCCTGAGAGCGGCTCTTAATCACGACGAGTTTAAGTATCGGGAAGCAGATTACGGCTCCTATCCGAAGGGGCTGATGTACGGCCTGCAGATGTTTGAGACATGGCTTTATGATGATGAGAAGCCTTTTGATTATCTGGAGCTGGATGAGACTTATAAAGAATTAAAAGCGAAGGTGGATACCTCGTTTTATGAGGAAATGTTAAAGAAACGCCTGTTATGCAATAGCCATAAGAGCATTGTTGTGGTGCGCCCCGTGAAGGGGCTTACGGGGAAAAGAGATAAGGCGCTGGCGGAAAAGCTTGCGGAGAAAAAGGCATCCATGACAGCGGAGGAGATCACGCGGATTGCAGAGGAGACGGAGGCGCTCGCCGTGTATCAGGAAACACCCGACAGGGAGGAGGATCTGAAAAAGATACCACTTTTGGCCAGGGAGGATATCGGGAAAAAGGCGCGCCCTTACTGCAATGAGAAACTGCAGGCAGGGGATACAACGCTTCTGTACCATGAGATTTATACGAACGGCATCGGTTATCTTCGGTTTCTCTTTGATCTGAAACAGGTGCCGGAGGAGCTGTTCCCCTATGTGGGGCTTTTGCAGGTGATGCTCGGCCTAGTGGACACGGAGAAACGCACTTACAGTGAATTGTACAATGAAATCAATCTGCAGACAGGCGGCATCGCCCCTGCGGTGAACGTTTACACGAATGCGGACGATCTGTCCAAATATAAGCTGACCTTTGACCTGAAGGTGAAGACGCTGTACGAAAACCTTCCCAAAGCCTTTGAACTGGTAGTGGAGATATTGACTGAATCGGTTTACACAGATGCGAAGCGACTGTTTGAGTTGGTGGCGGAGAACCGCTCCGACAAGCAGGCGCAGATGATGTCCGCGGGGCATTCCCTGGCGGCAGGACAGGCGTTGTCCTATCTGTCGAAGCAGGCGTATCTGATGGATCAGGTGAACGGGCTGGCGTTCTACCGGCTGCTGGAAGGGCTTGAGAAAGATTTTGAGGGGAAGAAAGAGGAACTCTCCGACAATATGGAACGGCTGGTGCGCTGCATCTTCCGCCCAGAGAACTTGATGGTGGATTATACGGCTGAGAGATGCGGGCTTGAAGGGCTTGAAAAGCTGGTTGAGGGCTTAAAGGCGAAACTTTACCGTGAACCGGTGGAAGGGAAACCATATGTGCCATGTCCTGTGAAGAAGAATGAAGGGTTGATGAGTTCCGCCCAGATCCAGTACGTGTGCCGGGCGGGCAATTTCGCGAAGAAGGGGCTTTCCTACACGGGAGCGCTGCGGGTGCTCAAGGTGGTGATGAGTTATGAATACCTGTGGACGCAGGTGCGTGTCAAGGGCGGCGCCTACGGATGTATGTGCCAGTTTGGAAAGACAGGGGAGAGCTATTTTGTCTCTTACCGTGACCCGAATCTGGAGAAGACCATCGAGGTGTATGAGAAGGCGGCGGATTTCGTTGCGGCTTTTGAAGCCGACGAGCGCACTATGACCCAGTATATCATCGGGGCGGTCAGCGCGCTGGATATGCCGCTCAATCCTGCGGCGAGGGGCAATTATTCCCTGGCAGGCTATATGACCGGGCTATCCTTTGAGAGAGTGCAGCAGGAGCGCGATGAGCTGCTCTCGGCGGACGCGGAGACCATCCGCAAACTGGCGGCGCATATCCGCGCGTTTATGGAGGACGACTGCCTGTGCGTTGTGGGAAATGAAGAGAAGATTAAGGAGCAGAAGGACATCTTCGGTTCCGTGGAATATCTGACACATTAAAAGTATGTGTTATTTTATACAGAGATGCAACTTTTTCTTTCCCTGAAAGGTATTTAGGATAAGGACAGCAGTTTATACCGTAAAAGCAACGCCTGTTGTCGGCTGTGCAGGCGTGAACCTGAATGCATGGGTGGTTAAGGCGGCGCTGACCGGGAAAGGGAGGAAAAGGAATGAGCAGAACAAATGGAAATCATGGGAGCAGTAGGAATGGTATGAGCAGGCAAAGAGGAGTCAGGCTGCGGCTTGTCACGGCAGTTTTAATAATAATGACTGTTATTTCGGCGTGTGGCAGCGCCGGTGGCGGGGCGAAAACCATGTCTCTGGAAGCGGCGCCGACGGCAGTGGCAGAGGAGATTGCCTACGAGGACAGCATGGCTTATGATACGGCAGCATACGACGGCGGCGCGGTCATAAGTAACGAAGCTGGGTCGGCTTTCTATGATTATGAGGCAGCGGAAGCGTCGGCGGAGGAGTCGGTCAGCGAGGAAAGCTATGTGCAGGAAGGCGCCGGACAGGACGTGGTTGCGCCGGAGACCTCGCGCAAGCTGATTAAGACCGTAAATATCCTTGCGGAGACGGAGGACTTTGACACCCTTGTGCCGGGACTGCAGAAGCAGGTGGAGGCGCTGGGCGGCTACATAGAATATATCTCCGTCTACGACGTACACAGTTATTATGTGGAGGACCAGCAGGTCAAGCAGCGCTGCGCCAATGTGACGGCGCGCGTGCCAAAGGAGAAGCTGGACGGTTTTCTGGCACAGGTGGGAGAGCAGACCAATATAACGAGCCGCTCCGAGAACGTGGAGGACGTCACTCTGCAGTATGTGGATCTGGAAAGCCACAAGAAAGCGCTTGTGACAGAGCAGGAGAGGCTGCTTGCGCTGATGGAGAAGGCGGAGACGGTGGAGGATATCATTGCCATCGAGGGCCGGCTTTCCGAAGTGCGTTACCAGCTTGAGAGCATGGAGTCCCAGCTTCGCACCTATGACAACCGGATCGACTACAGCACGGTGGAGCTTTCAATCACGGAAGTGCGTAAGTATTCACCGCCGCAGGAGGCAACCGTATGGCAGCGGATTCAGAGCGGTTTTATGAAGAGTCTGGATGATATCGGATTCGGCATCCGGGATTTTGCCATCCGCTTCGTGATCGACATTCCCTATATCGTGCTGTGGCTCGCAGGGATCGCGGTGGCGGTGATTGTGGTGCGCATTCTGTGGAAGGTATGGAAAAAACGCAGGATAAAGCGGGCGGCTGTACGCGGTGAGAAGGGAGCGGAGCGGGAACTGCGTGTGGGAAAAATAAGGCTTCGCTGTCCGATAGCAGTTGGGGAGAAGCAGGAGGAAGCGGAGACGGCTGATGTGGAAGCCGATACGGGTGATAAGCAGGAGTAACTGTAAGCCGGAAAATGAGGAAGGGGAATCGAAAACCGGCGTGGATGATGAGAAGGAATCACGGCAGTCTGAAATGGTATGAGGAGAGAAAAAACGGCGGCTTTGAGACTCCGGGTGCAGGACTGCCGGTTATCGAAAGCAGATGAGTGGCAGAGTACAGATAAATAACAAGTGAAATTGAAAACGGGCAGAGAATCAGAGAAAGAGAACAGGACAAAATAAAATGACGGATGATATTCAAGACAACAATGAAAATGACATGCAGGAGAACCGACAGACGAAATCCGGCTTTGCCACGCTGATCGGCAGACCGAACGTCGGGAAATCCACGCTGATGAACGCGCTGATCGGGCAGAAGATCGCGATTACCTCAAAGAAACCCCAGACCACCAGAAACCGCATCAGAACCGTGTATACATGCGAGGAAGGGCAGATCGTGTTTCTGGACACGCCGGGCATCCACAAGGCGAAGAACAGGCTGGGTGACTACATGGTGGATGCGGCGGAGAGCACGCTGTCCGAGGTGGATGTGATTCTCTGGCTGGTGGAGCCGTCGGACTACATAGGCGCGGGGGAAAAACATATCATCGAGGAACTGAAGAAAACAAAAACACCTGTTATTCTTGTGATAAATAAGATTGACACGGTGAAGAAGGAGCTGCTTCTCACCTATATCGACGCTTACAGAAAAGAACTGGATTTCGCGGAGATCGTGCCTGTGTCCGCGTTGAAAAAGGACGGGCTGCAGGTACTGATCGACTGCATTATGAAGTATCTGCCTTACGGTGAGCCGTTTTATGATGAAGACACGGTGACGGATCAGCCGGTGCGGCAGATTGTGGCGGAGCTGATCCGGGAGAAAGCGCTGCGGTGTCTGGAGGAGGAGATTCCCCACGGCATCGCCGTCACCATCGAGCAGATGAAGTTTAAAAAGAAGATTGTGGACATTGAGGCGACCATCGTCTGCGAGAAGGATTCCCACAAAGGAATTATCATCGGCAAACAGGGGGCGATGCTTAAAAAGATCGGTTCCATGGCGCGCAGGGATATTGAGGATCTGGTGGAAAATCAGGTGAATCTGAAACTCTGGGTGCGGGTGAAAAAGGACTGGCGGGACAGCGATTTTCTGCTCAAAAATTTCGGTTATAATCCCGGCGGGACAGAATAGAAAAAAGCAAATCTGCGAACCCTATGTGTTGTGAGAGATAAAGTATCAGGGGGCGTAAGATGAAGGGATTAAACTACTGGGAGCAGTTTATGGCGACGGGGAAAGTCGAGGATTTTCTAGCCTATAAAGATGCGGCAAGACAAGAGGATCGGGAAGAGACCGAGCAGTCTAAGGAGCGTTCTCATGCAGGGGATTACAGAGATTACGGGGATGGTTTTAAAGGCTGAACCGATGAATGATTATGACAGACGAGTCGTTTTGCTGACGAAGGAGCGAGGAAAGATATCGGCCTTTGCCAGAGGGGCGAGAAAGCAGAACAGCAAGCTTCTGGCAGCCACCAACCCGTTCTGCTTCGGCACCTTTAAGTTATATGAGGGAAGAACCTCCTACAATGTGATGGAGGCTGATATTACGAACTATTTTGAGGGCCTTCGGAATGACTATGAGGGCGCATTTTACGGGATGTACTTTCTGGAGGTCATGGATTATTATACGAGAGAGAATAATGACGAGAAGGATATGCTAAAGCTCCTGTACCAGTCCCTGCGTGCTCTCATGCACGAGGGACTTTCCAATGCGCTGGTACGGTACATATTTGAGATGAAGGCCATGGTGTTAAACGGGGAATTTCCGGGTATGCCGAAGGAGGGGGAATGGGAGGATTCCACCCGCTACGCGGTCAATTACATTGCAGCGAGCACGGTTGAGAAGCTTTACACGTTCACCGTGACACCGCAGGTTCTCGCACAGCTTAAGACAATCGCTGACGACTACCGCCGCCGGATGATCGACCGCCCGTTTAAAAGTCTTGAAATTGTAGAGAATATCTTGTATGATGATTTATGATTGAGCCGTGCGGAGGGCTGGCGGCGCAGCGGATTGCGAGTGAGCACGGCGGATTGAGCAGAGGGGAAAATATGCGAAGGGTAGCTTTCATACTTGGACTGACGATAGTGCTTCTGGGGCTTGCGGGATGTGGAGAAGGGCAGGCACCGGAAGTCAATACGCTGTCTCTTGGCAAAGACGGAGAAGTGATACATCGGATCGTCGGAAAAACGGATCAGAATTATTATAAGATCGAGTCGACGGAGCTGGAGGAGTTTGCCATTTCTCGTGTGGACGAATACTGTGCGGAGAACGGTGAAAAGAAAGTGACGCTGGAGGCGGTGGACGAAAAGGGCGGCAGTATCGTGATGGATTTCAAATACGCCTCGCCGGAAGATTACAGCAAATTTAACCACAGAGTGTTGTATGTGGGAACGATGGAAGGCGCATCGGACGAGGGATATGAGCTGGAGGCCGTTCCTTTTGTCTCAGTGGACGGTAAGCCGTCGGAAGTAGGTTATATCGAGGAGTGGGATAAAAAGCAGATGCTTATTCTGGAGACGAAGAGTGGGGAGGAGATGCTTGTCAATCTACCCGGGAAAACAATTTATGTAAACCAGAGTGCGCACAGCGGGCAGGAACTAACCCTTGTGGGGAAAAAGGGCGTGAAGATCAGTAATCAGGAGGCGGACGGGACAACGTCGCTTTCTTACATCATTTACGAATAGCGTGAAAAGTGCTTCTAAAGACGTCCCGCCATAGGACGGGACGCCAAGAAGCACTAAGTTTCACGCAGGAGAATGCCTGAAATACGGCATTCTCCGCATAGATTTGAGATTCCGCAGAGCGGAATCATGGCGGTTAGCGTGAGAAATGCGAAAAGTACTTCTAAAGACGTCTCGCCATAGGACGAGACGCCAAGAAGTACTAAGTTTCGCATAGGAGAATGCCTGAAATACGGCATTCTCCGCACAGCCATAATACATAGAGAGGGAAGAAAACGGAGGCAGAAAAATGGAAAAGACGATGGAAAAAATTGTGGCGTTATCGAAGGCGAGGGGGTTTGTATACCCCGGTTCCGAGATTTACGGCGGATTGGCGAATACTTGGGATTTCGGCAATCTGGGCGTGGAGTTGAAGAACAACATCAAGAAGGCGTGGTGGCAGAAATTCGTCATGGAAAGTCCTTACAACGTGGGCGTTGACTGCGCGATTCTGATGAACCCGCAGACGTGGGTGGCAAGCGGCCATCTCGGCAGTTTTTCCGATCCCCTTATGGACTGTAAGGAGTGCCACGAGAGATTCCGCGCAGATAAGATCATCGAGGACTATGTGGCTGAGAAAGGTATGACACTTGACTCCTCCGTGGACGGCTGGAGCCAGCAGCAGATGAAGGACTTCATCGAAGAACATAACATTCCCTGCCCGACCTGCGGCAAACATAATTTTACCGATATCAGACAGTTTAACCTCATGTTCAAGACGTTTCAGGGCGTCACCGAGGATGCGAAGAATACGGTGTACCTGCGTCCCGAGACGGCGCAGGGTATCTTTGTAAACTTTAAGAATGTGCAGCGGACGTCCCGCAAGAAGATTCCTTTCGGCATCTGTCAGGTGGGCAAGTCGTTCCGCAATGAGATCACGCCCGGCAATTTTATCTTCCGCGTGCGCGAGTTCGAGCAGATGGAGATGGAGTTCTTCTGCGAGCCGGACACAGACCTGGAGTGGTTCGCTTACTGGAAAAAGTACTGTATCGACTTTTTAAAGAGTCTTGGCATGAAGGAGGAGGAGATGAGAGTCCGCGACCACGATCCGGAGGAACTTTCCTTCTACTCCAAGGCGACCACGGATATCGAGTTCCTGTTCCCCTTCGGCTGGGGTGAGCTGTGGGGTATCGCCGACAGGACGGACTATGACCTGACCCAGCATCAGAATACGTCGGGCGAGGATCTGACTTACTTTGACGATACGAAGAACGAGAAGTATATCCCTTACGTGATTGAGCCGTCTCTCGGCGTGGAGAGACTGTTCCTCGCGGTGTTATGCGGGGCTTACGACGAGGAGGAGATCGGCGAGGGCGACGTGCGTACCGTGCTGCACTTCCATCCGGCGCTGGCGCCCGTGAAAATCGGCGTGCTGCCTCTCTCCAAGAAGTTAAACGAGGGCGCGGAGAAGATTTTCGCACAGCTTTCCAAGAAGTACAACTGTGAATTTGACGACCGCGGCAACATCGGCAAGCGGTACCGCCGTCAGGACGAGATCGGCACGCCTTTCTGCGTGACATACGACTTCGATTCCGAGACGGACAACTGCGTGACCGTGCGTTTCCGCGATTCCATGGAGCAGGAGCGCGTCGCGATTGACCAGCTTGACGCTTACTTTGCGGATAAATTTACCTTTTGAAAGTCCCGGACAGCGGCTGAGCGGATGGGCCAGTTTACTTGCACAGACGCTTAGACATTGGACGGGCAAGCCGGTATGAGCAAGTAGAGCGGCAGCTCGGATTGCGAATACGGCGGTGATTGCGGGAGTGCGCAGCACGGAGCAATCAACTTTCAAAATGAGACAGGAGGATAAGAGAACGATGAAACCTTATGGTGTAAATGAATTGCGAAGGATGTTTCTTGACTTTTTTGAGAGCAAGGGGCATTTGAAGATGAAGAGTTTTTCGCTGGTGCCCCACAACGACAACAGCCTGCTTCTGATCAACTCCGGCATGGCACCGCTGAAGCCTTATTTCACGGGACAGGAGATTCCGCCGAGGAGGCGCGTCACGACCTGCCAGAAGTGCATCCGTACCGGGGATCTGGAGAATGTGGGAAAGACGGCGAGACACGGCACCTTTTTTGAGATGCTCGGCAATTTCTCCTTCGGAGATTATTTTAAGCGTGAGGCGATCGCATGGAGCTGGGAGTTTCTGACCAGAGTGGTGGGACTGCCTGCGGACAGGCTGTATCCGTCCGTCTATGAGAACGACGATGAGGCTTTCGATATCTGGAACCACGAAATCGGCATTGCCCCGGAGCGGATTTTCCGTTTTGGAAAGGAAGACAATTTCTGGGAGCACGGTTCCGGCCCCTGCGGTCCCTGTTCGGAGATTTACTACGACCGCGGCGAGAAGTACGGCTGCGGCAAACCCGGCTGTACGGTAGGGTGTGACTGTGACCGTTACATGGAAATCTGGAACAACGTGTTCACCCAGTTCGACAACGACGGCAAGGGCAACTACACGGAGCTTGAGCAGAAGAACATCGACACCGGCATGGGGCTTGAGAGACTTGCCTCCGTGGTGCAGGACGTGGATTCCATTTTCGACGTGGACACAGTGTTTGCGCTGCGCACAACGGTGTGCGAGATTGCGGGCGTGGAATATAAGAAGGACTACGAGACGGACGTATCCATCCGCATTATCACGGACCACATCCGTTCCGCGACCTTTATGATTTCGGACGGCATTATGCCTTCCAACGAGGGACGCGGTTACGTGCTGCGCCGGATCATCCGCCGCGCGGCGAGACAGGGCAGGAAACTCGGCATCAAGGATATGTTCCTCGCCGATCTGGCGGGAACGGTGATTGAGGGTTCCAAGGACGGCTATCCCGAGCTTGAGGAGAAGAAAGACTTTATCTTCAACGTGTTAAAGCAGGAGGAGAGCAAGTTCAACAAGACCATCGACCAGGGGTTGAGCATCCTGAATGAGATGACTGAGGCGGTGGAGAAGGATGGCGGAAAGGAGCTTGGCGGCGCGGACGCCTTTAAACTCTATGATACGTTCGGCTTTCCTCTCGACCTGACCAGAGAGATTCTGGAGGAGAAGGGCTTTACGGTGGACGAGGAAGGTTTTGCGGCGTGTATGCAGGAGCAGAAAGACAAGGCGCGCAAAGCGCGTAAAGTGACGAATTATATGGGCGCGGACGTGACAGTTTACGAGTCCATCGATCCCGCCATCACCACGGAGTTTGTGGGTTATGACAATTTGACATATAATTCCAGAATCACGGTGCTCACCACCGAGACGGAGCTGACGGATGAGCTTTCAGAAGACGAGGTCGGCACGGTGATCGTGGAGCAGACCCCTTTCTATGCCACCATGGGCGGTCAGGAGGGCGATATCGGTGTGATCTCCACAGGTGACGGGGAATTTCAGGTGGAGAACACCATCAAGCTGCTTGGCGGCAAGGTGGGACATGTGGGCAGGGTGACGAAGGGCAGTATTCAGGTGGGAGACACCGCCATTTTGACAGTGGATTCCACGAGAAGAGGGAATACCTGCAAAAACCACAGCGCCACCCATCTTCTGCAGAAGGCGCTGCGGGAAGTGCTGGGCAGTCATGTGGAGCAGGCAGGTTCCTATCAGGACGGGGAGAGAACCCGTTTTGACTTCTCCCACTCCACGGCGATGACGGATGAGGAGATTAAGAAGGTCGAGCAGATCGTCAACGAAAAGATTGCGGAGAACCTCTCTGTGGAGACGAAGGAGATGACCATAGAGGAGGCAAAGCAGTCCGGCGCGATGGCTCTTTTCGGGGAAAAGTACGGGGAGACCGTGCGCGTCGTGCAGATGGGCGATTTCTCCAAGGAGCTGTGCGGCGGTACCCATGTGAAATCCACGGGGACGATCGGTTCCTTTAAGATTCTGTCCGAGTCCGGCGTGGCGGCGGGCGTGCGCCGTATCGAGGCGGTGACGGGCAGCAATGTGACGGCCTACTATCAGAAGCTGGAAGAAGAATTACATGCGGCGGCTAAGGCATTAAAGACCAATCCTTCTAATCTGGTGGAACGGTGCGAGCACCTAATGGCGGAGATGAAAGCCTTACAGAGCGAGAATGAGTCTTTAAAGAGCAAGGCGGCCAAGGACGCGCTGGGTGATGTGATGGATCAGGTGCAGGATGTGAACGGCGTACAGCTTCTGGCATCCAAAGTGGCGGGCGTTGACATGAACGGTTTGAGAGAGCTCGGCGACCAGCTCAAGGAGAAGCTGGGCGAGGGGGTGGTTGTGCTGCTTTCCGAGAAGGAGGGAAAGGTCAACCTGATCGCTATGGCAACCGACGGCGCGATCGCGGCGGGCGCCCATGCGGGCAATCTGATTAAAGAGATTGCGGTCCATGTGGGCGGAGGAGGCGGCGGCCGTCCCAATATGGCGCAGGCGGGGGGAAAGAACCCGGCAGGCATGAGCAAGGCGGTCAATGCGTGCGTGAAAGTGTTGGAGGATCAGCTTGAACAAAAACATGCAGCGAAAAAAATCAGACCATAATATAGCAATAGTTATTTTATCGCGTTGAAGGGAAGAAAGGGCGAAGAGTATCCGGCATGACAAGAGAGGGCGGCTTTGGTAAAAGGATCTGGATTTTCATTATTTTTGCGGAAGCGGCTCTCCTGATCATCGCCGGTATTTTTTATGGAAGGCGTGAGGCGGCAAAGCTGAGCTACACGCAGGAGGAGCTGGTGAACGATGACGGGGAGGCGGCCTTTTATCTGGATCGCTCCGCCGGGTGCTGTTATGTGGCCACGCCTGAATTTACGCTCCCGAGAGGGATGTATACGCTGACGGTGCAGTACGAGAGCGCCGGGGAGGCAAAGCTTATGGTGGTACATCCGGGAAGCCGCTATCACAGCGAGATCAGCGGCGATATTCCTCTGTCTGGAAACGGTACCGCTTCCTGTGATTTCCGGGTGGCCTACGGGGACAGATCCCTGCAGATGAGGGGGCAGTTTTTTGACGAGCTGCAGGAGGGGGAGTACTTGCTGATCCGAAGCGTTCATATTGCTCCAGCGGATTGTGCCGTGAGAAATGCGTTGTTTCGGCTTGCGGTTTTCCTCCTTGCCGCTGACGGCGTCCTACTTTTCCTTTGGAAGCGCAGGAGAGGAGAACGGATTTTCAGGACAGAGCCGGATGGCGTACCTTTCCGCGCGCTCCTTCTTCTGACAGCGATCTGCAGCATTCCCCTTGCAGTGGACTATCTGTTTTTAAATTCTCATGATCTGTATTTTCATCTGATGCGCATTGAGGGAATCCGGGCAGGGCTGGAAAATGGCATGTTTCCGGTGCGGATTCAGCCGGGGTGGCTGAATGGCCACGGATACGCGGCCTCCGTATTCTACGGGGATTTCTTTTTGTATGTTCCGGCGCTGCTTCGATATTTCGGCGTGTCCGTGCAGGCGGCCTACAAATGTTATGTGGTGATGATCCACATGTTGACGGTGGGAATTGCCTACTACTCTTTCAGTAAAATGAGCAGGCCGAGAATCGGTCTGGCATGTACCGTGCTGTATTCCCTGAATATATATCGTCTCACTTGCATCTACACGAGGGCGGCGGTGGGCGAGTACACGGCGATGACCTTTATGCCGCTTGTCCTGTACGGCCTGTGGCTGCTTTACACGATGCCGGAGGACACAAGGCGGCACAGGGACAGTTGGATTCCCATGACGGCGGGGTGCACGGGGATTTTTCTCTCCCACATGATCTCCACGGAAATTACGGCGTTTTTTATCGTTCTTTCCGCGCTGCTTCTGTGGAGGAGGACTTTCCGGAAAAAGACCATGCTCGTCATTCTGAAAGCGGCCATCGCCACGGTGTTGTTGAACGCCTGGTTTCTCGTTCCGTTTCTGGACTATATGGCGAGCGGCAGCTATGTCATCAACGACGCTGGTAAATACGGTTCCTACCAGATTGAGAAGACGGGCGCCTTTGTGGCGCAGCTTTTCATGGGAGGCTTCGAGCCTTTCGGGCATTCTCTTGACGCGGCTGAGGGCCTTACGGGGGAAATGCCGTTGACGGTGGGCCTTGCGCTGCTGGCGGTTTTGGCGGTCTGGTTCCTCTTTGGGAGGTATGGAAAGGAGGAGAGGGCGGAGGGGAGAAAAGCGGAGTTTCTGGCGGTGTGTCTTTCCGTTCTGGGGCTTGGGATGGCGACCTGTCTTTTCCCCTACACGTGGCTTGCAAAAATATGTCCCGTCTTTCAGATGCCCATTGTGAGTGTCCAGTATATATGGCGGTTTTTCTCTGTTTCGGCGCTGACGCTTACCTGGCTGTTTGAGCTGCTCATGAAAAAGGAGCGGGTTCCATTAAACGGGCGGAAGCTGGCAGCCGGCGCACTGGCGGCGCTGTCCTTGTGGCAGGGAATCTTTTTCATGGGCCAGTGCCTGCAGGGTGCTCTGCCATACCGTGTCTATCAGGCCGGCAACATGTCAACCATGAAGGCGCAGAGCGCGTCCTCGGAAGAGCAGGAGAGCGTTATGGGCGGAGAATACCTGCCTGTTGACCGGAACGAAGCCTTTTTCCTTTCGGATTATGTGGCGGCTTATGTGGAACGGCTTACTTACGACGAGACGGCGCTTACCGTGAGAGATTGGAGGCGCGAAGGGGGCGCGGTTACGGTCGATCTGGAAAACAGGGCGGACAGCGTGCAGCAGGTGGAGATTCCACTTTTGTACTACAAAGGCTATCGGGCGGCGGCGGACAACGGGGAACCGGTGCAGATTGTTCCCGGCGCTTCTTATCGGATTTCGCTCTGCGTGCCGGCCGGGTTTACGGGCAGCATCCGGGTGGCCTTTCGGGAGCCGCTGTACTGGAGAGGAGCGGAGCTTTTGTCTGCGGCCGCCCTGCTTGGGGTTCTTCTGTATAAAGTGGGCATTGCGGGTAGAAAACGGGGAAATAGAATAAATTTACATTTTTCGGTTGACTCATAACTAAAATGTGATATAATTTACATTGTGTGAGAACACGCAAAATAACCCAATCAGTCGAAATACTCTGGGACTGAAGGGAGGTCAGGTGCGGAAATGTCAAACGTAATCGTAAAAGAAAACGAGACTTTGGACAGTGCGTTGCGTCGTTTTAAGAGAAGCTGCGCGAAGGCTGGTATCCAGCAGGAGATTCGTAAGCGTGAGCATTACGAGAAGCCCAGCGTAAGACGCAAGAAAAAGTCCGAAGCGGCAAGAAAACGCAAATATAACTAAACAGTGGAACAGACCCGGAAATTGCTCCGGGTCTGTTTTTACATTACTTCTCAGTACAGGCCGACGCCTCGTCCCAGCATGAGGATCTTTCTGATCTTTTCCAGCGCTTCCACATAATAGAAGGTGAAATTGTAATCATAGGGTATAAGGAACAGCAGAATACATTTGCAGAGAGACAGAAACGCCCAGATCGACACGATGCAGCTAAATCTACGGGCTGTCTTTGCGGACAGATTCCGATAGTAGAGTCCTGTCACGAGATAGCACAGCAGGCAGAGAACCCAATAGATATCCATATGGTAGCGTTCCAGCACGGTGGGGGCCCAGAGAACGTCGGCGAAGGAGATCAGCAGAGGAATACAGAACAGGGTTATGATGCAGCGGGGCAGGCGGCTTTCCCGTATCTCGCCGCGGACGCCCTCCGAGGCGATGCCGAAAAAGGGCAGAAACAGGATGGGAAAGTTGAGCAGGATGCCGTCAAAGGTGACGAAGGGAAACTGGTCGGACATGGGCGTGTAACCCACAAAAAATTTACAGATGCCGTCGAAGGTTTTCAGCGGCTGGAATCGGGAAAAGAAGCTGCCGTAATGGCTCTGATCCGTGATCGTGAGCTGATAGGCCTGTCCGAATTCAAAGGGACTGTCAAAGCGGGCATAGTTGTACAGCATGAGAAGCACGCCCACAAGCATATAGGGAGAGGCCGCGAAAAGCAGTTGCTTTCCCAGCCGGATCGTGAGCTTTCTGTTCTTTAAAAAGACCGCGAGAAGCGGCAGGACAAACAGGTTGGCGAGGGCGATGGGCGGGCGGCACCCGAAGGCGAGGGCGCCGGTTAGGCTGCCGAAAAAAGCATAACGGATGCTTGCGCTCTCTTTTTCACAGACGAACACGGAGCGGATGAAAAAGAAAAAGCTCCAGATTTCCATGCA
Organism: uncultured Lachnospiraceae bacterium; assembly: GCA_910584725.1. Classification (GTDB taxonomy): domain Bacteria; phylum Bacillota; class Clostridia; order Lachnospirales; family Lachnospiraceae; genus UBA3282. Next base: position 24,984 of record CAJUBE010000021.1, on the reverse strand, counting down.
GATGGCGGCGGAGATGGCGGTGCAGTACAGAGCCGGCGCAGAGACGGCGTACCAGACGCTCATCACGGAAAAAGCGGCCGACAGGGAGAGGTACAGACCGAGGGAGAGCTTTTTAAAAAAGGTTTTGCTGAGAGTAAAAAACAGCGAAAAAACACCGCAAATGAACAGGGCGGTAAATATCTGCGTCGCGTGATAGGTTGTCAGGCTCACACCCGTGAGGAGCCGGTAGGGAAGAAAGAGCAGAATAACGGGCACGACGCCGAAGTACATGTAATAATGGCCGTTATAAAAGGCGTGATCCCAATGAAAAGATACGTCAGCCGCCTCTCTGGCATCAGGGTCGTAGGGGTTGTCCAGAGCCAGAAGCTTTGGATCCACGTCGTCATAGTCAATATAGAGATGCCCTTCCAAAAAGGATTCTGCCAGCAGCTCATACTGGTTCATGTAATCCGGCTTTTCGCCGTTGTAGGAAGGGGAAAGTCCCATGGGAATGACGCATAAAAGAATGGTCACTGTCAGGGTAAGGACAGAAAGCCGTCCGACCATTTTGCTTTTCGCATCCATGGTTATGGAATGAAGGGAAGAACCGGGTCTGAGGCAGAGGAGGACGAAGAAAAAAACGCCCCATATGAAATATCCCGCCAATAAAGTCTTACTCATCTTGTCTTTGCACATCCTTTCGTCTGACCGGTTGTCGTATATAGTATAGCACGGGAGAAGAAAAGCATTTCTTAAAATTCTATGATTTCTGTCGGCATATCCGTTGTCCCACTCCAATATGTATAGTACAGAAGGAATGGTAGGGGTGACTTAGTTTGCAGGGAAAAAGAAAGCGAATCGTTGTATGGCTTTTGACGGGCATACTTTTAGCGGAGACTTTATTTACGACTATGACCATACCGGTCAATGCCGCGCCGGAGGTGACTACGCCGTCCTATATTGTGATGGAAGCTTCCACAGGGCAGGTAATCTGTGAGCAGGACGCGGATACCAGACGGAGTCCGGCCAGTATCACCAAGATTATGACGCTGCTGATTATCTTTGAACATCTCAAGAGCGGCAGGATACGTCTGGAGGATGAGGTAACCACAAGCGCCTATGCGAAATCCATGGGCGGGTCGCAGGTGTTTTTGGAGGAGGGCGAGACACAGACGCTCAAGACCATGATTAAATGCATCGCGGTGGCCAGCGGCAATGACGCCAGTGTGGCGGTGGCGGAGTACATAGCGGGGAGTGAGGGGGAATTTGTGAAGCTGATGAACGAGAAGGCGGAGAGTCTGGGAATGCAGAACACGCATTTTGAGGACTGCTGCGGCCTGACGGATTCCGATGACCATTATTCCTCGGCCAAGGATGTGGCGATTATGTCCAGGGAGTTGATTACGAAATATCCGGAGGTATTTGACTATACGACTATCTGGATGGAGGATATCGAGCATGTGACGGCGCAGGGAACGAGCACCTTCACGCTCTCCAGTACCAATAAGCTTCTGAAGCAGTACGAGTGGACAACAGGCTTAAAGACCGGCTCCACGTCCAAGGCGCTCTACTGCCTGTCCGCTACGGCGAACAAGGACGGCATGGAGCTGATCGCGGTGGTGATGGCGGCGCCGGATCCCAAAACCAGATTTCAGGACGCCATGTCGCTGTTAAGCTACGGCTACAGTGTGAGCCAGATGTATAAGGACGACAACAAGGATCCCCTTCCGGCCCAGAAGGTGGAGGGCGGCATTGAAGACACGGTGAATCTGGTCTATGAAGCGCCTTTCTCCTATCTGGATACGGCTGGCAATAATCTGAATGACATTGAGAAGGAGATCAGCCTGCCGGGCGCTGTGACTGCGCCCATAGCGGAGGGGGACGCAGTCGGAGAGGCGGTCTATAAACTGAACGGCACCCGTATCGGCAGTGTGTCTATCCTGGCGGCAAAAAACGTGGAGAAAGCACAGTACAAGGACTATTATAAGAAGGTGTGGGGGTTGTACCTGATGAAACGGTAGAGAAAATGTAGTGGTTTAAGAGCATCAAGCCATTGCAAAGCGATTTAGCATGGCTTGATGCAGTGCTGCTGAGTGGAGCAAAGCCGCACACAGAACAAAAGTTCACAGATTGCGGCGAAACAGGGGGTATGATACAATGTGTGGGTGGCTTTTTACAGCCACCCACATGATATACGGGCGGGGAGGAATATGGCGGAAGGTATAGTAGCGGTATTGATTGCGCTTATATGTATATGTCTGGCTGTGACAGTTTGGGACAGCAACCGGTTTGTGACGATTGCCTGCGAGATCAAATCCGATAAGATTACGAAGCCGTGCAGGCTTGTGCTCCTTGCGGACTTACATAACAAGTCCTTTGGAGAGGGAAACGAAAGGCTCCTTGCCGCGATTGACAAGGCGGCGCCGGATGGAATTTTGGTGGCGGGGGACATGCTGACTGCCATGAGAGGCGCGGACTACAGTCAGGCGCTTTCGCTGATGGAAAAGCTGTCCGCGCGATACCGGGTTTATTATGGCATGGGCAATCATGAGTACCGTCTGGGACTATATCCTGACGATTATCCGGGGATGTATGAGGGATATATGTCCGGTCTGAAACGGGCGGGGATCGAGCCGCTCATCAATGAGACGGTCTATCTGCCGGAGTGCAATATCGCCGTCTGTGGCGCACAGATCGACAGGGCGTATTTCAGGCACTTCAGGAGAAAACCCATGGAGACATCTTATCTGTCAAAGCTTTTGGGAACGCCGGATGGGGAAATTTTTCAACTGCTGATCGCCCACAACCCGGTGTATTTTGACGTTTACGCCAGGTGGGGCGCGGATCTGGTGGTTTCCGGGCATGTGCACGGCGGGATTATGAGACTGCCGGTTTTGGGCGGCGTGCTTTCCCCGGCATTGACCCTGTTTCCCAAGTATGACGGCGGCATGTTTAAGGAAGATAACAGTACTATGATACTGAGCCGGGGACTGAGCAGCCACACGCCCCCGGTCAGGATTTTTAATCCGGGCGAGTTGATTGTGATTGATTTAAAACCCGGTAAGTGATTTCAGATAGTGAGAGAGGACAGGCTATGGCAATTCCTGTGAAGCTGGAGGTGTTTGAGGGTCCGTTAGACCTGCTTTTACACCTGATTGACAAAAATAAAGTGGATATTTATGACATTCCCATCGTGGAGATCACCGAGCAGTATCTGGACTATATCAAGCAGATGGAGACGGAGGACATGAACGTCATGAGCGAGTTTCTCGTTATGGCGGCCACCCTGATCGACATTAAGTGCCGGATGCTTCTGCCAAAAGAAGTGAACGAGGAAGGGGAGGAGGAAGACCCCCGGGCGGAGCTGGTGGAGAAGCTTTTGGCATACAAGATGTGCAAGTACATGTCCTACGAGCTGCGCGACCGCATGGTGGACGCGGAGAGGAATCTCTACAAGAAACCGACGCTGCCAGCGGAGGTGGCGCAGTACCGCCAGCCGGTGGATTATGAGGAGCTGATCGGGGATATGACGTTACATAAGTTACACGAGATATTCAAACAGATGATGAAGCGGCAGGAGGACAAGATCGACCCTGTCAGAAGCACTTTCGGGAAGATAGAGAAGGACGAGATTGATCTGGATTTAAAGACCGCCTATGTGGAAGCATATGTGCGCAGCCACAAGACATTCAGTTTCCGAAAACTGCTTGAAAAGCAGGCCGGCAAGATGGAGATCATCGTGACCTTTCTTGTGATTTTGGAGATGATTAAGACAGGGCGGATCGGGATCGAACAGGAAGATACCTTTTCGGATATTATCATTACGGCGCGGGAAAATGCGGTCAGTGAGCCGCTGCAGCTGACGAGCGTCAGTTGACGGGGATACACATTTTAAGAGGGGACAGGCATGGAAAAGAAGAAGGCAAAGGCAGTTCTGGAAGCGATTTTATTTACCATGGGCGATTCGGTGGAGATCGACAGGCTGGCTGCTGTGATAGAAGAGGATAAGGATACCACGAAGAAGCTTCTGGAGGAGATGGCGGCCGACTATCAGAAGGCGGACAGAGGGATCGGCCTCACCACCTTGGACAACGCGGTGCAGATGTGCACGAAGAGCGAGCTTTATGAGTATCTGATTAAAATTGCGAAAACGCCTAAGAAATTTGTGCTCACGGACACCCTTCTCGAAACACTTTCTATCATTGCTTACAAGCAGCCCATCACCAGGCTGGAGATCGAGAAGGTGCGGGGCGTAAGCTGTGACCATGCGGTGAACCGGCTTTTGGAGTTTGACCTGATCGCGGAGGTGGGCAGGCTGGACGCGCCGGGGCGGCCGCTTTTGTTTGGAACGACGGAGCAGTTTCTAAGGAGCTTCGGCGTGAAATCCATCGAGGATCTGCCGGAGCTTTCGGCAGTACAGATCGAGGAGTTTAAGCAGCAGGCGGAGTCCGAGGTGGAGATGCAGTTGGATATTTGACTTTTTATGGAAAACAGGCTAATGGAATCGGACATCTGTGCCGATATACAAAATGTAACTATATTATAAATAACACACATTTCCCTAAATAATTTTGATATCTGTATGAACCGATTGTAAGGAATAACTGCATGGATGCGGATTTCGTCGGGGGGGGGGTAAAAATGCTCTCAGTACAGACAAACATGCTTGCGGCAAACGCGAGCCGGCAGCTTGGCATAACCACGAAGGATAAGGCCAAGCGGTCAGAAAAATTATCTTCCGGATATCGCATCAACAGGGCGGCAGACGATGCGGCGGGTCTTTCTATTTCCGAAAAGATGAGAAGACAGGTGCGCGGCTTGACACAGGCTGCAGCAAACGCACAGGACGGCATCTCCATGGTACAGATCGGAGAGGGCGCCCTGAATGAAGTGCACGATATGCTGCAGAGGGCCAACGAGCTGGCGATCAAGGCGGCTACGGGCACGCTGCAGGATGTGGACCGCGCGATGATCGATGAGGAAATCCAGCAGCTCAAAGCAGAGATTGATAAGACTGCGCGCAATACCACATTTAATGAGATTTCACTGTTCCCGGAAAACGGCCATTCGCCCATTGCCACAAGCTATCTGGAAATGAAGGGGTATGATATCACCCTCGACTTAAAGAACGGCACGTTTCAGATTAATGAGGCACAGGCGGGATCCGGCGCGGCAGGCGCAGGTCGGGCGGTCAATATTTCCAGCGGCAGCGTTCTTGCGGATGAAATAGCGAATAAGATTGTTCCCGGTGCGATAGAGAGGATTCTTGATTCTTTTCCGTCGTTAAAGAATGCGGTCGGCAGCGATACCATTGATATGGCTTTACAGGTGGCATACATCGACGGAAAGAACAATACGATGGCATACGCCTATTTTTCATACAGTCTTGGCGGCGGGAAACCCATCTCCATGGGAATCCGTGTGGATACCGCTGACTTTAACGATGCGGATGCGCAGGGAACGGGAAGTAACGCGGAAGCGCTGAAAGCGACTATGGCGCATGAGCTGATGCATTCGGTGATGCAGTATACATTGACGGATGGCATGAGCGGCCGCAAGGGAGAGCAGTATCCGACATGGTTCGTGGAAGGAACGGCACAGCTTGCGGGCGGTGGTTTTGCAAACGGATGGAACGATACGCTGTCCTACTACGCGAATTTTCTGACGAGCGAAAACGACGCCGGTCAGGATAACAATATCAGTAATTATCTGGCGAAGTTTACGATGGGCGGCAGACCTTACGGTCACGGCTATCTTGGAACGGCTTATCTGGGGTGGCTGGCAAACGGCAAAGGAGCCGTGACAGGAGCAAATATTGCCGCCGGAATGGATAAGATATTTGCGGATCTTCTTGCCGGCAATTCGCTGGCTTCGGCGATTCAGAACAACACGGGTATTGATGTTGACGAATTGAACAGGCGTTTTAAGAACGGAAACGCGGAATTGACGGAATTTGTCAGAAAGCTTGCCTATGAGTCCAAGACGGGCGCGGGATCGGTGATCGCGGCAGGCGGTCTGGGTGTCGGTCCTTCCTCGGTTCTCGGTACAGGAGCGCTGGATCAGCCTTTCAGAATTGATCCTTTCCAGATCAGCATCGATTATAGCGGACCGGAGATGATTGCGCTGCAGGTGGGCGCGGAAGCGGGCATCCACATTGACGTCGATCTGTATAAGATGAGCAGTCAGGCGCTGGGTCTTGAAGGTATGAATGTAAAGACCACGGACGAAGCGGATCTGGCCATCGACGGGATCAAGCGGGCGATTCATTATGTGGGCAATGTGAGAAGTCATTACGGTGCAATCCAGAACCGCTTGGAGCATACGATCAATAATCTGAATAATATCACGGAGAACACCGCAGCGGCGGAGTCCCAGATCAGGGATACGGATATCGCGGAGGAGATGGTGGGATTTTCCAACGGACAGATTCTTTCGCAGGCGGGAGCTTCCATACTGGCGCAGGCGAACCAGAGTTCCCAGATGATCTTAAGTCTGCTCGGCTGACGGACATGAGAAGAGCGCTTGAAGGGAGCAAAATGCCATGGGTGAAGTGATTAACGTGCGCTGTGCGGCCTGTAAAAAGGAGTGGCAGTGCTTTACGGGAAACGGCCTGCTGCATGGCAGGAAGGAGACGGTTCTTGCCGCCTTTTCGGAGGAGGAGCGGCAGCGGGCGGAAAGCCTGATGGGGACGGGGCCGTTTCCCCTTTATGATTTCCGCTACAGTCTGGCAGTCTGCGGGCACTGTCACAACGTAGTAGCTGTTCCCGTGCTGCGGGACGTAGACAGCGATGAGATTTTGACAGGGAAGTGTCCTCTGTGCGGGAAAAGGACGAAAAGTCTCTGCGGGGAAGAGCAGAGCGTGGAGAAGTGGAGTGAAAAGACAGCGTGCCCGGTCTGCAAGAGCAGGAGACTGGAGGCTGTGGAGGACGGTCATTGGGACTGACGGTTCGGTGGCGCGTCATATGATAAACCATGTCATAGGAGAGCGTGTTGCGCATATATATTAACGAACAGAAACTTTAGGACGTGGGTATGCGTAACATAAAAAAGATGACAAACGGAGCGGGAAAACGGATATACTACAAGGTGGCGGCCATCCTAACGGCAGCTGCCTTGTTTTGTGTGCAGGGGCAGGCATCGGAAATCGAAGCACCGGAGAGCGTTCTTGTACCGGCTTTGTCTGACGGGACGGAGGAGATGGCGGGACAGGAAGACCTGCAGCTCTATGCCCAGGCGGCCGTCCTCATGGACGCGGATTCGGGAAGGGTTCTCTATGGAAAGAATCCCGAAAAAAAGCTGCCCATGGCGAGCACCACGAAGATCATGACATGCATTCTTGCACTGGAATACGGCAGCCCGGAGGATATTGCGGAAGTCTCTTCTTATGCGGCAAGCATGCCGAAGGTAAAGCTGTATATCAAACAGGGGGAGAAATATTATCTGCGGGATCTGCTGTACTCTCTGATGCTGGAATCCCACAACGACTCAGCCGTGGCGGTGGCGGAGGCGGTGGGCGGCAGCGTGGAGAAGTTTGCTGCGATGATGAATCAGAAGGCGCGCGATATCGGCTGCTTTGACACTTATTTCATCACGCCGAACGGTCTGGATGCGAAGGTAAATGACACCGGGAAAGTGCATTCCACAACAGCGGCGGATCTGGCGAAAATTATGGCCTACTGTGTGACGGATTCCCCGGAAAAGGAGCGTTTTCTGGAGATTACGAGGACGCAGGGCTATGATTTCACTGACGTGGACGGTAAGAGGAGTTTTCACTGCAATAACCACAACGCCTTTCTCGGCATGATGCAGGAGGCGCTTTCCGGAAAGACGGGATTTACGAACAATGCGGGCTACTGCTATGTGGGGGCCGTGGAGAGCGAAGGGCGGATCTTTACGGTGGCGCTCTTGGCCTGCGGCTGGCCGAATAACCGCAGCTACAAGTGGAGTGACATGAAGAAGCTGGCGACTTACGGGATGGAGCGGTATCAGTACCGGGATATTTATGAGGAACAGACCTTTTCCGATATTCCGGTCAGAAACGGCATAGCGGGGGAGCGTGGAACGCCCTTTGAGGAGGCGGCAGTGTCCGCCACCATGCAGGCGGGGGAGAAGAGTCTGCCGTATCTGCTGTGCGAGACGGATCATGTGGAAGTGAAAAGCCGTGTGGAATCCGTGCTTGACGCGCCCGTTGCCGCGGGGGAGGAAGTGGGGTCAGTATCCTATTATCTGAACGGGGAACTGGTGAAAAGATATGCGGTGTGCGCGGCCACGGCAGTGGAGGAACGAAGCTTTTTGTGGATTCTGGAATATATTTTAAAACTTGCATTTTTTTTGTAATTTCTGCTGGTCGGGAATTGCATTCTGTGTTATACTACAGTCGTGCGCTATGTCAAATAGCAAAAGTTTTTATTCATTATTTTTATAATTATATAAATGGAGGGCTGAAAAATGAGTACTACTTCTCAAGCGAGTCAAAGAATCAATGCTTTACTCGATGAAAACAGTTTCGTTGAGATCGGCGGTCTTGTGACAGCGAGAGCGACGGATTTCAATCTGAAACAGACTGAGACTCCGTCTGACGGTGTCGTGACCGGCTACGGTGTGATCGACGGCAATCTCGTGTATGTCTACAGTCAGGACGCTTCCGTGCTGAACGGTTCCGTGGGCGAGATGCATGCGAAGAAGATCGTGAACATCTATGAGCTGGCGATGAAGATGGGCGCGCCCGTGATCGGACTGATCGACTCGGCGGGGCTTCGTCTGCAGGAGGCGACAGACGCGTTAAACGGATTCGGCGAGATTTACAGATGTCAGGCGATGGCCTCCGGCGTGATTCCACAGATTACGGCTGTGTTTGGCAGCTGCGGCGGCGGACTTGCCCTGATTCCTGCCATGACCGATTTCGCGTTTATGGAAGAGAAGAATGCGAAGCTGTTTGTCAATTCCCCGAATGCGCTTTCCGGAAATGAGATTTCCCGCTGCGACACTTCCGCTGCGGCGTTCCAGAGCGAGGAGACAGGCCTTGTGGATATGGTGGCGGACGAGCCTACAATCCTCGGTCAGATCAGACAGCTCGTTTCCATCCTGCCCGCGAACAATTCCGATCTTGCGTGGACGGACTGCACGGACGATTTAAACCGTGCCTGCGCCCAGATCGCAAACTGTGTGGGCGATACGGCGATTGCACTGTCCCAGATTGCGGACGACGGTTTGTTTGTGGAGGTGAAGCAGGATTATGCGAAGGATATGGCGGCAGGCTTTATCCGCTTAAACGGCGCTACCGTCGGCGCGGTGGCAAACCGTACCGAGATCTGCGACGAGAACGGTGAGGTTGTGGAGAAGTTCGACGCGGCAATCTCCCCGAGAGGGGCGGAGAAGGCGGCGGAGTTTGTGAACTTCTGCGACGCTTTTGATATTCCGGTGCTGACCCTTACCAATGTGACAGGATTTGCGGCGACCACCTGCTCCGAGAAGCGGATGGCGAAAGCGGCTGGCAGGCTTACATATGCCTTTGCCAACGCTACCGTTCCCAAGGTAAACGTAATTATCGGCAAGGCATACGGAAGCGCGTATGTGGCTATGAATTCCAAGGCAGTCGGTGCGGATATCACGATCGCATGGCCGGATGCACAGATCGGCATGATGGACGCGAAGCTGGCGGCAAAGATCATCTGCGACGGTCAGGGTGCGGATGCCATCGACGCCTGCGCGAAGGAGTATGAGGCACTGCAGAATAATGTGACCAGCGCGGCGAAGAGAGGCTATGTGGATCAGATCGTGGAGCCGGCAGATACGAGAAAATATGTGATCGGCGCGTTCGAGATGCTCTCCAACAAGACGGAGGGACGTCCCGAGAAGAAGCACGGCACCGTTTAAGGAGGCATTATGAAAAAACTATTGGTAATATTAGGGATGATTACCTGTATGGCCTGTCTTTCGGCGTGTGGTGAGGAGGAAGCGAAAAGCGGCCCCATCAGCGATGAGCAGGCAGTACAGATCGGTACGACCATTGTGGATCAGATGAATACGATCGTGAGCCAGGGCGCTATCGAGCAGTATGTCGATCAGCCCGCACTCTACAACGGTTTCCAGGGCTGGCAGAGTGCGCTGGACGATATCGGCACTTATGAGGGCGTGAGCGGCGGTTCCGTGTCCTTTGATGAGGATGAGGTTGTGATCACGGTAAACGTGCTCGGTTCCTCGCACAATGCGGACGTGGAGATTGTTCTCGACAACGCGCTCGCAACTTATATCGGAATCACTACCAACGTTCATTATTCTACGGGAGAGATAATGGCCAAGGCCGGTATGAATACCGTGATCGGTATGGGAACCGTATTTGCTGTTCTGATTCTGATCAGTTTGATTATTTCCTGCTTCTCGCTTGTATCCAAATTTGAGGGGAAACAGAAGAAGGAGGAGCCTGTGGCAGCCGTTGCCGCATCCCCTGTGGTGGAGCAGATTTCTGCCAAGGAGGAGCTTTCCGACGATACGGAGCTTGTGGCGGTTATCGCTGCAGCGATCGCAGCTTACGAAGGTGCTGCATCCACGGACGGGTTCGTGGTGAGATCCATCAGAAAATCTAATAAGAGTAAATGGCAGAATGCCTAAGATCATAGGAGGATATGAAGATGAAGAATTATACAATTACCGTAAATGGCAGCGTATATGATGTAGTGGTGGAAGAGGGAGCGACAAGCGGTGCGCCCGCAGCGGCGGCTCCGGCAGCTCCCAGAGCGGTTCCCAAGGCAGCTCCGGCGCCGGCGGCAGCTCCCGCGGCAGGCGGTGCGGCAGGCAGCATTAAGATCGAGGCCGGCGCAGCAGGCAAGGTGTTCAAGATCGAGGCCAATGTGGGACAGGCTGTCAAGAAGGGCGACGCTGTCGTGATCGTTGAGGCAATGAAGATGGAGATCCCTGTAGTGGCTCCCGAGGACGGTACGGTTGCCAGCATCAATGTGGCAGTTGGTGATGCGGTAGAGGCAGGCGCGCTTCTCGCGACATTGAAGTAATCATCGAAAGAAGCGGACTGAAAAGACGCTTCCTCTCGAAACTAAAACTACAGGAGGTTAAGAAAATGTATATAGTTGAGACGCTTAACAATCTGATACATCAGACCGCGTTCTTCAATTTGGAAATCGGTAACTATGTGATGATTGTTGTAGCACTTGTATTTCTATATCTGGCCATCGGCAAAGGCTTTGAGCCGCTCTTGTTAGTGCCGATCGCTTTCGGTATGCTGCTCGTGAATATCTATCCGGATATCATGGCAGAGTACGGAGAGGGCGGTGCAGGCGGCGGTCTGCTGTATTATTTCTACAAGCTGGATGAGTGGGCAATCCTGCCGTCCCTAATCTTTATGGGCGTCGGCGCGATGACGGATTTCGGCCCGCTGATCGCGAACCCGAAGAGTTTTCTTCTGGGTGCGGCGGCGCAGTTTGGTATCTTTATGGCTTACTTCGGCGCGATCTTTATGGGATTTAACGACAGGGCGGCGGCGGCTATCTCCATCATCGGCGGCGCGGACGGCCCGACTTCCATTTTCCTTGCCGGGAAACTGGGACAGACCACCCTGCTTGGCCCGATTGCGGTGGCGGCTTATTCCTACATGTCTCTGGTGCCGATTATCCAGCCGCCTATTATGAAGCTCTTCACGACGGAGAAGGAGAGAAAGATCAAGATGGGACAGCTTCGTCCTGTCAGCAAGCTGGAGAAGATTCTCTTCCCCATTGTGGTTACGATTGTGGTTTCACTGATTCTTCCTACCACAGCGCCCCTTGTAGGTATGCTGATGTTAGGTAACCTGTTCAGAGAGTGCGGCGTGGTGAGACAGCTGACAGACACGGCGTCCAATGCGCTCATGTACATCGTGGTTATCATACTCGGTACTTCCGTGGGAGCGACCACCAGCGCGGAAGCATTCTTGAATATGGATACCATTAAGATTGTTGTCCTCGGTCTGATCGCGTTTGCCTTCGGTACGGCGGCGGGTGTGCTCTTCGGTAAGCTGATGTGCGTGATCACTAAGGGCAAGGTGAATCCGCTGATCGGTTCCGCAGGTGTTTCCGCCGTGCCTATGGCGGCGAGAGTGTCGCAGAAGGTTGGTGCGGAGGCCGATCCCACAAACTTCCTGCTGATGCACGCGATGGGACCCAACGTGGCGGGCGTGATCGGTACGGCTGTGGCGGCAGGTACCTTCATGGCAGTATTCGGTGTATTCTAAAATAAATCGAGCACAAATCGAGCAAAGCTCGATTGCGAGGCTGCTATCGCAGCCTCGGCAGGCTGAGATAATAAATCAACGTAGAAAGGAATGAAAAATAATGGCAGAACAAACTAAAAAGCCGGTTGGAATCATGGAAACCGTTCTTCGTGACGCACATCAGTCTCTGATTGCGACCAGAATGCCTACCGAGAAAATGCTTCCAATCATAGATAAAATGGATAAAGTCGGCTATCACGCAGTGGAGTGCTGGGGCGGTGCGACCTTTGACGCATCCCTTCGTTTCCTGAAGGAAGATCCTTGGGACAGGCTGAGAAAGCTGAGGGACGGCTTCAAGAATACCAAACTCCAGATGTTATTCAGAGGCCAGAATATTTTGGGTTACAGACCTTACGCGGACGATGTGGTGTATGCATTCGTTGAGAAATCTATTGCAAACGGTATCGACGTGATCAGAATTTTCGACTGCCTGAACGATATCCGTAACCTGCAGGCGGCGGTAGACGCGACAAACAAGATCAAGAAGCAGGAGGGAAGAGGAGAGTCCCAGATCGCTCTTTCCTATACTCTTGGAGATGCTTATACATTAGAGTATTGGGCGGATATGGCGAAGAAGATTGAGGAGATGGGTGCTGATTCCATCTGTATCAAGGATATGGCGGGCCTGCTCGTTCCTTACCGCGCGGCGGAGCTTGTAAAGACCTTGAAGGAGAGCACGAAGCTGCCGATTCAGCTTCATACGCACTATACGTCCGGTGTGGCATCCATGACATATCTGAAAGCAGTGGAGGCTGGCGTAGATGTCATCGATTGCGCGATTTCTCCGTTTGCGCTCGGTACGTCCCAGCCTGCGACAGAGGTTATGGTGGAGACTTTCAAGGGCACGCCTTACGATACCGGATATGATCAGGAAATCTTGGCGGCGATTGCGGATTATTTCCGTCCTTACCGCGAGGAATGCATTGAGTCCGGTCTGATGAGCACGAAGGTGCTCGGCGTTAACATCAATACGCTGCGCTATCAGGTTCCCGGCGGTATGCTTTCCAACATGGTGAGCCAGTTGAAGGAGCAGAAGGCGGAAGATAAATATCAGGATGTGCTGGAGGAGATCCCCAGAGTCCGTAAAGACTGCGGTGAGCCGCCTCTGGTTACACCTTCCTCCCAGATTGTCGGCACGCAGGCGGTGTTCAACGTGCTGATGGGTGAGAGATACAAGATGGCGACAGGAGAGTTCAAGGATCTGCTCCGCGGCAATTACGGACAGACGGTTAAACCTATGAGTCAGGAAGTAATCGATAAGGTTATTCCCGGCGAGAAGCGCTCTACCGCCCGCTCCGCTGAGGCGACCGGTCACACAGAGCCGGAGCTTGCAGGTCTGGAAGCAGAGATGAAAGAATGGAAACAGCAGGATGAGGACGTACTGTCCTACGCACTGTTCCCGCAGGTGGCAATCGACTTCTTCAAGTACCGTCAGGCACAGCAGGAGAAGGTTGACATGACACAGGCTGATACCAAGAACGGGGCATACCCTGTTTAAGTATCTGCTATAAAGACAGATTAACAGCGACGGGCTCCGACAGATGAATGGAGCCCGTTGTTTTACATGAGGGGATAAGTTTCCCCGTTTCATTTTGTGAGGAGGAGAAAAAGGTGTTCAAAAGATTATTGGCGCTGGCATTGACCGGCATTTTGGCGTTCGAGACACCGGCTATAGCGCACGCTGCGGAGCAGGATTTATTGGGGGGGGGGTAACGCCGTTACCTACGAGACGGACGACACACTGACCGGGTTCGAAGAAGTCGGAGAGGATGAAAAAGAAGGCGACCCTTCCGGAAATTCTGAGGAGAAGGAGAGCGTTTCCGGCAATACGGAGAAAGGGGAAGAAGAGGGCGATTCTTCTGAGAAACCAAAGGAAGACGAGGAGAACAGCACGACTGAGGAGCCGGAAGATGCTGAGGACGAGGAAAAATCTGAAGAAAAGCCTGTGGAAGAAGAGACGATTTCCGAAAATACGGTAGAGGAGGAAACGGTTTCTGAAAACACAACGGAGATAGAGGAAAGCATATCCGAGAATACGATAGCGGCAGCCATGCAGATGAGCAGCATGGAAGTGGAGGCAAACAACAGTCTCGGCAGCCTTTTGATGGATGAGATACAGTTTGCGGCGGATGCAGAGAAAAATGAGATGGCAGATTCCTACGCAATCGCGGAGATTACGGTGGAGGGGAACACAGCCGATGTGAGACTGCATGCAGCGGATGATTGTGTGGCGGTAGTCGGCATCTATGCGGAGGACGGTGAAAAGCTGATCGCTTCCGGACGTCAGTATGTACAGACGGGCAGCTCGCAGGTCGATGTGACGATAGAGGGAGAAATGCCCGCTTACTATGTCGTGAAGGGTTATCTCGTGGAGGAGGAGAGCCAAAGACCCTTAAGCAAGGAGTATAGGACGCGTACCTACACGAAGGTCATGCAGGAATTTTTGAAAAAGACGACAGCGGATTTCGATGCAGACCGGGTGGTAAATCTGGATGAGGATGAAAAGACAAACTTTGCCGTTTTGGGAGACGGCAATAAGCGGATACAGGAGAAAACGGTGGGCGAAAAGACGGTCAATCAGTTGACTGCCTTTGACGAAGCAGCCTTAACCTATACATTTGTCAATGCGGATGAGACGCTTTCCGGGTTGACGGCAGGAGAGATTTTTGTATGGCAGGGGGAGGACGGCAGTTTCCTTGTCATTAAGGTAAAGAATATTACGGTAAATGATGATATAAACGGGGTCAAAATCGTCGTTGTAGAAGCCTGCGCGGATGAGTTGGCTGCTGACGACGTTTTTTCTTATGTAAAAATTGAGGAAAGTATCGGGACGGATGATATTTCTACGGTGGACACGGCGTCCTGTCCGGAGGGGGTTACCTATCTGGGGCGTGGAGATGCCGAAGGTTATGCGCTGAGTGGGGATGAGTCTCTGAAACTGACTTCGGATAGGTGGAAGCTGGAGTTGAAACCTGACCAGTCGGAAGGGATAGTGGAGTGTAAGCTGGAAGCCGCTCTCAGCATTAAGGTCACACTGAAATATTATTTCGCTGTTGGCGTATGGGATGTGGATTTTGGTGTGGAAGCTGAGGTTTCCGTAGGCGGGACGTTGACAGTGGAAGGAAAGATCTCCGTGCCGCTCTGCGCTGCGCTTGAAGCTAAGAGTGAACTCTTTACCGTTCAATATATACCGACTTTTGTCCTCGGACTGACATTTGAAGGTTCCATACAGAGCAGCGGGACAGCTACTTTTGGAGTCAGAGCCGGGAATCAGGGGAATAGCGGTTTTTATGCTTACAGTGAAGTGAAATTATTTGAGCTGGGCGCGGAAGCCGACGGTTACATAGGATTTGAATTTAATCCGAAATTGGAGATGAAAGGCGTTTTTCATGCGGAGCTTTTGACAGGTGTGCATCTGGGTGTAAAGGCATCGGTAAACGGCGGGGTTTCAGGTACTACACAGCAGGAGAGAGAGGAACATGAATGCGGCATAGCATGTGTAGCGGGAGAAATCTATCTTGGCGTGCCCTTTGAAGGAAAATTGCAAATCCTGAAATTCAAGGAACTGGTTCTGGAAGACTGTATCGGTATAGAGACGGAGGGTAGCAGAGAAATTTCGCTGGGAAAGTTTTATTGGTCTATTCTGCATGGGGAATTTGGATGGGGAGAATGCCCACATAAAACGAAAGAACGTCTGATTACGGTTCATGTGACGGCGGGTTCCAAGCCAGTCAGAGGAGCCAAGGTGTGGTGTAGCAGAACCGTGGATGCGGAGATTGTTGGTCAGGCGAGTAATACGAGGGTCGGCGGCACTACCTCGCTGTGGATGTCGGAGAAAAAATATTCGCCTGCTTATCCGGTTTTGTATATTTTTGCTTCCTATCGTGGTTGTACCGCCTTTAGGATGCTTAATGAAAAGGGCCCGCAGACGGTGGAGTTAAAACTTCCTGAAACCGGAGGAGATTTGAAGGTAAAGCAGGTTTATGGGGGTAATTGTCATGGCAATGATGGCTTTTCATGCATTATGGAGGATGACAGTCTGTACGCATGGGGAAGAAATAGTCAGGGTGCAGTGGGAACGGGAAATGCTGACAATCAAAATAAGCCGGTCAGAATTTTGGATGACGTCAGAACAGTTATTGTAGATGATGATAATGATGGTAGGGCGGCGATTCTGAATAATGGAGACTTGTATGTATGGGGAATTTATGCAATAGGAATACCGGATATGTTTGGAGAAGAGACTTTATATGGACCGATTAAAATAGCGGAAAGGGTTAAAGGTGCGGCCCTTGGATGTGGAAGCGGGGCTTTTGTTAAGGAAAATGGCGAATTGTATATGTGGGGTGATTTAGAGGAGCTTGGTATTGGAGGGTTATATAGTGAGCCTGTCAAGATTCTGGATTCGGTGAAAACGGTGAGTTCTTCAATTGGAATTTGGGCGGCAATTCGGGAAAACGGCGATTTATATATGTGGGGTAATAATGATTGGGGACAGATTGGTAATGGCACGATAGTATACCAAAAATCACCAGTGAAGATTTTAGAAAATGTAAAATCAGTATCTTTGGGAATTCATCATGTTGCAGCAATTCAGGAAAATAGTGATCTCTATATATGGGGGGATATGATACGGGGCGATGATGGAGACGGAAAACGGGAAGACGGCTCCGTGTGTCAGTGGACACCCAAAAAGATTATGGGAAATGTAAAATCTGTACATCTGGATCCAAGATCTAATTCAATATGTGCCGCTATCACAGAGAGAGATGAGCTGTATATGTGGGGATACAATGTCGTAGACAGTGAAGGAAACGGTGTAAAAGAATACAGACCGAGTCCTGTTAAGGTGTGGGAGAATGTAAAGGATGTAATCTTTTATGATGGCAACGATTGCGGTATTGTGGTCCAGAAAGACGGTGTCTTATATGAGTGGAAATGGAATTATTTTGAGGAAGGGGAAGGCGAAAGCGCTGATGCGCATCAAATGCTGAAACTTGCGAAGGTAACAGAGGATGTGAAAGAAGTTGCGGTGGGAAATATCGGCATTCCTAATGCCACTTTTGGGGCAATCAAACAAGACGGATATTTATATACGTGGGGATATAATCTGTACGGTCTGCTAGGGCAGGGAATTTCAGACACCGCCGCCGTTATAGCCACCCCCACCAAAGTAGATTTTTCCACAGCGGACGACGTGACCCAATTGGTGAAAGCCGCTTCTGTCCTTGTCACAGTCATGGCGGAGAATGAGGAAACAGCAGATACACAGGCGAATTCTTTCGTAGAGCTAGAACCCTCCTACACCGCCCAGAACCTCACAGCGGCGCAGCCCGCAGCGATCAGCGGGGACGGCGCGTTGCGGACGGCTCATTTTTCGGGCCTGCGGGCGCAGGATATCTATAACGTCTATGCCTTAAAGAAGAGAGACTGTGAGAAGCCCCTTGCGCCGGATAACTTGCTTTATATCACGCAGGCGGTATCCGGGGCGGACGGGAATCTGAGTCTTACCTTTGAGATGAAGGAGACTTATGAAGAGCCGGAGGTGTTCTGTGTCGGTTATACGCAGACGGATATTTCGGGGGCGCAGGCGACGACAGTTAATTTTGTCTATGACGGCGAGGAGCATATTGCCGAAACAGCGGTTATTTTAGACGGGCAGACATTGCGCGCCGGTGTTGACTATGAGGTGTACGGCGATGTTGTCGTTAAGGAGATGGGTAAATATGAGCTGGTGCTTAAGGGAAAAGGCATTTACTGTGGGGAGATAGTGCTCAGTTTTTACGTCAATGAAAACGGTGAGAATCCGAACCCCGATGATCCGGAGGAGCCGGGAAACGGAGACGTGCTTCCGGAGGATATGCCGGCTGACGGGGTGATACCGAGGGGACTGTGGATGGCGGGCGTCGCAGAAGGCGGCTACGACTACACGGGCACGGCGATCAAGCCGCTGGTGCGGGTCTATGATTACAAGACGCTGTTACAGGAAAAGCGGGACTATACGATTTCTTATAAAAATAATACAAAGGCTTTTGAGGTAAGTCAGACACCCACAGACGCCGAGCTGAAAAAGGCGCCTACGATTACGGTGAGCGGCAAAGGAAATTATACCGGGAAGGATACGCAGACTTTTAGCATTCATGCGTTGGATATCGGTGCAGGTACGGAAGAAAATCTCTTTGAGGCGGATGAGTTGTCTGTGGTGAGCGGTAAGAAAGCGCAGAAGCCGGTACCGACGCTCTGGTGGAACGGTAAAAAGCTGAAGAAAAACACGGATTATACCTATACATACCATCAGGGAACGTATGCGGGGACGGATACGGCGGCGCTTGTCTCGGTGAAGGATATGGGAACGTATTACATCAAACTTACAGGAAAAGGCAACTTTACCGGAGAGCTGCGGGTGAAGCTGACATTGCTTGCGGCGGCGGATAGCGCTGCGGGGGAGAAGGCGCTTAAACCGGCAAGTAAGCTGACAGTTGCCAAGATTCCGGGGCAGGATTATCTGACGCAGGCTGTGAACGGCAAAGTGACGCCGCTTCTTACGGTGCGGGATGGAAAGACCACACTGACGGAGGGAACGCATTTTACGGTGAGCTACAGCAATAACGGGAAGCCGGGAACTGCCTATGCGATTGTAAAAGGACTTGAGAGCGGGGGCTACAGCGGTACTAAGAGAGTATCCTTTAAAATCAACGGCGTTGCTATCAAAAAGGCGGTCGTGAAGGGGATGCCGAAAAATCTGGTCTATAACGGGGCGGCGCAGGAGCCGACGCTCACGCTTACGGTGAAGCTAAACGGTGTGGAAACGACGCTTGTAAAAGATACGGATTATACGCTTCAATGGAAAAATAACAAGGGTGTCGGTACGGCGACAGTGACCTTTACCGGTAAGAACGCCTACAGCGGTACATTGAAAAAGACTGTCAAGATTAAGGCTTTTGATATCAAAGCGAATCAGGGCGGCAATTTTCAGGCGGCGCTTAAGAGTGACAGCGTGCCTTATGCGAAGGGCGGCGCGAAACCCGCGCTTACGGTGACTTTCAAAAGCAGCGACCAGACCACGGAAACATTGAAAGAGGGAACGGACTTTACATTATCCTATAAAAATAACAAGGCATTAAATGACGGCAGCAATGCCGCGAAAATGCCGACCGTGGTCGTTAAGGGGAAGGGGAACTTTGCCGGTACTTTTGCGCAGACGTTGACCTATAAAATCACACAGCAGAGCTTGGATAACCTGACACTTTCCGCTGCGGATAAGGTATACCGGAATAAGAAAAATATCTTTTCCACGAAGGTGAAGGTGTATGATGTGGATGGCAAAGCGCTCAGCGCAGGCAGGGACTACAATAAGAAATTGAAGTATGCTTATAAGAATGACACGAAGTTGGACAATGGTACAGTCCGGACAGCCGGAACGGAGGTGGATAAGAATGATATCATTCCGGCGGGAACGGTGCTTACCGTGACGGCGACGGCGCTTACACCGTCGGGAAAACAGGCGAATTATATAGGAAGTTGTATGGGAGAGTATAGCTTCCGCACCTATGACATAGCGAAAGCGAGGGTGACGATTCCCGCGCAGACTTATACGGGGAAGGCTATTACTTTGGATAAGACGGATGAAAAACAGCTCCTTGTCAAAGTAAGCGGTAAGAAGGTGGAACCGAGTCAGTTTGAAATCGTGGCAGGCAGCTATAAGAATAATGTCAAGAAGGGAACGGCGAGCGTGACCATCAGAGGTGTGGATAACTACGGCGGGACGAAGAATGTTACTTTTCGGATAAAAGCCAAGGGCTTCCTGTGGTGGTGGAGGAACTAAATACTGACAGCTTGACAGCACAGCTTTCGGGGAGTTGTCTTCGAAGGCTGTGTTTTCTTTTGTGTATTTAGATGCTTAATGAAGCTAAAAAACCTGCTTTTTTCTCGGTTTCTGCGGCTTGTTGTGACTGGTGGTGTGTATTATAATTGAAATACTACTATTTTGACACTGTTTATCCGGTTTTGACAGAAAGGACTATATTTCATGTTTCATCGAATTTTGACGGTTACACTGGCGGCGATGCTTGCCTTTGAAAGTCCTGTGACGGCTTACGCTGCACAGACCAATCCCGACCCGGTCGTTGGGAGTGCTGACAGGATAGGCTCTACGGCGAGAGAGTCTGAGAACAATGACGAAATTTCGGGGGGGGGGCTAGTCGGTTCCTCGATAGAGGAGGAGACGACCGGACAGCCGGAGGAACCCGGGCAGGAGCCGGAGAATTCCGATACGGGAGAGGTGAATCCGGAAGAGCCGGAGACTCCCGATCCGGGGGAGGAAAACCTGGAGAATCCGAAGAATCCGGGCAAGGGAGAGGAAACGCCGGAGGAGACGGAGAACCCTGACCAGGGGGAGGAGAGTTCCGAAGAGCCGGAGGATTCCGACCAGGGGGAGGAGAACCCGCAGGAGCCGGAAAACCCGGGAACGGAGGAAGAAATCCCCGACGGACCTGTGGATAACCTGCCGGAAGAGGACACGCCCATTGTGGAGGAAGAAGAGCCGGAAGAGGCGGAGAGTACTGTCTCCGGGAACAGTGTATCGGAGAATACATTGTTCGCGGCTTCTGTTACTGTGCTTGATTCCGAGGCGGATGTGACGGCGCTATCCTTTGACGCGCTCTCCAAAGACGGCGTGAAGATTACGCTGCCTGCCAAAACCGGAAGCACGAACAACTGGGTGTGGTATTCCTTTACCGCGCCTAGGGACGGAAGATATGCCTTCTATACCATAGAGGCTTATGACGCTTCTTTCTATCTGTGTGCGGAGCCGGACGAAGGTACTAAGATACGAAATGGGACGCCCCAGATAGGGACATCTCTCTGCACCAGCACGAACTATATGAAGAAAGGGGAACCCCTGTATATCGGAGCTTATACGGTTGGAAAGGACGGGGACGACGTCTTTACCCTGCGTGCGGCTGCCCAGACACCGTTTACGAAGAACAGCGACGGAACGTATACGGCTGCGCTGCCGGAGGGGGATTCCATCACCTTAAGGGCAAAAGCGGGAAAAAGCCGCATGAAATTTGAGGTGGTGAAAGCAGCCCAAAGACGGTATGAATGGAGACCTTATTACTGCCCGGCGGACCATTCGGAAGGCGATACGCATACCGGCACTGACTATACTGCAGCTACGGACAGTCAGGGCGCACAGGTATGTACGGACGCGCTTCCCGGAGGAACCTACGATACGGCATTTATGGTCAGACGCAGCACATTAACGAATAAGTTTGCGGCGTTTCTTGGCGGCATGGAGCCGTTTGCCGTAGAGGGGGCGGACAGTCAGGACGCCGTGCATGTATATAATGCGGTATGCGAGGAAAACTCGATTACACTGGAGATGGAATCTCTTTTGAGAAACAGTTATGCGCTTGCCTGCCGGTATCAGCCTGCGGACGGTTCCGGGGAGGCGAGAGAGGAAGCGCTGACCAGCGGCTGGTATGCCTATGTCTTCGACGGGCTGAAAGCAGGGACGGCATATCGGTTTGAAATACGTGACCGGGGAAGCGATATGCTTTTAAAGACAATGACGTATACCACGAAAGCGTCGGATAATCGGATCGAGATCGCCGGGGCGGATGTTTCCGCTGACTTTACCAAACTGACATTGAAGGTAAAGCCCGTGTATAACACAACGGCGGAGAGTGTGGACTTTTCTGTCAGCATGAAGGATTCCCTGCAGATGGAGCACAGCCTTAAGACGACGGCGCAGCTTGACGGGAAGGACCCGCAGGGGTATCTTGCGGTGACCTTTGATCTGGCGGATGAGGGGGTATTCCTAAAGCCGGGAGCGGTCTGTCCGGTGCAGGTCAGTATGCTCCATACAAACGGCGTGGTGGCTGCGGCGCCTGTGACCGTAAAAGCGACTGTGCCGAAGAATGCCTATGTCAATGCGGCGGATGTGGATTTTCGTATTGCACAGAACAAAGACGAGAAGCGGCACGCAGACTTAACCGTGACGGTTAAGGGGACGAAGCAGCCGGAAAAAGTATGTGTTTTTTATCGTCCTGTGGAGGAGAACAGGGTTTTCTACGAACACGAAGCCTTTCGCTTAACGGATGGAAAAATAACAGATTATGTCACGATGCCGGAGGACAGCCTTGGTTCCGCCTGTGAGTTTACGCTGTCCGTTGGCGGCGTGACGATAACAAAGGAACTGACCATAGAAAACAACCTCGGCGTACATCTGGAGCGGGTGAACGCGTCTACAGATCAAACGGGGGCGTTTCATTTCGTGCGCACGTATCGAATCGCCGGGAGCGGGAAAGAAAAGCTGACAGGCAGTTGTAATCTGCAGCTGCAGGTGCTGCAGAAGTACCCGAACGGTAAATGGATTTACGGGAATGCAGGGAAGAAAGTGGAGCTGAACGAGGCAAACGGTTATCAGGCGACCGTTTCTACCACGGCGCTTGGCTGGACGCCGGAGCCGGACACGGACTATCGTCTGCGCTGGGTATTGAGCCAGCCGGATGATCAGTGGTTGAATATGAATTCCGTATCTTATGAGAGTGTCCGCACAGGCAAGCCGCATATCACGGTTGAGCGGGCGGGGGGCTCCCACACGTCCCAGAGACACACGGTGACGCTTGGGGTGGAGGACGTGGCTGCTTTGAAGGAGAGTGGGACCACGGTTTCCCTTTGCCGTTATCTCCGGGAAAAGGGCGCGCAGACCTACACGAAGAGTAGTGTGGATTATTTGCTGGGAGCCGAAAATAATTACAGCGATACAAGGTCATTTGACGGGTTGAAGTCGGATACGGAGTATGAGTTTTCCCTGCGCGACAGGAGCGGGGAAAAGGTCTATGCGACGGATGTGTTCCGGACGGCGAAGGATGGCAGGGCGCTGGCAGTCACCAAGACGGTTATTCATGTGAATGACGTAAGGGTGTACTATGCCCTGACGGGATTTGACAAGTATTCACAGGATTATGTCATGTGTTATTACAGACGGGCAGGCGTTCCCGGGGCGTGGACGCAGAGCAATGCCTATCAGGCAACGGAGGATGGCTATTTTACCATGTCGGGTCTGAAAGAAAACACGGCTTATGAGTATGTGATCGGCATTGGTAAGTATAATGAAGAAGTGCCTTATCTCACGCATACGGTGAGGGACACCGTCACCACGAAAATCGACACGCGCCGTATCGAAGTCAGCGTAAAGACCCGCATGACTTCTGCGGAGATCACGTATCAGATGTTCGACATGGGCGTGACCGGCAACAATATTGTGACGTTCTTCTGGCGCGAGAAGGGACAGGAGCAATGGAAGAAGGAGCCGGAGGAGCAGTATTTTACGAACGAGGAGAGGAAGACTCTTTCGCTGAGCGGACTGAAAGAAAACACGGTCTATGAGTATCGGGTCGGGTTCACGAAACCATGGTCTGTGCCGGCGGATGATTTGATGCACACCGCGGAGGGAACATTTCAGACGGCGGAGGATAAGCGGACGGTGGAAATCGTTTCGGAGCCGCGAGCTTACTCCGCGAGAGTACGCTATACCCTGAGCGGCATGGAGAACGCGGATGACGGTTATCTTCTGGGGTACTTTAAAAAGGCTTCCGATGCGGATGAGGCGTGGAAAAGGGAATACACGGCAGAGACCGGCGACGAAGCGGCGGAAGGCACGTTTATGCTTGGCGGGCTGGAAGAAGATACGGAATATACACTGGTTATGGGCTTTGGCGTGGACGAAAATACGGCGTGGGACAGCTTAAAACATGCGGAAATCGCTACCATTAAGACCACGTCCGACAGCCGCAGTTTGTCGGAGGCGGAAGCAAAGGTCGATGAGGCGAATGTGACGCTGCAGGTGAAATTTTCCGGCAATGTGGAGAGACATGCCTCCTATCTGCGCTTTTTGTACCGTGTCAAAGGGGAGACCGCCTACCAAAAAGTCGGCAGAGTGGTGAATGTGTCCGGCGTGGAGGAGGAGCACGTTGCCGTGACACTGAGTGTTGCCTCCCTGTCATTGTTAAAGGGGACAGCGTATGAGTTCGCGGCGGTTCTGACCAATGACGGCGTGTGTGATAAGCCGGAGGATGTGATGAGAGACGCCTACAAGGCTTTCGGCAGCTTTACCACGGCGGAGGCGGTGAAACCGGCAAGTCTCAGCTTGTCGAAAGAACAGTTATATTTAAACGCGAATGCGCTTTATAAGAATGAAAAAGGATTCGGTTATGAGAATCTGAAAGTACAGTGGGAGCCGCTTGCGGCGGATGCCGCTCTGGTCTGGGAAAGCAGCGACAAGGCGGTAGCCACGGTGACGAAGGACGGAAAAGTGTCCGCTGTGGCGGCGGGCAAAGCTACGATCAAAGCCACTTCTGTCTACGCGCCGGAGATTTCCGCCTCCTGTGAGGTGACTGTGGCAGACTATCAGATCGGCAAAAAGGGCGCGGATGGCAGCGTATCCCTCGTGGATGGCGCGAAGCTGAATGCAGCGAGAGGCGAATCCTGCGAGGGCTATGTGCTCTGCAAAGCGGCGGGGGGAAATCCCGCGGAAGTCTCTGCCGCAGAGGTTATTTCAAATAATGAATCCATTGTACAGTGGACGGACGGCGTGATTGAGACAAAGCGCGCGGGTGAGACCAGAGTGGTATTTACATCAGAGGCGGATCAGGTGCAGGCATTTCTGACTGTTTCTGTGAAGCCGACGACAGGTAAGGGCTTTGCAATCATGGGATTTCGATCAAATTACGATGGGGGCA
>CAJUBE010000020.1 GCA_910584725.1 uncultured Lachnospiraceae bacterium | reverse complement strand
TATACTGTCGAAAATAAAATGCTTTTTCCGTCTACTATAAAGTGCCGCGTTACAAGGAGTCAGCAACGCGGAATGGCTCCGCTTAAGAAAATCTGGGATCGGCGGTTCTGATGCGGGGGCAGTCTGCGGGGTAAACCCCTACAGCAGCGCCATGAAGGTATTCCGGGACAAGACCAGTGTCGAGGCGGAGGAAGTCGATACCGAGGCAGTCCGTATCGGGCATGACCTCGAACAGTATGTGGCGGAGCGGTTCACGGAGGCGACGGGATTAAAAGTCCGCCGCTCCAACTTTATGTACCGTAGCATGGAGCACCCATTTATGATCGCGGATGTGGACAGGCTGGTCATCGGGGAAGACGCCGGGCTGGAATGCAAGACAGCCAGCGCCTACAATGCGGACAAGTGGTCTGACGGGGACATCCCTCTCCACTATGTGATGCAGTGTTACCACTACATGGCGGTCACGGGAAAGCGGGCATGGTATATAGCGGCGCTGATACTGGGGCAGGGATTTGTCTACAGAAAACTGGAATGGGATGACGACCTGATCGGACGGCTCATAGATGTGGAAGGGGATTTCTGGAATAACCATGTGGTGAAAGGGACCATGCCGCCGCCGGATGGGAGCAGAGCCTGCGACGAGGTGATAGAGAAGTATTTTGGCAGCGCAAAGCCCGGCGGGACAGTGTCCCTTGCCGGGTTTGACGGGAAACTGGAACGGCGCAGGACGATCCTTATGGAGATCGCGGAACTGGAAACGGAAAAGAAGCAGATCGAGCAGGAAGTGAAGCTGGCGATGGGTGAGCATGAACTGGCGGTGAGCGGGAACTACCGTGTCTCGTGGGGCAATGTGGATTCCACGAGGCTCGACACGAAACGGATCAAAGCGGAGCGGCCGGAGATCTATGCGGATTATGCCACCGTGTCACACTGCAGGCGGTTTGAGGTAAAGGCGGCGTAAGTTTTGCCTGTAATTATATTATTATAGAGGAAACGGGATTACAGCAGCAGGAAGACAGGACTGCCGGGGGTGTAAAAGGACTTCCGGCAGTCAGGAAGGAGAGGAGAAAATGGATGCAGGAACAGGACAGAAGGATGAAGCGAAAAAGATCAGGCTTCTAAAAGCGGAGGAGATCGAGTGCAGGGTATCGGTGATAAAAGAAAACGGGTTAAGCCTCCTGCTCTATAAGGACGCGAGGGTAGACCAGCGCATCCTCGACGAGACTTTCGGGGCTTTCGGGTGGAAACGGAGCCACCAGAGCATTGAGGGGAACCTTTACTGCACGGTGGAGATTTATGATGAGATAAAAAAGGAGTGGGTGGCAAAGCAGGATGTGGGAACAACCAGTTATTCGGAGAAGGAGAAAGGGCAGGCATCGGACAGCTTCAAG
Organism: uncultured Lachnospiraceae bacterium; assembly: GCA_910584725.1. GTDB lineage: Bacteria > Bacillota > Clostridia > Lachnospirales > Lachnospiraceae > UBA3282. The sequence goes on along the minus strand of CAJUBE010000020.1, from coordinate 79,393 downwards.
AGGGCGTGCTTCAACTGGGGCATCGGGCGGGAGCTCTATACTGCCCCGTTCATCTGGATTCAGGGCGATCTGGCAGATATCCAGAAAAAAGGCGACAGGCTTTACTGTAACGACCGTTTTAAGGTGGCATCCATCGGATACAATGACAGCCGGGAGATCGTGTCCCTTGTGGTCGTCAACACGAAAGGCGACTGCGTCTATGCGATGCAGGGAGCGGCGGCATCCGGGACGGGAAAGAAAAAGGCGGCAAGGAAGAAAGCGCCGGAGGCAGTTCTTACTGACAGCCAGATGAGTGACCTGCAGGCGGAGCTTGACAGGACAGGGGTAGCGATGGAGACGGTGCAGGAGAGGTACAAGATCGGGAAGCCGGAGACGATGAGCGAGGCGGTGTATAAGCGGGTGATGGAGGCGCTGGGGAAGACGAAGAGTGCGGCGTAAATGGGAATAGTATTTGTGTAAAAGTTGGGCATAGTGTTCATATGTGCCCAACTTTTGTTGAATTATATTTAGAAAAAATTTTCAAAAGGTCGAAAATACGCACATTTTTTAGAAAAAAAATAAAGATAAATGAAAATAAAGTGGGCATATAGGTTATAGTGTATCAGTTATGCCCAAGTAAAAATTTCAGATATAAGTTTTTAGCTGTACGCTCGATATTTGATGGCATTAGCCGGGATATAATAAATTGATATAAAAGTTACGAATGTGTTCGGAATTTCGAGCGCTAGATTTCTTTCTGCCGTTTAGAAAGAAATCAGGGTTTAATTGACATAGGTTTAAATCCAGTTCCTCTTGCGAAAAGCATATTTGAAAAAGGTGCTGTAAAGTATCAGCGGGTATGTCAAGGAATTTCAGATCACTTTCTGCTTTTGTAACAAAGCTTAAGGTTCCCGGCTGTTCGTCAAATGGAACTGGACATATGATTTGTTCACTGTTTTGTTGCATGTATTCTGATAAAACCTCATATGCAGTAACAAGATTTGTTCTGTGTGTAAATTTGTTAATAATCTTTTCTTTGTCGGTATCCGGTACAAAGTTTTTTTCTATTGTATCCATGAGCATATTTGTAAAGCACCATTCATAAATCGGTATTACATATTCAGACATATAATCGCAGAAAAGAGAAAATTGTTCCAGCCACCTTACAAATTGGAAATGCTTGATAGGTTTTAATGTGGATTTAAGGACGCTTGTACTCATATCCAATCTGTGTCTATGCCAAAAATCCAAATAAGATATTGGCTTGTTGATCAGTTGGTCAAAGGCATACTGAATGAAATACTGTCGGCTGAAAACGTTAGGAAATTTTTGGCATCGACATAGCGTATTTATTGTTTCTTCTTGGCTGAGAATGTACTGGGTATTTTTTTCTATAAAATCAATATTTTTTAACAGACACGAGATGAGTTTAACATTGGAAATCCTTTCCATGATGTAAAAGTAATATAAGTTATCTACAGTAACATACGTTTTTTTATCTTTTGCAGGAAATAATTCCTCTGAAAGTAGTTTAAATCTCTCTAATATATCAAATTTGTTATTTTCATTGATTTTAGACGAGAGAAATTTCCAACGTCGGACATCAATATCGCATATATGTGAAAAGATATCTGCAAATTGAAGAAAGAATCCATTCGTATCATTAAAATCTTCTGCTTTAAATATAGGCTGAGTGGATGTGAGAGCTTTTATATGAGTTTGAGCCTTTTTTCCAAAATCTGAAGCAGATGAAGATTTTTTTGAATTTGATTCAAAATATAGATTTGGATTCTTCTTTTTTAAAATAGGTTCGGATTGAAAATTAAGTTTGTTCCTTTTATAAAGAGAATAGATTCCCTGAAGTTTTATATCATTTACCATTTCATAAGACGTGACGGTTTTGTTCCCCAGAAGTTCTGTTAAGACAGCGTGATAACAGCTAAGGACACAGTGATCCAGTATCATAGTGGGATATCCAATGTGGGACATTTTTGGATATAGCTGGTTGTTTGGCGGAAACCTGTCCAAGAAAGAAAGCTTGTAAGAAGCATTTTTAAGGGTCGCTACTGCCATAGGCGGCAAAGTACCGAAAAAGTTAAACAAGATATTTTCATAAGATAAATCTATGGTATCCCGAAATAAACCTTGGCAACATTTTTGACAGCTTTTCGTAACTTCAGAAATCAACTGATTTCTGTTGTCTACTTTTGGAACTTCATATTTTAACAAAAGTGTGTGTCTAATTGAGTTTAGGGCATCATTTCGAATGGGTGATGATGGGTGTAAAGAAATACATGTATTTTTTATCATATAAATTTCTCCATTAATTTAAACGATTAGGTGAATGAATATTTCTTATAGAGAAATTATATAATTAGTTTTCATATAAATCAACGAATATATTGAGAAAACAATTAAATTATATGAATATATTAACAAAATTATCAATTCAAAATCTTAAATGCATGAAATATAATTAAAATATAAAACGGGCGCGCGTTAAAAATATGACTAAAATGGATGAGAGAGGTGAGATGTAGATCGGCGATGCCGGGAACTGTTCACCCGGCATCGCCGGAGCAAGAGATGTAGAAATAATAAAAAAAGACTACATATCGTCTGCTTGTGATGCAAAAAAATAAAAATTAAGGGAGGGTATGCATGTGTGTGCGCAACAAAATGGTGTAGGAGATAGCAGATATTGGCAAAACAGGATGGCCGAAGATAGCTATCAAGATACACGAGAGATTCAGAAAACGGAAGCCAAAGAGATGATACGAGGAAATGCTAAGTTGGCTTTGCAAATGCAAAAAGCGCAATTGCGGCAAAGGGAGGAGGAAGAAAAACGAGGGGTCTACGAGGAAGTAACGATTGGCGAGGACGGAAACACCTATATTGTGACCCGGAATCTGCAGATTGAAACGAAAGCAAGAGAAGTTACTAATATGAGATTTCCTAGGATGTATTGCGCAGCGAGAAGATCGTGTGTGGAGGAGTATATCTTTATTCTTGATTGTCAGATTAGCGGAAAATCGAGAATCGTCTATTTCGATCCAAGAAGGATTGGGAGTGGAACATATATTTTGGGGAAAATGGCAGCGGCTGGAATTGAAATTTATGCAGAGGGTGCACGGGAGAAAGAATATGCTAGGAAAATGCTGTGTCAGTTGGTAAAATATGCTGCGCAGACAGTGATTCCAGATGAGCCAGGCTGGATAGAAGCTGACGGAAAATTTTCATTTATACCAGAAGGAAGTATGACATGGCGGGAAATCAAAAAATTATTGTGAACCTTCCGCAGAAAGTTGCAGTGAAGATGCCGGAAAGAAGGTTGATCGATTTACTGGCGATTAGTGGAGAACTGAACTTTCTATTTTATGCCAAACAATTTGGTCTGGACAAGGGCGTTGTACTTCTTCTGGATGAGAATATTTCGCGAGGAAGTTTTATTTCAAATTTACAAGACACATGCGGAGCTGTAAGAGTAAACGCATCCAAAAGAAACTGCGAAAAAGAGGTGTGGAATTATCAATTAGCAGTCAGTGAATATAACAAATATCAGAAATGGGAAAAGTTAGCTTCCTTTCTGGATATCAAAAAGTTTGTCCCTATTTTGGTCGTTAAAGGGATTATTCCAGATGAATTGCGAGATATGGCGTATGTCATTGAGATTTCCCCAGAAATGGCCAAAACCATGGGAACACCAGAATTCCGAATGGAAATCGGCGCTATGATAAAATTTATTCGTGAAAACCCGGATGTGGTCGTGAGGGAGCTTGAACTATTCCGTACATCGGAGGTGTTTTTGGAAAGTGATAACAATTCACAGCTTCTCAAAAATTTATTAGCTGCTATGCGTATATATTTGTCCTTTTATAGAAGTACGCATACGGACAAAGAGACAGATACAGTTAAGGCTGAGGTAGAGTGTGAAATTCGAAATTGCGTACAACGGGCAGAGGAACTGGAGGAGGAATACGATGCAGTAGATACTATTCGAGCAGTAATCAATCGGTACTTTAACGAAAATAATGATTTTGAGATTTTTAGCGTGGAAGAAATTGATGAAGAGACATTGAAGGCGGTGCGAATTGGGAAGGCAGTATTACATGATGCGGAGTACTATTGGGTGTGCGAACCATTGTTCAAAAGGGCTGGCGGTGTTTTGATGACGGTTTTATCACATATTCAAATCAAAAAAATTCTGAGAGATGAAGGTATCTTGGTTTGTAACCAAACGGGAAACACGAATTTTACGGTGAAAAAAGTTTTAGTAAGCAAAAATGGGCAATCTTTCCGCGAGCGTTTTATAAAATTAAGAAAAGAGTTTTTCATTTCTCGGGATGGATTATATTTAGAGGAGAGGATGGGTGATGAAGTATACAGATAGGACAAACAAATAATATTCTGTGCTTTCTTAGTGGAAATGCAGCGAATAGACACGTAAGCATAACCGGGATGTCGGGCAGCGGTAAAACTGTACGATTGAATCAGCTAGAGTTGAATGCGGTAAAAGATGGCAAAACAGCAGTTATCTTCGATATTAACCAGAGTCATTCCGCAGAAAACATTTTTCCCTTGATTCGTGAAGAATATATGGGTTATGTAAACCGAATAGACGCAAAGCATGACGGGATTGGTATCCGGTTTTTGCAACCAATTCAGGGGAAAAATGGTCAGATAGAGGAGGTTGTCAATGTAATCAGCTCCACCGCTTGTGCGTTGGGAACACCGCTAAAAATGGGTAGCCGACAGATGGGAGTGCTTCGTGAGGCAGAGCTTTATGCCATGAGGCATATCAGTGAATTTTCGGATGAAATGGCAGCTATAGAAGCAGGAATCAAGCAGATGGATAATACGGTGGCGGATGTGGTATACCAGAAACTATGGACGCTAATTCATAGTAATGTCTTGCGACAAAGTGATAAAAAAATAGTCGACGGCAAAATCAATGTTATCAGCTTTGCGGGAATGGATAAAATTACACAGGCGACACTGGTGGAGGTTATACTCTCTTATTTGTGGAGAAACATACAACTTTCCGACAATGAGGACGAGACGATACTTGTGGTCGATGAATACCAGAACCTTATGTTGGGGGAGGAATCTATTCTGCGGGCTGTCCTTCGGGAAGGGAGGAAATTTAATATTGGATTGCTATTGGCAACGCAGACGCTGAACGTTTTTGATAAAGCGACGCGGTCGGTTATCAATCAGGCGGCAACACACTTGTATTTCCGCCCTGAAGTAAACGAGATAAGAAATATAGCAAAAGAGATTGATCCAGAGAACATACAGAAGTGGATGTGCACCTTACGAAGCTTGAAAAGAGGGGAGGCGGTTGCGGTAGGTGAGTTTACGATTTCTGGCCGCGAGGTCTGCCACCCAGTTCTGACAAGGTGAAAGAATCCGCAGTTTTAAATCATGCAGAAAAGAGGAGGGAGCATACAATGAGTATGAAGAAAACAAATCGGAGTCTTGAATGCGGCAGCATAAGATAGTTTGCAGTCTTACAGGAGAAAAGGAATCTCAATATCTACAATATATACAAGATACAATCAATACATTTACGGTAATGCACATAGAAAAATGCATCCGTGAAAGCAGCTTGTCCAGACAGGAACAGATAGCCGCACTGGAAGAGTTGATATATAATCTAAAAACAAGACAATAGATACACAATAAAACGTTTGATCTGGCATCTCCTCATTATTCTTGGGAGATGCCAGACAAAACAGTAGAAAGAGGGGGAAAACATCTTATGCAAATCGCCATCTACAGCAGAAAATCCAAATGGACCGGCAAAGGCGACAGTGTAGAAAACCAGATCGTCATGTGCCGGGAATATATCGAAATGTTTATAGAAGGGGGAGAGCAGGCACAGATCATTGTATACGAGGACGAAGGTTTCTCCGGCAAGAATACCAGGCGCCCCCAATTCCAGAAAATGATGCGCGACATGAAAGAGCAGCATTTTGACTATCTAGTATGCTACAAGCTTGACCGCCTGGGCAGGAACCTTGCGGATCTGGCCAATCTGATGGAAGATTTGGAACGAAAGGGCACATCCTTCATCAGCATCAAGGAAAAGTTCGACACGACCACACCGATCGGCAAGGCGATGCTGTACTTCTCAGGCGTGCTTGCCCAGATGGAGCGGGAGCAGATCGCAGAGCGTGTGAAGGACAACATGATCATGCTGGCAAGGAGCGGGCGGTGGCTTGGCGGCAATACGCCGCTCGGATATTCTTCCATGAAATTGGAGAAGGAGGTCAGTGCCCTCAAGAAAAAGTCCATGTACTGCCTTACGCAGAACCCGGAGGAGATCGGGATTGCCCGGTACATATTTTCATATTTTACAGAATGCAGATCGCTGACCAAGGTGTATAAAAGTCTCATCACCAATGATATCAGAACGAGACAGGGAAACGAATTTGTCATATCGGGCATCCGGGATATTCTGGTGAACCCGGTATACTGCAAGGCGGATCAGGACGCCTATCAGTATTTTTACGATCTGGGCTGTCAGGTGTGTATCGACGAGGAGGAGCTGGACGGGGAATCCGGGCTGATGGGGTATGCCAAAACAACCTCCACACACTATAAGAACCAGAGCCAGCCCTGTGAGTCGTGGATCATATCAAAAGGGCGGCATCAGGGCATAGTAAGCGGCAAAGAGTTTGTCCGGGTACAAAAATTGCTGGCGGGCAACAAGGAAAAGGGAGCGGCATTCAAGAACACGAAAAACAGTGTGGCGCTTTTGTCGGGGCTGCTTTACTGTTCCTGTGGACACTTGATGCGCCCGAAGAATTATCCGGCGTCCCGGCTGACGGAAAAGGGGGAACGCACATTCTCTTACCGCTGTCCCTACAAGGATGCCACGCACCGGGAAAAGTGCGATGTGAAAAATGTCCACGGCAATACGCTGGATGCAAGGGTATGTGAGGAGCTGATCGGGATGACGAACCCCGATGCAGGCATCATCCCCATGTTGGAAGCGCTGTTAAAGAAGATCCGGGACACGGATATGGAGGTGGTGTCGGAAAAGGATCTGCTGCAGCAGGAATATAATAAGAAGAAAGAGGAGATACAGAAGCTCATTGCCTCGATCAAAAATCTGGACGCGGACAGTGTGTCGGTGCAGTATATCAATGAGGAGATCAAGCGGACGGACGGCATATGCCGGGAGCTGCGGACGCGGATTACAGCCATGGAAAGCAATAAGGAGGCGAATCTGGATGTCACCGATTATGTAGGGGAATGGCTTAAGAAGATGAAGCACTTCCCGCAGATATTTGAAGAGCTTACGGTTATGCAGAAAAGGGATTTTCTAAGGATGATCATAGAAAAGGTCGTCTGGGATGGCGAAAACGCCCATATTTATATCAGAAACCCGGTGCCAGGCAGGCACCGGGATATTTTTGCCCGTCTGAAGGAAGAAATTTTACGGCCGTGGTATCCGAAGTTTCCAACCTATACCCAGTGCATTGCCGCAGCCGCTCGGTCCGACGACAGCGACAAAACTTCCTTCGGAAATCTGCAGATTGATGTGCGAGAGCGCGGGGGTCTCTCCTTTCAGATTGTGATAGGAGTAGGAAACATCCCGCAGAGAAAGTATGGGCTGCATAGAAAATGCCTCCTTATGTAGTTAACGACGTCATATTTTTTGCGAACCGAAATCGGATGGGTCGTTTACTACGAGTATAACATTATTTTATGACGCGCAAGAAAATATGTGTTTTGATTGAAAACGAAACCAATTTATGGTATCATCAAATTTAGATTTAATTAAAATGGAGGTTTTAGACATGGCGCAGTTGTGGGGCGGCCGTTTCACGAAGGAGACGGATCAGCTTGTATATAACTTTAACGCGTCGATCTCCTTTGATCAGAAATTCTTTCAGCAGGACATTGAGGGCAGCATCGTACATACGATCATGCTCGCCAAGCAGGGGATTCTGACGAAAGAGGAGAAGGACGAAATTTTAAAGGGGCTCACCGGGATCAGACAGGATGTGGAGGACGGAAAGCTTGCGATCACGGAGGAGTACGAGGATATCCACAGCTTTGTAGAGGCGAATCTGATCGACCGGATCGGCGATGTGGGGAAAAAGCTGCACACGGGCAGGAGCCGCAACGATCAGGTGGCGCTCGACATGAGGCTGTACACAAGGTTGGAAGTCCTCAATACAGACAGTCTGCTGAAAGAGCTTTTGCAGACGCTTCTGACCATTATGGAAGAACACACGCAGACGTATATGCCGGGCTTCACCCATCTGCAGAAGGCGCAGCCGGTGACGCTTGCGCACCATATCGGCGCGTACTTTGAGATGTTTAAGCGGGACAGGTCAAGGCTTAAGGATATCTTCTACCGCATGAATTACTGCCCGCTGGGCGCGGGGGCGCTTGCGGGGACGACTTATCCGCTGGACCGTGTTTACACGGCGTCGCTTCTGGGCTTTGAGGGACCGACGCTAAACAGCATGGATTCGGTGTCCGACAGGGATTACGTGATTGAATTTTTGGCTGCGCTCTCCACGATTATGATGCACCTAAGCCGCTTTTGTGAGGAGATCATCATCTGGAATTCCAACGAATACCGCTTTGTGGAGATTGACGACGCCTACTCCACAGGAAGCAGCATTATGCCTCAGAAAAAGAATCCGGATATTGCGGAGCTGGTGCGCGGAAAGACAGGGCGCGTTTACGGGGCGTTACTTTCCATATTGACGACTATGAAGGGGATTCCCCTCGCGTACAATAAAGATATGCAGGAGGACAAGGAGCTGACCTTTGACGCCATCGACACGGTGAAGGGGTGTCTGGCGCTGTTTGAGGGCATGATCCGCACCATGAAGTTCAATGAGGACGTGATGGAAAAGAGCGCGGCTTTTGGGTTTACCAACGCCACGGACGCGGCGGATTATCTGGTCGGAAAAGGCGTTCCCTTCCGGGATGCCCACGGTATCATCGGCAGGCTGGTGCTGTACTGTATTGAGAAAAACTGCAGCATTGATGAGCTCAGTATAGAGGAGCTTAAGGAGATCAGTCCGATCTTTGAGGAGGACGTCTATCAGGCCATCAGCTTAAAGGCCTGCGTGGAAAAGCGGCTGACGATCGGCGCGCCGGGGCCGGAAGCCATGCGCGAGGTCATACGGATGCAAAAGGAGTATCTTTCCAGAGACTGGCAGGATGAGGAAGACATATTCGGCGGGATGTGGAATAAAGGAGAGACTGAAAAACAGGATAAACATAAATGTGTTGACAATAAGGAGGAGATGAAAAAATGAGCGAGAAATTGAAGGTAGGTATTTTAGGCGGCACGGGTATGGTAGGGCAGCGTTTTATCGCCCTCCTGGAGAACCATCCCTGGTTTGAGGTGACCACGATTGCGGCCAGTCCCCGGTCTGCGGGTAAGACCTATGAAGAGGCAGTCGGCGGCAGATGGAAGATGGATACGCCCATGCCCGAGGCGGTAAAGAAGATTGTGGTTAAGAATGTGAACGAGGTCGCGGAAGTGGCGGCGGAGGTTGACTTTGTCTTTTCCGCGGTGGATATGACGAAGGACGAGATCAAAAAGATCGAGGAGGAGTACGCGAAGACGGAGACGCCCGTGGTTTCCAACAACAGTGCCCACCGTTGGACGCCGGATGTGCCCATGGTGGTGCCGGAGATCAACCCGGAGCATTTTGAGGTGATCGAGTCGCAGAAAAAGAGGCTTGGCACGAAGCGCGGCTTTATCGCCGTGAAACCGAACTGTTCGATCCAGAGCTACGCGCCGGTGCTCACCGCATGGAAGGAGTTTGAGCCCTACGAGGTGGTGGCTACCACCTATCAGGCAATTTCCGGCGCAGGCAAGACCTTTAAGGACTGGCCGGAGATGGTGGAGAATGTAATTCCTTACATCGGCGGTGAGGAGGAGAAGAGCGAGAAGGAGCCTCTTCGGATTTGGGGCAAGATCGTGGATGGTGAGATTGTTCCGGCCACAAGCCCGGTGATCACCTGCCAGTGTATCAGGGTGCCCGTGCTCAATGGCCATACGGCGGCGGTATTTGTAAAGTTTAGGAAAAAGCCGACCAAGGAGCAGCTGGTTGAAAAGCTTGTGCAGTTTAAGGGGCTGCCGCAGGAACTTAACCTTCCCAGTGCGCCAAAGCAGTTTATTCAGGTGATGGAGGAAGATAACCGTCCGCAGGTGAAGCTGGATGTGGATTATGAAAACGGTATGGGAATCAGTGTGGGGCGTATCCGCGAGGACAGCGTTTACGATTGGAAATTCGTGGGACTTTCCCACAATACCGTGCGCGGGGCGGCTGGGGGAGCTGTGCTCTGTGCGGAGACACTGAAAGCGAAGGGGTATATTACGAAAAAATAGGGGAGTTGTAAGAAAACTGTAAACAGAGATGATTGATATGGGGGGAGGGGCGCCGTCCAGGGAGAATGGCGCGCGGATATAAGTGACAGGTACAGAAATCAATTCGAAGGGAAACGGGACGCAGCTGCTTGTGGAGGAAAATGAGAAGCTGCGCCGGGAAGAAAAAATGCTCCGCCTTTTGTGCGATACGTCGAGCAGCGCATTTATTTATTATAACTTTCGAGAAGACCGGGTTGACACGTTGGGGAACTGGGAGCACTATTTTGATTTTTCCATTTCCGCGATGGACGATCTGAAAATACTCTATGACAGGGTGGAAGAGCAATACAAAATTCCACTCAAAGAGGGGCTGTTTATCGAGAAACAATGGAGGGACAGAGAAAGCTTTGAGATTAAGTTGAAGGAAAGCCGGCTCTGTATCGAGGTGGAGGTTAACGTTGTTTATGATTCCGAGGGGAAACCCACGGATAAAATCATACGGTTTAAGGATGTGACCAAATTAACTTCCCAGAAGGACGAACTTACCTACATGGCTTATTATGACATGTTGACGGGTCTGTACAACCGGAATTATTTTGTCAGGCTCCTGGGAGAATTTTTGCGCCGCGCGGAAAAGGAAACGAAAAAAGTAGCGGTGATGTTCATGGATTTTGACGATTTCCGCAGAGTCAACGACGGCATGGGTATTATTGCGGGCGACGAGCTGGTGCAGCTTTTCGGACAGTACCTCTCCGGTCTGATGAGCGACCATGTGGTGATTTCTCATTTCAGCACGGATATTTACTGTATCGCAATCTACGATCCCTGCGGCGCGAGAAGCGTGGATACGATTTACCGGGTGATCAGAGAGCGGTTAAAAAAGCCCTTTAAAATGACGGACGGGCAGGAGGTCACCATGACGGTGAGCGTGGGGGTGTCCGAATATCCGGAGGCGTCGTCGGGTACGTTGGAACTGATCAACTGCGCGGAGATCGTCATGTTTAAGGCGAAGAGTCGTGGAAAAGATAAAATCCAGTATTTTGACGGCACGATCTTGGAAGAGTTTTTACAGACGGCGAGCATCCAGAATATGCTGAAAGAGGTTGTGTTCGAACAGAATTTTACCATGTATTTCCAGCCCCAGTATTATGCGAAAGATGGAAAATTTCGCGGCGTGGAGGCGCTGATCCGCTGGCGGGATAATAAAGGAGTTATGATCAGTCCCGCCGTTTTTATTCCCATTGCAGAAAAGAACGGAACGATAGTGCCGATCGGAAACTGGGTGATAGAAAAGAGTGTGCAGACTTACGCGCAGTGGCGTGATAAATATCATTATCCGCTGATCCTATCCCTGAATGTGTCGGCGGTGCAGTGCAAGAAACGGGGGTTCATAGACAGTCTTTTGCATATTTTGGAAAAGTATGACGTTTCTCCGGACGAAATCGAAATTGAGGTGACGGAAACCATTTTAATTGAGGATTTTGATTATATAAGCGAACGATTAGGTGAATTGAAGAAGACCGGGGTCAGAATTTCGCTGGATGATTTCGGCACGGGATTTTCTTCTCTGTCCTATTTAAAGGGACTGCCCATCGACACGCTCAAGATCGATAAGACTTTTGTGGATACGCTTTTGACGGACAAAAACACAAAGATTATCACGGAATCCATTATTTACATGGTGAAACGACTGGGTTATGAGACAATTGCGGAGGGCGTCGAGACAAAGGAGCAGTTCCAGTATCTGAAAGAGCTGGAATGCGATATGATTCAGGGTTACTATATGGGCAGACCGATGCCGGCGCAGGGTATAGCAGATATTCTGGAAAAACTGACGGTGAAGGTAGGGTGAGAAACGCGAAAAGTGCTTCTAAAGACGTCCCGCCATAGGGCGGGACGCCAAGAAGCACTATGTTTCGCGTAGGAGAATGCCGAAAATACGGCATTCTCCAGGACGAGCCTGCTCGTCCGTTGATTGTGAGTCACAGCAAAGCTGTGACATGGCGGTTAGTGTGAGGGAAACAAAACGATGTTACTGGGCAGAACGACAGAACTTGGTTATCTGAATAATTACTATGACAGGGACGGCAGTCAGATTTTGATTGTCTACGGACAGAAGCATATCGGAAAAACCGCGCTTGTAAAGGAGTTTATGAAAGACCGTCCGGGATATTATTATCTTGCCAGCGCCTGCTCGGAGAGAGAACAGGCTTATCAGTGGGGCAGACAGCTTACCCATGACGGCTACGTGGTAGAAAAGTTTCCTTCTTTTCAGGAGATTTTCGAGAAAATAGCCCATCGTGTCACGGGAAAAAAGGTGCTGGTGATTGATGAGTTCCAAAATATTGTGAGGGCCAGCGATACCTTTATGAAAGAGCTGGTGGCTTTTGTCCACAGCCAATGGAACCGGGATGACGTGATGGTCGTTCTGGTGAGTTCCTCCATCGGCTGGATTGAGAACAGCATGATTACCAGAATCGGGGAGGCGGCCTACGAGCTTTCGGGGCTCCTTAAGATTAAGGAGATGCCCTTTGCGGATCTGGTGGAACGGTTTCCGAACTTCCGTATTGAGGAGTGTGTGGAGGCTTACGCTATCTTAGGTGGGATTCCCGGTCTGTGGAACCAGTTTGACGACAGGCTGACAATTCAGCAGAATATTTGCCGTAACATTCTCGACTGCAACAGCTTTCTCTTTGAGGAGGGAGAGCGCATCCTCACGGAGCAGCTCAGGGAGCCGGGTGTCTACAATACCATTATGGCGTCCATCGCAGCAGGAAACTATAAATTAAACGACCTGCATCAGCACACAGAGTTTTCAAGAGCAAAGATCAGCGTGTATCTGAAAAACCTGATCGAGCTGGAGCTGGTGGAGAAGGTGTTTTCCTACGACACGGCGGGCAAGGAGAACGTGCAGAAAGGAATCTATCGGATCAGCCATCCCTTCGTGGATTTTTATTATACATACATGTATCCGCATCTGAGCGATCTGCAGATGCTCTCGGTGGGCGAGTTTTACAATCATTACATTATGCGGGATTTCAGACGCTATGTGTCCGGCTATTTCAAGCAGGTGTGCAGGCAGCACCTGGCAAGGCTGGGTGACCGCCACAGACTTCCGATTAACTGTGGGACGATTGGCGAGTGGATCGGTAAGGTTGGTTCGCTTGACATCATCGCGCAGGATGAGGAAGGGCGGACGTTAATTGGGCTGTGCAACTGGGAGAAGCCCATGACTTATGAAGATTATGAGAATCTCCTGCTCTACGCGAAAAAGGCGAAGATCAGCGCGGATTATATCTATATGTACACGGCGTTCCGGTTTGACGAGAAACTGAATCTGGAGGCAAAGGTCAAATCGAACCTGAAGCTTGTGCAGATTTCTGACCTCTAGGAGCGTGAGAAGAACTTCTAAATCACTCGCAGCAAAGGCTGCATCGCAAAGTCAGCAAAGCTGACTTAGAAGTTCTAGATTTGCGCAGCAAATCACTCTCGCGCAGGAGAATGCTTGAAAAGCAGCATTCTCCGTAAGGTTTTATGTAGGTGAAATATGGGAAAGAGTTTGTATATTGCGGAGAAGCCCAGTGTGGCGAAGGAGTTTGCAAAGGCGTTAAAATATAATATGAAAAACCGGGACGGCTACATGGAGTCCGAGGAGGCGGTTGTGACCTGGTGCGTCGGGCATCTGGTAACCATGAGTTACCCGGAGGCTTACGACGAGAAGTATAAGAGGTGGTCTCTGGAGACGATTCCCTTTATTCCAAAGGAATTTAAGTATGAAGTCATCGACAGTGTGAAGAAGCAGTTTGGCATTGTGAGCGGCCTCCTAAACCGGCAGGATGTGGAGACGATCTATGTCTGCACCGACTCCGGGCGGGAGGGTGAATATATCTACCGTCTGGTGGAACAGCAGGCGGGCGTTTCTGGAAAAGAGAGAAGGCGGGTGTGGATCGACTCCCAGACGGAGGAGGAGATTCTGCGGGGCATCAGGGAGGCAAAGGATCTCTCGGCTTATGACAATCTCTCCCACGCGGCGTATCTGCGGGCGAAGGAGGATTACCTGATGGGAATTAATTTTTCCCGTGCCCTTACGCTGAAATACAGCTACTCGATAAAAAACTATTTAAATACGGACAAAGCCGTGGTTTCCGTGGGCAGGGTGATGACCTGTGTGCTCGGCATGGTGGTAAACCGTGAGCGGGAGATCCGAGAGTTTGTAAAAATTCCTTTTTACAGGATTTTGATGAAGACGGATATCGCGGGACATGAGTGCTCTCTGGAATGGAAGGCCGTGGAGGGTTCAAAGTTTTACCAATCCCCGAAAATCTATAAGGACAACGGCTTTTTGGAGGAGAAGGACGCGGATGATTTTCTCGCCTTCTTGCAGGCAGAGCCGGAGGAGAAGCCTCTGGTGGAGAAGATCGAGCGGAAGAAGGAGACGAAGAATCCGCCGCTTTTGTACAATCTGGCGGAGCTGCAAAACGACTGTTCCAAGCTTTTTAAGATCAGTCCGGACGAGACGCTGCGGATTGCCCAGGAGCTCTATGAGAAAAAACTGACCACCTACCCAAGAACGGACGCAAGAGTGCTGTCAACGGCGGTTTCTAAGGAGATTGCAAAAAATATCAGGGGATTGCAGAGTTACCCGCCGACAGCGCCCTTTGCGGAGCGGATTTTAAAGGAGGAACGCTTCAAGGGCATTGCGAAAACGAGATATGTAAACGACAAGCAGATCACGGATCACTACGCGATTATTCCTACGGGACAGGGACTTTCCGCTCTAAACGGCCTCCATCCCACATCCGCAAAGGTCTATGAGATCATAGCCAGACGGTTTTTAAGTGTTTTTTATCCGGCGGCGGTCTATCAGAAGATTACTTTGAGCGCGAAATGCAAGGGAGAAACCTTTGTCTCAGGCTTCAAGGTGCTGGCGGAGCAGGGATATCTCGAAGTTGCGCAAAATTCTTTTGCAAGAAAGAGAACAGAGGAGTATACTGAAAGAGAGAGTGCCGAGGAGGAGCAGGAAGGTTCCTTCGACGTATTGTTCATGGAAGCGCTGGGCGCCCTGAAAAAAGGTACGCCGCTTGACAAAAAATCATTGGAAAAGAAGGAGGGGGAGACATCCCCGCCCAAGCGTTACAATTCGGGAACCATGATTCTGACGATGGAGAATGCCGGGCAGTTCATTGAGGACGAGGAGCTGCGGGCGCAGATCAAGGGGAGCGGGATCGGCACTTCCGCCACCAGAGCGGAGATTTTGAAGAAGCTGGTACATATCAAATATTTGGATCTGAATAAGAAGACACAGATCATCACGCCCACACTTTTGGGTGAAATGATTTATGAGGTGGTGGCCGGTTCGGTGAAGCCGCTTTTGGATCCCAGGCTGACGGCGAGCTGGGAGAAAGGGCTGACGCTTGTGGCCTCCGGGGAGATCACGGAGGAGGAGTACATGGGGAAGCTGGATGATTTCGTCACCAGAAGGACGAATATCGTGAAGCGGATGACGAACCAGAACGCGCTCTACCACAGATTTCAATATGCGTCCCAGTTCTATAAACGTGAAGGAAAACACTAAGCTCGATAGAACCTCGCTAAGTGTTTTCAAGCTTCACGTAAGAGAATGCCAAAGAGCGGCATTCTCCGCACGGGTGTAAAAAAGGAAAAGGGGTAAAGGAAAATGATCGGATTGCAGGATACCACGATTGCCGCCCTCTACACGTTGGAGGAGACGATCGCAAAGGAAGTGTTTGCGGGACTTACCTATCCATGGGAGGTTTTGCCGAAGATTAAGGATTTCATTATTTCTCTCGGGGAAACGCTTCCGGAGGAGAAGTACGAGAGAAGAGAGGGCAATATCTGGGTTGCAAGGAACGCGAAGGTATTTCCAAGCGCCTATATCGGCGGCCCCGCCATTATTGACGAGGAGGCGGAAATCCGCCACTGCGCGTTTATCAGGGGCAGCGCGATTGTGGGAAAAGGCGCGGTTGTCGGCAATTCCACAGAGCTTAAGAACGTGATCCTCTTCAATAAGGTGCAGGTGCCCCATTACAATTATGTGGGCGACAGTATTCTCGGATACAAGGCGCATATGGGGGCCGGTTCTATCACCTCCAACGTGAAGAGCGACAAGACGCTGGTGGTGGTGAAAGCGGGAGAGGAAACGTTTGAGACAGGACTTAAAAAGTTTGGAGCTATGCTTGGCGACAATGTGGAGGTGGGATGTAATTCCGTTTTAAATCCCGGCACGGTGATTGGCAGAAGCACCAATATTTATCCGACTTCCATGGTAAGAGGAGTGATTCCGGCAAACAGCATTTATAAGCGGCAGGGCGAGGTGGCCGGGAAACGGCAGTAAGCATATATGTTGTGAAGTGATAAACAGCAAGAGAAAATGTGTTGGGGATGAGCGTATGGCGATTGATTTAAATGTGGAAAATTTTGGTTCCATGGTTGATAATTTGATAGCCGGAATTTGTTTCTTCGAGTATACAGATGGGGAACTGACGCCCATTTTTGTCAATGAAGGATTTTTCCGTATGCTTGGCTATAACAGAGTGCAGGGCATGAAGTATCTGGAGAAGGTGGAGAGAAGCATTATTCCTGAGGATATTCCGACCTATAAGCAGGCCATCAGGGATGTGCTGAAGGACGACGGCGTGGTGGATACTGAATTTCGTACCGTGACGGGAAGCGGCGGCCTGCGCTGGCTGCACTGCAGGGGAAATCTGTATGCCAGAGAAGGAAAGAAATATACGATCGTCACTGTGATCGAGGATGTGACCGAGAGAAAGAATGTGGAGGAGGAGTTGCAGAGACAGGCGGAGCGGCTGCACATTCTGTCGGAGGCCGAGGGTGAGAAGATCATCGACTATAACGCCAAGACGGATGTTATGATTATTCGTTCCGAGGATGATTACGGCATGGCAAGGGACGAGATACACAGCAGGTACATGCAGCGTTTTGACGCCTCGACGATCTACAAGGAGGATGTGGCTTACTATAAGGCAGTTTTGGAGAGCCTGTTAAAATCGCCAAAACACGATACCATCGAGTTTCGGATTAAGCGCTTTGATGAAGATTTTACATGGTATCAGGCGAATCTGACCTCCCTTTTGGGGCCGGAAGGTTATGTGACCCGTATTGTGGGCCGTATGATTAATGTGAACGACAGAAAACTCAAGGAGATGGAGCTCCTCCTGCGTGCCGAGAAGGACGCGCTGACAGGCATTTACAATCAGGGCGCGACCGAACAGCTGATTCGCAATGCGATTGATGATACAGGGGATAATTCCTTGAGCGCGTTGATTATTATTGATCTGGATAACTTTAAGGAGGCCAATGATCTTCTGGGACATGCCAACGGCGACGAGCTGCTGGAAAAGACGGCTGAAACCCTGAAAGAGATGTTTAAAGGAGGCGATGTCATCGGGCGTATCGGCGGCGATGAGTTTATGGTCTATATGAGAAACCTGTCAACCATTTCCGACGCGGATGAAATGGCGGGAAACATTGTAAAGCAGGTGAGGTATGACCTTGACTTTGAGGGGCAGCCGATCCATGTGACCTGCAGCGTGGGTGTGGCGGTATATCCTTATCACGGCCAGACTTACGAAGAACTTTTTGAGAAAGCAGACAGGGCGGTGTATACGGTTAAGGCCAACGGCAAGGACGGCTACCGCGTTTATCATGCCGCAACGACGACAGTATATCACGCCAACAGAAAAGTTGGCTATGATATGACCAAGACGATTGATTATGACAGACATATCGAGGATCAGGTGATGCAGATTCTGTTTGAAGATAAGGTTTTGGAATCCGCGCTCAGATCTTCCATAGAGCTGATGACGGCGAAATATCAGTTCCACAGAGGCTATATCTGCGGAAACGATTCGCTGCCCATTTCCCGCTCCATCCAGTTTACCGTGAAAAAGTATGCGACAGGCAAGGAAGCGGATGAACACTACGAGCTGAAGCGGATGGTGAATGAGATTCTATATTCCTTCTTCCCTGGTGTTGCCATGATTCATGATTACGACCTTACGGTGGAGGAGATGCATGAATATTTCCGGGCAGAGGGCATTAAAAGTATGCTGTATTATCCGCTGACCTCCAAGGGAGAGTTTCAAGGCGCCATTGTCTTTGAAAACCATGAGGATGTGCAGATGGAGCTGTCAAAGAGCGAGATGGAAGAGATACGGTCTCTGTTCCGTCTGATGGAAGCGCATATTCTTCAGATCGGCCTGATGGACAGACTGCAGAATTTTGTGGCACAGGTCGCTGTCTTTGACAATATGGACAGCTTTGTCTATGTGGTGAATCCGGATAACCATGAGATCAGCTTTATCAACAAGAAGGTGCTGGTGGAGTCGCCGGATGTGAAGATCGGGGATACCTGTTACCGGGCGCTGCAGAACCGGGATACTCCCTGTGAGAACTGCATCCTGCGAAATCTGGATAAGAATGACTCGCATTGCCGCTGCACGGAGGAGATATTTAATTATTCGTTGAGAAGCTGGACGAGAAGCAGCGCAAGCTGGCTGGAGTGCAGGGAGGAGAACGGTCTTGCCCTCATAAACAGCTTTGATATTTCGGAGTATTTCATGGGGTAGAAATTCAGAAAAATATTTACAAATATCTGGATTTTTTCCCTCCGATATGAGACAATGGGAATGGCGGTTATGACAGGCGTTTTGGCCTGTTATCAAATAATTATTACATAATCGAAAGGAGTTATCACATGATCTATTCAAAAGAAGTGGAAGAAATGTGTACAGTGGCACAGGGCGTTCATCATGGCTGTGCTCCTATCCCCGAGGAAGCAAAGTGGGTGCAGGCGAAGGAAGTGAAAGATATTTCCGGTCTGACACACGGCGTAGGCTGGTGTGCTCCTCAGCAGGGCGCTTGTAAGCTGACCCTGAACGTAAAAGAGGGCATCATTCAGGAGGCGCTTGTGGAGACGATCGGATGCTCCGGCATGACGCACTCCGCAGCGATGGCTTCCGAGATTTTGCCGGGTCTTACGGTTATGGAAGCGCTCAACACGGATCTGGTGTGTGACGCTATCAACACGGCTATGAGAGAGCTGTTCTTACAGATCGTGTACGGTCGTACACAGTCTGCATTCTCCGAGGATGGTCTTCCGGTAGGCGCAGGTCTTGAGGATCTTGGTAAGGGCTTGAGAAGTCAGGTAGGTACCATGTACGGCACCCTCAAGAAAGGTCCCCGCTACCTTGAGATGGCAGAGGGCTATGTGACAGGGATCGCTCTGGATGCGAACGACGAGATTATCGGTTACAAGTTCGTGAGCCTTGGCAAGATGACAGATTTCATCAAGAAGGGCGACGACCCGAATACAGCGTATGAGAAGGCGTGCGGTCAGTATGGCCGTGTGGACGACGCTGTTAAGATCATTGATCCCAGAGTAGAATAACAGAGGTAATTTGCTTCGCAAATAACCTCGCGAGCGCTGCTTTCGCAGGCTCGGAAATGGGACAGAGGTTAATTTATATTCAGCAAATAACCTCACGAGCGCTGCTTTCGCAGGCTCGGAACACTGAGATACCCTTTAATATAACTAGGAGGAGAAGATAAGATGGCTTTATTTGAATCATATGAGAGAAGAATTGATAAAATCAATTCCGTATTGAGCAGCTATGGCATTTCTTCTATCGAAGAAGCGGAAAAAATCACAAAAGACGCCGGCTTGGATGTTTACGAGCAGGTGAAGAAGATCCAGCCCATCTGTTTTGAGAACGCGTGCTGGGCATACACGGTAGGCGCGGCGATCGCGATCAAGAAAGGCTGCAAGAAGGCAGCTGACGCTGCGGCTGCAATCGGCGAGGGACTGCAGGCATTCTGTATTCCCGGTTCCGTGGCTGATACCCGTAAGGTAGGACTTGGCCATGGTAATCTTGGCAAGATGCTCCTTGAGGAAGAGACGGACTGCTTCGCATTCCTGGCAGGTCACGAGTCTTTCGCGGCTGCTGAGGGCGCGATCGGTATCGCTGAGAAGGCAAACAAGGTTCGTCAGAAACCCCTTCGTGTCATTCTGAACGGTCTCGGAAAAGATGCTGCGAAGATCATTTCCAGAATCAACGGCTTCACCTTTGTGGAGACCGAGTACGATCCTTACACCAACGAGGTGAAGGAAGTGAGCAGAACCCCTTACTCTGAGGGTCTTCGTGCTAAGGTAAACTGCTACGGCGCAAACTCCGTGCCCGAGGGCGTGGCAATCATGTGGAAAGAGAACGTGGACGTGTCCATCACCGGTAACTCCACCAACCCGACCAGATTCCAGCATCCGGTAGCAGGTACATACAAGAAGGAGAGAACTGAGGCAGGCAAGAAGTACTTCTCCGTAGCATCCGGCGGCGGCACAGGCCGTACCCTGCACCCTGATAACATGGCGGCAGGTCCCGCATCCTACGGCTTCACGGATACGCTTGGCCGTATGCACTCCGACGCACAGTTCGCGGGTTCCTCTTCCGTTCCGGCACACGTGGAGATGATGGGTCTGATCGGTATGGGCAACAACCCGATGGTAGGCGCGACGGTAGCTGTAGCGGTTCTGATTGAGGAAGCTGCTAAGGCAGGTAAGTTCTAAGAAAATGCCGGGAGTTTAAAAAACGCCAGAATAATCAACAAATATTTTAAATAGTGTTAAGAGGGAGCTTCTCGGACGGTATGACGACTTGAAAAGCTCCCTTTTTTATGCGCAGGTTTGCATATGGAAGTTTGCTGTTTCACAGCATGCGGACCGCACGGTGAGTAGGGAAGATGAATTTTCTCTACTCGATTGTAATAGTTTGTGCATGAGGGGATGGGAACAGTGGGAATTTGTAAAGAAACTTTTCTTTCGAGATGTCTGCGCGCTGCCATCTGCATAGCGGCGTTAGTGATGCTGACGGACACGGCATATGCAGAGATGCAGGAGGAAACAAAAACGCTCCATAAAACGAAGACAGAAAACGGGGTGTCGGTGCGCATCGTAGGTTCCCATGGCGGCAGGGAACGGGTGCTGATGGACTGCGCGTATGACACGGCGCGGTTTCCCTATTATTTTGACAGATATGCGGCTTTTGGCGGTAATGACGATATATTTTACCAATTTTACATGGATCAGTTTGTCTGGGAAAAAGTCATTCATGCAGAAAACCCGGACAGGGCGTATACTTTGTATTACGCCGAGAACAAACTATATGACAGTGAGGATCAAGAAAAAACTGTGGGTTATGAGGGGCATCTCTGGGTTCTGGATGAGGAAACCAGAATTGTGAAGCGCTTGTTCTTTAAAAGCGATGCGCCCTATATAAAGATTGCATGGAAAAAGAACGGGCTTTCCATCAAATATGCGGATGGCAGTACACGGACCTGTATGCTGCCGGAATTATTGCAGGATCCGGCGGAGGCAGTCTGCGAAAGGTGTATGCAGCTTGACTTTACAGCGAAAACGTATGCTGTTGATACCGAAAAATGCGATGCAGCGACGGACCGTGCTTACAAGGATGCCTATTATCGGGCGTTAATCGGCGGGCAGAGAGTCAGGACGGCAAAAGAGGGAGACGTTTATCTGAAAGAGTTCTTTGCCTATCAGGGGGATTCGGGGATGGAGGACAAAACATTTCTGAATAACCTGATAGAGAACGCAAAGTTTTATTATATGGATTTTGACGGTGACGGTCTGCCGGAGCTGGTTATGGATATTATCGGTGACGGTCTGCATATCCTGAAATATCTGCCGGACGAAGACGTGGTGGAGCACTTTTTCGGCTATGAGAGAGTGCCCTATTTTCATCTGCTTGGTCCGGGTCAGCTGTACTACGAAAATGGTATGCTTGCCAACAAGATGATCTGGAGATATCATACCGTGGATACGGACAGGCAGGACAAATGGGTTGCCTGCTTTATGGAGGACGCGGATTATAAGCCCCATAAGGAAGATGAGGATGTCTGGTGGGATACTGCCTACTGGGTGGATCTGTATGATGAGCTGGGTATGGTTCAGGTGGATGAAAAACGTTACCGGGATGTGACAGGACTTTTTCTGGAGTCAGTGGAACATGCGGTTCCTGCGAAAACATTTGAGGAGATATTCGGGCACAGAAAGGCGGAGGGAACAAAAAAGAGACGGGAAATTCCCATTGATTTTCCTTTTTACGGGGAGCAGGAGGAGCACAGGCTGGTACTGGCAGCTCCCGAAGACGGGCAGAATGCCTATGAACTGCTCTATTATGACGGGAACGGAAAGATTTTGCAGCAGATCTTCTGCGGGAAACTGACGGAGCCTGTCACCTTTTCCTTTGACGGGCTGGTCTATGCTTCCGGGTATGACCTTGAGTTGTTTTCTGAAGGCAGCGATACGGGGCTTCTGTTCACTTGGAAGGACGGTCGTTTTTCCACGACGCCCATCGGTATACCGAGATATGAGGAGTGTCGTGGCTGTGCCATGCTTACGGTGTCGGAGGACGAAGAGGTCTGCGAAAAAGAATTGTATCTTTTAAATGAGGACAGGAACAGGACAGAGAAAGCGAGAAGCTATATACTCCATAAAGACACAGCGGGGCTTACGATCTGGGATGAAATCGAGAAACGCTATCTCTTTGAGGGGACAGCGCGGCTGGATGAGGACAGAAATCCCGTCAACGAAAGATATTTTGACGCCCTTTTGTGGGATCAGCGACCGTTATTATTCGACTACAGTGAGGAGGAAACGGTCCATGTATGGGTCGGGGAAGAGCCGGGGCCGCGGGAAGAAGGGGAAGCCGCTGAAATTGACAGCTACGAGGACATGCAGTATGTTCTGTATGGCAATTCGGGGCATACGGAAGAATACGAGAGCAGAGAGGCGCTTCTTGCAGATTTCGGGTTTGGGGACAGCGAGCCCATGTACCAGTATTTTGACCAGAACGGCAGTCTGGGACTGGAATTATACATGGATGAGGACAGGGAGCAGTTGTGCGGTTTCGTCTACACGAACAGGACGAACAGCGATCTGGGAAAAGTGGTGGAGATAAACGGTTTCACCCTGTGTTCCATCCCGGAGATCAAATGGAACGGAATGGATCCTTTTGCCTTTCAGTCGGTGTATGGAACCACAGGAGAGGAGCAGGAGTGTGTGAAAGATTATGAGGAAAGCGTGACGTACAATGCGTTCGGAAAACCGGACTGTCTGGTGTCAAGAGGCAGGGTGGAGGGATGGTCGGATGAGGATATGATGCAGGATATTCTGCGGATCGAATTTGTCTACCGGGAGGACGGCACGCTGTATCACCGGCACTACTATCACACCCATCAGGTGTTCGGAACCACATTGCAGGGGCTGGACAGTTATTATGATGTGCATGGGCGGGTCATCTTTGAGAGCGGATACATTACCCACGGATGGTTGGAATACTATTATATTTATGAGGATGAGGACGGCAGGATCGCGGATCGTCCGACTTACGTTCTGGAGATTGACCACAATATGGGGATAGCGGTTCCGAAAATGATCAGATGTCTGTAGAAGCGGTAGTAACCGTTCAGCCCAGGACTTTGCACTTGCTGCAAAGTCCGTGAGAACACGTAAATGCCCCGAAGAATCCGGCCTCTTTGTCGAGGGCAAAACTGGAATAGGCCGGATTCCGTAACTAGGAAGCCGAAGGCTGAATAGTTACAAGCGGCATATTTCCTTGTGTTCCGTAGTGGAAGCGTGTATAATAAATGCTAAAGTGTGCATGAATGGTTTTTCAGTGGAATGGCAATACTTGCTATCAGAGGACGGCAGAGAGTGTATGTTGTCGCGTACTGCTGCACCGCCCGAAAGAAAGGAGTATTGACCATGATATTGACAGAGAAAGAGACGACCGCGCTGCGGGACTTGCAGACACAGGAGAAGTCCTGCATCACAAAGTATGAGAAGTATGCATCCCAGGCGAAGGACACGGAATTGCAGAGCCTGTTTCGGACGCTGCAGCAGGATGAGCAGAAGCATTACCAGTCCATCGGACAGGCACTTCACGGCAATGTGCCGGAATGTGACTGTAACGATTCGCAGGGCAAAAACTATGCGCCGAAGGGCACATACAAGGACGGCGCGAATGCCGCGGACAAGGAGCATGACTGTTTTCTTGCCACGGACTGTATCGGTACGGAGAAGCTGGTATCGGGAGAGTACAATACCAATGTGTTCTCCTGTGACAATTCGGGTTTAAGAAAACTTCTTGCCGACATACAGATTGAGGAGCAGAACCATGCGGAGATGCTTTACAAGTATAAGCAGGCAAATGCAATGTCGTAGGAGCTGATGGCCGGGCTCGGGCATGGGTAGGAGAAATTTCCGGCAGGGATTTCTCCTACCCGGCAATTTAGGATGAGGGAAAGTATGTTCAGTTTTTTAGTGGGATTTCAAATCCTTATGGTTTTGGGGTGTTTTTGCTTCGTTATTCTCATGACGAGGCAGCGTGAAAGTATGCTCTCCAAACTGATGCTCTGCGTCGGTTTTCTTGGCGCGATCCAAAATGCCGGTTATCTGTTGGAGTTGCTTTCACGGGATATCGGTGAGGGAATGATTGCCGTGCGTGTGGAGTTTATGGGCGGGGCATTTATAAGCACCTTTTTGTTTATGTTTGTGGCCAGATACTGCGGCTATAAATTGTCCGGAAAAGTGGAAGCGCTTATGTTTGTTTTGGACGGGCTGGTGCTTCTGTGCATCTGGGGATACCGTTACACGCCGATCTATTATTCGCGGGTTTCTTTTGTGACGGAGGGGCTTTTTCCACATTTGATTCTGGAGAAAGGGCCGCTTCACTATGTATTTTTTGTACATATGTTGATTCAGATGGTTGGCAGCTTTATTATGACGATGCAGACCAACAGAAGGGTGGGAAAAGGCAAACGGAATGTCAATCTGATCGCGTTGGGTATTTGCAGTATTCTGCCGATTCCCGGTTTCGTGTGCGACATTTTCCAGTGGGTAGATGGATATGACGCGGTGCCGGCCTGTGAGGCGATCAGCATCATAGCTTTTGGCATCGTGATTGCCTTTTACCATATATTTGACATCACGATCTCGGCTCATGAGGATATTATCAAGTCCATGGACGAGGCGGTGCTGATCGTGGATGCGGACGGCGGTTTTGTGGAGGCGAACGACAAGGCAAAGGAGCTGTTTCCGAATCTTTCGCGATACAGAAAGGGAGAACAGGTCTGTAAGGAAAATCTGAAGGAAATTTTTGAAGCCAATAATTATTTTGAACATATCAGCTGCAACCATACCTTTGAGGTACATGCCAATAAAATATGGAATAACAGGATGCTGGTGGGTTACTCGATTATGCTTGTGGATATGACCCAGAGCAGGAAACAGATTGAACAGATGCAGCTTCTCAAGGCGAATGCGGAGAAGGCGAACCGAGCCAAGTCGGAGTTCCTGGCCAGAATGTCCCACGAGATCAGGACACCGATCAACGCGGTGATCGGCATGAATGAGATGGTGCTTCGGGAATCTTCCGAGGATGATGTGAAAAAGTATTCCATGGATATCAAGACCTCCGCCCACGCGCTTTTGGGAATTATCAATGATATTCTGGACTTTTCTAAAATCGAGTCGGGCAAAATGGAGATTGTGCCTGCGGAATATGAGTTTAACAGTATGCTCAACGACCTGTACAACATATTTTCCCTGCGGGCGCAGGAAAAAGGGCTGCGGTTTGACGTGGCGGTTGATGCCGAATTGCCTTCTAAACTCTATGGGGATGATCTGCGCATTCGACAGGTGCTTACGAACTTATTGACCAATGCGGTCAAATATACCCGCAAGGGAACGGTGACTTTTGAGGTGACAGGCGAGCGGGACGGTGCGGACGCGATTTTGCATTTCACGGTGCGCGATACGGGCATAGGCATCAAGCAGGAGGACATACCGAAGCTGTTTTCCGCGTTTGAGCGCATTGACGAGGAGAAAAACCGGAATATTGAGGGCACGGGTCTTGGCATGAACATTTCCCTGCAGCTCCTCAAGCTGATGAATACAGACCTCCATGTGGAGAGCGTATACGGGGAAGGCACCCGGTTCTTCTTTGCGCTGCGGCAGGGCGTTGTGGATGCGGAGCCCATCGGCAGTTTTCAGGAGCGGGCCAAAAAGGCGGCCAGGGAGCATAATTATCATGCCAGCTTTACCTCGCCGGAAGGAGAGATTCTTCTTGTGGATGACAATCGCGTGAACAGGAGGGTATTCTGTGGGCTTCTGAAGCAGACACAGATTAAGATTACGGATGTGGGCAGCGGCAGGGAGTGTCTCGACCATATCAGGCAGAAACATTATGATATTATTTTCCTGGATCATATGATGCCGGAAATGGACGGTATGGAGACGATGCGGTGCATGAGGGAGATGCAGGATAATCTCTGTAAGGACACGCCGGTGATTATGCTGACGGCGAATGCGATTGTGGGGGCGAAGGAGCAGTATATGGAGGCCGGGTTTGACGATTTCCTGGCAAAGCCCATCGACCAGAACAAGCTGGAGCGGCTTATGATGCACTGGATGCCGTTGGAGAAGATTCACAGCAATACATAAAGTGAAAAGAACTTTTAAAGCTCGGCAGCAAAGGCTGCCTCGCTAAGAAGTTCTAAGTAAAGCGGCATTCTTCGTGTGAAATGAATAAAGAGAGAAAGAAGGAATAACGGTCATGAGAGAAAAAATGAAAATAGAAGTGACAGCGCCGCAGTATTCGGTTGTGTCGGGTGTGACGTTTGCGCAGGTGGACGCGTGGTTTGGACATACGAGACGGGATTTGAAAATGGATCTTATCTACCCGGAGGACGGGACGAGAAAATATCCCTGCGTGGTGTGGATTTGTGGCGGCGCGTGGCAGCGTATGGATCGATCTGCGCATCTGGCATATTTATCGGAGCTTGCGAGATGCGGTTTCGTGGTGGCGAGTGTGGAGTACCGCACTTCCAATGAGGATATTTTTCCCGCGCAGCTGACCGATGTCAAGGCGGGAATCCGCTATCTGAAAGCGATGAGTGAACGTTACCGTATCGACACGGAGCGGTTTGGCGTGATGGGAGAGTCGGCGGGTGGCTATCTGGCGGCCATGGCGGCGCTTGCGAATGATCCGGCGTTTGATGTGGGTGCATTTACGGAATTTTCCAGCAAGGTGCAGGCGGCCTGCCCTTGGTATCCGCCAACGGATGTAACGGCATTTCCCTATCCGTCCCCGGTGGAGGCGGCAGCATCTATGGAATCGCTGCTGCTTGGAAAAAATGTGGCTCTGTATCAGGAGGAAGCGTTAAAGATCAGTCCGGTTTCCTATGTGTCAAAAGATGCGCCGCCATTCCTAATTATCCATGGAGACAACGACCACACGGTACCCTTCGCGCAGGGAGAAATTCTGTATGACAGGCTGGAGGCGGCGGGGGCTGACGTAAAGCTTCTCGTTTTAGAAGGGGCGGATCACGCCGATATGCCATTTTTCCAGGAGGAGCTTTGGCAGCGGATTATCAGCTTTTTTAAAGAGAAGCTTGGATCGGCCAAACTGGTAGAAAAAGAGTGAGAGAGGAATGAGATGAGTTATTATCTGGTAGATTTTGAGAATGTAAAAAAGGACGGACTGGACGGCATCCACAAGCTTGGGAAGGAAGATAAGGTATGCATTTTCTACAGCAAGAATGCGGATAGCATTACTTTCGACCAGCACAGAAGGCTTATTGAATCTAAGGCGGATATCGAGTTTTGCAAGGTGGATGTTGGCAGTAAGAACGCGCTGGATTTTCAGTTGGCCACACAGCTTGGGTATCTGATTGCGAATCGGGCGGCGGAGCTTTACTATATTGTCAGCAAGGATAAGGGGTTCGAGATCTTAAGCGGCTACTGGAAAAACAGGGGCGTTTCTGTGACGTTGATTGCCGATATCACGGGACGCAGCCACGACCACGAGGCGCAGGAGCTGAAGGAAAAGCTGTCCGAGAAGCTGCAGGAGATTCTCAAGGAAGAAAAGGATGTGAGCGTGGACGAGGTCTTGAAGATCGTCCAGCAGTATAAGACGAAGCAGGGCATTATGAATGCGCTGATGAAGAAATATCCGAGCGCGGACAATAAAAAGTCCAGTAAGATTTATAAGACGATCAAGCCGCTTCTTTCGGATAAGAAGGGGAGCTGAAGGATTGTGGATAATTCCGTCAAAAGGTGGGAGAATAAGAAGGATTGATGCCGTTTAAACAAAAGGCTTTAGGCAGTTACGGATCGCAGATGGCGGTTTGGCAATGGGGAAAGGAAAGAGGAGAAAATTGTATGAGAAGCGGAAAGAAAACGATGCTTGTGGCAGGATTTTTCATTTTGTTTGCGGGGCTTTTTTGCAGCGCCTGCGGGGGCGGGGCGGCGGATTCGGAGAAGCTGGAGGGTTCTTTGCAGGATATGATGGCATCCCTCTATGCAAATGCGGATCTCGTGCAGGATTTTAAGGATAATCTGGACAGCTATGAGACGATTGACCTGACGGATGATCTGGAGGTATCCATTTTGGGGACGGATCAGATTACTTACACGGAGGGCGTGGTGTCCATGCCTATGATGTCCTCTATGGCGTATCAGTGTGTGCTTCTGCGCGTGGATGAGGCGGACGTGGAGAGCGCGAAGCAGGCATTAAAAGACAATGCCGATCTCGATAAGTGGGTGTGTGTCAGCGCGGAGACCATGCTGATCGAGAGCCGCGGGGATGTGATTTTCTTTATTATGAGTGATAAGGATACGGCGGCGGCTATGAGCAGCGCGTTTCAGAAGCTTTAAGATAGGGGTGAAGGCTAGTACGCCTTCACCTCTTTCCACAATTCATTGTAGAGATAATCCCCCTCCTCGCCCAGATACACATAGGTTTCCAGATTGTCATACTGCGACAGGTCGGGAAAGGCGATCTCTGAATTTTTGATATCCTCATCTTCAATCAGATCCCTTGCGGCCACATTCGGCGTGGAGTAGGTGATATAGTCAAAGTTCATCAGCGCGACATCCTCGCGGCACATGAAATCAATAAATTTCTCCGCGTTCTCCTTGTTGGGCGCGTTCTTTAAAATAACCCACGAATCAATCCAGACGTTTGTACCCTCCTCGGGAATCACATAGACCAGATCGGGATTTTCCTTCTGGGTAAAAATGGCCTCGCCGGAGTAAATGACCCCGATGGCGGCCTCTCCGCCGATCATCTTGTCGCGCACCTGATCGACCACATAGGCCTGTACCAACGGCTTCTGCTCGATCAGCAGATTTTTTGCGGCTTCCAGCTCTCCGGTATCTAAGGTGTTCATGGAATCCCCGTTGAGCTTTTCCGCCACCATAAAGGCATCGCGCACGGAATCCTGCATCAGAATATTGTCCGCGTACTTTTCATCCCAGAGCTGTGCCCAGCGGGTGATCGGTTCGTCTACCATCGTCTGATTGTAGAGAATACCCACGGTTCCCCAGCAGTATGGAATGGCATATTTGTTTTCCGGGTCAAAGCCTCTGGACTGTTCATAGTATTGGGAGCCGATATTTCTTTTTGCGTTGGGAATGTGATCGTAATTAATCTCTGCCAGCATCCCATTTTCGATCATACGGCTGATCATATAGTCGGAGGGGCAGGCGATGTCGTAGGCAACCGCTCCAGATTCTACCTTCGGATACATGCTTTCGTTGGTCTCAAACTCGTCATAGATTACCTTGATGCCGGTTTCCTCTTCAAACATGCGAAGGGTCTCCGGGTCAATGTATTCGCCCCAGTTGTAGACGATGACCTGTCCGTTTGCGCCTTTGTCCGAGCCACAGCCGCACAGTGCAGCTGACAGAAGCAGAGCCAGTGCGGTAATGGTCTGTCTGATATGAGTCATTCGGTGCTTTTTCATAATTACCTCCATGTCAGAGCAGCCGGGTATGCCCTTTTGCCTGTTTATTCTTTGGCTTCACTTTTCTTTTTATCTGCAGGTGACAGATTAATCAGAATAAGCAATGTCAGAACCGTCACAAAAATGAGAGACGAGAGTGCGTACATCTCCGGTTTGATTCCCTTTTTGATTTCAGTGTAAATTTTTGTGGAAAGCGTATCCACGCCGACTCCTTTGGTAAAGTGGGTGATAATGAAATCGTCTAACGACATGGTAAACGCCATCAGGAATCCTGAGAGGATGCCCGGCAGCAAGTCTGGAAATACCACCCTGAAAAATGCATGTAAAGGGGAAGAGCCCAGATCCAGCGCCGCCTCATAGGTGCTGACGTTAAGTTGTCTCATGCGCGGCATCACGCTCAAAATAACATAGGGAATATTAAAGGTAATGTGGGAGAGCAGAATTGTTCCCATTCCAAACTTAATTCCCAGACTGATATAGAGCAGCATCAGGGAGATGCCGGTGACAATATCCGCGTTCAGCATGGGGATGTTCGTAACGCCCATTAGGATTGATTTTGCCCTGCGCTTCATTCCCGTCATGGCAATGCAGGCCACCGTCCCGATGACTGTGGCAATCAGGGAGGAGGCAAACGCGATAAGCAGCGTGTTGAACAGCGCACGCAGAATTTCCTCATTCTGAAAAAGCTCGATATACCACTGAAAGGTAAAACCGCCCCACTTAGCCCGGGTTTTACTCTTGTTAAAGGACAGCACGATCAGGATGCCGATGGGGGCATACAGGAATAAAATAATCAGGGCTATGTAAATTCTTTTTGCAATGCTTTTCATAGCATGGAGCCCTCCCCGTCTTTGTCAAAAATAGCGGATAAAATCATGTTGATGACAATAAATATCATCAGTACCATGGAAAGGCCGCTGCCTAAGTGCCAGTTGGACGTGCGGGTAAATTCCTGCTCGATGACGTCGCCGATCAGGAGCAGCTTTCCACCGCCTAGCAGCGCGCTGATGACAAAGGTGGTCAGCGCCGGAATAAATACCATGGTGATACCGCTGATAATGCCCGGAATGGAGAGGGGCAGAATGATGCGGACAAAGGTATAGATATTGTTGGCGCCCAGATCGTGGGCAGCGTTGATCACATTGATATCAATTTTTGCAAGCGCGTTATATAGGGGCAGCACCATAAAGGGCAGAAAATTATATACCATGCCGAGGATGATCGCCGCGGGTGTGTTGATGATCTTTAAGGTCGGCAGATGAAAAAAGGAGAGCACATGGTTGATGACGCCGTTTTTCTCCAATAAGGTCTGCCACGCAAGGGTACGAAGCAGAAAATTCATCCACATTGGCAAAATAAAGATTAATATAATAAAGTTATGCCGCTTTACCTGCACTCTGGCAAGAATCATGGAGAGCGGATAGGCGAGCAGAAAACAGACCAGTGTACTCACAAGAGAGAGCAGCAACGATACACGCAGCGCTTTTGCGTGCCCTGCCGAGGCAATGGCGGTGATGTTGTCGAGGGTGAAAGCGCCCGTCGTGTCGGTAAGGCCATAGTAGAGAATCATGCCAAGCGGCACGATGATAAAAACCACTGACCAGATCATATAGGGAGCTGAAAGCCATTTGTTTTTAGATGTCAATGATTACCGCCTCCTCGTCTTCCGATTCCGGTTTGTTCATAATCTGGATATTAAAAGGATCTACCCGGATGCCTACCTCTTTTCCGACAGGGAACAGTGTGGTAGAGTGTACCAGCCACTCAAAACCGTTTGCCTGCACCTCCATCTCATAGTGGACGCCCTTGAAGATCAGGTGGCTTACCACACCCTGAATCATCCCGTCTGAGGGCTCTACCAGAATGACATCCTCCGGTCGAATGACCACGTCAACGGGACGGTTGCTTCCGAATCCCGTGTCCACGCAGGCAAAGCGGGTGCCAAGGATGCTCACCAGCTTATCCTCGATCATGGTGGCGGGAATGATATTGCTGTCTCCGATGAAATCCGCCACAAACGCATTTTCCGGTTCGTTGTAGATGGACTCCGGACTGCCGATCTGCTGGATATAGCCCTGGTTCATCACCACGATGGTGTCGGACATGGTGAGCGCTTCCTCCTGATCGTGGGTCACATAGACAAAGGTGATGCCAAGCTCGTTTTTCATGCGGATCAGCTCATACTGCATTTCCTGCCGCAGCTTTAAGTCAAGAGCCCCTAACGGTTCGTCCAGAAGGAGCACCTTCGGCTCGTTGACAATGGCGCGGGCGATGGCGATCCGCTGCTGCTGGCCGCCGCTCAAAGAGTCGGGCATACGGTTTTCGTAGCCGTCCAGATTGACCAGTTTCAATGCATAGCGGATTTTATCGTCTATGTAGCTTTTTGATTTCTTCTTTATCTTCAGGCCAAAAGCAATGTTTTCTGCGATGGTCATATGGGTGAAGAGCGCGTATTTCTGGAAAACGGTATTAAGAGGTCTTTTGTTTGGCGGAATCTGTGTGATATCCTGCCCGTCGAAAACAACCCTTCCCTTGTCGGGACCGGTGAAACCGCCAAGAATGCGGAGAGTCGTTGTTTTCCCGCAGCCGCTCGGTCCTAACAGAGTGACAAATTCGTTTTCGTGGATACTTAAATTCAATTCGTCCAGAACCATCTGGCCGTCAAAGGATTTCGATATATCAATCAGTTGAATCAATTCTTTGTTCATGGGAGTGAACCCTCCAATTATTTTTCATGCGTAGGTCGATTTCCGAGTCCGCGAAGCGGACCTCGCAATTGAGCGAAGCTCAATTTGTTAAAAATTTGGCGGAGTGCTGATCCATAAAAAGACAGCACCGCTTTTTCCGCCCGCTTTTATGTAGTGCTCAGAGTCCGGCGTAAAATAGAACGCGTCCCCTTTTGATGCCTTTATGCTGTGGTTTCCGACGATAATAACGATGGAGCCGGAGAGAACATAGCCAAATTCTTCGCCCTCGTGGGGCAGGTCCGGATAGGTGGAGCCGCCCTTTTCCAGCGTGACACGGATCGGTTCCATCTTGTTTTTCTGGGCGTTTGGGATGATCCATTCTATTTTGTTTTGCAGCTCTGCGTCGATCTTTTCAAAATAATCCTTTTTGGTAAAGACGATCTGTTCGTCTCCGGCATCGTTAAAAAAATCTTTCAGGCTGGTGCCGAGACACTGTAAGATATCCATCAGCGTAGCGATGGATGGCGAAGTCAGATCGTTCTCCAACTGGCTGATAAATCCCTTCGAAAGCTCACAGCGGTCAGCGAGTTCTTCCTGCGTCAGCCCCTTTTTGTTTCGCAGTTCCTTGATTTTGTTGCCCAGATCTATTCTGGCGGAAGTATTGTCCATGATGTCCCCCAACCACAGTTTTGCTGTGATTTAAATCAGTGCTATTCAGTAAAAATAAACTAAAAGTTTACTAAAACTAAACATGCGTTGCATCCCATTATACTAGAATAAAGAGCGATGTCAATGGGGAAATGTAAAATAGGGTATGTTTTTGACAAAAAGAGAAGAATCGGAAGAAAAGGATTAACAAGTTTCGGAATTTATGGTAAAATTCTGCTAGAGACAAGGGTGCCGGACGAAGAGAAGAATGTACCCGATTATGGAGGAACAGGATGAATCAGGATAAATATGTGGCGTATGTGTCTACTTATACGACGGCGAAAGAAGATAACTACGGCATCAAGATTTATGACGTAGATATGAAAAACGGCAGGATGACGGAGAAGAATCAGGTGGAGATCACAAACTCTTCCTACATCACCATTTCCCACAATGAAAAGTATCTCTATTCCATCACGGACTTCGGTGTGGAGGCTTATAAGATTTTACCCGGCGGCGATCTGGAAGTGATCAATCAAGGTTCAATCAACGGCATGAGAGGCTGTTATCTTTCCACGGATTATGAGGATAAGCTCCTTTTTGTGGGCGGCTATCACGACGGAAAGATTACGGTGCTTCGCTTGCGGGAGGATGGCGGCATCGGGGAGATCACGGACGAGGTATATCATAAGGGACTCGGCAGTATTGCGGAGCGGAATTTCAGACCCCATGTGAACTGTGTGAAAATGACGAGGGATAATCACTATTTATGTGCCGCCGACCTGGGACTTGACCATGTGAATGTGTACCGGGTAGATCACGAGAGAGGGACGTTAAAGCCCATCGACATGATCCGCAGCGAGCAGGAGTCCGCGCCGCGCCATTTGAAGTTTTCAAAAGACGGGCATATTCTCTACATTGTCCATGAGCTGAAAAATTATATTGATGTCTACACGTATGAGGAGAAGAACGGCATCCCGGAGTTTGAGAAGATTCAAACGATTTCCACGCTGAATGATTATCACGCGGGTGGTTCCGCTGCCAGCGCGCTCAATATTTCGGAGGACTTTAAGTATGTGGTCAGCTCCAATGCCGGGGACAATAGCGCAACGATCTACAAGGTCGATCAGAAGACCGGGATGCTGTCCAAGATTTTGTGCCTGCCGATCAGCGGGGATTATCCGAAGGACGCGAATCTGTTCCCGGATAACAGGCATCTTGTTTCCTTAAACCATGAATCCGACACCATGACTTTCTTTACGGTGGATTTAAAAAACGGGCTCCTTGTGATGAATGGCAGGGAGATTAAGGTGGAGCAGCCAAACTGCATTATTTTCCATAAGTTGAGACAATGACATATAGAAAAACCGCATAGACAGGAATCCTCCTGCATATACATTTACCAGTATAAGCAGGAGGATTTTTTATGGATATATTACAGAATAATACATATGACCTGTATAAAGATATACAGCGCAGGACGGGCGGAGAAATCTACCTTGGCGTGGTGGGGCCGGTCAGGACGGGAAAATCTACTTTTATCAAGCGGTTTATGAACCTTTTGGTGCTTCCCTACATAGAGGATGAACATGAGAGGGAGCGGGCGCAGGATGAGATGCCCCAGAGCGCGGGCGGCAAGACCATCACCACCACGGAACCGAAGTTTATTCCAAAGGAGGCAGCACATGTAAGGCTGGGCGCGGATATTGACGTGAAGGTGCGCCTGGTGGACTGTGTGGGCTATATGGTGGACGGCGCGGCGGGACACATGGAAAAGGACGAGGAGCGCATGGTCAAGACACCCTGGTCGATGGAGGAGATTCCTTTCACGAAGGCGGCGGAAATCGGTACCAGAAAGGTGATCCGCGACCATTCCACCATCGGAATTGTGGTGACATGCGACGGGTCTTTCGGGGAACTGCCGAGGGAGAACTTTTTGGAGGCGGAGGAGCGGACGATCAAGGAACTGCAGGCGCTTGGGAAACCTTATATTGTGCTCTTAAATTCCGAAAAGCCCTATGCGGAGGAGACGAGAAACCTTGCCGACGAGATCAGTGAGAAATATCAGGTGACGGTTATGCCCATCAACTGCGAGCAGTTGAAAAAGGAGGATATCAACCACATTATGGAGAATATCCTCTATGAGTTCCCGCTCACCATGATTGAGTTTTATATGCCAAAGTGGGTGGAGATGCTGCCCTTCGATCACAAGATGAAGAAGGACATCATTGCGCAGCTAAAGACGCTGATGAACGACCTGAATCATATCAGAGATATCACGGCAGATCGTTTTATGGTGGAGAGCGAGTATATCAAAAAATGTAAGCTGGACGGCATCAACATGTCCGACGGCAGTGTGCGGATTATTCTGGACGTGGACGACGCATACTATTATGAGATGCTGAGTGATCTGGTGGGAGAGTCTATAGAGAGCGAGTACCAGCTGCTCGCCACCCTGCGCGAGATGGCGAAGATGAAGCGGGAGTATGTGAAGGTGCTGCACGCGCTGGAGGCGGTGCGTTACAAGGGCTACGGCGTGGTGACGCCTGATAGGGAGGAGATCGTACTGGAGAAGCCGGAGCTGATTAAGCAGGGCAATAAATTCGGCGTGAAGATCAAGGCGGAGAGTCCCAGCATCCATATGATCAAGGCGAGCATTGAGACGGAGATTTCGCCTATTGTGGGAACCGAGGAGCAGGCGAGGGATCTGATTCAATTTATCTCCGATGCGGATACCGGCGAGGAGGGTATCTGGGAGACGAATATCTTCGGAAAGACCGTGGAGCAGCTTGTCAACGACGGTATTACAGGCAAGCTTTCTATGATAAATGAGGAGAGCCAGATCAAACTGCAGGAGACCATGCAGAAGATCGTCAACGACTGCAACGGAGGAATGGTGTGCATTATTATATAACAGTTCAGCCAGAGCATTATCTGCCGGGCAAACTGTGCTTGCACAAGTTTGACAGGCGGATGATGCTCTGAGGGAACGCCCGTTAATGAGCCGATTGAGCTTTGCTCAATCTGAGCTTACGCAGCAGCGGAGAGCGTCGGAGACGCGATTTTGCGAATGGGCGTGGGCTGAGCTGTGATACCGAAGGTTTTAATTGCGCATCTGCTTTTTATGTGATATCTTACTAAATGGATGAAATTTTTGGGCCGTGTGCCGGGATGTTTCGTTTCCGGCCTGCGGCCCATGTTTGATAAAAATGTTCCGACAGTGAGCGGATTGTTTTTGACAACAGGGTGGTAATGATGCAGATTATACAGATTCTTTGGGAACGGCGGGCTTTTTTTGTGACCTGTCTGCTGGAGCATATCAGGATTTCACTGACAGCGGTGGTGTGCGCGGGCGTGCTGGGGATTCTGCTGGGTGTTTTTATCAGCGGACATAAAAAGCTTGCGGGCGCGGTTCTGGGTGTGGTGAATGTGATTTATACCATCCCGTCCATCTCCCTTCTGGGATTCCTGATTCCTTTTACGGGCATCGGCAATAAGACGGCCATCATTGCCCTGACCGTTTACGGTCTGCTGCCGATTGTCAGGAATACTTACACGGGACTTACGAACGTAGACGCCGGCATTCTGGAGGTGGCGGAAGGTCTTGGATCGGATGGCAGACAGATGATGTTTCGTATCCGTTTCCCGCTGGCGCTTCCTGTGATCATCAGTGGTTTCCGCAATATGGTGGTGATGATCATTGCCATGGGCGGCATCGCCTCCTTTATCGGGGCGGGCGGACTCGGCGCGGCGATTTACCGTGGCATCACCACTTACAATATGACGCTGACGGCGGCGGGCTCGGTGCTGATTGCGCTTCTGGCGCTACTAAGCGACTGGCTGCTTGCGAGAGTACAGAAGATGGTGAACAGGAGGTACGGCATTGAGCAGGGCGATTGAAATACGGAATGTGTCGGCGGCCTACGGCAGCCACGAGGTGCTGCGGCGGGTATCTCTTGACGTGGAGCGGGGAGAGTTTCTTGTGATCATCGGTCCGTCGGGGTGCGGGAAGACAACGCTCCTCAAGCTGATTAACGGATTGGTTCTGCCTGCGGCGGGAGAGGTGCTGGTGGAAGGAGAGCGGCTGTCGGCGTGCAGCCTGACCGATCTGCGAAGAAGGATCGGCTATGCCGTGCAGGGCGCCAAACTGTTTCCGCACATGACGGTGCAGGACAATATATGCTATGTCCCCTGCCTTGACAAAAAGCTGTCGAAGGAGGAGCGGCGTGCGATGGCGGAGAGAATGCTTGCGATGGTTGATCTTCCAAAAGAACTGGCGGGGCGGTTTCCCAGACAGCTTTCCGGCGGGCAGAAACAGCGGGTGGGCATCGCCAGAGCGATGGCGGCGTCCCCGGATATCCTGTTGATGGACGAGCCTTTCGGGGCGGTGGACGAAATCACGAGACGCACATTGCAGGGGGAACTTTCCGACCTGCAGGAAAAAACGGGCATAACGATCGTGTTTGTTACCCATGATATAGAGGAGGCGTTCAAGCTGGGCAGCCGCATTCTGATTATGAAAGACGGCATGATTTGGCAGGAGGGCGGCAGAGAGGAACTTTTGGAGAAACCGAGGGATGCGTTTGTAAGGCAGCTGCTTTGCGGCGCGTAAGAAATGCGAAAAGTACTTCTAAAGGCGTCTCGCCATAGGACGAGACGCCAAGAAGTACTAAGTTTCGCATTGGAGAATGCCTGAAATACGGGCATTCTCCGCGTCGATTTGAGTTACAGTAGAGCTGTGACATGGCGGTTAGCGACGGAATGGAGGAGAATATGAAAAGTACGAAGAGAATTAAAAAGGGAATTGCGGTGTTGGCATTGGTGGGCATGGTCTGCGGGCTTGGTGCCTGCGGGGAAAAGGAGACGATCAAGATTGCGTCAAAGCCCATGACGGAGCAGTATATTTTGACGGAGATACTGGCGCAGCTGATTGAGGATGGGACGGATTATGAAGTGGAGATCACAAAAGGTGTGGGAGGCGGCACCACAAACATCCATCCCGCGCTTGTGAAAGGAGAGTTTGACCTGTACCCGGAGTACACCCGGTCGGCGTGGCTGAACGTGCTGAAGAAAGAGGAGATGGAGAAAGACGACGATAAACTCTATGAGGAACTGTTGGCCGAGTATGACGCGCTGGGTCTGACGTGGACGGGGCTGTACGGTTTTTCCAACACTTATGGGCTGGCGGTCAGACAGGATATGGCAGAGCAGTACGGGCTTTCCACCTATTCGGAGCTGGCGGCGGCTTCCGGGGAGCTGGTGTTTGGCGGCAATCCGGATTACATTGAGCTGGAAACCGGGTATCCCCGGCTCTGTGAAGCGTACGGTATGCAGTTTAAAGACACCGTACAGATGGAGATTGCATTGAAATATGAGGCGCTAAAGAATGAAGAGGTGGATGTGATCAACGCATTCACGACGGATGCGCAGCTTGCCGCCAACAATCTGGTGCTGCTTGCGGACGACCGGATTTTTTTTGAAACCTATGATGCCGGAACGGTGGTGAGAAAGGATGCGCTGGAAAAGTACCCGAAGCTGCGGGGCGTTCTGGAGAAAATGAACGGGCTGATTACCGAGGCCGAGATGCAGCAGATGAATTATGAGGTGGAAGTGAACGGCAGGGAGGACAAGGACGTGGCGAGGGAGTTTCTGGAGAATAAGGGGCTGCTCGGACACTGACGGTCTGACAGGGACGGTGATCAATATTTTCCTGCTGGGCTATGTGGTGGAATACTCTTCCCTGCTTTTTGAAAAATTGATTCCGGAACCGTCATTTGTTGTGCGGTTTGTGTTTTTGATCCTCGGCATTGTGATCATGTGCTTTTCCTCTGCCCTCTATTTCACGGCGGATATGGGCGTGTCTACATATGATGCCGTGTCTCTGCTCCTCTCGGAAAAGAAGAAGTGGAAATTTCAGTTCTGCCGGATATCCTCGGATTTATTCTGCACCATTGTAGGGTTTATTTTCGGCGCGACGGTGGGAATCGGCACGGTGGTGACGGCGTTCTTTATGGGACCGTTAATCGCGTTCTTTAACAGGACGGTGGCGGAGCCGATGCGGTATGGGAGGAAAACGGGGAAATAATGCTTGACTTTTGTAAATAACATTGCTATGATTTTTACATAGCAATGAAATTCTAACGGA
Source organism: uncultured Lachnospiraceae bacterium (assembly GCA_910584725.1). GTDB lineage: Bacteria > Bacillota > Clostridia > Lachnospirales > Lachnospiraceae > UBA3282. Next base: position 39,720 of record CAJUBE010000020.1, on the reverse strand, counting down.
AAAACGTTCAAACAATCTATTTTTCTTTGGGACGCTTTTACAGTGTCTTATCTGTTTTAGAATCCTTGCTTAAAATTCAATGATTGGGCAGGCGGGGACTAAAACAGACTTTCGTTGTAGGAGAAGTTTCCTGTCGCCTCAGACGAAAGGAAACGTTTACACAGTATTCGGCAGGATATTCTGAAAGATTTTCTTGTGACGCAGAGAAATGAGGTGGTTGCAATGTCGATTTATGAGTACAACGAAGAATATGCGATGCGTGTGACCTATGAGGACGGAGAAACTGCGGGTTATATGCGGGGAAAAGAGGACGGAAAGGCAGAAGGAAAGGAAGAGGGCAGAGGACAGATTCTGATACATAATATTGAGGCAGCTATGAAGAACTTTGGGATCAGTCTGGAGAAAGCGTGCGCCGGACTGGATGTTACTGTGGAGGAATATCAGCGCGTGAAAGCACAAAATATGCAGACGGATTAAAGGATGAAACGCTTTATGTGTCATAGCATAGGCAAGGGAACTCTGGTATGGGGAATACTCATTTCAGGGTTCTTTTTTCGCCTTCTGGTTGAGCTTTCACCTGTGTTTCAACATACGGGTTATTGTGGAACCAAAGGTATCTTGTTATGATTAGAAACAACAGGGCAGATACGGACGGGAGGAAAGAAATTTGAGTGACAATATAGGAACGATCATAATGAAAAAGAGGAAGCAGTTAGGGTACACCCAGCAGAAGATAGCCGATTATCTGAATGTCTCCTTTCAGGCGGTCTCCAAGTGGGAGAACGGCACGGCATACCCGGACATCAGCCTTTTGCCGCAGCTTGCGCATATTCTGGGCACGACGACGGATATCCTCTTGGGGTACAGCGCCGCGCCCATGACGGATTATGAGCGGCGGTATGAGGGAGAGGCGTATTACTGGGGGCTGCAGCCAAACGAGCTGTGCTATGAGATTATGAAAATCAAGCCGCCCGTAAAACCTTACCGGGTTCTGGAGATCGGCTGCGGGGAGGGGAAGGATGCGGTTTTTCTTGCAAAAAACGGCTATCTTGTTACTGCCTTCGACGCCGCACAGACAGGGATTGACAAGGCGCGCAGTCTGGCAAAGCGGCACGGGGTACAGATTGATTTCTTTCAGGCGGATGTGCTGGATTACCGGCCGGACACTTCCTTCGACATTGTGTTTTCCAGTGGGGTGCTCCACTATATCCCGGGGAAGCTGCGGGGAGAAGTGATTTCCAGCCTCAAGGAACACACGACAGCCGGAGGCATCCATGCGGTCAATGTCTTTGTGGATAAGCCCTTTATTGCGCCTGCGCCGGACCGGGAGCCGATAGAGGTCGAGAGAGGCAGCTGGCATTCCGGGGAACTGCAGGGGATGTACCATGACTGGCTTTTTCGTGCCAATGATGAAATCATATTTGACTGCGACAGCGGCGGCGTGCCGCACCAGCACTGTATGGATATTCTGATCGCGGAGAAAATGGATGTCAAACCGGGGAGAGTGTGATATACTTACCATAAAAAAGGAAAGGCGGTAAACATATGAACCCTGTATATGATAAACTCTTAAAATGTTATGACTGCTACAAAGCAAAAATTGACTTCGAGCCGAAGGTGGCTGTGGTGTTAGGTTCGGGGCTTGGCAATTTCGCGAAGGTGGTGGATGTGAAAGCGGAGCTACCTTACAATGAAATTGAGGGCTTCCCCGTATCCACCGTGCCGGGACATGCCGGGAAGTTTATCTTCGGCTACATCCATGAGGTGCCGGTTGTGCTGATGCAGGGGCGTGTGCACTATTATGAGGGGTACCCCATTACGGATGTGGTGCTGCCCACCCGTCTGATGAAGATGATGGGCGCGAAAGTGCTTTTCCTGACGAATGCTTCCGGCGGGATCAACCCGGCGTTCCATGCGGGCAGTCTGATGCTGATTCAGGATCATATTTCCCTGTTTGCGCCGAATCCGCTGATCGGACCGAATATTGAGGAGCTGGGCACCCGGTTCCCGGACATGTCCCACGTTTACGACGAGGATTTGCAGGGAATGATCAAGGAGACGGCGAAAGAGAACGATATCGAACTGTTTGAGGGCGTGTACGCGCAGCTTACGGGACCTTCCTTTGAGTCTCCAGCGGAGATCCAGATGCTGCATAAGCTGGGAGCCAGCGCGGTTGGCATGAGCACTGTTGTGGAGGCGATTGCGGCGAACCATATGGGCATGAAGATCTGCGGCGTATCATGTGTCAGCAATCTGGCGGCGGGCATGAACAGTGCGCCCCTGACCCACGAGGAAGTGCAGGAGGCGGCGAACGCGGTGGCGCCCAAGTTTGAGAAACTGCTGGTGGAATCCATCACGAAGTTTAAGGCGTTCATCTAAAGTTTTGGAATAAGTATGATTCGCGTGCCAAAAAGGAATAGTTAATTTGAGATTTTACAGAGCGGAATCATGGGTGTCAGCATGAAAGAGAGAGAAAAATTGACAAAAGACAATTTACGCGAATTGGTTAAGGCGGCGACAGAGGCGAGAAGGAAATCCTACTCGCCTTATTCCCACTATCAGGTAGGGGCGGCTTTGCTTACCGCGGACGGGCAGACTGTCACAGGGTGCAATATCGAGAATGCGGCTTACGGACCGAGCAACTGTGCCGAGCGGACGGCGTTTTTTAAGGCGGTCAGCGAAGGGGTGCGGGAGTTTGCGGCGATCGCCATTGTGGGAAGCCCCGAGGGGGAGGAAGTGACGCAGTACGCCTATCCCTGTGGGGTGTGCAGACAGGTGATGCGGGAGTTCTGTGAGCCGTCGCAGTTTCAGATTATTGTGGCGAAGTCAGAGGAGGACTACCGCGTGATGACGCTGGCGGAGCTTCTGCCGGAGGGGTTCGGACCGGAAAATCTGCGCGATGGCAATGAGTAGTGCGAAGACAGAGCATGAACGGGAAGGAAAGTCTGCCTGCCGGAGCGTTTATTAGAATGGATGCATAGGGGGGCTAAGCGCCAGTGGCGCTTGCTCAGCATGGACCGAAGCGGAGCGTAGACAGCCCGTGAGCGAGGAAAGCCGCAGGCTTTGCGAGCTGTATTGAGGCGTGTAACAATAGAATAGAAAGGGTAAAAACCATGAACTATAGATTTTACAACGCAAAAATTTTAACCATGGAAACGACAGATATCATAGAAGGGGAACTCTGGGTGCAGGATGACAAAATCCTTTATGTGGGGGAAGGCGGCGACGCGGCGGCAGTCTGCCAGTCTCTCTCCATGGAAAGCATTCTCTGGGACAGGGAGATCGACTGCGGCGGGAATCTTCTGATGCCGGGCTTCAAGGATGCCCACACCCATTCGGCAATGACGTTTCTGCGCTCCTATGCGGACGATTTGCCGCTGCAGGACTGGCTGTTTCAGCAGGTGTTTCCGATGGAGGCGAAGCTTGACGGGGAGATGATTTATCATCTCACAAAGCTGGCGGTACTGGAGTATCTGACCAGCGGCATCACTTCCATTTTCGATATGTACCTGTCCCCGGAGGATACGGCGAAGGCGTGTGTGGAGATGGGGATGCGGTGCGTGCAGGTCAGCGGCGCCAGCGGACAGGAGGGGTTTGAGGATTCTCTTGCAAAGATGGAGGAAAGATATCATTCTTTAAACAATTTTGATCCCCTGCACTCCTACTTTATCGGTTTTCATGCGGAGTATACTTGCTCCAGGGCGCTTCTGGAACAGGTGGCGGCAATGGCGCACAAGTACAAGGCGCCGGTATTTACGCACCTTTCCGAGACAAAGGCGGAGGTGGAGGGCTGCAGGGAACGCTACGGCATGTCTCCTGTGAAACTTCTTAATTCCCTCGGCATGTTTGATTACGGCGGGGGCGGCTACCACTGTGTCTGGATGGATGAGGAGGACATGGATATCTTTGCAAAGAAGGGGTTGAGTGTTGTCACGAATCCCGGCTCCAACACCAAGCTGGCAAGCGGCATCGCGCCGATTTCCGCGTATCTGAAGCGGGGAATTAATGTGGCGGTCGGCACGGACGGTCCGGCAAGCAACAACTGTCTCGACATGTTCCGGGAAATGTTTCTGGTCACGGGGCTTGCCAAGCTGAGGGAGCAGGACGCGGCGGCTGTGGACGCGCTGGAAGTATTGAAGATGGCGACGGTGAACGGCGCAAAGGCTATGAACCTGCCGGACACGGACGTGCTGGCGGCGGGAAAGCAGGCGGATGTGATTTTGATTGATTTACACCAGCCAAATATGCAGCCTCTCAATAATATTGCGAAAAATCTGGTATACAGTGGCAGCAAGCAGAATGTAAAAATGACGATGGTCCGCGGGCGGATTTTGTATGAGAACGGGCAGTTTGCGAAAGATATAGATGTAGAAGAGATTTACGGAAAGGCGAATGAGATCATAGACAGTCTCAGATAAAGGTTGAAAGAAAAGCTTTTAACTTTGTTTTTGGGGTCATCACCTGACCCATGGAGGCTAAATGGACGCTTTTATTTTTGTATGCCTGATTCTGCTTGCCATCGTGCTTGTGATGACAAAGGAGTATGTGGACAGCAGAAGGTTTCTGGAGAGAAGACTGCGGGAGATTTATGCGGGTTACGGCACGCCGCCCGAACGAAGTTACGGGGCGGAGGAACTTTCCCATATCAGCATGTACTATGAAAAACACAGGACGGCGGACCAGATCGACGATATCACATGGAACGATCTGTATATGGATGCGGTGTATCAGCGGATGAACACCTGTCTCTCGGCGGCGGGCGATGAGTATCTGTATTACAGACTGCGGACGCCAGCGGCGGATGCGGACGAGCTTGAAAAGATGGAACGGCGGATCGCGCTTTTTGTGGAGCGGGAGGAGGAGCGGCACAGGCTGCAGCGGATTTTCTTCATGCTCGGGCGGACGGGACGGCACTCCATCTACGAGTATCTGGATCATCTGGACCTGCTCGGGGAGCGGAAAAGTGACAAATACTTTTTCTGGGATATTCTCATTTTGCTCAGCATAGGCGGTATGTTTGTCTCCCTGCCGGTGGGGCTGGTCTGCCTCTTCGGGGTTCTGTGCCATAATCTGATCGATTATTTTAAGGAATACCGGCAGATTGAACCGTACATCACCAGCTTTGCCTATGTGAGAAGGCTCTTAAAAGGCGGGGAGGAACTGGGAAAGGCGGAAACCAGCGGAATAGAAGAGGAGCTTTCGGCGGTCAGGGAGGCGTGTAAAAGCCTGCGGGGCTTTATGAAAAGTTCATATCTGGTTTCCGGCGCAAAACAGGGGAGCGGAAATCCATTGGAGGTTCTGTTCGACTATCTGCGGATGCTGTTCTATATGGATCTGATCCGCTTTAACAAGGCTTTCCATAACTTGCAGAAGCACATGGGAGAGGTGGACAGGCTGATTACTGTGACGGGTGAGCTTGAATGCGCGGTGGCGGTCGGCTCATTTCGGAAAAGTCTGGAGCAAAGCTTTTGTGTGCCGGCGCTTTATGAGGAAGCGGGGAGAGGGCTTTCCCTGCGAGCCACAGGGCTGTACCATCCGCTGCTTCGGGAGGCGGTGCCGAACGATCTGGAGGTGAAAAGAGGGGTACTGCTGACCGGGTCAAACGCTTCGGGCAAGTCCACTTTCCTGCGGGCGGTAGCGGTAAACGCGTTGCTTGCGCAGACGGTGCACACCTGTGCCGCGGCGGCTTATGAAGCGCCTTTTTACCGCATTTATTCGTCCATGTCGCTGCGGGACGATCTGGCGGGCGGTGACAGCTATTATATGGTAGAGATCAAGTCCATCAAGCGGATTCTGGATCAGGTGGAACAGGCGGAAGGACGCCCGGTGCTCTGTTTTGTGGACGAAGTGCTCAGAGGGACCAACACGGTGGAGCGGATTGCGGCTTCCACGCAGATTATGAAAAAGCTGGCGGCGGGACATGCGCTCTGCTTTGCGGCGACCCATGATGTGGAGCTGACGAAGCTTTTGGAGAGGGAATATGACAATTACCACTTTGAGGAGCGGATCGAGGAGAACGATATTTATTTTCCTTATAGATTAATGGACGGTCCGGCGTCCACCAGAAACGCCATCGCGCTTCTGCGGATGCTAAAGTATGACGAGCATATTACCGCGGCGGCGGAGGCGATGGCGGAGCGGTTTATGAGAGAGGGACAATGGCAGTCTTAATCATGGGCTGTCATTCGGGAAGATGAACGGGTTTTCGGCGGACAAGTGATGGCAGCTGAAAGACAGATGCCAGATTAACAGTGAGCTGATGTCGCCGGACGGATGCCAGATTAGCAGTGAGCTGATGTCGTCGGACGGATACCGGATTAACAGTGAGTTGATGTCGCCGGACGGATGTCTGATAAACAGTCGGTGTATGTGGCGAGGCGGATGAAGAAGGAAGAACGGAGAGGATTTTGCATGAAAGTAACGATCTACACAGACGGCGCGGCGCGCGGGAACCCGGAGGGACCGGGCGGTTACGGCACGGTTCTGCAATATATTGACAGTAAGGGGACGCTGCACGAGCGGGAGTATTCCGCCGGGTACAAAAAGACGACCAACAACAGGATGGAGCTGATGGCGGCGATCGTGGGTCTGGAAGCGCTCACAAAGCCGTGCGAAGTGCTCCTTATTTCCGACTCCAAATATGTGACGGATGCCTTTAACCAGCACTGGATTGAGGGATGGAAGAAAAAGGGCTGGAAAACGGCGGGAAACAAGCCTGTCAAAAATATAGACTTGTGGGAACGCCTGCTGCGCGCCATGGAGCCACACCGTGTCACTTTTCAGTGGGTAAAAGGACACGACGGGCATCCGGAGAACGAGCGGTGCGATAAGCTTGCCACCACGGCGGCGGACGGTACGGAACTGCTTGACGATACCTTCTGATTGGTGGTATCATAACGGTAAGTGTAATTGGAGAAAGCGGTTTCGGACAGGTTCTTTCGTCGGAAGCGAAGCAATTCGGAAAGAGAAGGATGTGAAAAGATGACAAACTTAATTCTATTTGTAAACTCGTTTTTATCGTATCTGCTTCTGTTTGTACTGATTGTTGCGCTGGTGATTGTTGCGTGTGTGATCGGCGTGAAGTGGAGAAAGAGTAAGGATGCGAAAGCGGCTTCGGAGACGCCTGCGGACGGAAGTACGACGGCATAGTGTTTTTTGTGTAATTATGTATGTAAGAAGAAAGCGGAAGGGTGTCCTTGAGGGAACGCCCTTTCTTCTTATTTTTATATGAAATGGCGGCAGCTTGGACCATGGAAGGAGAATGCGAAGTGTTCTCTGAATTGCCGTTGTCCGGCGACGGTTTTTAATAGAGGAGACAAAAATGAAAAAATATACAACCATTCTATGGGATCTGGATCAGACGCTGCTCAATTTTGACCGCTCCATGGAACATGCGCTGCGGGCGGTATTCGAGCGGTATGGGCTGCCGATTGACGAGGAGATTACGGCACGCTACGACGCCATAAACAGAAGCCACTGGCTTCGTCTGGAATCGGGGGAACTGACCAAGCAGCAGGTGACCGTGGGGCGGTTTCGCACCCTATTTGAAGAGCTGGGCATCACCCATGTAAAGCCGGAGGAAATCAATGCGGATTATCAGCGGGAGCTGGGAAACGTTTACTTTTATATGGATGGCGCGAAGGAGCTTGTGACGCTGCTTCAGGAGAAGGGGTATCGGCAGTATGTGGTGACCAATGGAGTCAATTCGACACAGGCGAGCAAGATGAGACTGTCCGGGTTAGACCAAATGATGGACGGGGTATTTGTGTCGGAACTGATGGGATATCCCAAGCCGAGGAAAGAATATTTTGACGCCTGTTTTGCGGCGCTGCCCGGTGTGACAAGGGAAGAATGTATTTTGGTGGGAGATTCCCTGACAAGCGATATGAGGGGGGCGGAGAATGCGGGTGTGGCATCCTGCTGGTTTAATCCGACGGGCAGGGCGAAGGATGTGGAAGTGCGGACGGACTATGAGATCCGCCGTCTGGAAGAGTTGTTACCGATATTAATGTGAGAAGTACTAAGTCTCACATAGGAGATGCCTGAAATGCGGCATTCTCCATACAGTGGAATCATGGAGTTGAAACAATGGCTAAATCGACGAAGCAGAAACAGAAACTATTATATCTGGTTAAAATTCTAACGGAGCAGTCCGACGAGGAGCACTGTCTGAGCGCGCAGGCATTGATCGACGCGCTGGCGGCTTATGATGTGAAGGCGGAGCGCAAGAGCATTTATGACGATATCGCCCAGCTCATTGATTTTGGCTATGATATCGTGCTGGTCAAGGCGAAGACGGGAGGCGGCTATTATCTGGCCGGGCGGGAGTTTGAGCTGGCGGAGCTAAAACTGCTGGTGGAGACGGTGCAGGCGTCACGGTTTTTGACGGCAAATAAATCCAGGGAGCTGATTTCCAAAATTGAGAAGCTGGCATCAAAGGCGGAGGCTGGGCAGCTGCAGCGTCAGGTTTATGTGGCGAACCGCATCAAGACGGCGAATGAGAGCATCTATTATGTGGTGGACGATATCCACAGGGCGATTCAGGGAAACCGGCAGATTTCCTTTCAGTATCTGGAGTGGAATCTGGATCGGGAGCTTGTGCCGCGGCGGGGTGGGAAGCCTTATTTGGCAAGTCCGTGGGCGCTCACCTGTAAGGACGAATATTACTATCTGATCGCCCACGACAGCGAGGAGGATAAAATCAAGCACTTCCGGGTGGATAAGATGGCGAAGATTCAGGTGCTGGATGAAAAGCGGGAGGGTGCGTCGCTCTTTGAGCGTTTCGACATTGCGGATTACGCCAACAAAACCTTTGGCATGTATGGCGGGAAGGAGGAGATTGTCACCCTGCTGTTTGAGAACAGCCTGATCGGCGTGGTGATGGATCGTTTCGGCAGGGAGGCAGCCGTCCGCATCCGCGATGAAGCGCACTTTTCCGTCAGGGTGCAGGTGGCGGTCAGCGGTCAGTTCTTCGGATGGCTTACGGGGCTTGGCGCGGGGGCGCGGATTCTTGCGCCGGCATATGTGGCGGACGCTTACCGGCAGCATCTGAAAAAAACGCTTGCCGGGTACGGGGAAAAGCAGACGGATTGATTGCTCTTGGGATATGTCACAAAAAGGCATATCCCTTTTTGGTATTTTTTCCGAGGGGTTTTCATTGACATAACATGTTTATTACCGTATACTAATTCTAAACCGCAATATATTGTGCCGTTATGTTAACCGACACTATATTTTGTGGGGAACGCTGCGAGATTGCAGACGGATAAAGCTACGGAGGGGCGTATGAGCAGTAAATTTGAATCAGATCATTCGGATGGGGAGAATTATGGTCTTCGATATCAGCCGGAGAAAGGTGTGAAGGTGATCAAGAAGGACGGCAGCCTTGAGGCGTTCAATGTCCAGAAGGTCATCGATGCAGTGGGGAAGAGCGCATACCGTGCCCTCACTAAGTTTACGGAAGAGGAAAAGCGTCATATCTGCCAGACGGTTGTCGATAAGGTGAATGAGCTGGATGAGGAGAAGATACCTATCCAGATCATGCACAATATTGTGGAGAGCGCGCTGGAGGATGTGAAGCCGATAGTGGCGAAGAGCTACCGCGATTATCGCAATTACAAGCAGGATTTTGTGCGCATGATGGACGATGTCTACAAGAAGAGCCAGTCGATCATGTACATTGGCGACAAGGAGAACGCTAATACGGACAGCGCTCTTGTCTCCACGAAGCGCAGCCTAATTTTTAACCAGTTTAACAAGGAATTATACCAGAAATTTTTTATGACCACGGAGGAAATTCAGGCTTGCCGGGATGGGTATATTTACGTCCATGACATGTCTGCCAGAAGAGATACGATGAACTGTTGCCTCTTTAATGTGGCGGAGGTGCTTTCCGGCGGCTTTGAGATGGGAAATATCTGGTACAACGAGCCGAAGACGCTGGACGTGGCCTTCGATGTCATAGGAGATATCGTTTTGAGTGCGGCGAGCCAGCAGTACGGTGGTTTTACCGTGCCCGAGGTGGATAAGATTCTGGAGCCTTACGCGGAGAAATCTTACAAGAGAAACGTGGCAAAATATAAGAAGCTGGGGATTGACAAAGAGACGGCGGAGGCGGAAGCGCTTGCGGATGTGAAGAAGGAGTTTGAGCAGGGCTTTCAGGGATGGGAATACAAGTTTAACACGGTGGCCAGCAGCCGCGGAGACTATCCTTTCATCACGGTGACTGCAGGGATTGGCACGGGACGTTTTGCGAGGATGGCGACGATTCAGATGCTCAACGTGCGCAGGAAGGGGCAGGGCAAGAAGGAGTGCAAGAAGCCTGTGCTTTTCCCCAAGATCGTCTTTTTATACGATGAGAATTTACACGGACCGGGCAAGGAGTTGGAGGACGTGTTCGAGGCAGGGGTGAAGTGCTCAGCTAAGACCATGTACCCGGACTGGCTGAGCCTGACCGGAAAGGGCTATATAGCCAGCATGTATAAACAGTATGGTAAGGTGATTTCTCCCATGGGATGCCGTGCGTTCCTCTCGCCCTGGTATGAGCGGGGCGGTATGCACCCGGCTGACGAGGAGGACTCCCCCGTCTTTGTAGGCAGGTTTAACGTGGGAGCGGTTTCCCTGCATCTGCCCATGATTCTGGCGAAATCCAGACAGGAGGGCAGGGATTTCTATGATGTGCTGGATTATTATTTGAACCTGATCAGACAGCTTCATATCAGGACTTACGCGTATCTCGGTGAGATGCGCGCTTCCACGAACCCACTGGCTTACTGCGAAGGCGGTTTTCTCGGCGGTCATTTGCAGCTCCATGACAAGATCAAACCGATTTTGAAATCCGCGACGGCCAGCTTTGGCATCACGGCATTTAACGAGCTGCAGGAGCTTTATAACGGGAAATCATTGGTGGAAGATGGCGCTTTCGCATTGGAAGTACTGGAGCATATTAACCATAAAATTGAGGAATACAAGGAAGCGGATGGGCACCTTTATGCCATCTACGGAACGCCTGCTGAGAACCTCTGCGGTCTGCAGGTGAAACAGTTCCGTGCCAAGTACGGCATTGTGGAAGGCGTGTCCGACAGGGAGTATGTGTCCAACAGTTTCCACTGTCATGTGACGGAGGATATCACGCCTATTCAGAAGCAGGATTTGGAGTACCGTTTCTGGGAGATGGCAAACGGCGGCAAGATTCAGTATGTGAAGTATCCGATCGACTATAATATCGAGGCCATCAAGACACTGATACGCAGGGCGATGGATATGGGATTTTACGAGGGCGTGAACCTTTCCCTGGCTTACTGTGACGACTGCGGGCATCAGGAGCTTGAGATGGATGTGTGTCCCGTGTGCGGCAGCCGCAACCTGACCAAGATCGACCGTATGAATGGGTATCTTGCCTACTCCCGCGTCCACGGTGACACCCGCTTAAGTGAGGCGAAAATGGCGGAGATCGCGGAGAGGAAAAGCATGTGAAAACAGTGAGTCAGGAACAGATGATCTCTGCTTGCAGAAGATCATCTGTTTATGACGAGCGTCCATCATGAGCGAAGGCGAAGCCGCAGCGAATGAGGGCTCTGCATGAAATGCAGAGGTTTTCACAGGAAAGAGAGATATTTTTATGAGATACCACAATATAACAAAAGACGATATGTTAAACGGCGACGGCCTGCGGGTGGTGCTCTGGGTCGCGGGCTGTTCCCACTGCTGCAAGGAGTGTCAGAACCCGCTCACCTGGGATCCTGACGGCGGCCTTCCCTTTGACGAGGCGGCAAAGCAGGAAATTTTTTCCCAACTGGAAAAGCCATATATCAGCGGAATTACCTTTTCGGGCGGCGATCCGCTCCATTCGGCTAACCGACTGGATGTGAGAAATATGATGGAGGAGATCAAAAATAGATATCCGAATAAAACGATCTGGCTCTACACGGGGGACAGCTGGGAGGACGTCCTGCATTATCCGATGATGAAGTATGTGGATGTGCTTGTGGACGGGGAGTTTAAGAAGGATTTGAAGGATGTGAAGCTCCTCTGGAAAGGCAGCAGAAACCAGAGAGTGATCGACGTACAAAAAAGTTTGGAACAGACCGATCCCTCGAACCCGGTGCTTTACTGTGAGGATTATAGCGTGAGAAGTACTTCTAGCCGCTCGCAGCAAGGGCTGCTTCGCGGAGAAGTACTAAGTCTCACACAGGAGAATGCCTGAAAAGCGGCATTTTCCGCACAGATTTGAGATTCCGCTATGCGGAATCATGGGAGTTAGTGTAAATGGAACATATTAAAATCAAATATTTTACGGACAAAATAGAAAAGCTGGCTTACATAGACGGGAAGTCTGACTGGATCGATCTGCGCGCGGCGGAGGATGTGGTTTTGAAAAAGGGGGAGTTTCGTCTGATTCCCCTGGGGGTAGCGATGGAGCTGCCGAAAGGTTATGAAGCCCATGTGGTGCCGAGAAGTTCCACCTTCAAAAATTTCGGCATTATCCAGACCAATCATCAGGGTGTGATCGACGCATCCTATTGCGGGGATAACGACCAGTGGTTTATGCCGGTATATGCAGTCAGAGATACGGAGATTCATGTGAATGATCGAATCTGTCAGTTCCGCATTATGGAGAACCAGCCGAAGATTGTTTTTGACGAGGTGGAGCACCTTGAGAATGCTGACCGGGGCGGGCACGGAAGCACCGGAAAGGCATAATTAAAATAAAAGATAGACGAATAAGAGAACCCCTTCCAAGACATACTATGGGAAACAATGGAAAGTCATGGAAGGAGTTTTTACGTTGGAAAATAAGGAAAAGATGACAACCTCCCTGCAGGAAAGTATGGCGTACATGAAGGCGCATATGAAGCCGGATACGAGCTTCGACGTGGTCTATCGCGTGATTGATGTGGGCGGCAGGCAGGCATGTATTTATTTTATCGACGGTTTCTGCAAGGATGAGCTGATGATGAAGATCCTGCAGTATTTCATCGGTCTGACGCCGGATAATATGCCGGAGAGTGCCTATGAGATGTCAAAGAAGGCGACACCCTATGTGGAGGTGGACCTCAAAGACAAATGGGACGATATCATTTACAATGTCCTGTCGGGCGTGTTTGCGCTCTTTATCGACGGCTATGACAGATGTGTGCTCATTGACTCCAGAACCTATCCCGCCAGAAGCGTCTCGGAGCCGGACAAGGACAAGACGCTGCGCGGCAGCAAGGACGGCTTTGTGGAGACAGTGGTTTTCAATACGGCGCTGATCAGGAGGCGGATCAGAAGCACAGAGCTTCGCATGGAGATGATGAACGCCGGGAAAAGCTCCCAGACGGATATTGTGCTCTGCTATATGGATAACCGGGTGGATCACGCGTTTCTGGAGAAGGTGAAGAAGCGGATTGTGGATATTAAGGTGGATGCTCTGACCATGAATCAGGAGAGTCTGGCGGAGTGCCTTTACCAGAGAAAGTGGTTTAATCCCTTCCCGAAATTTAAGTTTACGGAGCGGCCGGACGTGGCGGCGGCTCAGGTGCTGGAGGGGGATATCGTGATACTGGTAGACAATTCGCCCTCCGCCATGATTGTGCCGACTTCCATCTTTGATATCGTGGAGGAGGCGGATGATTACTACTTTCCGCCCATCACGGGGACGTACCTTCGTCTGACGCGGTTTCTGATCTCGATCCTCACCTATATTATGACACCAACCTTTCTGCTGCTGATGCAGAACCCGCAGTGGGTTCCCGAAAGCTTTCAGTTTATCATGCTGCAGGAGGAGTCGAACATTCCGCTGATTGCGCAGTTTTTGATTCTGGAACTGGCCATCGACGGATTGAAGCTGGCGGCAGTCAATACGCCGAATATGTTAAGTACCCCTTTGAGTGTGATGGCGGCGCTGGTGCTTGGCGAGTTCTCCGTCAACAGCGGCTGGTTCAACTCCGAGGTTATGCTGTACATGGCGTTCGTCGCCATCGCCAACTACACCCAGCAGAATTACGAGCTTGGCTATGCCCTCAAATTTATGCGCATTATCAATCTGATTCTGACGGCGATATTTGGCATCTATGGCTATGTGGGAGCGATTGTATTCTTCCTGCTGTCCATTGTCTTCAATAAAACGTTGTCGGACAAGAGCTATATCTATCCTCTGCTGCCCTTTAATTTCAGACAGCTTGCGAAGCGGTTATTGCGGCTGCGTCTGCCGGAGGCAAAGCAGTAGAAGGCAGCGGAATCAATACAGCATAGATAGCAAAACTAAAAATTAACAGATATTGAGTTAATATTAAGTTATAAATAGCTAAAAAATAATGTTCGCGTTTGTGCGTATTTCATAAAAAGAAAAAACCAAATTTGTTTTACTTGTTATTTTGGGGCTGCAATAGTAAAATGAGAGACAAAGATGTGGGAGACACAAATTGTCTGGCTGGCGCAGCCCTGCTTATTGTTTGGCTAAATATTAAGCTAAATTAGCTTTCCTTATGGAGCGAACGGGTTTGCCTCCGGATCGGCATTGGGGAGTACGCGTCTGCAGCGATAAAATTTAGTTGACGGGGAGAATGGGATATGGGATATGAAATACATGCCGAAAAAGGATGGGTGAACAGGGGAAATTTGTATCGGATGAAGGAACTGATGCGGAGGGCCGAGCGGGGTGACCGCATGACGCTGGCGTTTCTGGGCGGCTCCATCACGCAGGGGTCTGTCTCCTCACAGTATACGAACTGTTATGCCTATCTGGTTTATGACTGGTTTGTGAGACGGTTTCCGAAGACCGCGTTTACCTACGTGAATGCGGGTGTGGGCGGCACAACGTCACAGTTTGGCGCAGCAAGGGTGGACGAGGATGTGCTCGCTTTCAAGCCGGACTTTGTGAGTATTGAATTTTCGGTGAATGACGACAATACGGATTTTTACCGGGAGACCTATGAGGGATTGATGCGGAAGGTGTACGGAAACGCGTTTGCGCCGGCGGTCTTATTGGTACATAATATGTTTTATGACACGGGCGTGAGTGCGGAGGAAAAGCACAGGGAAATCGGGACGCACTATCAACTGCCAAGCGTCAGCATGAAGCCTTCCATCTACGCGCAGGTGGAGGCGGGCGTGATCGACAGAAGGGCGCTTACCCCGGACGACCTGCATCCAAATTCAGAAGGGCATGCCCTGCTGGCGGAGGTGATCACATCCTGTCTGGATCGGATTTATGCCATAAGGCATGAGGCGGAGGAGGCTTTTCCCATGCCGGAGCCGTTAACGGAAAATGTCTATGAGAAAGCAAAACGGTTCCAGAACCACAACAGCACCCCGGTCTGCGAAGGATTTTCGGCGGACGATACGCTTAAAAAATATGTGAACGATATGTTCCGCGGCGGATGGACGGCTTCGGGGCAGGGCGCAAAAATTTGTTTTGAAGTGGAAGGAACGGAGATAGCCGTGCAGTACCGCAAGTCGGTAAATCACCCAGCGCCTGTGGCGGTGGCCGTGGTGGACGGGGAGGAAGAAAACGCGGTCACACTGGACGCCAACTTTGAAGAAACCTGGGGAGACAGCCTGCATATTGACACGCTGGCGCATCATATTTCCCCCGGCAGGCATAAAGTGGAGATCCGGCTGACGCAGACCCACGCGGATGATGCGGCGCCGTTTTATCTGGTATCATTGATTACAGGGTGAAAAACGCGAGAAGAACTTCTAAAGACGTCTCTCCATAGGACGGAGAAGCAAAGTCAGCAAGCTGACTTGGAAGTTCTAAGTCTCGCGTAAGAGAATGCCAAATACAGGCATTCTCCGCTGGAATGAGGAGGTATATACATATGTTTAGAGAGGATTTTGTGTGGGGCGTGGCGAGCAGCGCCTATCAGGTGGAGGGGAAAGACCCGGCGGACGGCGCGGGGAAAATGATCTGGGACACGTTCACGGAGGAGGGCGGCATTTTGGATCACACGGACGCTTACGTTTCCTGCGACCATATGCACCGTTACAAAGACGACTATAAGCTGATGCGTCTGCTTGGCGTGAAGGCTTACCGCTTTTCCATAAACTGGGCAAGGATTCTGCCGGAGGGCACGGGCCGCGTGAACGAGAAAGGAGTCGCGCTCTACCGCGATATGATGCTGGAGATGAAGAAAAACGGCATCACGCCTTATATTACGATGTACCATTGGGAACTGCCGCAGGCGCTGCAGGATAAAGGCGGCTGGCTGAACGAGGAGATCATAGGCTGGTTTGGCGAGTACGCGAAAGTGGTGGCGGAGAATTTTTCCGACCTTTGCGAATACTTTTTTACGCTCAATGAGCCACAGTGTTTTGTGGGGCTCGGGCATCTGCACGGCGTCAATGCGCCCGGGAAAAAACTGCCCATAAAAGATACCTTTCAGATTGCCCACAACGCGATGCGCGCCCACGGCCAGGCGGTGATTAATCTGCGCAAATACGCGAAACGGCCCATTCAGATCGGCTATGCGCCCACCTGCGGGATGGCTTATCCGGCAAGCGATGCCCCGGCGGACATTGAGGCGGCAAGAAAGGTGCTCTTTTCCTTCTACAATCCCATGGACAACTGGACATGGAATGTGGCATGGTTTTCCGACCCGGTATTTTTGGGACATTATCCCGAGGAGGGGCTTGAGAAGTTCAAGGAATATCTGCCAAAGATCACGGAGGAAGATATGGCGCTGATCGCCCAGCCGCTTGATTTTATGGGGCAGAACATTTATAACGGCTACGTTGTGCGCGCAGGGGCGGACGGAGAGCCGGAGTTTGTGGACAGACCGGCGGGCTTCCCCAAGACCGCGGCGGGATGGCCGGTGACGCCGGAATGTCTCTATTGGGGCGCGAAATTCCTGTATGAGAGATATCAACTGCCGCTGTATATCACGGAGAACGGGATGTCCTGCCATGACATCGTGTCCCGGGACGGCAGAGTGCACGATCCCAACCGCATTACCTTTTTGGATAAGTACCTGTCGGCGCTCCAGTGCGCGGCGGATGACGGTGTGGATGTGAGAGGGTATTTTGAGTGGACGTTTTTAGATAATTTCGAGTGGAACAAAGGATATACCGAACGGTTCGGTATGGTGTATGTGGATTTTCAGACACAGAAGCGGATTGTCAAGGATTCCGCGTACTGGTATCAGAAGGTAATGGAGACAAACGGGGAGGTGTTGTCAGTGAATCAGAAAGAAAAACCGATTTTATTTTTAAATCCTGTGTTTAAGCAAATGATCTGGGGAGGGGAGCGTTTGGGAGAGGACTGGCCCTATCAGATTCCTGGACCGGGCACCGGGGAGTGCTGGGCGGTGAGCGCCCACCCCAACGGGGACTGTACGGTGAAGGAAGGTATTTATGCGGGGAAAACCCTGTCACAGCTCTGGGAGGAGGAACCGGCGCTGTTCGGGAATACAGGGCTTGACCGTTTCCCGCTTCTCACAAAGATCATCGACGCGAAGACGGACTTAAGCATCCAGGTGCATCCCGACGACGCTTATGCGGGGGCACACGAAAACGGGTCGCTCGGCAAGACGGAGTGCTGGTATATTCTTGACTGTGAGGCGGATTCCACACTGGTGATCGGCCACAACGCGAAGGATAAGGAAGAGCTGACCGCCATGATAAAAGAGGGCAGATGGGGTGAGTTTATCCGGGAACTGCCGGTGAAAAAGGGTGACTTTATCCAGATCGACCCGGGTACGGTGCACGCCATCAAGGGCGGCATCATGCTTCTGGAAACCCAGCAGAATTCGGATATCACCTATCGCGTATACGATTATGACAGACTGACCGACGGCAAGCCGAGACAGCTTCATGTGGAGCAGAGCATAGATGTGATTACGGTGCCGGCAAAGCCCGCCGCAGAGTGTGTGAAAGAGGCGGCGGATCTGCCGAAAGACCAGATGAATTTACTGATTTCCTGCCCGTATTATAAGGTGTGGAAGATCGACGTGGTGAGTCGGATTTCCTTCCCCCAGGAGCATCCGTTCCTGATTATGAGCGTGACGGCGGGAGAAGGGCTGATCAACGGGCAGATGATACAGAAGGGCGACCACTTTATTCTGCCCTGCGGCTATGGCGAGGTGGAACTGCAGGGTAACATGGAGCTGATTGCGGCTTCCATATAAGTGTTGCTTTCGCCTTCGCATTGGGTTAGAAACCACTCGTGGATTTTAGGGTTTCCGGACAGCTCCGGGTGGAAGGAGAGCCCGATCTGGTTTCCGTATTTAACGGCCACGATATTGCCGTCCACTTTTGCCAGAACTTCCACATGTTCATCCGCGTGCTCGATATAGGGCGCGCGGATAAAAATCATAGGATAGCTTCCGATTCCCTTGACCGATTCCTCGGTGACAAAGCTGGAGAGCTGCCTGCCGTAAGCGTTTCGCCTGACGGTGACAGGCAGCGTCCCCAGATGGGTGACGGGGGCTGTTTTTTCCTGGATCGTTCTGTCTGCGGCGGGATTGCTGATTTCCTGTGCCAAAAGAATCAATCCGGCACAGGTGGCAAGCGTGGGGAGTCCGCCCGCAATCAGCTCCCGCAGGGGCGTAAACAGGCCGGACTTGTGCAAAAGCTGTCCCTGCACGGTGCTTTCCCCGCCGGGCAGGACGATGCCGTCAATCCCGTGAAGATCGGAAGGCTGCCTGATTTCCGTGCAGACAGCGCCGAGGTCTGTAAGCATATGTTCATGTTCTATAAACGCGCCCTGTAAGGCGAGGACGCCAATCCTGATATTTCTCATCCGAACCTCACACGCCTCTCTCTTCCATAATCAGTTTGATTTCATCCGGATTAATCCCCACCATTGCCTCCCCTAAATCCTCCGAGAGCTTTGCAATCAGGGCGGCATCCGTGTAGTTAGTGACAGCCTGCACGATGGCTGCCGCCCGCTTTGCCGGATTGCCGGACTTAAAGATGCCAGAACCGACGAAGACGCCCTCCGCGCCAAGCTGCATCATCAGCGCAGCGTCTGCGGGTGTTGCGACGCCCCCTGCGGCAAAATTCACGACGGGGAGTTTCCCGTTTTCGTGGACATAGAGAGCCAGTTCGTAGGGAACCTGTAACTGCTTTGCCGCCTCAAACAATTCGTCTTTTTTCATGGAGACAAGCTGGTTGATCTGGGCGTTCATTTTGCGCATATGGCGGACCGCCTGCACCACATCCCCGGTTCCCGGCTCGCCCTTTGTGCGGATCATGGCAGCGCCCTCGTTGATTCTCCTTAGCGCCTCGCCCAGATCCCTTGCGCCGCAGACGAAGGGCACCTTGAATGTCGTTTTATCTATATGATAAACGTCGTCCGCAGGGGATAAAACTTCCGACTCGTCGATATAGTCAATCTCGATTGCCTGAAGAACCTGCGCTTCCACGAAGTGGCCGATGCGGCATTTCGCCATGACGGGGATGCTGACAGCCTCCTGTATGCCCTTTATCATTTTCGGGTCGCTCATGCGGGATACGCCGCCCGCGGCTCTGATATCAGCCGGAATCCGCTCCAAGGCCATAACGGCACAGGCGCCTGCTTCCTCCGCGATTTTTGCCTGTTCCGGTGTGGTGACATCCATGATGACGCCGCCCTTTAACATCTGTGCCAGTCCTTTGTTCAGTTCATATTGTGTCTGTTCCATAGTTTCCTCCATTCTGAAAGCATTTCTGTGGAGGACGAGGCCAGAATTGATTTGCGCTTTGCCCTCCCGGTTGCATTTTGATGGTATCTATGTTACAGTAAATCTGGTTATACAAAAATAATCAGAATAATATTAAATTAAATGTCATTTGGGAGTGAAAAAAGATGCTGACCTATGATTTTGCAAAAGCGCAGGGACCTTTGTACGAATATATCTATCAGTGCATAAAAGATGATATCATGGAGGGGAATCTGCGGCAGGGCGAGAAGCTGCCGTCAAAAAGATCTTTTGCCAAAAACAATGGCATTAGTACCATAACCATCCAGAATGCATATGACCAGTTGATCAGTGAAGGGTACATATACACGATTCCACAGAAGGGCTATTATGTGGCGAAACTCGAAGGCATGAAGAAGGTGCAGCGGGAGAGCAGCATTTCTCTGAATATCAGCATTCCGGAGGGGAGACCTTCTTATGAGGTGGATTTGTCCGATAACAGAATGAATCCGGCGCTCTTTCCTTTTTCCATATGGGCGAAGGTTCTGCGCGGTATTATTTCCGATAAAAGCGGCGAACTGATGGAGGCGTCCCCGGCCGGAGGCATCGGAGAACTGCGGACGGCAATCGCGGAACATCTGAAATCGTTTCGGGGGATGCTTGTGGATCCGGATCAGATCGTGATCGGTGCAGGAACAGAATATCTCTACGGGCTGATTGTGCAGCTTTTGGGAAATGAGAAAAGCTACTGCGTGGAAAATCCGGGCTATCGGAAGATTGTACAGGTGTACAGGCAGTATCACATATCATGCAAGTATGCGGATCTGGATGAAATGGGAATGACATTTGAAGGGCTGAGGGCCGCCGGGGCGGATATCGCCCATATCAGTCCGAATCATCATTTTCCTACGGGGATTACCATGCCTGCCGGAAGAAGGTATGAGATTTTAGCGTGGGCAAATGAGAGAGAGGGGCGCTATATCATCGAGGACGATTATGACAGTGAGTTTCGCTTAAACGGGAAACCGATTCCGACCCTGTTCAGCATGGACGCCTGCGAGAAGGTGATCTATATGAACACCTTCTCCAAATCATTGACACCTACCATCCGGATCAGTTACATGGTACTGCCAGTGCACCTGATTAACCGTTTTTACAGGGAGCTGTCCTTTTACGCCTGCACGGTCTCCAATTTTGAACAGTATACGCTGGCGGCCTTTATCCGGAAAGGATATTTTGAAAAACATATCAACCGTATGCGTCTGTATTACAGCAGGCAGAGAAAAAAGATGATTGAAACGATCAGGAAAAGCAGACTGCATGATGTGTGTGTGATCACGGAAAATGATTCCGGCCTGCACTTTCTGATTCAGATCAAAACCGATAAGGAAGATGGGGAGATTCTTCGCGCGTTGGGGGAAAGGGGAATCCGGGTGAACGCGCTGTCGGAATATTTTTTCACCCCTAGCGACAGGAAGCATTGTTTTATTATCAACTATTCCAACATAGACATCGAAAAGGCGGGGGAAGCCTGCGATATTTTTTATGAGATGCTGACGGAATAAAAATCTATTTCTCAAACCCATGAACCCAGTCCGCTTTCAGAAAATAGAGCAGAAATACAATGGAGCTTAAGCTCCAGGTCAGCGGATACGCCCAGAAAATCATCTGGATCTTTGGGACGAAACGCAGCACGACGGTGATGTAGCTCACCCGGACGATGCACCAGAAACAGAGCATGGTGAGCATGGGCACGGCAGCTTTTCCGGCGCCCCGCAAGATACCCGCGATACAGTGGGAGAAGGAGAGCAGGAAGTAGAAGAGTGTGACCGTCCTCGCGTGGGTCGTCCCGTAAGCGACCACCGCTGTAGTGCGGTTGAAGGCGGCAATCAGGACCGGTATGGTAAAGTAAATAAAGACGCCCACAAGCTCCGCGGTAATGACAGAGCAGAGGATGCCGAAGCGCGCCCCTTTTTTGGCGCGCTCGTACTGTTTTGCGCCCAGATTCTGGCTGATGAAGGTGGTGAGAGCCATGGCGAAACAGGTGATGGGCAGGAAACCGAAACCCTCGATTTTAGAGTAAGCGCCGCTGCCCGCCACAGCCATTTTACCGAATTTATTGATGTTTGACTGCACCACCACATTGGCGAGGGCGATGATGGAGTTTTGGAATCCTGCGGGCAGTCCGTTGGAGATCACCTCATGGAGTATGGGGAGATCAAAGCGGATGCTCTTTATGGATACGCGGTAGTCCGCCGGGCTCTTGCGGGTCAGCCGCCAGAGACACAGAAATGCGCTGATAAACTGCGAAAGGATTGTCGCCAGGGCAGCGGCGCCGACGCCGAAGCCGAGGACGGCGATAAACAGCAGGTCCAGCACAATGTTGACGGCGGACGACACGATCAGGTAAATGAGCGGGTGGCGGCTGTCCCCGACAGACTGCAAAATACCCACAAAAACATTGTACATGACAAAGGACAGGGAGCCGAGAAAATAAATACGGAAGTAGACTGTGGATTCTGGCAGCACATCGGCGGGCGTCCCCATCCAGATCAGGATGCGGGAAGTCAGAATGGTGCCCGCGATGGTCAGAAAAATGCCCGAGGCAAGCCCGAAAGCAACCGTCGTGTGGACGGCTTTCTGCACTTCCTTTATTTTCTGCGCGCCGTAATATCGGGCGATGACAACCCCTGCGCCCACGGATATTCCCTGAAAGAAACCGACCATCAGAAAAATTAGGTTGCCCGATGAACTGACGGCGGCAAGCGCGTTGCTGCCAAGAAAGTTTCCGACAATCAGGGAGTCGGCGGTATTGTACAACTGCTGAAACAGATTTCCCAGAAAAAGCGGGAACGCAAAGGCGATGAGCTGCTTCCAGATGCAGCCCTCCGTCAGCAGGGTGGTTTTTGTGGTGGATTTTTCGGTGTTCATGTTTCCTCCGTTTTGATGCTTAGTAAATCGTCGGCGGTCCAATGAAAGATCACACCGGCGTTATTCTTATTGTACCGATCTCTGAATCGGCAATCCATGATGGTATCAACAGGAATTATGCAGTAATTCCTGCGACGCAGGCAGGTGAGTCTGCACTTATTATAGCACAAAGGATCCTGTATGGTTTATTTAAAAGTTTGTTCTCATGTTATATGCGATTGAACAACTTATCTTTTGCCATGTCACAGTAAGGTGTGATATGATAAATACAGCGATACTTTAGAGGAAAGGAACGGACTGAAATGTTTGGTGGAATTATATGGATCATTGTAGTGGCATGCATTTGTTATCGGGTTTATAGCCAGCGGATGGGAAATCCGCCCGAGAATAATCAGAGAGGCCAGACACCGAATCCGCAGGGTCAGATACAGACATCCCAAAGACAGAGAACGATACAGACGGGACCTTTTATACAGCCGTCACAGGCAAAACAGGCGCCGCAGGCAAAACCTCTCGTGCAGCCGGCGCGCGCCAAGCAGATGCCGCAGGCGAAGGCACAGAGGCAGCCGGCAGAGAGTCAGACAAAGAGTGAGAACGAGCCGGAATCTACGCTGGCATATCTGGAGGAAAAGGCGAGACAGGATGCCATGGAGCATGAAATGGAGAA
Source organism: uncultured Lachnospiraceae bacterium (assembly GCA_910584725.1). Lineage (GTDB taxonomy): Bacteria > Bacillota > Clostridia > Lachnospirales > Lachnospiraceae > UBA3282. Next base: position 16,521 of record CAJUBE010000020.1, on the reverse strand, counting down.
ACGCGAGGAGGCAAGGCGGTTCTATGAAAGCTCCGGCGGGCTGCGTCCGGCACAGAGGCTTTATGAGGGGGACAGCGTGCCGAACGGCTGTAAATGTGTTGCCTGCGGTTACTGTGCGGCGGAAAATCTCGTTCCCGTTTCGTCGCGCGAGCGGTTTAGCTGTTATTTTTGCAGGGAGCCGCTTGATACATAGGGTACGGGGGAGAAGCGACACTTATATCTATGTTCTTCATTGAAGTGGAACAGCGCATGGTTTTCTGAGTCGTGGAGTTTGCCAACAGCTGCGGCATGAGCACCTGTCTGGAGGGCGTGGAGACGGAGGAACTGCAAAATTATCTGCGGCTCTATCAGGCTACATGGTTTCAGGGGTATTTTTACTCAAAGCCGGTTGAGATTGGGAAACTGCGGGAAATGGTGCAGGGGTAATGGAAGGGTCTGGCAGAAAATGAAACATATTTTGGTAGTGGAGGACGACGCTTCCATATCGGCGGCGCTCGTATATGCTCTGGAAAAAGAAGGATACGGCACGACGTATTGTAGAAATATCGCTGATGCAATGCGGGAAACATCCACAGCGGATTTCGATCTTGCTATTTTGGATATGCAGCTTCCCGACGGCTCCGGCAGGGAAATCGCGTCCGCGTTAAAGTCCGCCGACATTCCAATCTTGTATGTCACCGTTGTGGATGACGAGGACGAAATCGTGAGATCATTCGATGACGGCGCCGCCGATTACATCACCAAGCCGTTTCGTATGAGGGAGCTGCTTGCGCGGATCAAAAGGGCGCTGCATGAAAAAGACAACAGTGGAATTTTGAAAATGGGAGAGGCGGTTATTGACGTTGAGGCGGGAAAAGTCCGTATCAGAGATCGGGAAATCAGTCTGACGGCGTTGGAGTACCGGCTCTTGCTTATTTTCGCGCAGAATCAGTCCGTTCTTTTGAAAAGGGAGCAGATTCTGGAGCGCATTTGGGACATAAGCGGCAACTTTGTCGAGGATAATACGCTGACCGTATATGTCAAGAGACTGCGGGAAAAACTGGGAGATGCGGTTTCTATTACAACCGTCAGGGGGATCGGGTATCGTGTGGGTTAGTAAAAAAGAACTGTTATCACTTTCCGAGGGGATTCGCGCGGCGCTTGACGGACAGCCCTTCGACCCGCGCGATGACAGGGAAGGCGCGCTCAGCATTTTGAAAAACGATATTTATACGTTGACACACGCCGGACAGGAGCAGAGAAATGTTTTGGAGGAGGAGAAAGAGCGTCTGGCGGAATATCTGTCCGATATATCCCATCAGTTAAAGACACCGATTTCCTCTATCCTTCTGATGACGGAGTTAATGACTGACGCGCCCGAAGAGACGCAGCGGGATTTTCTTCTCGGCATAAAAAAGGAAATCCGCCATATGGAGTGGCTTGTTTCCGTCCTCTTAAAGATGGCGAAGCTGGACTCCTCCGTCGTGAACTTTCATGCGGAGGAAATATCGGTCAGTGATCTGATGGGAGAGGCGCTTAAGTCGCTGGACATTATACTGGATATCAGGAACCAGAACATACGTCTTTCGCATGACGTGACCTTATCCTGCGATAAAAAGTGGACCGTGGAAGCGATGATTAACCTCTTGAAAAATGCTTCGGAATGTTCCGGGGAAAACAGTGAAATTGTGGTAGACAGCGGGCAGAATCCGCTCTATGACTGGATAGCCGTCACGGACGCCGGGGAAGGTCTGAAAAAGGAGCAGATTGCAGGGCTGTTTCGCAGATTTGAAAGTTCGCAGAAGGAAAACGGTTATGGGATCGGGCTGCCCCTTGCGCTTTCTATCATGCGCGCGCAAAACGGGGATATCGAGGTTGTGCCCGGCGGAAACGGGAGCGGCGCCACATTTTTTATGAAATTTTACAAATAGTCACCGGGGAGTCACTTTTCTTATTTAAACTTATCTGTAGTGTTGTAAACGATAAGAAAAGGGGTGTCATATATGGAGATTCTGGAAGTAAACGGACTGACAAAGATATATGGAAACGGCGATAACCGGGTAACGGCGCTGGATCATGTCAGTTTTCAGGTGAAAAAGGGTGAGTTTGTCGCCATTGTGGGAGCGTCTGGCTCGGGAAAATCCACGCTTATGAATTTGATCGGCGGCATAGACCGCCCCACGTCGGGAGAGGTCGTTGTCGATGGCAGACGTATCTTCGATATGGATGAGAGCGCTCTGGCAATTTTTAGACGCAGAAATATCGGTATCGTCTATCAGTTTTATAATTTGATTCCCAATTTGACCGTGGATGAAAATATCATGCTTCCCTGTCTGTTGGACAATAGAAAGCCTGACGCGCGGAAACTGGAAAAAATTTTGGAGATGACAGGCTTAACGGATCGCAGGGAGCATCTTCCGGGGGAACTTTCCGGCGGTCAGCAGCAGCGCGTGTCCGTGGGAAGGGCGCTCATCAACGATCCGGCGTTTATTATGGCGGACGAGCCGACGGGGAATCTGGACAGCCGGGCGGGCAGAAAAATCATGGAACTGCTCACAGCGGCAAACCGAAGGGAAAACCAGACCTTGATTTTGATTACTCACGACGAGAAGATCGCCTTGCAGGCAGACAGAATCCTTACCATCAGTGACGGGCAGATTGTCAGAGATGAGGTGATGCGCGCATGAATATTTTATACTCCTTTGCCTTAAGCCAGATTAAGAGAAAGAAGAGCAGGACAGTGATCACGGCTTCGGCAATCGCGCTGTCCGCCGCGCTTCTTACGGCAGTCGTCAATTTTGTGGCAAGCGGCAATGCGATGCTTGCGGGTTTTCTCGGCGAGGACTACGGTCTGTACGGCGGCGCCTATATGATGATGCTGCTCGTTCCCGCCGTGTTTTTGGCGGCGCTGATCGCGGCGATGTCCGTCATCGTTATTTCCAACGCATTCCGTATGAGCGCGAACGAGAGGATGGCGCAGTTTGGCACGTTGAAATGTGTGGGTGCGACGAAGAAACAGATCTGTCAAACGATCATGTATGAGTGCTTCCTGCTTTGCGTTGCGGCGATCCCGTCCGGCATTCTTCTGGGGTATGGGCTTAGTTTTATCGGCATAGGTGTGGCGAACCTCTATATGGATGAGCTGAACGTGCTGGTGCGTTCCATGATGAAGCAGGTAAATTTCAGCCTTTCCTTTGTGTTTTCACCGGTTGCCCTGCTTGTTTCGGTCATCATTTCTCTGGGAACGGTTCTGTTTGCCGCTATGCTTCCGGCACGGAAGGCGATGCGCATTTCCGCGCTGGACTGTCTGAGAAACGGCGGCGAAACAGATACGTCGGGATACAGACGCACGAAAATTGCCATGGATGCAGAAAAGAAGATCGAATACCAGATGGCGCGTAAAAATGTGTCTTCCAACCGCAGACGGATGCACTCGGCGGTTACTGCGTTTTCCATCAGTATCATGCTGTTTATCACGATGAGCGGTCTGCAGGAAATTGCGGAAGGCATACAGAATTATATCTATGCGGATCAGGGATATGCCGTCATCGCGGATTACACGGCAAAGTATAAGAACATCATTCATCCGAAAACAGGACGGAGACAGCAGGAGTGCGCATATCCGATTGACGCACAGACGGCGGAGGAGATTACGCAGAAGTTCAGGGAATATGACGAAACGGATGTTTACGGAAGCGGGCAGGATTATTCCACCTATGTCGCCCGCCTTGCCGCGCAGGATATCACGGAAGAGATGCGGCAGGTCTTGGCGGAAGGTTCCGGGGAGGAACAGTCGGAAATCATTTTGGAAGTGGAGCGGATCATTCTGGACGACAGACATTACGCCGGGCTGTGCGAACAGGCAGGAGCGGCGTATGGCGGGGTGATACTGCTCAACGATTACAAGTATAACGACAACGGAACCGAGCGGCATATTGCGCCTTTAGTGGCGACAACCTCCACGCTGAAACTGGAAACGGCTGACGGCAGTCAGGAAGAGATTGCGATTGACGGTGTGCTGGAAACAGCGGAAATCCCCGGAACTTTGATGTATCCGAACACAAATCCCGTCCGTCTCGTCGTTCCCTCTGCGGGCGTGTCGGTGCGCGGCTATAACTGGATGGCGAATCCGAAGGATGAGGAAGGATTTATGGCGTATGCAAGGGGTGTATTGGAAGAACGATTCCCGCAGTACGGCATGGAATACGATGAAGCGGGGTACACGAGCCGGGTGTATGGCGCGCAGGACTTTGTGAAAATTATGAATATCGCGATTGTCCTTGCCGCCTTTTTCCTCTACGCTTTTGTTCTTCTGCTGGGGCTGATCGGCGTGCTGAATGTGATCAGCACCGTCAGCTTCCAGATCAGACTGCGGGCGAGGGAGCTTGCGGTTTTGCAGAGCGTGGGCATGACATCGGACTCCATACAGAAGATGCTCAATATGGAAAGCATCCTCTGCGCGGGAAAAGCGCTGGCGGTGGGTCTGCCGCTCGGTATGGGTATCGTTGCCGTGATGGCGCACTGTGTGAAGAGGATATTCCCGATTGCCTTCCATATGCCGTGGACGGCGATTGTGATCACGATTGTGATTTCCGTTTTCGTCATGTGGGGCACCGTGCGGATTTCGGCGGGCGCACTCAAAAAGCAGAATATCATAGAGACGATCAGAATCTGATATAATAGGTATGGGAAAGGAGAAAGTGCTTAATGAAATATAAGGAGGCAAGTATGATAAAGATAGTAAAAGGTGACATTACAAAGATTGTGGATGTACAGGCGATTGTCAATGCGGCAAATTCAAGCCTGCTGGGCGGCAGAGGCGTGGACGGAGCGATCCACAGGGCGGCGGGACCGCAGCTTCTGGAAGAGTGCCGGACGCTTCACGGCTGCCCGACGGGGGAGGCAAAGCTGACAAAGGGTTACAATCTGCCCTGCGACTATGTCATCCACACGGTCGGACCTGTCTGGCGTGGAGGTACAAACGGAGAGCCGGAAAAGCTCGCCTCCTGCTATTACAATTCATTAAAGGTCGCTATGGAGAACGGCATCCGCACGGTTGCGTTTCCCTCCATTTCAACCGGGATTTATGGGTATCCCGTGGAGAAGGCAGCTAAGGTGGCTGTTGAGGCAGTCTGTCGGTTTCAGGAGCAGTTCCCGGATGCGATTGACATGGTTGAGTGGGTGTTGTTTGACGACAGGACATATGCGGTATACGAGACGGAGGTTCATAAAACAGAATTGATCTGACAGGTGATGGAATACGCAGAGCAGGTGGGTGTGTCTTATCGCCGGAAATGAGTGAGGCCGTCTTGATGAAAATATACTGTATGTCTGACATTCACGGCTGTATTGCGGAGTTTGAATATGCCCTGTCGCTGATTGACGGACAGATGAACAGCCCAGGTACCCGACTGGTTCTTCTGGGCGACTATGTACACGGTCCAGACAGCTATGCGGTGCTTGATCAGATCATAAGCCTGCAAAATAAGTGGGGCTGTGACAAGGTCATTGCACTTATGGGAAACCACGAAGATATGGTCTGTGACGGGCGGTGGCGGATCGAACAAGACGATAAGGATTCCGAGGCGAAAGAGGATGAGTATATCGCATGGATGCAAAATCTGCCCAGATACTATACGGAAGGGAATACCATATTTGTACATGCTGGGATTGATGATCTACTTGAACCATATGATGATTATGATCCGGATTATGACATAGTCACGGTAACGTGCACGAGCTTTGGCATGGAAAATTTCGCAATGCAGTATGCCGACAGGATGGAGGTGTTGGCGCCGCCGGAATTGCGGGGAAAAATCCGGGATAAAGCGAAGGCGATGGCGGAGCGGTACCGGGATTAACCCGGTTCCGCAAACGGTCCAGCGAGCGGTGTTTCTCCGCGCGTTTTTCCGTAATAATCCGTATCGAATACAATAGGAGAGCCGTCCGGGTTTTCAAATTTCTGTTCCGGCTCAAATGCCATGCCGAGCACGTCGGTGGTGATGACTCTGTTCTGCGATTCCGGCATATAGTCATACACATTCGTCTTTATGACAAAGCCTTCCGCCGTCTCTTCCAGACAGACGGACACTTTGTTTGTCTCATCCACAAATGCCTTTTCTTTTGACATAGGTTTTGCGCCGTTAAAATAGGCGTTTCCTTCTGCCCATACGGGGAGCGGATTGTAGTACCTGTCGCTGGGCGCTGATCCCATCCCGCAGTAGCCCTCGAACTGCGCTTCGTATTCTTCCTGCGTCGGGTACGCTTCGTAAGGAATCGTGCCGGCAATGAGGTTGCCGTCCGTCCACTCGTCGTCCTTCATGGCGTCCGCCATCTGCTTCAACCCCGGACGGAAGTCCTTCTGGATAAAGATGTTGTTGTAAAACCGCATGTCCCCGTGCAGAATTGTCATAAATCCGGCGATCTCTGTGCGGTGTGGCACATGGTAGGGGGTATAGCGCGGTGAAATCTTAGTGAGCGTACCGTTTAAAACACCGCGCCCCACGGCGGTGAAGGAACCGGCGATCAGATTATGCACGAGGGCAACGCCCTGCGTGGCAAGTTTCAGCGCACAGTCGGAGAGCAGCACGTTGTGGTCAACAAGCGTCGGTCCGTGAGATACTTCGATAAAAATATCCTCACCGATTTCATTTCCAGTTGTGTGGTTGTATTCCTCCGGCAGACAGTTGTCAAAAAACAGGTTCCCGGTCACCCTTGTTCCCTGTGCCTGCCAGTCAAGCCATAAACCGCGGGTACAGCGGTAAATCTGGTTGCGGCGAATCGTGACGTCAATTGCCGCGTGCATTTTAATGCCGCCGATCTCAGCGCCGCACAAATTCTGTTTGTTGTTGATGTGGTGGATCGTATTGTCCTCGATCACGGAAAATACGCCGCCAAGATGCCCGACGATTCCCGTCTGCCCGCAGTCGTGGATATCGCATCTTCTGACAATGTGGGAGCCTATGGTTTCCTTGCTCCATCCTTCCCGCTGCGCCTGACAGATACAGTCGCGTTCCGTCTGTGTGCCGTCCTTGTATTTCCATTTGGACCATTTGTTATCGTTTTCCGGCTGTAGGTATTTTCCAAGGGAAATGCCGGAGCATTTCGACTCATAAATTTCACAGTCTTCTATGATCCAGCCTTTGGACCAGTGGGGACCGATCATTCCTTCCTGATATGCTGTCGGGGGCGCCCACTGTGATGCTGCCTGTCTCACGGTAAAGCCGGAAAGCGTAATGAAGCCAACGCCTTCTTCTTCCGGGTAGAAACAATTTTTCCGCACGCTGATTTCCACATTTTCCTCATTGGGGTTTCTGCCTTGGAAATTGGCGTAAAGGACTGTTTCGTCTTTTTCTTCATCCTGAATCGTGTACCATGTATAGACGGAAAAATCCGGGTCCCATGAGGTTTTGCTCTTTTCCGGGTGCAGAACCTTGTCATACGCGGTCACTTCATACATGGACTTGCCGTTTAAATAGACGTCCCCGGTGTGGGCGGTCATGGTCGCCACAAACCAGTCACCGTACACTAACGTCGTATACGGATTATAGCCGCCGAATACTTTGTTGGAAATGCTCGCTTTCCAGACAGTGCCTTCGCAGGCTTCCCAGTTTTTGACCGGCTCCGCGCCTGTGATCACGGCAGCCCGTTCCGATTCCGAACGGTAAACGATTCTGGCATCTTCCCTGCCACCGTTTACGGGGCTTACCGACTCCCGGTAAATGCCCGGCATGACGATCACCTCATCCCCGGGCAATGCCTTCTCTGCCGCCTCCTGAATCCGCACGAAGGGTTTTTCCTGACTGCCGTCTCCGCCCTGCGCCGCATTCGCATTTACATAGTATTTCATATGGTATCCTCCTTGTTGTGGAATTTGGTTCGCTTATCATTTCATCATAAAATAAAATCATTTCTTTGCCGTTATTTTCATACTACCATATCTGGGTATATAGTCAATGGATGTGGAGCAGTATGATGAAAAGAAAATGGACAGATCGCGGCAGAGGGTGACTATGTAAATGGGGAAGAGTCTGGGAAATGGTCCTACTATGATGAAAATGGAAAACTGGAGGAAGAAGAAATGTTTGAGTAGTGATTTCTTCTTCCTTCCGGGGAGTCAGCCTTGGTGTTTATTTGATGCCCATATAGGAGGAGATAACCATTCTCTGTACCTCGCTTGTCCCCTCATAGATTTCTGTGATTTTCGCGTCGCGCATAAAGCGCTCAAATGAATAAGTTATGCAAAAGATATAATGATTGTTTTTTGAAATTATACATATTATAATGTGCATAAAGGATTTGAGAATGTAGAAGATAGAGCAAAAGGGGCAGATTTATATGACCATGATTATGATTTTGATGAAATGAATCATGAAATTGCAACAATGTTCGGGCGCGGCGCTTAAGGAGGTGAACTCATTGCATAAAAAGAAACGACTCTTATTTAGGGATGATCTTGCCATCTCCATTGAACCCATGCAGAGGAGCAGGCATATGGAAATCTGTATGGGCATAAATAGAGTTTAAATAAAATGTAATACATTCCCATATGCCCTGCTGCTTTCTGTACTGAAATAACATATCAACTTTTAACATATATGAATGAGGGTACAGAAATGAAATATGTAAATGCAGCAGAAATATTGCCCAGACGATTACTGCAGGAGTTACAAATTTACAGTGGCGGGAATTTATTATATATTCCCAAAGCAGGAACAAAAGCCGACTGGGGTGCAGAAAGTGGATCTAAAAGCTTTTATCTGGAACGGAACCAGAAAATAAAGGCTTTATACAGAGACGGAAATTCTGTTGATGAGTTGGCATTGCAGTTTGGATTGTCAGACAGTACGATAAAAAGAATTATATATAATTACAGTTGAGAAAAAGGTGTCTGCCTGAAAGGGCGGGCATCTTTTTCTCATGTTTGGCTATAACTGTTTTGTATACTTGTGGTTGTAAAACAGGTTTTATATACTTGAGAAAACTTGTGTGAAAGGGCGGATATAATGGCGGATTTTTCATTAAAGTATATTGTCGGATGGTCGTATGAATATCTGCGGAAGTATAGAGCGCATATGATTTTTATATTGTTTTTGTCTCTGGCGATGATCCTTTTAAACTTGTATCAGGTAAATTATATCCAGCGTATCATAGATGCTGCTTTGCAGAAACAGTGGATTTTTGTGCTCCATACAATTGTTGGGTTTATTATCATCAATCTGATTAAAATGTTGAGAAATTATCTTTTCGGACATTTTTCAAGCAGAGTGGAGTCTGGGGTCTGTTGCGATATTAAGGGCAGACTTATCAGAAAATTGTTTGCAGCAAAGCTGCAGGAAATAGAGCGGGTCAGCATAGGACAGCTGCTGAACAGATATAACGATGATGTTGAAAAAGCATCAAAATTTATGCTTATGGGATTTCAGACATTGTTTTTCAGTCCGCTTATGTCCATCTGCGGTTTTCTGTATTTGTTTCACTATAGCTGGAAACTGAGTGTCGGGGTCTTTTTGCCAATTCCGCTGTTTGCGGTAATATTGAATTTTTATTCAAAACGCACGGGCAGCATATATGAGGAAGGCTGTAAAATAAAATCCGGGTATGTGGGGAGCGTATATGACGTGACGCATGGAATGGAAACCATAATCGCGAACCAGATGACAGGCAGGATGCGAAAAAAGTTCAAAGGAATCACAGAAAGGATTTACGAGAATGAAGTAAGGTATTACAAGAACGGATGCTTATCTCTTGCGTTTATTATGTCCACAACATATGTTCCCAATATGATTATTTTCATTTATGGCGGGTTACTTGCAATTAGCGGAGAGATACAAATTTCTTTGCTTTTTGCATATGGGCAGCTGCTTGGTTTGATCAGTATGCCCGTCATTGATCTTTTTAGCTCTCTGAATGAAATGCGGGAAATAGAGAAATCTATGGGACGGCTGGACGATTTGTTATTTTTGGAGGAAGAAAAGAATGGTACAGAGACGAAAATCATGGATACGAAAAGGGTTGCCAGATTTCAGAAGGTATCCTATACATATGGGACAGAATTTAAAAAAGTATTTGACCATATTTCCTTTGAAGTGTGTGAGGGGGAATGTGTGGGGATTGCAGGGGAGAGCGGTGTGGGAAAGACTACGTTATTAAATTTGCTATGTGGTTTTTATGCAGCAAAAGAGGGACACATATTTTTATGGGAACGTGAAATTCGCAAATGGGATTTGGCGGCGCTTCGCCAGCATATTGCCTATGTTTCGCAGGAAAATCAGATGATACCCGGCACGGTTAAAGAAAACATAGCATACGGTCGTCTGGATGCAAGCATAACACAGATTGAGGCGGCGGCAAGATTTGCAGGACTGGATGCGTTTATCAAAAAACTTCCGAATCAGTATGATACGGAATTGGGAGAAAAAATGGATGAATGGTCAGGGGGACAGTATCAGAGATTGAATCTGGCGAGGGCGTTTCTGCAGGAGGCTGATTTGTATTTGTTTGATGAGCCGACGGCTTCCCTTGACGGATATCATGAAAAAATTATCTCAGACAGTATGAAAAGGCTTCGGGACTTAAAGAAGACGGTTTTTCTTGTTTCCCACCGTCCGAATCTGTTGAGAGATTGCAACTATATATTTGTATTGCATAAAGGCAAAATAGCAGAGCAGGGAACCCATTCGGAGCTGATTGGGAGGCACGGGGAATATTATCGTTTGCTGGGGAAGGAAATGCGATGAAGAGGAAAGGACAAATATACTATATTTTCAGAGTGCTGAATGAAGAGAAAAAGCTGAAATATTTTTATGTAGTGGCATTAATGACAGACGCGCTGGTATTTCCATTGGCGCAAATCTTTACCAGTTTTTCTGAAAAATGGCTGGTGAATGCGGTTGAATTCCATGACAGCCGGTATATGAACGGTGTTTATGTACTCAGTGCGGTTGTTTTTGTTCTGATCTTTATTGTAAATCCGTTGGCAGAGTATGATAAGGAAAAGCATGTCAGCGGAATGGTACGAAGTTTAAAGGAGCGGATGGCGGATAAATTGCTGTATTTTCCGTTGGAATATTACACGAAAGCGGACGGCGGAAAAATCATGGTACAGATGACCAGTGATATTGACGGGATAAAAAGTCTTTTTTCATGGTCGTTTCACAGATTTTTTCTGGCAGTTTTTTATGGATTCGGTTCCATTGCATTGATGGCTTTCCTGTGCTGGCAATTGGCGATTGTAATATTGGTACTGGCGTTTTTTGAGATATTCTGTTTGTCTGAAGTATCTGTAAAAATCCAGAAATTGAGTAAAGAAATTCAGGAAGGGAAGGCTGGTGGCAATAATCTCTATTCTGCCTTTCTCAAATGTCTGAAGTGTATCAAAATGCTTTCCCTGCATGATATGATGTATGAAAAGATTTCAAGGATCAATACAGAAATAGCAGAGCTGCAGATAAAAAGGGGTTCCCGTATTGCCGGAATGAATGTTGTAAACGATTTTTTCAGTGCCGTCAATCTGCTGGGGATATTTTTTGCGGGAATTGTTTTATATTTCGTGGGTTATGTTGATCTGGGATCGGTAATGGCATTTCTGGTTGTGCAGGACGGCATCACATATATGTTTCAGAACTTGAAAGATTTTTTTGCCTCATTGCAGCAGTATATCATAAATATAGAACGCGTCTATGAGGTGATGGACAGGGAACCTGCACCAGAAGAGATACCGAGCCAAAAGGTGGCTCTTTCCGAAATTCAATGTAACAGTTTGTACTTTAAATATGATCGGGAATCGGAATACATTCTGGAGGATGTCAATATAAAAATGTCGCGGGGAGATATTGTCGCTGTTACCGGGGAATCCGGGAATGGGAAATCAACATTAGTAAAGCTGATTATGGGATTTTACCAGCCGACAAAAGGGAGTATCTGGTATGATGACATCAAAAATACAGAGATTACGAATGATGAGATATGCAGGCTTTGCGCTTATGTGCCGCAGTTTCCTTATTTATTTTATGACACGGTTGCCGAAAACATCAAGGGCGGAAATGAGATGGCTGCTTTTGATATGGTGAGGAACGCAGCAGATCTGGCGGGTGCCACTGATTTTATTTTGTCGAAAGAGCAGGGATTTGATACTGTGATGACGGAAAGGGGAGCTGGGTATTCTGGCGGTCAAAAACAGAGAATAGCTATAGCGAGAGCGATATTGTCAAACAAGGGCGTGCTCGTATTTGATGAAGCGACAAGCGCTCTTGATCTGGAGTCGGAGAAAGTGATATATGATTATCTGCAAAAGGAGGCGCGAAAAGGGAAAATCATTCTTATTGTTTCCCATAGAGAAAGTGTGAATGCGATATGTAATCGGCTGCTTCGGGTTGAGAACGGTAAAGTATGTGAGCCGGGTGAGGGTGTTTTGTAAAGCTGAGCGGCTGCCAAGGAGACAGCCGCCGCAGCGTATAAAATAATTCCGTCTCATATGATATTCTTTATAAAACTTTCTGCCTTTTTCAATTCCTGTTGGCTTGGGTGTCCTTTTGCAATGCCGCCTAATTTTCCGAAGATACCATGTGTGTCATATCCTCTGCACTGGAAATTCCCCCACACATTGGCAATTCATTTCTCTGTATGCTTAGTTTTTTATATGTGCTGACATACAGAACGGCGGCAAGTGCCAGTGAGAGGATATCAGCTACCGGCTGCGCCCAGATTAACCCGTTAAGCCCTAAAGCAGCTTTCAGAATGAACAATGCGGGAATAAAAATAATTCCCTGTCTGCTCAAATTGATAATGAGTGAAGCCGTGGCTGCACCCATAGCCTGCAAAGCATTGGTAAGGACATAGAACACGCCAAACAGGAAACTTGTTGTAAGTAAAATTCTTGCAAAGGAAACGGCATAATCAAAAGCGGTAACATCTGTTAAAAATGCGCTGACAATCTGGTTTGCAAACAGGTAGCAGACCGCAGTTAATACAACACCTAAAATCAAGGAAAAAATCATAGAGAACTGAAACACGTCATTAAAGCGTTTCCATAATTTTGCACCTACAAGATAGCCAAGCAGAGGCTGTACGCCCTGTCCTAATCCCATACATACCATTCCTGCAATAATGACAACTTTCATGGCAACGCCCATTCCCGCAATCGCCATATCGCCGTATTCTGCCATCTGGCTGTTGATGATGATTTGGGAAACGCTCATTAGCAAAGAACCTAATGCGGCGGGGATACCAATTACAAGTACGCTGCTGCAAACTTTGTCTTTTAATGTAAAGTCTTTGATATTGATACTAAGCATTGACTTTCCACGGAGAAAATAAAAAATATAGTAACCTGCGCCGACAAGATTTCCTATTACCGTAGCGATTGCTGCACCTGCAATATTCCAGCCAAAGCCTAAAATCATAACCGGGTCAAGAATAAAATTCAGAAGATTTCCAAGAAGCTGTCCCATCATAGCTTTACCGGCTTCTCCTTCGGCACGGATTATATTCGCATAACAGTTTGAAACCAACACGAAAGGACCGCTGCACGCCACGATACTTAAATACGTTTTTAATAAGTCCCATGTATCAGAACTTGCCCCGATCAGTGACAGGATAGGGTTCATAAAAATCAGAAACAGGGCAGCCATTACAACGCCCACAACGATACAGCTCCACATACAGAACGAGCAGACTTTTCTTGCATATTCCTTTTTCCCCTCTCCCAAAGCACGGGAAATGACGGATGTGCCGCCGACACCGAAAGCCGTACCTACCGCCATAAACATTAAAAATACGGGCGTTGCAAGAGAAACAGCCGCAACCTGCAAAGCGTCATGGGTCTGCCCGATAAAGAACGTGTCGGCTAAATTGTAGACCAATACCATGAGCATAGCTGCTATTGCAGGTAAGGCGTTTTTGAATACTGCCTGTGAAACAGGGGCTTTGCTGAATACTTCCATTGATTTTTGATTGTCCATTATGATTCCTCCTAACATGAGCGCTTGCGATTGATAGTTAGCGATTGATAAGAGCGTTTTTTTGTCTGCCCTAAACAGGCAGACTTTATATATCCCTGCTTATTAGATTTATTTTTCTTAGTAAGGACAAAAGCGTTTCTATTTCTTCTGCTGAAAGATTTTCTAAAAGTTTTTGTTCCGTATCTTCCATTTCCTGCTTTGCTTCGTTGCAGAATTTTTCTCCAAGAGGGGTAATTTCAACATACTTGATCCGTTTATCGTCCTTATCCCCGGAAACATGAACAAGTTTTTTCTGCTCCAAGCGGGAGATCAGCCCGACTGTTGTGGATTGCGCCAGTGACAGACGTTTTTCCAGTTCCTTAAAAGTGGTTTTTTTTGCGGGCATATTTAATATCTCAATTAAAGCGGACATTTGAGAAAAAGTAAGGTTTGATTCTTTCAGCCGGGTATTTGCCTTTTTCTCAAAAGCGTTGTTTATTTGGCGTATTAATATGCCGCAATGATTTTGCTCATTCAATGCCAACCCTCCAATCTATGAAAGAGGATAGCACATTTTTTTGAGAGTATCAATAGTATGCGATTGAATTGCTTGCTTTATAGTTCTCTCGCAGCACATCTGTCATATCATTTATCTTTCGTATCATTAGTATTTGCCCGCTGGCTTTTCGGAAGCGTTTTTGTAAGGACTAAGTTATAGGCAACGGTTATAAACATTAAAACCAGAACATGAATCATGTGCTTCTCCAATGTAAGCCCTGCTTTATTTGCAAAAGTACTAAGAGTGTTAATGGCAGAATGAACAATAATGCAGGGGAGCAGACTTCCGCCACGATAGAAAATCGTTACAAGCAAAAAGCCTATCGCAATCGCAAAGCAAATCTGGCACAAATTGTTTACCAGGTCCATACCGCTGCCATTAAACAAATTTACTATATGCCCTATGCCAAAAGTCACGCTCGAAACAATAATTGCGGAATTTATACCGTCCTTTTCCATTGCCTTGAAAAGAAAACCTCTGAAAATCACTTCCTCCAAAAATCCAACGCAAAGCATACACGCAATATGACAAACCGCTCCCGATAGTGAATAATTGACAGCAACACCGTTCCAAAGATTACCCGTTGCTATGATAAAAAGCGGCACATAGTAAAGAAACCGACGGGCAGGAACAGGTGATTTACAAAGCCCATACCGTTCTTGCAACTTGTTTTTTCGGATAAAGACAAAAAGAATAATGGTCAGCAGGATACAAAAAATAGCGCTTGCAGAGTATTCAATCCCTATTTTTTCGTTTAATGGATTTGCTAAAGACAACAGAACACAATAAACCACGATCCATACAATCGCAAAAGTCTGTTCGTTTTTTTCATATAACTTTTTCATTTCATTTCCTCTTGTATCGCTAATATTGCACCTGTATATACCCGTTCCAAATGCTTTTCTATCAGTTTTTCATCATACTCCAATGAATTGTTGGCTATGATACTGGCATATCCATGAACAAACATCGCAAGCGTTACAAAAACTTCTTTTGTCTGTTCAATATTCAGATCCATTTCTTCCTGCATGGCAGAAATAACAGGCATCAGTTCCTCGGAATTTATCATTTCAAGCAGGCTGTTTTCAACAACAAATCCCGATTGAAACAGAAAGCGGAACAAATAAGGTTCTTCCACCGCAAAGCGGATATATTTCACCCCGATTCCAAGCATTATGTCTTCCTGTGTTTCTGGAATGTTCATCAAATATTCTGTATGAAAGTCACCTGTTTTTTTGTAAGCAGCTTTTTTTAATTCTTCAATCGTTGCAAAATGGTACATAACAGGCTGTGTGGAACAGTTTAGCTTCTTTGATACTGTCCGTGCATTGATGTTTTCCGCGCCTGTTTTGCGGGCAACCTTAAATGCAGCGTCAATAACCATATCTTTTGTGATTTTAGGTTTTGGTGGCATAGCTTTTCCTCCCAATTAATAATTTATGTTATATAACATAAATTATATTATGGACTGCAACACTGATTTTGTCAATTTCTCTGGCTAAACTTTGCCATAAGGTTTTGTCAAGGTATGAAGGAAATAGAGTTCGCGAAGAATAAATGGAAAGAGGTCATTTTTCATTCCTGATGTCAGCATTTATTTCGTATCATATAGGTGCTCAGACAAGATTTGACGAAAATAAAAGGTTTGTTTTTTGAGGTTATGTATACTATAATGATAGCAAATAATTTTAAAAGCAGAAGACATTATTTGATGATTTGGAAAGGTGAGGTCGGGTATGTCAACATTACAGAATCAAATTACACAGTCTCTGGAAGGGCTTTCCGATGACAGTCTGCGTTTTATTCTGGAAATGATACAGCGATTCGTGATGCCGGCGGAATCAAAAGGTATGTATATAAATCATGACATTGCTATACAAAAGAAAAAACGTAGGATTGGAAGCATGAAGGGGCAGAAATTTATCGCGGACGGTCATGATATAGATGAGTGCAATGATGAAATTGCCGGATTGTTTGGGGTGGATGACTGATGAAGATTTTGCTGGATACACATATTGCAATATGGGCAGTACTGGATTCGGA
>CAJUBE010000019.1 GCA_910584725.1 uncultured Lachnospiraceae bacterium | reverse complement strand
CATTCTCCGCATAGATTTGAGATTCCGCAGAGCGGAATCATGGAGGTTAGCGTGACGGGAGTCGCCATAATAAGCCCTGTGCCAAGTAGAATACTCCTTTCCTTTGCAAGTACCAGGTAAACCAGTATCAAACCTAAAAAGAAACAGAACGTCCGGCACTATGTTTACACAGGAGGAGACGCCGACCGCCAGCATGGGGGCTGCTGTCCTGCGTTTACCTATGCTTTCCGCCTATTTACCGAAACGACGCCGGGAAAATACCGTGGTTAATCTTCATACAAAGAAAGCGGGACTGCCGCCCGCTTTCTGTTTCGATGCAATATTTTTTTAGTCCTCATACCCGTTCGGGTTATTGCTCTGCCATCTCCATGAATCCGCGCACATCTCCTTGATGCCGTACTGCGCTTCCCAGCCAAGCTCCCGCTTCGCCTTGTCCGCGTTGGAGTAGCAGGTGGCGATATCGCCCGCTCTTCTCTCCTTGATCACATAAGGAATCTTCACGCCGGTAGCCTCCTCGAAATTCTTCACGATGTCGAGCACGCTGTAGCCCACGCCGGTTCCCAGATTGTAGATACACAGTCCCGCTTTCTCCTCGATCTTTTTCAGCGCTTTCACATGACCGACCGCCAGATCAACCACATGGATGTAATCGCGCACGCCCGTGCCATCCGGCGTATCGTAGTCGTTTCCGAAAACGCCCAGCTCTTTCAGCTTGCCAACCGCAACCTGCGTAATGTAGGGCATCAGGTTGTTGGGGATGCCGTTGGGGTTCTCGCCTATGGTGCCGCTCTTGTGCGCGCCGATCGGGTTGAAATAACGGAGCAGGATCACATTCCACTCGGGATCCGCTTTCTGGATATCCATGAGAATCTGCTCCAGCATGGACTTCGTCCAGCCGTAAGGGTTGGTGCACTGTCCTTTCGGACACTCCTCCGTGATCGGAATCATCGCCGGATCACCGTAAACCGTCGCTGACGAGGAGAAAATGATATTCTTCACATTGTGTTTTCTCATCACATCCACCAGCGTCAGTGTGCCAGCGATATTGTTCTCGTAATATTCCCAAGGCTTCTGCACGGACTCTCCCACCGCCTTGAGCCCCGCAAAATGGATGCAGGAGTCGATCTGCTCCTTCGCGAATACCTGCTCCAGAGCGTCCCTGTCCAGAATGTCCGCCTTGTAAAATTTCACGGGTTTTCCCGTTATCTTCTCCACCCTGTCAAGAGACTTTTCACTGGAATTTGCCAGATTGTCCACTACCACCACATCATAGCCCGCGTTCTGTAATTCCACTACCGTGTGGGAACCGATATACCCCGCGCCGCCTGTCACCAAAATTGCCATAACCGCACCCTGCCTTTCTGTTCGGAAACTGTGTTTTTTGTTCTTAAGGTGATTCCAGTCTACACTGTTTTTCCCGGATATTCAATATAGGAATGTTATCTAAACCTGTCATTTTGTTAACACCCTACAACTCAATCCCATTCTCCTTACACAGTTCCCGCGCGCTCTCCACCGAGTCAATCCCCGTCTTATTCTTGATGGGCGCAAACTCCTTATTCCGAACCACCTCATAGGGCAGACAGGAATCCAGCTCGTGGATCATGTCGAGCACAAGCTGCTCAAACTTGTAGCCGTTTGGCGCCTCGGGCTTCACCAGCTCTCCCTTTTCATCCAGATAAGGAATCTTCTTCTCCACGATATGAAGCGGGAGTTTCCTCGCCACGATCTCCTCCAAATCTTTCACCCGGAACAGGTAATTTAAGATTACGCCGAAATGATAAGCTGGTGTCCCGTCCGCAAGCTTCGCCTCCATCAGCTCCGGCGTCATGTCATAGTATTCCACGATGGACGGTCTGCCATCCTCCAGACACATCGCGCCCACCTTCTCGTCCGGCGCGTTCTTCGCCACCACCTTCGCGCCCACCGCGCTGTCCGTGGCAATCGTCGCGCCCACGAAGCAGGGGTCGGCAATGCGCTGCAGCACATTGTCCACGGCAAACACATTGAGCCACTCCACGCCCGCCTGCCGCATTTTCTCCGCCACGCCCCATTTCATCATGGATAAAAACCAGCCGCCGTTGCCGTTGGGGGAAGTGGACATTTTATTCTTTGCTTCCATATATACCTTCCCCGTATAATCGGACGCCGGTGCCATATCCTGCATAAAAAAGGTCACATAGTCCGCATTGTAGCCGAAAAACTTCTTTTCCTCAAAAAAACTGACAGTAGCGTCATGGTTCTTATCGCTGGTCATCACATAGAGGGGCACCCACGCCCCCGCCTGATCCACCACGTCCATCAGATTCTCGATCAGACGCTGGAAGATAAAGACGTCCTTTGTCAGTCCGATATTGTAAACGCCCTTGGGCGCGTCGGAGCCGAGCCTTGTGCCCATGCCGCCCGCCAAAAGCACGGCGCCTACCTTGCCCGCCCGGATCGCCTCCAGACCTGCTTTTGTATATTCTTCCTTTTTCTCCGCAATCTCGGGAAGCTGCATGACCGCAATCGGCTCAATCTTCCCTCTGGGATTTAAGGTTTCCTTCTTTTCGCATAGCGACAGCACGTCAAAATCCGTCTGCTCAATCTGGGTAAGCAGCGCCTCCCTCTCTTCCTCTCCCAACTCATCGTAGTATTTCAGCACATGAAGCTGTCCGTATTTCTCCAGTTTTTTGTATGCCTCCTGATAATTCATGACGTCCTCTTTTCCCGCGCCCGCTTTCTTTTCGGATTTCCGTGTCCGATGCGCGACGACACGGCTCCCTTGCCAGTATTTCTCTTTTTCCCCATTCTAACACGAGGCGGCGGCAGACTCAATCCGAAAATCTAATACAACACCTTTTATGGAAACAAATAAGGATTTCCTATTACAGATACAGCACATAATCCTGCATTTCTTTCCTAAATCCTGCCTGACGCATGGCTTCTGCCGCTGTGTCAGGGTATTCTTTCACCACGATCCGCTTCCTATCCGAAAAAATACTGCCCTGCCTGAATTTCTCCACAAACAACCGCAGGCATTCCTCCTGCAATTCCTCCTCCCAGACCCGCAGAATCTTTCCCTGCCGCTCCATCACGGCAACCGGCAGCCCGCCGTAACAGGCGACCGCCGTTCCCGGCACATTGATAAAGCTGCGCCCCTCCTTATGCGGCAATACCTTACCCCAGCATTGCGCCGGATCCGCCGCGTTGATCCAAACCAGTTTTTTCTGCGGCTCCTGCAGTCTGCGCACCACGCTCTCATAGTCTTTTCCCAAAATAAACTGTGCGCCGGAAAGATCTTTCACAAAATACCCGCGCCTTGCCTGTCCCGTATATTCCCATACACGAAGCACTGACAGCGCCTCCTGCCATGACAGCCCGCAGGCAGCCGCCGTCTCTTTACTGAGAATGGGACTGACGTGGAAACAGGCTTCCAGCTTCTCCTCGATGGTTTTCTCCCGCACAGGTCTGACAATGTCCCACCTTCCCGTCTGCATTGCCTTTACGCGCAGATTGACACGCTGTCTTGCCACCGCTTTTTTCGTCTTTTCGCGGTCAATCCACTGTCGCACCGGCAGAAAACTGTCCGCATAGACAAGACCCTTTTCCATCAGAGAAAGCAAAATATCATAGGGAGACCTGTCAGGTAACAGGTTCTTTAACGACTGCATAAAGCAGGCGCCGCGCCTGACCACCGCTTCATAGATGACGCGTTCTTCCTCCGTCAGCTCCTTCCCTGTCAAATCCTCCTGCGGACTGCCCGCCTCCCAGTCAACATCCGACTGAAAATCGAAGCGCAGACCGTCCTTCTCCTCCATATGCCAGAACAACTCGCCCTCCGCCAGATAAGCATCCAGCAGGGAAGGTTTGTAATTTCTCACATGACCGGGCAGCAAGATCTTTTCCCAGAAGGCGGCGGGAAATGACATCCCTGCGTACTGTCTGAGCGTATCCCGCAGGCATTCCACAGGCGGCGCGCCGGATTCCAGTTTCGACAGCATAAAAGCCGCATAATTTTCAGCCGGGCAGGTCTGTATCTCTTCCCGTCGATTCTTCAACGTCCGCACTCTGGCGCGCTTATATAACTCCCCGTGGTAATATCTGCCATCCTGTTTGACTGCCGCCTGCTGCCGACACAATTCTTCCAGAATTTCCTCCGCCAATGCTGCAGACCACCCATAGCGATCCGCCGTCTGTTTGGCATCCGCCGCACCCCTATAACGCAGCATCCGCCTGACAATGTGAAGCTGCGCATCTAAAATCTGTTCGCCTTCCTGCTCCGCCGTTTGCCGTCCCGCAGTTTCTTCCGTCTGCCTGCTGCCAGAACCCAAGCAATCCTGCAATGCCGCTTTTGCCACTTCCGTCCCGCCCAGCGCTGCATCATACTCCGCCTCCTGCTCCGCGGCAATCCACAACCCCTGCTCCAGATACAGCACTCTGCCTTCCTTTGCCAGACTGTCCAGCCATTCCACCAGGATATCCAGTTCCCCCGCCGCCAGATCGCCTTCGGTCATGAGAAGGGAATGCAGCTGTTTCTCATCTCCTGGCAGGCGGTTTCTCTCCTGCACCTCTGAAAGTTCACGCTCCCCCGGACGGATCAGATGCTTTTCTTTCGCCAAAGCCTCCTCCACCGCACCGTGGATTCCCCGCGGCGTGGGCGCATAATCATACATCACCGCCGCTTCCTGACTCCACTGTAGAGGCAGCGACATGGGGGACGGTATGTCCGTATAGATTTCCCGCACCCTGACCGCGCCGCTGCGGATATCATAGAGCAGCGCCTGCACCCCTTCCGCGTCCCACAGCTCCTGCATACACTCCCGCCTTGTCTCCCGAATCAGCGGGTGCGCCTGCTCCCTGACCAACTGTTCCAGCATTTCCGCACTCTTTAATCTCTGCATCCACAGGGGCTGTCTGCCGTTTTTCCGCACGCCCATCATCAACGCCCTGCCGCTGTTGTAGCGAAACGCCATATTAAAAAGCGGCGTGGCAGGCAGTAAAATTTCCAGCTTTCGCAGGCACGCATCCGCATCCACTCTCTGCAGCAGTCCTTCGGGCAGTTTCTGATCGCCATAGGAATAGAGCAGAAAGCCGTCCTCCTCGTCGACGCTGCCGATCTCCATCTGCAATTCTTCTCTTGCCGTCTGCGCCGCAAGCAGGGACAGGGGCGCATTGATCCGCCTGCCAAAGACAGAATGCACCATCATCTGGCTGTTTCCCACCGTATCCTTAAAGTGTTCCACAATGATCGTCTCATGATCCGGCAGGCTGCCCGCCGCCTTGATCTGCCGCTCCAGATAGCCGGACGCCAAAGACGCCGCCGTCTCGTCAAGCCCTAATTCGCCAAGCGCCTCCTGTAATCTGTCCTCCTCGTAAGCGCCCTGCAGCGAACGAAAAATACGCCCAAACGCTTCTCCTGTCCGCTTGTCCCTCCCTTTGATCTCCCCATGCCAAAAAGGGAGCCTCGCGCCTTCCATCTTTGCCTGCGTCACCGTCACGGTGTCACGGCTGATATTCGTAATCTTCCACGCAAAAGAACCGAGGATAAACCGATCCCCCCTTTGGGACTCATAGATAAATTCCTCATCCACCTCGCCCAGCCTGACGCCTTCCTCGTTCTTTACCGTATATAATCCTTTGTCGGGAATCGTTCCGCCCGCCGACACGGCTAACATCCTGCTGTAGCCGTCTCCCTCCACCTTCTCATGGATCCTGTCATAAAGGATCCTCGGCCGCACGGGAATATCCCTCTCATGCTCATAATCTCCCGCCAGCATGGAAAGGACCGCCTTCACATCCTCTCTGGTGATCTTGCAAAAAGACCATGCGCGGGGCAGAATTTCCATCACCTCATCGATCTCATAACTCCGAAATGCCGCCATGGACACCAGATGCTGCGCCAGCACATCCAGACACTGTGTGGGCGGTTTGACGTGTTCCACGCCGCCTTCCCTTGCAAGCTGCGCCGTCATGCCGCAGGACACACACTCCGCCGCCATTCTGGGAAACAGATACATCACGCTGACACGCCCCGGGTTATGACCTGCCCGTCCCAGCCGCTGCATCGTTCCCGAAATCGTGCGGGGACAGCCCACCTGCAGTACCTGATCGATCTCCCCCACATCGATTCCCAGTTCCATAGAAGATGTGGCGCACAACAGTCTCAGCTTCCCGTCCCGCAACTGCAATTCCGTCTCCATTCGCTGCTCTTTGGAAAGGCTTCCGTGGTGTACTCTGGCAAAACCGTCTCCTCCTAATTGGTTTACATAATATGCAAGTTTCTCCGCATATCTCCTTCCCTCCACGAAGGCAATCACGCTGCGGCTGCCTTGGCAGTACTGATAGACCAGCTTCCCCAACTCCTCCCACACGGGATCCTTTCGGGGACCCTTGGTCGCATCCGGATAGGGGCTTAAAATTTCCAGCCGCACCTGTTTTTTCATGTTTGGCGCAATGATTTTTACCTCCTCTGGCGCCAGATACTGCGCCGCTGTCTCCAACGGCTCTATGGTGGCGGACAGTCCGATGCGCTGCAGAGATTTTCCGCACAGATGATCCAGCCTTGCCAGAGAAAGCATCAAATGCGCGCCTCTTTTTGTATCGATCAGAGCGTGCAGCTCGTCGATGATCACCGCACCGGCTGTCGCCAGCACGTTCTGCCCCGTCTTGCTGGTGAGCATCAGATACAGAGATTCCGGCGTGATGATCAGAATATGCGGCGGTTTTCTGACCATTCTCTGCCTGTCCCGCTGGGAAGTATCTCCCGTGCGGATTCCCACCGATATCATTTCCTGCGCGCCAATCCCCTCTAAGGGACGCTTTAGGTTCTCCCGGATATCCGCCGCCAAAGACTTGAGCGGAGAAACATAGATGAGCTGTAATTCCTGCGGCAGCGTCCCGGCTGTCGCCTGTCGCTTCATCCGCTCCAGAAACACAAAGAAAGCCGACAAGGTTTTCCCCGTACCCGTGGGCGCGGAAATCAGCGCATGGCTTCCCTCCGCGATGACAGGCCAGCTTTCCTTCTGCACGGGAGTCGGCTCCCCCAGCGTATCGGCAAACCAGTCTGCCGTCTGCTTTTCAAACAAAGTTAACACATTTCCCATAATACCCTTCTTTCCAATCTGTCTGATTATTTCATTGTACACATCCAAAACCAAGCCTGCAACATCTCACTCCAACGTTTTTAAACCGCTATTCTCATCACCCAAGACAGCATTGTGACCCCGCCGGTTATATGATACAATTTAAAAAACATTTCACGGAGGTGCCATATGAGTATTTACGAGTTCTGTCCTACGCTGGAAAGCGATAAATTTGTGCTGCGGCTATTTCAAGAGGAAGACTGCGACGATCTTTTAAAAGTTTACAGCGACAAAAACGCCCTGCCGTTTTTTAACAGCGATAACTGCGACGGCGACAATTTTTATTACGCGACAAAGGAACGGATGGCGGAGGCGCTTGCTTTTTGGAAATCCTCCTATCAAAACGGCTGGTTCGCAAGGCTCTCCATTATTGACAAAGCGTCCTCGACGGTAATCGGAACCGTTGAACTGTGTTTAAGAGTTTCCGAAGATGTCTATCATAATATGGGAATCCTGCGGATCGACGTTCGCAGCGACTATGAAAAGGAAGACGCGCTGTACGACATTACAACACTGATCACGCCGCATCTTCCGGAAATGCTGAACTGCGACGGCATCATTACCAAAGTCCCCATCTATGCGGTGGAGCGGGCAAAAGCCATGCAGAAAGCAGGATATACCAAGTCAGCGCAATATCTGATCGGGAAAACAGGTTACGCGTATGACGGTTACTGGACATACAAAACAACGAACTAAGAAAAGAGGACCACATCATGAAAAGGAAACCGCTCTCCCTCCAAAAATCAGCCATACTGCTTGCTGCCGCTTTCCTTGCGGGAAGCGTGGGCGCATGTGGCACAGAAAACAATTCCGATACGGACACCGGGCTGGAAATCTCACCGATTACCGATGACGGAGATTCCGCCGGGGCAGAGACTGAAAATCCACAGGACACTTCGCAGACAGGAGACGCCGCTGAGAATACCGGTGAAAATTCTGACACAGATGTCACATCCGATGTTTCCGACGCAGAACAGCAGGAAAATCCCGTCTCCGTCACTTTTGAGAAATCCATCGACGAAGTGAAAAGCGACGACGGCACGGTGATTTTCACAAACAGCGTGCAGATGCCCGTGGTGCAAATCAAGGGCGCAGAGGATATCGCGGAAAAAATCAACGCCGATCTGGAAGCATACTACAAAACCTTTTCCACGGATAACAACGGGACTGTGGACATGGCACGTGAGGACTATGCGGCAAGCCTCGGGGAAGACGGCTGGGACTTTCTCGGCTACAGTACGGATGTCAGTGTGAAAGTGACACGCATGGATGACGCCGTGATCTCCTTCCAGATCACCCTTTACGATTTCACCGGCGGCGCCCACGGCAACTACGGATCCGGCGGCAGAAACTACAGTGCGAAAACGGGCGAGCTTCTCTCCTTCGATGAGATTGCAGACGACTACGAAGCCTTTCACGCCACGGTTCTGGATTACATGGTCAATCTGGCGGAGACCCCCGCCTACAAAGATAAACTGTTCGGTCCCCCCTCCAAAGATGATCTGGACAGCACGCTGTTTGGCGGGGACAACTGGGTATTTACCCGGAGCGGCATCAGCTTTTTAGCTGCCCCCTATTCACTCGGTCCCTATGCCTCCGGGGAAATTGCCTTTATGCTTCCCTACGAGAAAGCGTATGATCTGGGATTAAAAGAAGACTACCGTTACAACGGCAATTTTGTGGATGAACGCTACTATATCTACAAATCTGACCCGGAAACTTTTGAGCCTGTTGTGGACGGCACGCCCGACTGCTATTTTGATCTGGACGGGGACGGCACGGAGGAGGGACTCGCCTTCTACGGTCAGGTCGTTGACCCGGAGACCGGGGAAAGCAGCTATACTTTTTATATCGACGGGAAAGATTACGGTGATGTCATCAATGACGAACTGCAGAATATAAACGACAACGGCTATATGGAAAGCACTTACGCGCTGTATCACGCGGATGCCCCGGACGGCGGCGTTCCGGCGATCGCCGTGCTGTTCACGGAATTTGGGGAAGGGGAGGACAGATATCCGCGCTCCTTTATTTTCGGATACACGAAGGAGAAGGGGCTGTACTATATGTATTGGGATGAGGGGTTTGTGACGCTGCCAAGGCAGCCGTAACGCTGCGATATGTGTATCCGGCGAAAGGACAACGAGGCATTTACCCGTTCCTTTAAGGACGCCTAACCCCTGCAGGCTTTCACAGCCTCCGCGATCTCACAAGCCTCCTCTGCCGGATAGAACAGCCGCGCCGAGGCTTCCAGCGCAATATCGGTAATACGTTCCTTTTTCATATAAAACTCTACTTCTGAGGGAGACATTTTGCATTCTCCCTCTTTCCATCCCTGAATCATGTCATTCAGTTTCTGAAAATGCACCATCAGCGCCTCAAAATCTTGTATGCGGTCGATGGTGCTGCTGCCGTAAGCCTGCTGCTCCAGTTCACATACCGCAATGACCTGCATGGACATCCTTAACTCTCCCGTAATGTCAGAGGCCTCCATCAGCACATCCGGCCGTCTCTCAAGACAGGCCAGCATATACGCCTTCGCCCCGGCAATGTCCTTCCCGGCAAAATACTCCGCCAGTCTCTCCTTGATCTCGGCCGTCTCACGCTTCTCATCGGTCATCCCCACCTTACACTCATAAGCGCTAAGCCCCTGCACCTGCGTCCAGACATAGAGCAGAAACTCCGAGATAAAGCCGTAGACACGCTTGTGGTAGTCGTCGTACCCGGAAGCGTCGATTTTGTCCTCCGCCTTCTCAAAAATCCCGAAAAGCCACTCACAGTAGGCGTCGTAAATCTCCTTCCTGCAGACCATCATATTGCCAAAATAAGTGCCCTTGCCGTGCACCAATTTTTCAAACGTTTCGTAATAATCTGGGTAATCCTGTCGGATCACCGCTTCCACCGCCTTCAGATCACGCAGGTTATAATTTGCGGCATACCCGTCATAGTAAGCAAAATTCAGCTTCAACAGCTTAGAAGTGACGATATCGTATTGCGAGAGAATTTCCTCATATTCCTTCCCGGTCAGAATCCGCCCCTCCTCCGTGCAGAAATACCGGCGGTAGTGACAGATCCCCACATAATCCGATGTCTTTATATTTTTCCAGACCCAGTAAACACCCGTCAATTCTCCATAGTAGCAGTTCTTCTCCGAGATACTGACACCCGTGTCATCTCCGATATATCCTAGGTCTTCTGCTCCGGCACGCCCCACCTGCAGGGGCACATAGATCGGGTCTCCCGGCATGGGAAACTTTTTGTGGGTCATTGTAAAAATCGTCACACTCATAGCCTCTTCCCTAAATTACCCTTTCCTCTGTCAAATCATTTTACCGTGTCTGCAAGTCAAGGCTCTTATGTATTCTCCCGCTGCCCGTTTAACAAATTCTCCATTCTCTTCCGCACAAAGAAAAAGGCCGGAATCAAAAAGATATCCGCAAAAATCCATGCCAGCGGATTCGCAAACCGCACCGCACTGAATCCAAAATGCGGCACCAGCAGAAATCCTGCAAGCGCCCTCGCCAGCATCTCAAAAGCTCCCGCAAAAACCGCCAGCCTGCTAAAGCCCATTCCCTGAATCAGAAAGCGGACGATATTCACAAGCGCCAGCGGGAAATAAAACAGGGCGTTGATCTGAATGAACGAGTAGGCATTGCCGATGATCTGCGTCTCCCCCGCATCCAGAAATAGCAGAAGGAGCTGCTTGCCAAACAGATACACGCCTCCCAGCGCAATCAGGGAATAAATCAGCCCCAGCAGACAGCAGCTCTTAAGTCCCCTGTCCACACGCTCCAGGTCGCCCGCGCCCACATTCTGGCCACCATAGGTCGCCATGGTGGAACCCATCGCATCAAAAGGGCACACCAGAAGCATACTCACCTTGCCGCCGGCCGTGACTGCCGCCACCGCATTGGAGTCGATACCGTTCACCGCGCTCTGCAAAATTACGCTGCCGATGGCTGTGATCGAATACTGTAATCCCATGGGAATGCCCATATTACAGAGCTTCGCCGCATAATCTCTGTTCCATTTTCTCTCATCCTCTGAGAGCGTCAGAATCGAAAACTTTTTTCGCATATAAATCAGGCAGGCAAAGCCCGCAATGGCCTGCGACACCACCGTAGCCACCGCCGCACCGGCCACACCCATGGGGATAACTACAATACAGAACACATCGAGAAAAATATTCAAAATCGCAGCCGTCACCAGAAACACCACCGGCGTCCTGCTGTCCCCCAGAGACCGCAGGATGGCCGCCGTCATATTGTAGAGGAACACCACAGGTATGCCCAGAAAAATAATAATAATGTAATTGTAGGAGCCATCGATGATGTTGTCCGGCGTCCGCATAAGCCGTAAAATCGGCCGACACAGAAGGGAAACAGCGATCGTAATGACCACCGCGAAAATTGCGGACAGCCACACGCTGTTGGCCACAAACCTGCGCAGCGCATCCTCATGCTTTGCCCCGAACTCCTGCGCAATCGGAATGCCGAAGCCGCTGCAGATTCCCATACAGAAGCCGATAATCAAAAAATTCACGGAACCTGTGGCTCCCACCGCCGCCAGCGCATCCACGCCCAGATAATGCCCCACGATGATCGCGTCCACCATGCTGTAGAACTGCTGAAAAACAAGCCCGAACAAAAGAGGCACGGCAAAGCCCAGAATCAGCTTCATGGGGCTGCCCTTCGTCATATCTTTTTCCATAATGTCCTCCATAACTCTAACCGCCATGATTCCGCTCTGCGAAATCTCAAATCAATGCGGAGAATGCCGTATTTCAGGCATTCTCCTGAGTGAAAGTGATTTGCGAAGCAAATCCAGAACTTCCAAGTCAGCTTTGCTGACTTTGCGATGCAGCCATTGCTGCTGAGCTTTAGAAGTTCTTTTCACGCTAGCCATTGAGGACGATTTTATCACACTGCCATAAAAACGCAAGTAGCTTTTCTATAAAATTTGAAATAATTTAAAATTATTTTTATGTTGGGGAAAACCGATTGACATGAGAAAAAGAATGTATTAATATGTTATCACTTTACGCAAAAACCGGAGGATTTTTCCATGCAAAAGACACTTGCCAACGACAATTTTTATCCCAAGATCCTAAAGCTGGTGATTCCGATTGTGATCCAGAATCTCCTGAGCGCAGCCGTGAACTCTGCGGATGTGGTGATGTTAAACTATGTGGGACAGTCCTCCATCTCAGCCGTGTCGCTGGCCGCCAACTACGCCAATATCCTCTTTATGATCTATTACGGTCTGGGAACCGGGGCCTCCATGTTGAGCGCGCAGTATTGGGGCAAGGGCGAACTGCAGCCGATCCGCGCCATCCAAGGTATCGCCATGCGGTTTTCGCTGATCATTTCCGCAGGCTTTTCCGCGTTCGCCTTTCTTGCGCCCGAGTTGATGATGAAGCTTTTTACCAACGACGCGGAGCTGATCGCCATCGGCGCCGGATATCTGCGCGTGATGACGGTGACGTATCTGTGCTGGGGTATTATAGAAGTCTATCTGGCGGTTCTTCGGAGCATCGGGCGGGTGACCGTCTGCATGGTTCTGAATGTGATGGCCTTTACCCTGAATATCTTCCTGAACGCCGTGTTTATCTTCGGGCTTTTCGGCGCGCCGAAGCTGGGTGCCACCGGCGTGGCCATCGCCACTGCCCTGTCGCGCATCATTGAGCTTCTGGGCTGTATTGTCGTGTCTGCATTCAGCCGGGATATCAAACTGAAATTCAGCTATATGTTCCTTCACAACAAACTGCTGTTTCAGGACTTTGTCAGACTCTCTCTTCCCGCCCTGTGCAACGATATCGCCTGGAGCGTGGCTTTCTCCATGTACTCCGTCATACTGGGCCATCTTGGTTCCGACGCGGTGGCAGCCAACTCCCTGGTGGTTGTGGTCAGGAACTTTGGCACCGTGCTCTGTTTCGGCACCGCCAGCGCAGGCGGCATCCTGCTCGGCAACGTGATGGGCGAGGGAGATATGGAACGCGCGAAAGCATATGCCTCCAAGCTGATGAAGCTGACCGTCATCACCGGCGCCATCGGCGGTGTGTTGGTGCTGATCGCCACTCCCTTTGTGCTGCATTTCGCGAAGCTTTCCGAGACAGCCATGCACTATCTGAAATATATGCTGCTCATCAACACCTACTACATTATGGGGGCAGCCGTCAACACGACGCTGATCGCGGGCGTGTTCCGTGCCGGCGGCGACAGCCGCTTCGGTCTGATCTGCGATGTGATCGACATGTGGGGCTATGCGGTGCCGCTTGGTTTTTTGGCCGCTTTCGTGTTTAAGCTCCCCGTTCTCTGGGTGTATTTCCTGCTCTGTACCGACGAGTTTGTGAAATGGCCCTGGGTCATCCGGCATTACCGCAGCGGCAGTTGGCTTAAAAATATTACACGGGAAGATCTGTTTGACGAAGCAAACACAGGCGGCTCATCCGGCGGGGCCTGACGCGGAAAAGCCGCCGACCTGCACCTTTCCGCGAAATTCTTTTCTGCTGCACACATCCATCTTCTGATAAATATGGGACACATGCTTTTTTACCGTGGTTTCCGCGATGTAGAGGGTTTCCCCGATCTGTCTGTTGGTAAAGCCCCTGTAGAGAAGCCACGCCACCTCCAGCTCCCGCTCGGAAATCTCGTGTCCGTCCATGGCAAATAAAAATGCCTCGTAGATTTCCTCGTAACTTTGCGACGCCGGTTTGCTGTCTCCTCCTGCGGATACATTCCCGACGTCCGGAGCGGCATTCCTGACATACGTGTCATGTTCCTCGCCGTCTCCCGTAGATAAAGCCCCTTCTGAACTTATACCGGTTTGCTGCGCCGCTCCTCCCACTTCCGGATTTTTTTCCAAATCCACAATCCTGTCACTCACCCGGATATAAAGCGCAAGAACCACCGCCAGCGCGACGCCGAGAGCCAGCGTCCCGGACACAGCCACGGCCCACTCCCGTCCCCAGCCAAACACGCCTGCCTGATACAAAAGCAGCGCCGTCAGAAAAACGACATAGCCTGTTCCGAGCAAGACCCGGAGCACACGCTTCCTCATATCTGCCTTTCCCCCGTGTCAGCCGTTTTCTCCGTCTCCTTTTTGTCCGCCAGGGTTCCCTTCTCCGTTTCAGCCTTCCTTGCCTCCGCCGTCATATATTCCCCTGCCGCCTTCCCTTCCACGATTTCCATACCCTCCGTATCCGTGTCCACTTCCATATAATCAACAATCCGTCGTTTGGCTTCCAACTGCAAAGGCAAAAGCAGCATTTCAATAATCACCGCGTACAACATCGTCAGAATTGCTACTGCCAGATTGGGACCCAGACTTGCCAGGTTGGAAAGATTGTGCAAAATGGTGATGAATGTCAGCAATGCACTGATCGCTCCTGCGTACAACACCTGTTTCTGCATCATTTCCACCACATCCAAAGCGCGCCGCACTTCGCTCAGATGGCAGTTGTAATCTTTCCATAAAAGCTGCCACGCTCTCTTAAAGTCCTTCCACAAGCCGCCCTTGAGCAGTACCGGAGCCGTGAGTATCAATATGATGACAAAGGACGGCATATCCACCAAAAATCCAAGCCGTGGCAGCTCAATCCATCCGCTCCCGTAATCAATGACTCCCAACAGAATAACCCCCAGGAAGATACTTATCATCTCCATAATCATATACGCATTCCTCCTTATCCGTTTCTATTGCTTACGTCTTCCTTCTTTCTCAACGATAGCACGCAAACTGCCCAAAATCTATACTACTTTCTTTTAAAAAGGTAGTAAAATAAAGTAAAAAGAGCCTGCCCTCCGGCAAGCCCTCCTATACTTCAATATTTTGTAAGGAACTGTCTCGTCCGCTCCTCCCGCGGATGATCAATCACCTGTCTGGCATCGCCCTGCTCCACGATCACGCCCTCGTCCATAAAGATGATCTGATCCGCCACGTCCCTTGCGAAGCTCATCTCATGGGTCACGATAATCATGGTCGTGTGCTGCTCGGCAAGCCCTCTGATGACCTTGAGCACTTCCCCCGTCAGCTCCGGGTCAAGAGCCGAAGTCGGCTCGTCAAAGCAGAGGATATCCGGCTTAAGCGCCAACGCTCTGGCAATCGCCACCCTCTGCTGCTGCCCGCCAGAAAGCTGGTGCGGATAGTGATCCATACGCTCCGAGAGCCCCATCTGATCCAGAAGCGTCTTCCCGTGGGCCTCGATCTCCTCCAGAATCTCCCTTTTCTTCTGCTTAAAATCCGGCTTTTCCTGCGCCAGCAGCTTCTCCGCCAGCGTCACGTTCTCTAACGCCGTATACTGCGGGAACAGGTGGAACGCCTGAAACACCATGCCGAAGTGCAGCCGCTTGGTGCGCAGATCCTTCTCCTGCCCTTTGACGGGATGATCCGCGTCAAACAAGGTTTCCCCCCGCACCGTAATAGAGCCACGATCCGGCGTCTCCAGAAAATTCAGGCAGCGAAGGAGCGTCGTTTTACCGGAGCCGGAAGAGCCGATAATCGCCAGCGCGCTCCCTTCCTCCAGATCAAAGCTCACATCGGCAAGCACCTCCGTGGCTCCAAAATGTTTTCCGATATTTTTCACCTCTAAGACAGCCATTGATACCTCCATGCCATAACATTTTCCGCAAAGTCTGGACGCCTATCCTCTGCCATTTCCCGCCTGCGGCAAATCCTTTTACCGTCTCTGCCATCCATTCCGAAATATTCTATCGGAAATAGTCCAGCCTGCGCTCGATATAGTTAAACAAAAGGGTCAAAATGCCCACAAATAAAAGGTAAAACACGCCCGTATAGAAGAGCGGCCATGTAAGCCCGTTGCTCTTCATAAAGGAGTAGCCCGCAAAGGTAAGCTCATACGCCGCGATAATCCGCGCTAAGGAAGTGTCCTTCACCAGCGTGATGATCTCGTTGGACATGGGCGGCACCACCCGCTTTACCATCTGCAGAAGCGTGATCTTAAAGAAGATCTGCCATTTCGTCATGCCCAGCACCTCGCCCGCCTCCCGCTGTCCCACGGGAACGCCCTCGATGCCGCCCCGGAAGATCACGGAGAAATAGCAGGCATAGTTGATACTGAAAGCCACCACAGTGGCCGTGATCCGTCCCGCCTCGCTGCCGCTCCAGATATTGTGGTTAAGCCACAGCCCCGGCCCGTAAAAAATGATGATCAACTGCAGCATCAGCGGCGTGCCGCGTATGATCCACACAAGTGTCTGGATCAGCCCCCGCAGGGCTTTCCACCTGCTCATTGCGCCGAAAGCGAGCACCAGCCCAAAGGGCAATGAAAAGAGCAGCGTAAAAAGGAATATCTGAAAGGTAGTCCAGAGACCATCCAACAGCGATTGTGTCACACTTAAAAACATGCCTTACTCTCCTGAAATCTCAAATCCATGCAGAAAATGCCCGCATCTTCCTGTTACCGCGCCGCCCGTTTTACTTGCCGGGAACCACAATCACCTGCGCGTTGTTGCAGTACGCGTTGGTGCACTCCATGGCATTTTTGACTTCGTCCGTCAATGTCATGCCGTTCCACACCACGTCGATATTGTTGGATTCCAGCTCCATGATCTTGTTATCCCAGTCGATCACCACAAACTGCGCCTCCACACCGAGCTGCTCAGCTACCATGCGCGCCATATCCGCGTCAAAGCCGATCCACTCGCCGGAATCATCCTTGTAATCCATAGGCTCAAACTCCGTGATACCCACGATCAGCGTACCCTTGCCCTGAATATAAGCCACATCGCCGGAGCCATTGTCCGTATACTCGCTCGCCTTCTGCTCCACCAGAGCCTCCTGCACACCGTAAGTCTCCGCCGTCGCTTTCATGGAACCGTCCGCGTAGCTTAGCGCAAACACGGAATTGATATACGAAGCCAGATCGGAGCCCTTCCTGCAGCCTACGCCGTACTCCTCCGTGGTCAGTTCATCCGTATGTACCAGATCCGGGTAACTCGTCCCTTCCCCGATCATGGCGCCCGCCATCAGAAGGTCGATGATCGCCGCGTCCGAAGTGCCGGAAGCCACCTCCATCAAGGCGTCTGCCTGAGACGCCACCGCGTTGGTCTGAAATCCCTTCTCTTTCGCAACCGCTTCTCCGGCAGAGCCCGCCTCCACCGCATACACCCGGTTTCCTGCGTCCGCCGCCGTCTCCTTTGCGTCACCGCAGCCCGCAAGGGTTCCACAGACAGCCATCGCTGTCACCAATACTACCGCCAATTTCTTTTTCATAAGTTTTCTCCTCTTTTCTCAAAAAATCTCAAACACTTTTGTATTTTATCATAGTAGTATAGTAAAGTAAATGGACAAAACAAAAAAAGCCTTTCCTTAAAAAACCGAGAGAGCGCCCTGCACAGGCACTCCCTCGTATTTTACCGAAATTTTCCATCCGGCTTAATATTTGATTTCTTTCCCCTCTAACCGCCACTGTCTGAACTCCGCCGAAGCCGACAAAAGCAGGTCGGATGAAGAGTTGAGCGCCGTCTCCACGGAATCCTGAATCACGCCGATGATAAAGCCTACCGCCACCACCTGCATGGATACGGAATCCGGGATACCGAAAAGCGAACACGCAAGTGGTATGAGCAGAAGCGAACCGCCCGCCACGCCGGACGCGCCACATGCCGAGAGCGCAGCCAGCAGGCTTAAGATAATCGCTGTGGGGATATCCACGTTGATGCCGAGCGTAAACGCGGTAGCCATGGTCATAACTGTAATGGTGATCGCCGCGCCGTCCATATTTATGGTCGCACCGAGCGGAATCGTCACGGAGTATGTGTCCTTATCCAGTCCCATCTCCTCACAGATCTTCATGTTGACAGGAATGTTCGCCGCCGAACTTCTGGTAAAGAAAGCCGTAATCGCGCTCTGTTTCAGACACTTAAAAATGAGCGGGTAGGGATTCTTGCGGATGCACCAGTACACCAGAATCGGGTTCGTCACAAAGTAGATAAACAGCATACAGCCCACAAGCAGGATCAGCAGTTTCCCGTAATCCCTGAAGGCTTCCAGACCGCTTGCCGTCACACTGGCAAAGACCAGTCCCAGCACACCGAAGGGCGCAAAGTTAATGATCACCACAACCACCCTTGAAATCGCCTCCGAAATGTCGCCGAGCATCTTTTTCGTCGCTTCCCCCGCATTTCGGAACGCCACGCCGAGAAGCACCGCCCATGACAGAATACCGACATAGTTTGCGTTCACCAGAGAATCCACCGGGTTCTTCACCACATTCATCAGAAGCGTGCTAAGCACCTCAACGATACCGCTTGGAGCTGCCGCCGCATCCGACGCCGCATCCACAAGCACCATCTCCACGGGAAATACCATGCTGGCAAACACGGCGATCACCGCCGCAAGCACGGTGCTGAACATATACAGAATGATGACCGTCCTGATCACTCCGCCGTGGGACTTGCCCGCATTGCAGAGCGAGCTCATCACCAGAAAGAATACCAGCAGCGGCGCGATGCCTTTGAGCGCGCCCACAAACACATCTCCCAGCACGCTGATGCCCGACGCTCCCGGCACCACGAGAGCCAGAATCACACCGATCACCAGCCCCACAACAATCCTCTTGACAAGACTTATGCCTGTCCACTTCTCCCACACATTTTTCATCGTTACCTCTTTCCTGCACCCCTTTTCCCAATCATATCGGGTGATGCATTGACGAGTTTATGTACAACATAAGTTGCAAGTTACTTTACAATACTACTACACGAAAGTGTCTTGCGTCAAGACAGGGCGGTGCAAATCCGCGCCGCCCCATTATCTGCATTTATATGTACTACTCCGCCGTCACTTCTTCCGTATACTTCACCGCCAGCTCATTGATCGTGCCGTCCGCCAGCATCTTGTCGATGGCGCTGTTGATCTTGTCGAGCAGCTCCGTATTTCCCTTCTGCACCGCAATCGCATACTCCTCGGACTCAAACGCGCTCGGGTCCTCCACAATCTTTAAGCCCTCGTTGTCGCCCACATACTTCTGCGCCGTCGCGGAGTCAATCACTACCACGTCACACTTGCCGTTTACCAGCTCCATAACAGCCTCCGTGCCTTTCTTGAAAGCCTCGTAGGTGTAGCCCATATTCTGCACACAGATTTCTCCGGTATAGCCCTGCAACACACAGATTTTCTTGTCAGCCATATCTGTAGCCGACGTTATGTCGGAATCTTCTCTCACAATCATAACCTGCGTAGCTGTATAATAAGGGGTAGAGAAATCTACGGTTTCCCTTCTCTCATCCGTAGCGGTCATGCCCGCAATCACCGCGTCGATCTGCCCGTTCTGCAGTGCCACCAGAAGAGAGTCAAATTCCATATTCTCCATCGTCGCCGTCATGCCGTTCGACTCCGCGATCTGCTTCGCAATCACCATGTCGATGCCGTCGTACTCGCCGATCACACCGTTTGAGGTGACATACTCAAAAGGCGGGAACTCCGCGTTTGTACCGAACGTGATCGTATTCCCTTTCGCCGCGCCGCCGCCACACGCCGTCAGCGTGCACACCGTCATCACCATGGCAAGCGTCATTGTCAGAAACTTCGTTGCTTTTTTCATAATGTTATCCTCCTCATTTCTTTGTTTCCTAAATAATATATAAACCCAGCGGATTTTTGCATCCGCATAAGCCACATATTCTCACCACACAGACATTGCTTTATAAACCGCCCACTCCGCGGCTACAAAACTTTCGACAGGAAATTCTTCGTCCTCTCATTCTGCGGGTTGTTGAAAATCTCATCCGGCGTGCCACTCTCCATCACCACGCCCTGATCGATAAAAAGCACGCGGGACGCCACCTCTCTGGCAAATCCCATCTCATGCGTCACGATCACCATGGTCATGCCTAACCTCGCCAGATCCTTCATCACGTCCAGCACCTCACCCACCATCTCCGGGTCAAGGGCCGAAGTAGGCTCGTCAAAAAGCATGATCTCCGGGTCCATGGCAAGCGCCCGCGCAATCGCCACACGCTGCTTCTGCCCGCCGGAAAGCTGCGCCGGATAAGCATTCGCCTTCTCGCCCAGATTCACCCGCTCCAGAAGCTCCTGCCCCCGCTTCACCGCCTCCTCCTTCGTCATTTTCTTGAGGAGTACGGGCGCAAGCGTGATGTTGTCCATAATGGTCAGATGGGGAAACAGGTTAAACTGCTGGAACACCATACCCATCTTCTGCCGCACCCGGTTCACATTCACCTTCGGCGCCGTGATCAGCTCGTCGTCCACATAGATTTCCCCTTCTGTAACTGTCTCTAATAAATTCAGGCAGCGCAAAAAGGTACTCTTGCCCGAGCCCGAAGGGCCGATTACGACCACAACCTCGCCCTGCGTGATGTGCTCGTCGATCCCGCAAAGCACCTCCAGATCTTCAAATTTTTTATGTAGGTTATTCACTCTTATCATGTCTTCTCCAATCGCGTTATTAGCGTGCATCCGCCCGCCGCAGCCGCATCTCCACCCGGCGAAGCGCCAGAGTCAATATCTTAACCAGCACATAATAGATAACCGCCGTTCCGATTAACGGCATAAACGCAATAAAGGTCGCGCTCTTGATGAAGTCTCCCGCCTTCTGGATATCCATCAGTCCCACATAACCGACGATGGCGGTTTCCTTGATCAGCACGATAAACTCGTTGCACAGCGCGGGGAAAATGTTTTTGACCGCCTGCGGCACGACAATCCTGCTCATGGTCTGAAACGCGGAGAGCCCCAGAGACCTTCCCGCCTCCGTCTGCCCCTTGTCGATCGACAGGATGCCCGCCCGGACAATCTCGGACACATACGCGCCGGAATTGACGCCGAAGGCAATCGCTGCAATGATCCATTTATCAATATCAAGCGGTATCATCGGGAAGATAACGAAATAGATAATCATAAGCTGGGTCACCGATGGCGTGCTCCGGATCACATCCGTATAGACGCCGCCGATAAACCGGAGCAGTTTTTTCTTTGACAGATTGCACATGGCAATCATCATGCCGATCAGAATACCGATAATGATGGCGAGAAGCGACACCTTGATCGTCACGCCGATACCGCTCAGAAGAAGCTTGTAACGTTCTTCCCTGATAAAACATTTATAGAACTCATCACTGAAATTCGCTGCCCACTCTGACATCCGTCTTTCGTCCTTTCTATCTTCTGAACCCGTGCCCGCTCTATCATACCACAACCTTTTCCGAAAAGAAAGGAGAAAAATGTATATTATACACTTTCCTCCTTATATTTAAGCGTCCAGTTCTCTCTTCCACTCTTCGATGATTTCCTCGCACCGTTCCGTGTCGATATCCTCCACCGCGTTCCTAAGTTTTTCAAATATGCCCCGCTGCGCATCGCTGTAAGAATACTGGCTCATATCTTTGATTGCCTGCTCCATGGCGTCCATGTCCAGATTTTCCATCGCCTCTTCCATCTGTTCAAAAAGCGCTTTCAGTTCTTCCACTTCCGCCGCCCTGCCGCTCTGCTCCTCCTCTTCCTTTACAAAGTAGGGGGCAAGAATGCCTTTATAGAACATATACTCCTCCAGCATACCCGGCGTAATTTTGTGAATCAGCGCTGCGTTCCCTGCATTTCCCGCCGCCTCCATCTGCTCGGCTGTATACGCCAGATCCGTGGCGCCGATCTGTCTCGACGCGCTCTTTAACGCGTGCACTTCCACCGTATAATCTTTCCACTGTTCCTTCTGCTCATACTCCTGTATGAGCGCGCATTTCTTTTCGATCACGCGGTAGTATTCCTTCAATACGGACCAGAAAAGCTCTTCGTTTCCGAGGAACCCCATCGCCTTCTGCACATCCAGCCCATCGATGACAATGTTTGTAGCCATCTGCGCCCCGCCGTTGTCCCTGTGTATATTCCGGACAGATGAGCCGCCTTTCTTTTTCTTCTTCTCAATCTTCTCAGACGGCAGCCATTTGCGCAGTTTGGAGATCATATCCCGCATCTCAATCGGTTTCGTCACGAAATCGTTCATGCCCTCGCTGATAAACATCTCCGCCGTTCCCTCCACCGCGTTAGCTGTGAGGGCGATAATCGGCACCTGACCGTTGTTTCCCAGAAGTCTGCGGATCACCCTCGTCGTCTCCACGCCGTCCATCTCGGGCATCATATGATCCATGAAAATAATATCGTAACGCTTATCCGTCACCATCAGAACCGCATCTTTGCCGCTGAGCGCCGTCTCTATCTTCATCTCAAGCGGATTTAGCAGCCCCTTTGCCACCGTCAGATTGATGGCATTGTCGTCCACCACCAGAATCTCCGCCTCGGGCGCCACAAAGTCAAAGTCCTCCGCCTCCATCAAGGAAAAGGCGGCGTTGTCCTCCTTGCCGTTAAAAATATTCGCAAGCCCGAGAATATAGAGCGGCTTTTTCACCACGCGCAGATTCGGCAGATCATAAGAACGCACCGAGCGGTAATTCGTCAGAAGCACGCCTTTTACCTCGGGATGCAGCTTCAAAAAATACTGCACGGCTTCCGTAAAAAGCGGCTGTTCTATAAAGAAATAGCCTGCGCCGTTCTCCTCTATCCTGTTTAAAACTTCCTCCGACTCCAGTCTCTCATAACTGACGCCAAGTCTTTCCAGATCAACCGCCAGTTCCTGCGCAATGTAATCGCTCTGAAGCAGCCCTGCCGCAACAACATTTTTCGGCAGTTTTTCGACCGAATGCTGGATATCCGTCACCTTCTGGGGAATCACAAAGGAAAACGTCGATCCTTTTCCATATATGCTGTCCACATGGATTTTCCCCTTCATCAGCGTCACAAGCTGCTTGCAGATGGCAAGCCCCAGCCCGGTTCCCTCAATATTGCGGTTTCTCTTGCTGTCAAGCTGCTGGAAGGACTGGAAGAGCTTACTCATATCGCTCTCTTTGATGCCGCTCCCCGTATCCGTAATGGACACAATCAATTCTATCATATCCTCCGACGTCTGCAGAAAATCGACCTTGATATGCACATTCCCCGCTTTGGTAAATTTGACGGCATTGTTCGCTATATTTACCATAACCTGCTTGATGCGCACATTGTCGCCGTAAAGCCCCGCCGGCAGATCCGGATTCACGTCCACCGTCAGCTCCAGATCCTTGCTGCCGATACGCGTCATAATAATGTTGGACACATCATTGATCATGGACATCGGTTCGTACTCCACGTCGCTGATATCCATCATGCCCGATTCAATCTTGGAAAAGTCCAGAATGTCATTGATAATCGTAAGGAGCGTCTGCCCCGAAGATTTGATCTGCCCGATATATTCCCTCGCCGCAGGTGTCAGATCTTCCCTGAGCGCCATCTCCGCCATCCCGATCACCGCGTTCATGGGGGTGCGGATCTCATGGCTCATATTCGCCAGAAAGTCCGATTTCATACTGGAAGTTTTCTGCAGCTCCATGTTGGTCAGACTCACCTGATATTTGCTGTAGGCAATGTCTGAAAGAACGTTGGCAATTGTGTAGAGGGCATTTGACACCTTCCTTACCGTTTCCTTGTCCACAATCCTGATAGCCTGCGAGGCACGCACCATCTCATCCGCGTCTGCACCGATCTCCGCCGCCACATGCCGTATCTCTTCCTCATCAGGAGGTATGGTCAGCATCTGTCCCCCGATAAAGCATCCCACCAGATGCCCGTGCGCCATAATGGGCGCCGCAAACGCCACCAGTCCGGCATGGCAGAAATAGGCACAGGAGCCGCCCGCCTTCGCCGCTTTCTCCACACCAAGCCTGTCGCATTCCTGACAGCGTTTCCGCCCCTCCTCGGTGTTTCTGACATATTTTTTGCAAAAATCCGTGAACCCGGAAGGCTTCGTCTGTATCGTGCCGGAAGCGTCCGTAATCATAGATGCGATTCCCGACATCTCCGAAAACGCATCCTGTATTTTCTGTAAGGATTCCACATCTATCAAATCTGTCAGCTTGAGTTCGCTCTCTATGATCGCCATGGCAACCTCCCTCTACAGAAATATTATTTATCAGCCCAAGACACCTTTTATCGTGGAGGAAAGCTTTTCCATATCAATGGGCTTGGCGAGATATCCCTGCGGTTTCATCGCCAGCACCTCCATGATCTTGTTTCTGTCCGTCACACCCGTGAGGAACACGACAGGAAGACTTCTCGTCGCCGGATTCTCCCGGATCTTTGCGAGAACCGCCGCTCCGTTATCTACCGGCATCTCATAATCGAGAATCACCATGTCTGTCTTTTTCGTCTCGAGAAACTTCAGGGCAATCTTGCCGCTGATAGCCGTCGCCACATCGTAGCGCTCCACCAGATACCCTTTTAAGAGCTTAAGCACACTACTGTCGTCGTCCACCACCAGAATATGCTTCTTTCTCGCCGCCTCTTCCCTCAGCTTCTTCTCCTTTTCCTCTTCTTTCGCAAGCTGGGCAAGAAGTTCCTCCGCCACCCGCATGACATCCTCTGTTTTCAGCGTGCTTTCCGTCACTGTCACGGACCGTTTTCCCCGGATGCTGTCGGGCCGTTTTTCCTTCAGAAGTTTGACAATGCCCTCTTCCAGCTTCTGCGTGGAAATCGGGCGTCGGAATATCGTAACGTTCATGGAAGGCGCAATGCGCACAAACTGTTCACACTCATCGGCATCCCCGACAATCACGATGGGAATCCTCTCCTCCGCAATCTTGCCCTCCACATTGACAAACCGTTTCAGATCGTCTGGATTTTCCCCGTACAGACAATAGACAAGCACATCCGGCTGTACATATTTAATATGGTTCATAATATCGTCGTAGCGCTCCGAGGTACTGACACACTCAAAGTTGAAATCCATATATGTAAAAAATTCATTGATAACCATCTTGTTATTTCCTGTCAGTAACACCTTGTACTTCATATTCTTTGCCCCCTCATAAATATAGTTCTTATTCCCGCCGCCCTCCCGGAAAGCACCCCGTTTTTTCCTGGGAGCGGGCAGTTATTTAGAATAAGTATACCAAAATCCCCCACTTTTTGCACTGATTTTTTGCGGGAAGTATGTTAAACTGGTACTAACAGAAATGGCGGGAGGGAATTTACTTATGGTCAAAGAAATCTTCCGCCTGACCTACCGCACAGAGGAAAAGAAACTCATCCGTATTTATATGGTTTATGAAGAATCCCTTGTGCTGCACACGCTCAGCGAAATTCTGGGAAAAGATATTTACAGAATCGACCAGACGGTAATCACCGCCATGAAACTTCTGTCGGAGCAGTTCATCAACCGGCTGAAAACGCACTTCCCGCTTACGGAATGCGGCACCCTCGAGCGGAACGACATGCTGACCTTTGAACAGTTTGTCCGCACATTCGACAAGGAATATCCGCCCTACAGCCTGCTTCTTGGCGCGGAGGGGAAGGGGTATTTCGCGTTCTGCGCGCAGGTGTAAAAGAAAGCATGAAAAAGGCGGGCAATCTGCTGTCCCGCCTTTTCCTATTCCTATATATCTTTTATACGCTCTTCAAATTTCACGCCGCCCGCTATTCCGTATATCTGTATCTTCGCAAAATGCGCCCGAATCCCAGACAGATCACCACCCCGAGAACACCGAGAATAAACATCATCATCGCCGCACCCGATCCTTTCCCCGTGCCGAACAGTCTGACAAGCATACCCTGCTCGGGCGATGCCGCCATCATCGGTTCACAGAACTGATCTACCATAAAGCCGCCCAGAGACAAACCAATCGGAATGGTAAAAAACTGCAGCGTGTTTCTGCAGGAATAGACACGTCCCTGCATATCCACAGGAATCGTCGTCCGCAAAATCACGTCCAGATTTGCGCTCATCACAGGCACTAACAGCCAGCCGATGATCTGCCCCATGCACCACAATACAGGCAGCTTGGTAAATGCCAGCAGAAAATTTTCCGTGCCAAGCGAAAACAGCATCGTCAGATAGATCACACGGACACGGTTTTTCGGCGCGGGCAGCGCCGTCACAATCAGACTGCCAAATAACATGGCTATTCCCGCGCAGGAAGTCACAATTCCCAGAACCGTCTCCCCGCCGTTTTCCCTCGGCAGAATCAATGCCGGAAGCACCGCGTCAAACGCCGACGCCACGAAATTGACCCCTGCCAGAAACAGAATCAATACAAGCACCAGCTCATTTTCCTTAAGGCAGACAAGCCCCGCTTTGACCGTTTCCAAAAAAGATTCCTGTCCTGCCTCTTCTTTTTGTTCCGGCACGGATAACTTTACCCCGAACAGCAAGGCAAAAAAAGCGATTGTGAAAGTAACCAGATCCACATAAATGACAATGTCCATCCCCGCAAAGGCATACAGCGCCGTGGCAAAGACAGGATTCAGGATCGTCACAAGCGACGAAGAAAAAGACCGCAGACCGCTCGTCTTCTGGTAATACTTTTTCGGCGTGATCATGGTCATCGCCACATCGCCTGCGGGCTGCTGCACCGTATTCATCAGACCCGTCAGCGCATTCAACATATAC
Source organism: uncultured Lachnospiraceae bacterium (assembly GCA_910584725.1). GTDB lineage: Bacteria > Bacillota > Clostridia > Lachnospirales > Lachnospiraceae > UBA3282. The sequence goes on along the minus strand of CAJUBE010000019.1, from coordinate 54,997 downwards.
ATATGGACAGGCAGCAGCAAATCCGCTTTCAGCAAAATCAGAACCGTCACGGAACAACATGCCGCCAGCGTGTCGCAGACAAGCATCACCTTTTTCTTGTCCCACCTGTCGCTCAATGCGCCCGCAAAAATACTCATCACCACGTAAGGCGCGTAACTGCACACCGCCAAGAGCGCCGTCTGCAGCGCGGAGCCCGTCTTCTCATAGAGCCACAGCGTGAGCGCAAACCCCGTCATGGCGCTCCCAAGCTGCGACAGCGACTGGGTGCTCCAAAGAATCAGAAACGTTTTTAATTCCTTTATGTTATTTTTCATTTTCCTTTGCTCCTTTGATTTGTAATATGAATCAGGATGCAAAGGCTGAGGACCTACAGCCAGCTACGGCTCTCCTCCATGCAATGTCCTCATCCCTTGCATGGAGCGTCTGCAATGCACAATACTAACGGCATTCTGCTGCCTCCTTCTATTTTGGAACTGCTGCCACAGTTTCCTATTTCATAAAAAATGTATCTCTAAACCCGGAATATTTTACAGTTCTTCCCGTATCATTCGCCATGCCTCCACCAGCCGTTCCAGCGAATACCCCGCGTTCGCCGGACTCGTGGATGGCAGGGCGACCGCCTCCCGCCCCGTCACCGGGAAAATATATTTCTGGTACAACTGCTGCGCCTTCCCGCCGTTGGTATAAATAGCACGGATATCCGCACAGTTTAAAATCCGTGATAAATCGTTGGGCGTCACATCCTTGATGCTGGCGTCCGAGGATCCTGTGATCTCACAGCTTGCAATCACATCCCACACCGCAATATGGTGGGATAAAAGCATCTCCCTTTTCTGCGCCACCGTTTCCGGCACCGCACAGTCCAGTACCTGCGCCATCACCCGCCAGAAACGGTTCTGCTTATGACCGTAGAAGAACTGCTGCTCCCTCGATTTCACCGAGGGGAAACTGCCCAGTATCAAAATTTTGGAATGCTCGTCGTAGAGCGGTGGGATGGGGTGGGAAAGCATTTGGGGCTCCTTTTAATTTTGGCTATGTTCAACAAAATCCTCTATCTGTCTGACAAAGTGTTCCGCATTTCTTAGCTGTTCCTCCGCCTCTGCCCGACCCGCAACATAAAAATCGTCATAATCGGATTTCTCTCTGCAAAACGAGCTGTCCTTTATAATATCAGCCAGTTTCCTATCCAAAATTTCTGTTTTTAAATACTCTCTAGTGAAGAAGGAAATGACGCCTGAATGTTTTGAAGAATCAAATCCCTTTAACGCATTCGCTGAGCGCATTGCATGAAAAACAGCGTAATATGACCTGTTTAATGAAGTCTTAAATTCCCCGATTTCCAGATTTCCCCTGGATGCTGACAACATTTCTCTGGCTCTTGCCAGACGATATCCCGCCAGTTCTTTTACGCCGCCTTCCATAAGACAATTCCTTCCTTTCGCACATTTTGATAAAAAGGTAGAATATGTCCCCACTTCTCCATATTCCTTTCTTGTATATCCACAATGGAAAACACTCTTTCATAACAGATATCCATGTGCGCTGCCCAACTGACAAGCCGTTTCTTTGTATTACTGTCCATCTGTTCTTTTACAATAATGGCTATATCAACGTCGCTGTCGTCAGTTGCCTCACCCCTCGCAACTGATCCATACAATATAATCATAGACATGTTATTTTGAAAGATTTCTGTTAATCCACTCACCAGTTCTTTCTTTATACCATCAGACAGCATCCGTCTCACCTCCACAAATATTCCGTGCTAAACAAGTATTGTATGATTTTATTATACCCTCACCCGCTTCATTCCACAATCAGAAAGTCAGCAATCATTTTCTTCTCCCGATCCGTCAGTTTGTGTATATGCCCTCTGTCCTTTAGCATGTAGCAAACGCTTTGTTTCCAGACTTTTCGCGCCTTCCGAAGAACCTTTTTAGCCGGAAACAGGCAGTCCTTCTCCGCCGCCATGACCAGCACGGGATTTTGATACCTGCCAAGCGCTTCACAGCTTTCATTTTGCGGCATGACAGACTTAATCTTTGCGTGGTCAATGCTGCAGCGGGCAGTTTGCAAAATATCCTCTGTGATATTGTCTTCCGATACCGCCATCGGAAGAAGACACCTCACAAACCATTTTTCTTTATGCGTAAACCAGTACATAAGCATCGGGAACACCATGTTAATACTCTTAAAGGCAGCCGCATTCTGAATCGCGGACGGCACCAGCAACACGCTGCGTTCAACAACCTCCGGCGCCACACACATTGCTTTCACTATGATTCCCGCCCCAAATGAACCGCCGAAACATGCCATCTTCCGAAACCCCAGTCCTTTGATGACTTCGACCGCCCACTTCCCGTAGTCCTGATCCCGGGGCGACAGTGAAACCTCCGCACTCTTACCGGGATGCCCGATGGTGTCCACAGCAAAAATGTGAAACTCCTCGAGCAGGAAGTCGCAATACTTCAGATTGTACGCAGTCGTCGCATTGCCGCCGTGAAAAACCAGCAAAGGTTTTCCCGTCTGACTGCCGCACACAATCAAATGTGTTTTCCCAAAAGAAGTGTCTATATATAAATCCGTGTACGACAGTTTCAGACTTTCCATCTGCCTGTCATACAACTCCAAAACCTCTTTTTTAGATTTTTCACTCCGATAAATGGATTTTTCCTGCGTCATAGCACTCCTGCACCGCCTCCGGCATTTCCCCGTACTGCACCTCACTCCACTCCACCACGCCGCGAACAGGGCTGACGGTCAGTCGCAAAAAAGCGCCTTCCCGCAGCTTTCGGGACGCCCCGAAGATAATTTCTTTTTCGATGCCTTTTTCATTGTAAGCAGGCAGCGTATAGGAATAGCTCATGCCTCCCTGCATATCAATCACACCGTCCCGCGCCTTTCCCTCCGAAATCCTGCTATTGTCAATCTGCGTATAGTAATAAATACTTCCGCTCCCCGAGTAGAGCCACGCGCCAAGACTGAGCAGAGCCGCCACAACCGCCACAGCAATTCCGATTCCCACTAACACGTTTTTCTTCATAATGATATCCTCCTGTCTGTTTTTACAAGATAAGATATCATGCCTGCCTTACGTGCGCCTTGTGAAAACCTTGCGTTTACCTTACATTCTATCACACCAAAACTACTGTTACAAACCCATAATCACTGATTACATAGCACTATGAAGCTTTCTCGATATGAGCAGCCTAACAGGTTATGGAATAAATAGATTGACAATCTAACAGTTGTTAGGTACAATATAATCTAACAACTGTTAGGGGCGGGAATAAAATGAATGAAACAAAGCAAAAAATATTAGACGTCGCATTAGATTTATTTTCCCAGAATGGGTTTTCTGCGGTTTCAATCAGAGATATTTGTAAAATAGTAGATATCAAAGAAAGCTCTGTCTACTATCATTTCAAAAATAAGCAGGCAATATTGGACGAGCTTTTGCGGCATTTTGAATCAATAGCGACCGGTTTCATGACTCAATTAGAGCAGGCGTTAACGATTTCCCCGAAAACAGTTGAGGGAAATCTATTTGCGCATACTTGTGATTGCTTTTTTGAACAATATCTAATGGATGAATATTGCAATAAAATTATGAGATTACTTTCGATTGAACGTTTTCACAATGATGAAATGCAAAAAATATATGACTATTGGATATTGGATAAGCCAATAAATTTTCAGACAAAGGTATTTTCTCTGTTAATGTCAATAGGCATAATCAAAGCAACAGACAGCAAATATCTATCGTTAAAATTTTATGCACCGATATATCTTTTTACGCAGCGGTGGCTTTTTTGCGGACCATTGACAGATAAACACAAACAGGTTTTTCGGGAAAATGCGTATGCGCATATCCACAATTTTTTCAAAGAAATAGAGGGCATATAAAATGGCGAATATATTAGTTGTTGGCGCTAATCAAGGGATTGGTTATTATCTTGTAGAAAGATTACTGGAATTGGGAAATACGGTAACGGTGTTGGATATTCAGATTCATGCAATTGAGATATTAAAAGAAAAGTATCAAAAGACACTCCAGCCAGTCATTGCAGACGCAAGAAGCCTTTCTGACATTGAGAATGGTGTGCTGCAGGCAATCAGAAATTTTGGAGATATTGACATTGCAATACACAATGCCTGTCTATGCACTTTTGAAAGCGAGCATGACACGGACTTTGAAATTTATCAAAAGGTAATGAATGTCAATTATTTCGGAGCGTTGAGATTAGCAAAAACAGTTCTTCCTCATATGCGGAGAGCGAAAAAGGGACGTATTATATTTACAAGTTCGGGAGTAGGCGTTACCGGATTTGCAAACATTTCTCCGTATGCCGCTTCAAAAGGAGCAATAGAATCATTGGCGAAATGCCTGCAAATAGAAAATGAAGAATATGGAATTAGTTTCCATTTGTTCCATCCGCCGTTGACAGATACAAAATCAGCATCGGAAGTTTCCGTTCCAAAAGAATTTATGGCAAAGGCAAAAGAGGTTGGATACGGACTGGCAGACCGTATATGGTCAAAGCGGTTTGTGATCTGCCACTCTGCAATCCAGACAGCGCAAATAAGGTTTTCTTACAGACATCCCCTTTTCATCGGGAAAATGATGACTAAGGCGGCTAAAAAGGCAATCGCATCAGAGAAAAAATGAAAGTGCGCAATGAAAAATATAAAATCGCAGCAATACTTATGCCTAATCCCTTCCCTCTCTCCTCATCGTAAACAAAAAGCATTTCAAGATGCCGCCCTGCAATTCCCATAAATCCGACAGGAATCTGATCTTCGTTTTCCGCAACGATTAAAAAAGGGATTTCTTTTAATGCCTGCGGCACATACTTCCTAATGTTTTCTATTTCGCCCTCCGACAGAAAGAGATGTGTCGCCTTTACGGAGTTTTCCCACACTATTAATAATTGTTCCATCAACGGAGCTGTTCTGTCCGCTATTTCTATAACTTTCAATTTCTGTCCTCCGTACTCTTCGATTTACCGCCGTCAGCGGTACTGGAATGATACCACACCGCCCCCGTACCCCCATGCTGTCCAATCGCAATGGACGGTTTCGTCTTCCCATGATAATCGCTTCCGCAAGTGACAAATACATGATGTTCATTTGCCGCACGGTAAAACTTTTCCGCCTGCTCCGGGCTGTGGTAACTGGAAAACGCCTCGATCCCATCAAGCCCCAGTCTGCAAATGTCTTCCAGCATATCCTCTTTCCCTTTTAAGTTTACGCCGGGATGCGCCAGAACAGCCGCGCCGTGATTTCGGTGAATCGTATCAATGATTTCCTCCATCGCCGGATAATCCGTCTTCGCATAGCACGGTTTCCCCTGCGAATAATAGTCCCAATAAAAATTGACGTAAGGGTTGTCGCTTCTTTCCCCGCCGGGGCGGTAGGGCTGTAAAAGCGGATGCCCCGCATACTCCGGCATTGCCAGCAGAGCCTCAGCAAACATCTCGCCCGTCCAGCTTTTCTGCCAGTAATTATTTTCCGACAACGCCAGCAAATCCTTTTCCGCAATCCGGGTAAACCCTAATGCCCGCGTTTTTTCCAGCCTCTCCAGAGAAGCCTTCGCGCTCTGATCCGCCACATTCTTTTCGATTTCTTCAAAGTCTCTGCTCTGATAGTCAATACCATATCCCAGCACATGAAAGCTTACCCGCTCAAAGGTGCAGTCAATCTCGATGCCCGGAATATACCGTATCCCTTTTTCCTCCGCTGCCCTCTGCGCCTCCTCATTTGCTTTCGCACAGTTATGATCCGTCACCGACATGATACGGACGCCTGCCGCCGCGCACTGTTCCACCAGCTCGGAGGGCGTGTATTCCCCATCATCGCTGTATCTGCTGTGCATGTGTAAATCTATCACAGGAAACCTCCCATCCGGCATCCATGCCTTTTCTTTCCTTCATTCTCCATTTATCCGATAACTCACGAAATCCGCCGCAAATACATTTCCATTAATCCATAAAATGAAAACCACCCGACTCCATTTCATTTCATACTATGCGGTCTTTATTTTTTCCTACGGCGGACAGCATCCTCTCGTGCATCACAGCCATGAGAACCAGTATTGCCAGCAGAAATACCGGATACAGAAACGCACCGATATGGTTCGCCAGAAACCCGAACACAGGCGGCATAAGGCAGGTCCCCACATAGGCGGATGCCATCTGCACCCCGATTACAGCCTGCGACTTATCCGCCCCGAAATGCGCCGGCGTGGAATGTATGACAGAAGGGTAAATGGGCGCACATCCCAGACCCGTAATGACCAATCCAGTCAAGGCTGTTATCTCCCCAAACGGCAGGAACAGAAACACAATGCCGCACAAGATTAACCCCTGTCCCAGCCGTATCATCTGGGTATCATTTAATTTTAGCGTCAAAAACCCGCCAATGGCTCTCCCCGCCGTAATCCCGATATAGAACAAGCTGGCAAACCCTGCCGCCGTTTCCGCCGAAAGTCCGCGCTGCAATACAAGGTAGCTGCTCGCCCACAGTCCTGCCGTCTGCTCCAGCGCACAGTAACAGAAAAATGTCACCATGATTTCTTTTGCTCCCGGTATCTTAAAAATCTGCCCCAGCGAGAGCGGTTTCGCACTCTCCTCCCCGGACATTTCCGCTTCACCCGCCGTCTGTTTTTTCCACAAAGGCAGGCTGAAAAGCAAAATGGCGGTCAGTCCAATCTGCAAAATGGCGATATAGCGGTACCCCATGTTCCAGCCCTGTCCGCCCGTCAGCGCATATCCCATAATATAGGGACCAAGGGACGCCCCCACACCCCACATACAATGGAGCCAGCTCATATGCCTGCTCGCATAGTGAAGCGCCACATAATTGTTTAAGGACGCGTCCACGCTCCCGGCGCCCAGCCCATAAGGAACTGCCCAAAGGCATAACGCCACATAACTGTGGCTGACAGAAAATCCGAACAGAGCCACCGCCGTCATAAGCACGCTGAAAGCCGTCACCTTTCCCGTTCCCAGCTTTTTCGTCAGCCGGTCGCTCTGTAAGCTGGAAACAATGGTTCCTGCCGCGATAATCATGGAAATGCCGCCCGCATAGGAAATCGGCACGGAAAATTCCCGGTACATGACCGGCCACGCAGCGCCCAAAAGAGAGTCCGGAAGCCCCAGACTGATAAAAGCCAGATAAATAATCACAAGCAATAGTTGAAACATCGTATCGCCCTCCTGTTTTTTCCTTATTAAAAGAATACCGTCAACAGGCACTTGATACAACTCGTTTTCAGACATATAATATAACAAAACCGCCAGACATACCGATACCTATGTCGTCAGATGTAAAACCCAGCGCTCCATGTTCCGATTGCGCAGCGCATAATCAGAACATGGCACACGGGAATAAAATCAGGAGGACAGCCAAATGGCATTACAAGAATGCGGACTCAACTTAAACAGCGTGTCAAAAGAGCTGCAGCCCCACGGCAGCCTTGCGTTCCCCTGCGCCGGGTACGCATCCCGCCACACAGACAGACCGGAAGACAGTATTCCGTGGCACTGGCATGAAGAAATAGAAATCATATACATAGAAAGCGGGCAGATCGAGGTGCGGATACCCTCCCAATCCTTTCTGTTAAAAAAAGGGGACTGTCTCGTCATCAATGCCAATATCGTCCATTACGCGACGGCAGCCCCGGAGGGTACCCTGCATTCCCTCGTTTTCAGCCCGGCGCTCATCAGCGGAAAAGAAGATTCTGTCTTCTCTAAAAAATATATATCCCCTCTCACAGCCTGCCCCGCCTTTTCCTGCTTTTACATAAGCGCGGATTCAGGTGAAGAAGCGGCGGAGCTGTTTTGCCGCGCCTTTGACGCGCTTGCCGCGGATGAATACGGCTTTGAATTTACCGTGCGGGAAAACCTGTCCCGCATCTGTCTTTTCCTGTATCAGACGTTTGCACCGCAGATGGATTTACAGAAAGCAGCGCCCAATCAGGACAACCTCCGCATCAGCAAAATACTTACCTATATCCACAAAAATTTTGCTGCCCCCATTTCCGTGTCGGATATCGCGAAAGAAGCCGGTATCAGCGAGAGGGAGTGCCTGCGCTGTTTTCAAAAAACAATCCAGCTCTCCCCCATCCAGTATGTATTAAAATACCGGGTCATGCGGGGAGCTGAACTGTTACTTACAAATCCTGCCGCCAGTATTTCAGAGATCGGAACGCTCTGCGGCTTTGACAGCCAGAGCCATTTCGCCAAAATGTTCAAGCGTTTTTACAACTGCACGCCACGGGAGTACAGAAACCAAAATCTTAAATTTGAAGCTGCCCCTTAATCGCTTTCACCGTAGAGCGGTACACCGCGTAAATCACCCCGCCGATCACCACAATGACGCACAGGCACAGACCCATCGCCGCCCATTCCGGCTTAAGCAGCCTGCCGTCGTTCGCGTAGAGGATCATGGCATACAACAGGAACATGGCGATAGTGCCCACCAATGCAGGCATCTTAAAGACATTGGTACACTGGCTGCGCACTTCTTTATCCAAAAAGGCAGGCGAAGCCCCCAGTTTCTTCAGATCGTCAAAAATGTAGCGGTTATTGAGGGCAATGCTCTGACAGCGGGTATAGCACACCACCAGCGCCGTAATCATGCACACGATGAAGATAAAAAGGAACATCATGAACATGACCGCCATGTTGCGCAGATAATCATTTTGATTCAAAATGCGAAAATTCGGCATATAAACCCAAAAGTTTCGGAACATAAAGGAGTCCGCCATTTCATAACGAATCGTCGTCATATCATCCGTGTCGCCCCAATATTCTTTTCCTTCCTCGTTTTCCCTGATTTTCTGTACCCGGTCATAGTAGGAAGGGCGCTCGCAGGATTCATCAAAGGACGATACGAAGAGACGAAAGAGGGCATTGGCAAAGGGATAGGAGTCCTTTCCGTCCACATTAAATGCCACAAAACGCCCCCGCCAGTCGTCCGTCAGCCCCTCGGATATCAGGTCATAGTCCGCACTGTCTAGCACACAGCAGGGAATCTCCTCCGCGAGAAGATCATAGTGCAGGTATCCCGCAAACTCTGTGGCAAGCACCTTCCTTGTCGTCATATTGGTGATCTCCTTTGCGGAGTTATTGACATAGAGGGAAGTTTCCTCCTGATCGGTCACGCACCGATAAGTGCCCGGCTCCACGTCCACTTCCTGTCCGGTAATCATCCGATAAGCGTCTTCGGAAAGTACCATTGCCTCCTGCTGCATAGGGACATATTCGTCATGAAAACGCAGACTGTCTTCCTCCTCAATCCTAGTCATACCGCCCATTCCCAAAGTGACATAATCGCACTCGTTCCAGTCTTTTAAAGAAAGAGCATATTCTCTGCCAAGGGCTTCGATCTTAGTCCTGTCAGGCACATTCTGATCCGCCTGATATTTGTAGAAATAATCATAGGGCAGGGACGCATAGCGCAATACCGCCGCAATACCGTTAGTCGGCAGATAGAAAATCGCAAAGCATCCGCCTGCAATCAGAAGCGTTACCACCAGCAGATTGTTGACCGTCTGTTTTCCCTGAAATTTCATCATGCTGCGGGAAATGATATTCTTGTATGGATTCTTGCGATGACTTTTCCAGCCGTGTACCACCGTGTGCAGCATGATCATGTAAAGTCCAACAAACACGGGTGCATAGAGCACACTCACCCAAGCCGGCGGGTACGCGGAAAACCACGCAATGCACGCCCAGGGCGCGCCGTACCCCAGCACAGCGCCTGCAAGCAGTACCAGAAAACCCACAGGCCCGCACCATCTGCCAAGCTCCTTCACAGGCTCGTTGATATGCTCCTCTCTGATCACTTCCATAATGTTCGTTTTTTTCAGATACCGCCATGCCGTCAGACCGGCGAATCCAACCACCAGAAGCAAAAACAGCAGGGAGATAAACAGGCATCTGAAATCAAAGGTGAGCACCATATCTGAACTGTCCACAAGGAACAGCCGGAACGCGTGCCAGATCACCCACACAAAGGGAAAGCCTGCTGCCGTTCCCAATATAGCGGACACACCGCTCAGCAAAATCACTTCCCGATACAGTCCCGGCGCAAGCCGCTTTCTGGACGCGCCCAGCGCCATCAGAACGCCGAGCTGCCTCGACTTATGCCGGAAAAACAACCCAAGCGCATAGATCGTAAAAACCACGCACCCCAACAGCGTCATCACAAAGATCATGTACATTTGTTTCCGGCTGTCGCCGCCCTCCGGGAATACCTTCTGCACCGTTGGCGAGAGCATCAGCGCAGAATACGCCGAAATGATCATCAGCGCCATAAAATTGCAGAACAGATAGAGCCGCGACTGTTTCCTGTCCGCCCGCTGCAATTTCTGTTCCATCTGTCTCATATTTATTGTTGAAGTCATATCATACCCTCCTATGGTGTAAGATTTAGAACTTCTTGATGTTCCGTCCAATGACGGGACATCTTTAGAAGTTCTTCTTACACACCTCACGCTAACCGCCATGATTCCGCATAGCGGAATCTCAAATCAATGCGGAGAATGCCGTATTTCAGGCATTCTCCTGCGTGAAACTTAGTGCTTCTTGGCGTCCCGTCCTATGGCGGGACGTCTTTAGAAGCACTTTTCACGCTACGCTCATCTCCTTTATGGCGTCTAACAGTTGATCCTGAAATACGCTTCGATCCTCCCATTTTTCAAGCTGCCTGTAAATTGTCCCGTCCTTTAACAGAATTACCCGGTCACAGAAAGACGCCGCAAAGCTGTCGTGGGTCACCATAAAGATGGTGGCATTCATTTTCTGTTTCGCGTTGATAAACGTCTCGATCACTGCCCGGCTGGACTTGGAATCCAGATTCCCGGTAGGCTCGTCGGCAAGAATGATCAGCGGATTGTTGATCAGACTCCGCGCCACCGCCGCCCGCTGTTTCTCGCCGCCGGAAATTTCCGCCGGGTATTTGTTTAAGATGTGCCCGATCCCGAACATTGCCGCGAGCTGGTCCGCCAGCTTTTCCGCTTCCCCCGGTACCTCTCCCTGCACAATGCGCGGCACCAGAATATTTTCCCGGATGGTCAGCCCGTCTAAGAGCATAAAGTCCTGAAACACAAACCCGATCTTCGTATTTCTGACTCTTGCCAGCTCCTCCTCGTTCATGCCCGCAAGCTCCACGCCTCCCAGCTTGATATTCCCCTTATCAAAGGGAATGTAGCAGGAAATGCAGTTTAACAGCGTCGTCTTGCCGGAGCCCGACGGACCCATGACCGCCACAAACTCCCCCTGCGCCACATGGAAATCGATTCCTTTCAGCACTTCATATTTGTTTTTCCCCGCCTCATAAGATTTGAAGAGTTGTTTTACATACAGCATATCTGTTTCCTCCTTTTACTGCCGGAATGAAAGACAGCTTTCTCCCGCCCGGCGCATCATCTGCAGCTTTTTTACCGCAAATTGACCATACCACAAATACACCGCCTGCAAAAAACAGTTCTCATTTCTGACAGTCCGCCTGTAAAGTTTGGAGGAAAACTGCTGGAAATGTAAAGTTTAGACATCTGAAATGTAAAGTTTGGAAGTGCTGAGTGAAACCGCTATCAAAGAAATGTGGTATACTCAACATAGAGTCATGTAATTTTTGAAAGGAATTTTTTTATGCTGCGAATCGCAATCTGTGACGACGAAACGGACGCAAGGGACGCCCTGCGCTTCCAGTTAGAAAAAATACTGATCGAGGATGCCGAGGAGATCGTCTACGAATTTTCCTCTGGCACGAACGCCGCCTCATGGCTTGCAAACCATCCGGGCGAGATCGACCTTCTCTTTCTGGACGTAGAAATGAAGGGCTTAAACGGCATGGAAACCGCGAAAAAGATCAGAACTTTTGACGATCAGATTCTCATCGTCTTTGTGACCGGGTATTCCGATTATGTCTTTGACGGCTACCTTGTGGGCGCGCTGGATTATCTGATGAAGCCTGTCGCGGAAGAAAAACTGCGGCAGTTGATCGGACGGGTGCGCACCCGGTCCGCGCAGGAGGCGTCCCGCACGTTCTCGCTGAAAAACACGGACGGCACATGGCGTTTCCGGCTCTGTGACATTCTCTTTTTTTATTCCGACAGGCGGAAGGTCATTCTGGTGACCGCCAGAGGCGAGTATCCCTTTTATGCCAGACTGGATGAGATCGAGCATCAGCTCTCTCCCGATTTTGTGCGCATTCACCAGCGTTATCTGATCAATCCCGCAGGCGTGGAGTATCTTGGCAGCGAGTCAGTCACCACAAACGGGCGGGAACTTCCCTGCAGCAGAAGGTACCGGGAAACCGCCCTTCCCAAAATCGCACGCTCTTTGATGTAAGAAATGCGGCATTCTCCGTATTAATAGAAGAGGATATTTATATGATCACTTTAATTAAAACCCTGCATTTTGCCGCCATCTTTCTCTCCGGGTGGCTTGTCATACATGCCATGTCGCATCTGCTCAAAATTTCCGAAAAACGGTTCAGACATCTCCTGCTGTTTTTCGGCTGTTCCCTGCTCTGCTCCACGGTCATTTTTATCGGAGACCCATATAATATTCTGGCAATCACCCCGGTCTTTCTGGCGATCGTCCTTTTTACATGCGAGGGCAGTTTCTGGCAGAAGACTGCCATCGCGCTGATGTTTTCCAGCACGATCATTTCTTTTGGCGCCTTGCGGGATAATTATATCCACGATCTTATATTTCCCGCAGAGTCGGACGGATTCACCGCAATTATCTTTGGGAACAGCAATACCGGCAATCTCCCCGCAGAGACATGGATACAGTCCGGGCTCGGCTACCATGTTTCCTACCTGTTCACGCTGCCCTTTGCGCTGATCCTCTTCCTTTATACCAGAAAAAATGCGCCCGACAAGGAGTATTCCCTCTCAGACAGCATGTGGCGGCTGCTTCTTTTTCTCACGGTCATTCCTTTTGGCATCGTGCTTAGTGTGGTCGTCTTATTTCCCATCAACGAATATGCAACCATCAACCTCCGAATTCATATAGCATATGTTGTTTTGCTGCTGATCACCCTGCTCGCCTTCATCAGTCTGCTCTGGTGCGTCACGGTTCTGGCAAGACAGAGGAAACTGGAACAGCAGGGTATGTTTGCGGAAATCAACCGCAAGTATTACGAGGCAATGGAGCAGCAGCATTTTGAAGTTCGGCGGTTAAAGCACGATCTGGCAAACCATATTCAGATCCTGTCTGCCCTGCCCGAAGAAAAAAGAGCGGCATACGCCGCAGAGCTTTCCGGCAATACCGCCCTTTCCCAGTCCTTTGCTTACTGCGGCGACTCCACAATCAACGCCGTGCTGACGGTTAAAAAGAGCGTGATGGAACGCTGTCACATACGGGTGAACATGGAGATAGAAATTCCCGCGCAGCTCCCCTACGACAAGACCGATCTCTGCGCCCTGTACGCCAACGCACTGGATAACGCCGCGGAAGCGTGCATGAAGCTGGAGGAACCGCAGCGGGAAATTCGCGTAAAAAGCAAGGCAGGCAAAGGGATTTTCTGTCTGGAAGTCAGCAATCCGAATCCCGACGCAGGAAAAAGCGGCTCCGTAAATCAAGCAAAAAAGCGAGCCGGTTCCTTATCTGAAAAAAGATCGGAACACAGCCCGCTTCTGCCCACTTCCAAGCCCGATAAAACCAATCATGGTTTCGGTCTGCAGAGTATACGGGAGATTGTAAAACGGTATCACGGCAGACTGGACGTCAAAACCGAACGCGGAACGTTTGACCTGTTTTTATATCTTCCGCTGCCGGAATACCCTATGAAAAGCGGATCCTGATTCACTGCCACGCCGAATACCCGCATAAATGGTTCCGGAAATATTGTGCCACACAGAAAAGATCGCCCCCGGCAGAGTAGCCAGCGGGTTGGCGGCAAAATTAGCTGTGGCAAGAGAGATCGCCAGTCCGCTGTTCTGCATACCGACTTCGATACCTATAGCAGTCACTTTTTTCTCTTCCAGTTTAAGAAGCTTTGCCACTCCCGTCCCCAGGCACAGTCCAACCACATTGTGTATCGCCACAACCGCCATGACCAATGCGCCGCAGGAAACAATTTTCTCTGCATTACTTCCCACAATGCCGGAAATAATCATTACAATAGCAACCACCGATATCAGCGGAAGCAAATCCCTGAGTGCATCGATCTGCTTAGGAAATATCCGATAAATCAGAATCCCCAGAAGTACGGGAACGAGCACGACCTTAATTACAGACATCATCATTGTGAGAAGTGATACCTCCACCCATGAACCTGCCAGCAGATAAACCAACACCGGTGTACATACAGGGGCCAGTATCGTTGACACAATCGTCATGCCTACAGACAAAGGCACGTCACCGCCTGCTACATAAGTGATCACATTGCTCGCCGTACCACCCGGACAGCACCCCACCAGAATCACACCAAGGGCCAGATCCGCGGGCAGACCGAATGCCTTTGCCAGCACATACGCAGTTAGCGGCATCACTGTATACTGCAGGACAAATCCGACACACAGATCCTTAGGCCTTGTGAAGACGATCCTAAAATCCTGCGTCTTGATTGTCAGCCCCATTCCAAACATGGCAGCCCCTAAAAACAGGGTAGTGTAGTTCGTCGCCCATGAAAATCCATTCGGATAAAAGAACGCTGCCACAGAAAAAATGATAATTAATATTGCAATATTTGACGACATAAAGTTGCATACTTTCTTGATCTGATTCATATCCATCCCCCTCTGTTTACAATTCTTCCTCCGCTCCCAGCAGACCATGCTTTTCATATCTGGCAACGGATGTAATCTGATTCCCCTCGTCCACAAAGACTACCTTAGGCGGATTGTCTGCTATTTCCTCCGCCGTCATCTGCGCATAACACATAATGATAACCTTATCCCCTGTGGCAACCATACGGGCTGCCGCTCCATTTAAGCAGATGGTTCCGCTTCCGGCCTCACCCGCAATCACATAGGTCTCAAATCTGGCGCCGTTATCCACATCTGCAATCTGCACCTTTTCGTACTCATAAATTCCCGCAGCTTTCATCAGCCTTTCATCAATCGTGATGCTGCCAACATAATTTAATTCTGCCTGCGTCACGGTGGCCCGGTGAATTTTACTTTTTAACATATTCAGAAGCATCTTTTTCTCCTCTCAGCGCAGTTCTATAATTCCGCAATAAAGTTGTCAATCAGTCTCGTTTTTCCTATATAAACTGCTATTGCCGTCAGCACTCTGCCCTCCGCTTCGGTTACCGGCTCTATCGTATCCGCGTTTACCATTTCTACATAATCTATTTTGGCAAGCGGCTCCTCCTCTATGATTTTTCGCATTGCCTCTATAATCGTACCGGCATCCCTCTCTCCGTTTTTTAACATATTTTCCCCACTAAAAACTGCTCTTGAGAGTACCAGCGCCGCCTTTCTCTCCGCCTCATTTAAGTAGGTATTTCTGGAACTTTTGGCAAGACCGTCCTCCTCCCGTATGATGGGACATCCGACAATCTCAATATCCATATTCAAGTCACGTACCATCCTTCGGATCACCGCCATCTGCTGCGCGTCTTTCTGCCCGAAATAAGCTCGATCCGGTCCCACAATATTGAACAGTTTACAGACCACCGTGCAGACGCCGCGAAAATGCGTAGGTCTGGTTTTTCCGCACAATCCCTCGCTGACCTTCTGCATTTCCACATAGGTAGAAAAGTCCGGCGCATACATTTCCTCCGGCTCCGGATGGAAAATCAAATCGGCTCCGGCCTCTTCGCAAAGTCTTTTATCCGCTTCAATATCTCTCGGATAATCATCCAAATCCTCATTGACTCCAAACTGGATAGGATTGACAAAATCGCTGACTACCACCCTGTCATTTTCGGCCACAGCTCTGACAATCAGGCTCTTATGCCCCTCATGAAGATATCCCATAGTCGGTACCAGCCCCACTGTCAGTCCCTGATGTCTCCACTCTTTTACCTGTTTCCTTACTACATCCACCATTCCTGTAATTTCCATAATCTTCTCCTTCTGTCTCATCCTTCTTCTGACTCTGCTTATGCGCATAAGCAGAGTCAGGATGCTGCGCATCCTTCGTTCGCGTTGCTCGTCATAAGACTTTCGTTTCGGTCTCTCATGCAAGCATGGCGCATATTCTGCAATCCTTCTGGCTCTGCTTGGGACTGCGCATAAGCAGACTCAGGATGCTGCGCATCCTTCGTTCGCGTTGCTCGTCATAAGACTTTCGTTTCGGTCTCTCATGCAAGCATGGCGCCCGAATCGAAAGTCTTCTGACTCTGCTTATGCGCGCAAAAAATCCGGGCAGAAACTGCCCGGACACACATACAAAGACCCTTATATCAAAATGTGCTGCCCACCGGTACAGCCATCTTCTATAAGAATTTCCTATACGCCCGCAAAAGGGGCTGCCAAATTTCCATGTATATGCACTGGTACAGTTCCTTGGATACTGTCCGTTTAAATAATAGCACACACATTTTTATAGCGCAATCTTTATTATTGGTCTTTTTCGCGTACACATTCCTCCTGTGTGCATAAGGCTGAACTGTTACCATTTTACAACTCATTGATCGTCTCCGTAATCGCCATCTCCCGAATCCGTCTGGCGGGAGCGCGCACCGCCGCCACGCAGGAGAGCGCAACGATAATCGTAATCACCGCGAGCGGTTCAAAGGGCACTTTCCACGAGCCGCCAAAGTGCGTGAAAACAATCTTCACCATAAACAGCCTGTGAAGATACAGCCCGGCGATATAACCGAGAACCAGACCGCAGACTGCGTAGGCTGCCGCCTCCGCCGCAATCATCCGGGTCATCTGTTCCACAGTCATGCCCACAGCGCGCATGGCGCCGTACTGCTTCATTTTCGCGGATACGCTCATGGAAATATTATTCATAATGTTAAATACCGTAATCAGGGCGATGATTGCCAGGAAGCCATAAGCCGCAATGCGGAATACCCAGAAGCTGGAATTGCTCGTCTGATTCTCCTCACGTCTGTCCACAAAATCATTTTCGCCCGCCATCCCCTGAATCGTCTCAACTGTCTCTTCCGGCGCATCCTGCGCAAGACCAATCCCAAGCATCTGATAATCTGTTTCACCCGTAAGGCGCATAAATGTCTCCTCCGTACAGACAATCGCCGGACGGCTCTCCGTCCCGATGCCCTCCGAGCACACGCAGGCAATGATAAGCTCTGTGTCACCTAACTTCACAATATCCCCGGTATTCAAACGACTGTCCATGTTAAAAATCGTCATCACATAGTCTGTATCGCCGGAAACCATTTTCAGATCGCCGCTGGCGACAGACCTCTTCGACCAGCCAAACATCCAGTCGTCATAGGAAATCAGATCGACGCTTGCGAAAGTCCCGTTAATCTCCGCAGGCGTATCATAACATACGGCGCAGCCGAATGCCGTTTCCACGCCGGGCAAAGCGCTCATTTTCTCCTTCATTCCTCTGTCAAGGGAATTGGTGCTGTCCACCGCCGCTATACTGATATCCGGGCTTAAATCGTTCTCCGAGGGCACGAACCTGTTAAACAAATCCAGTCCGGCGGAGAACACCAGAAACAGAGTAACCGTAAAGGCAAAGGATAGCGACATCAGAATCAGATTCTTTTTCGCCGCCACAGCATGATGCACCCCCAGCCCATGTTCCACCTTAAAGATGCGGGTATTTGCCGCATGAGCGACAGCCTTTCCTGTTTCCGCATTGCCCGATACCGCCGCCACGGGAGACACCGCCGCCGCCCGTTTCGCGGGGGAATACGCCGCAAGCAGCACCGATATCACGCCCACCAGAACACCCGACACAATACCGATGACGCTGAACCGGTAACGGAAGTCTTCAAACTCGCCGCCCACCTTGTATTGTAAAATCAAGGAAAGCGCAAAGGTAAACGCCTCGCTGACAACCAGCCCGACGGGTATCGCCGTTTTACACCAGTTGAGAGCCTCCAGCCGTACAAACCGCATCACCTGTTCCCTGCTTGCGCCGATACAGCGCATCATCCCGAAAAACTTCGTCCGCTGCGCCACCGTGCTGTTTAAGCAGCTTGAAATCATCAGCACGCCCGCTGTCAAAATCAGCACAAATACAATGACGGCAAGTAAATAGAAACTCTGCATCGCCAGACTGCTGCTGGCGCCCGACACGCCCATCGTGACTATATTTTCCTCAATATCCCCGTCTGCCAGTCCATACCGCGCTTTCAAATCGGAGAGTGCGCTTTTGATATTCGTGCCATCCGCGAAGCGGACATAATACGCCGTCTTTACATCCGCATCAAAAACAGTTCCGTTCGTTTCGCCGTCATCGGCTCCCTCTTCATCGTCATTTTTTGCGACGCTCATGTCAGAATCATCGTCCGATTCGTCTATGGCACAGATTCTACGGAAGGCATCTACGCTTATATAGGCGCTCACATCCTCAAACTTGCTGTCATATTTTTCCCACTCATCGGCACAGAACCCGCTCACCGTAAAGGAAAAATCACCCGCAGGCACATGGATGGTAACGCTGTCGCCCCCCTGCACGCCCAGCCTCTCCCTCGCGCTCGTATTCAGCATAACTTCTCCGTCATTTTGGGGAAATACGCCTTCCTTCTCGTATGCCCTGATATCATCAATATAGTTTTCTTCCGCGCCATACAATATGACGCGTGTGTCATTAATCGTATACCCTTCGTAAACATCCTCCCCGAGCGCGTTGCACCACGCAGCCGCAGACACGTCCTCCCTGTCCGCGATCTCCTGCGCCTGCGTCTCAGACAGACCGCTAATCACAATATGATGGCTGCCGTGATGGCGAATCATTCCCTCTGTCTGCCCCTCCGTCAACATTTCCGCGCAGGAAAAAACCGTGGTCACTAGGAATACCGCAAAGATGATGCAGAGCAGAATCAGACGGTTCTGTTTTCTGCGGGTTCTGGCGGAAATGGGAATCAGGCTCAAATAACTTTTCATTCTGCCGCCCTCCCCAAGTCTGTCAGCACGCCGTCCGACACTTCCAGCACCCGGTCCGCCGTCTGGGCGATCATGCGGTTGTGGGTGATCATAATGATGGTCTGTTCATATTTCCGGGACGCTGCCTGCAACAGCGCGATCACGTCATTGCTGTTGCGGGTATCCAGATTTCCCGTCGGTTCGTCCGCTAGAATCAGGGACGGTCTTGTAATCAGCGCGCGCCCGATCGCCACCCTCTGCTGCTGACCGCCGGAGAGCTGGCTTGGCAGATGGTTCCGGCGGTCTTTCAGATTGAGCACGTTAAGCAGCTCCTCCAGATAGTTCCCGTCCGGCTTCTGATAATCGAGCAGCAGCGGAAAAATTATATTCTGCTCCACCGTCAGCTCCGGAATCAGGTTAAATGCCTGAAAGATAAAGCCAATGTTTCTGCGGCGGAAAATTGTCAGGTTTTTCTCCCGCATGGCAAAGGTGTCCTTGCCGTCAATCAACACTTTGCCTGACGTTGGCGTATCCAACGCACCGATCATGTTGAGCAGCGTGCTCTTGCCGGAGCCGGACTCCCCGACGATCGCCACATACTCTCCCTTAGGAACGGAGAAGCTGACGTTCTTAAGCGCCTGCACAGAAGCTTCACCGCTGCCGTAGGTCTTGCAGATTTTACTTACTTCTAACAAATTCACTCTAAGCACCTCTTTCTGATCAATTTGATATCATGCAGAGAATGCCTGCTTTTGGCATTCTCTCGGAGATGATTTAGAATTTCTTGGGCAGCGTCTTTCGATGCCATAGAAATTCTTCATCTCCTGTGAAAGAATAGCACTCAATTACTACCGCCGGGCTTCATCCAGATTACAATTTTGTAATAAACCGGGCGCTTACGCCTCTGGTTCATAGAATACTTCGCAATCGCCGCATCCTGATTTTACTGCGGTGTTCCCGACCGCAGGGAACAGCAGCACAAAGGTCGTCCCCTCCCCAAGCCTGCTTTCCACCGAAACGGTGCCTCCGTGGGCCTGTGCCACCGCCTTTACCAAAGACAGCCCCAGCCCGATTCCCTGTGTGTCCTGCGAGTATCTGCTACGGTAAAAGCGCTTGAAAATATGGTGCAAATCCTCCGGATGGATGCCGCTTCCATTGTCTTTTACCGTAATGCGGGCGGCGGACGGAGATTTTCCCCACGTTATCCATACACCGTCCCCGCTCTCCGTGTGATCGAGGGCATTTTTCACTAGATTGTCAAGCGCTTCCGCCATCCAGCTTCGATCGCACCTAAAAGACAGTGACTCGTCGCCCTCCAGCACAATCCGTTTTCCCTCCTGTCCCGCACGGAACGCAAAGCGTTTCTTCACCTCCGCCATAATCTCGGAGAGGTTTTCCGGCTGTTTCTCTATCACCATCGTTCCCGCATCGAACTTCGTAATCTTTAGCAGATTCTGCACCAGCGTCTCAATCCGGTCAAGCTCCCGCTCCGACAATCCCGTAAATTCCTGAATGGCTGGCAGCTCGTTTGTCTTTGCCTCCTCCTGCATAATGCCGTTATAAATATTGAGGGCGGCAAGGGGCGTTTTCAACTGGTGGGAAATATCGGAAATGGTGTTTTTGAGAAACTCCCTCGACTGCCCTTCCTTCTGCGCCTGCGCGTTTAAGATCGCCGCCAGCGAATTGATTTCATGAAAGAGCCGGTAAAGCTCCCCCTCCTCGTCGCAGACAATGCGGGCGTCTTTGTCGCCGGAAATAAACGCCCGAATCTGCACGACCGCTTCCTCCATCTGCCTGTCCTGCTGCCTGAAATACCGATAGCAGAAAATAAGAGCCGCCCCTCCTATAAGCATGGCGCAGAGCGGCACAGACAATGCAAGTTTTTCCGACACAGCCGTCATATTCTCTGTCAACAGATCATCCCGCCAGGGAGCCGGCCCCCCGATCCTCACTGCAACAGGCAGCACAGATATCAGAACAACCGCCGTCATGCACAGCGCCATCCGCACAAACAGCTTTTTTATATTGCGATTTACAAACACTCTCATTTTCTCTCCATTCCACATTTGCGCTCTCACATACTGCCCCTGTTATTTTCGGTCCTGCTCCCCGTACTCCACTTATACCCCATCCCCCGGACGGTCACGATCTTCTCCGGCGTGCCGGGATCGTCCTCTATCTTCATGCGCAGTCTGCGGATATAAACAGCCAGCGTTTTATTCTCGATAAAATTCTCATCGCAGTCCCACAGCCCGGCAAGAATCTGCTCCGCCGAGAGCACCCTGTCCGGGTTTTCCATAAACATCCGAAGCAGCTTATATTCCCCGGAAGTCAGATCCAACGTTTTTCCGCCCTTTCGCGCCTCCCCGCTCCGCATGTCAAGCGTAATGCCGTTCATGGACAGTTCCTCCCCCGCCTGCATAAAATTTTCGCTCCGCCTGAGCAGCGCATGGATTCTGGACAAAAATACGGCGAGCTTAAAAGGCTTTGTGATGTAGTCGTCCGCGCCGATATCCAGCCCCATAATCATGTCCGTCTCCTCATCCGCCGCGGTTAGGAACATGATCGGCACCTTGGAGGTCTGCCGTATTTTTTCGCATAAAGCAAAACCCGTGCCGTCCGGCAGCGCCACATCCAGTATGACCAAATCATATTTTCCTTCCGCCCAAAGCGTTTCCGCCTCCGCCGCCGTGCGGGCATTTTCCACCTCATAGCCCTCCTTTTTCAGCGCATAAGTTAAGCCGCCGATCAGACTCAGGTCATCTTCCACAAAAAAAATATGTTTCATATTCTGTCCATTCCCTTCCTGAAATCTATTCCCATTTCTACATGATACTCGTCAAATGCGGTAAAAACAATCCCCCTCGTACCAGCCTTTTATCTTGTCAAATGCCGTATATAACCGTAATTGCCTGCATACACTCATACTAACGATAGAAAAGAGGAATCGCTATGTGTACGAGTATTGCCATGAATACCGAGGATTTTTACTTCGGGCGAACAATGGATATCGAATATTCTTTTGGTGAAAACGTAGTTTTTACCCCCAGAAACTATTCCCTGTCTTTCCGCAAAAACGATACCCTTCACAGGCATTACGCCATGCTCGGTATGGCAAGCGTAAGGGACGGTTACCCACTCTATGCGGAGGCGGTAAATGAGAGAGGACTATGTATCGCCGGTCTGAATTTCCCCGACAATGCCTACTATCCCCCTAAGGAAGATCCTGTGAAGCAGAATGTGTCCCCCTTTGAGCTGATCCCGTGGCTGTGCGCCAAATGTGCCTCCATCACAGACGTAAAACAGCTTCTGTCCGCCACGCATCTGGTCGATATTCCCTTTAACGACTCACTTCCGCTGGCGCCGCTGCACTGGCATATTGCCGACAGACAGCACTCCATTGTGCTGGAATCCACCATCCACGGCATGGAAATATATGACAACCCTGTCGGGGTACTGACAAACAACCCCGGATTTAACTTCCAGACCACAAACCTGTGCCAATACATGAATCTGACAACATCCTGTCCGCAAAACTGTTTCAGCAATATAAAAAGCCTCGTCCCATTCGGACAAGGCTTAGGCAGCTTCGGTCTGCCGGGTGATTATTCTCCTGCCTCTCGTTTTGTCAAGGCGGCTTATCTCTCCATGAACTCCGTCTGCGAAAAAGATGAGATGAGCAGCGTCTCCCAATTATTTCACATTCTGGATTCCGTATCCATGATCCGCGGCAGTGTTGTAACTAACCAAAAGCTTTACGACACCACCACCTATGTCTGCTGCATGAATGCCACAAAGGGCAGATATTACTATAAAACCTACGGCAACTCCCAGCTTAACGCCGTTGACCTCCGCCATGAAAATCTCGATACGGATACGCTGAAAACGTATCCCTTAGCGACAGAACCACAGATCGCATGGGCAAACTGACAGACCTCCGCCTATCTCTTCTCTCACCCCCTGCAGACCGAGATCCATTGCACACCACTTCACCAAAGGGAAATCTTGCCGGTTATCAACGTCTGCCGTTTTTCAGCCGGAAGGAGCTGATCAGTTCCATCAGCATACTGGACTGAGAAGACAGCTCCTCGCTGGCCGCCGCACACTCCTGACTGGTGGCGGAGTTGTTTTCCACCACCGCAGAAATCTGCTCGACGCCGGTAGACACCTGCTCCATAGCCACGGTCTGTTTCTCCACCGCATCCACAACCTGCTCCATCTTGACCGTCACATTTCCGGCGAGCTCGCCTGTCCGGCCCAGCGCCTCCGTCACTCTGTTCATGGCCTTGCCGCCTTCCACGATCGTCGCGGCGGAACTCTCTATCAGCTCTTTCGTCGCTTTTGCGGCTTCATCCGATTTCGACGCAAGACTGCTGATCTCCTCAGCCACCACGGCAAATCCTTTGCCCGCGGCGCCGGCTCTCGCCGCCTCCACGGCTGCGTTCAGCGAAAGAATGTTGATCTGGAACGCAATATTCTCTATCGTCGCAATAATGGTACCGATCTGCTTGGATTCCTCGGAAATGCGATCCATCGACGCGCTCAGTTCTTTTACGTTCTCTATACTGACGCCAAGCTGTGCGCCCGCCTGATTGACAAACTGTCCCACTTCTTCCGCCGCATTGGAAGTCTCTCTTGCGCCCGCCGATATGTCCGCAATCGTGGTCGAAATTTCCGTGACGGCGCTCGCCTGTTCGGTCGCGCCCTGCGCAAGCGTCTGCGCGCTGGCGGATACCTGATCCGCTCCGTCGGACACATGTCCCGCGCTTGCCGCAAACTGCCCCATCGTCTGATTCAATGCGCCCAGAATACTGTCCAGAGACTTTTTGATCGCCAAAAAGTCTCCCGTATAATTCTGCTGTGTCTCCCGTGTCAGATCGCCCTTTGCGATCGCGCCAAGCACTTCTGAGATCTCACCTATGTAAGCGCGCAGACTGCTGATCGTCCCCTCAAATATCTCTCCCAGCAGTCCGATCTCGTCATTGGAACGCACGCCGATCTGCACCTGCTTTCCGTCAGCCAGTCCCAGTTCGCCCTTCTCCAATCTCTCAGCCGCCTGCGTGATCTTTCCGAGCGGTCCGGACACCCGCTTTTTCAAATATCCGGTCAGGAAAATAATGCAGGCAATAATCACTGCCACGCTGATCACTATGGCATAGTTGATAATCCTGGCAGTTTCCTCCTCCGCCTCAGCGATGGATATCCCTGCAAAAATCAGACCGTTAACCTTTCCGTCCGCGCCCTTTGTAGGCACATAAGAGCACAGGTAAGTTTCGTCCAGAATTTCAGCCTCACCCACATACGACTGCCCCTGCTTCAATACAATGTCTACAAGGTTGGATGCCAGTTTGGTACCCACCACACGTTCCCCGTTCTTCGTCACTGTGCTGTAAGCTCTCGTATCGCCGTCAAAAATAGTAAATTCACAGCCCTGACGCTTCTTTAAGCCGTCCAGCACCTGATTCAGATCGTCCTCCTCCGATACCCGGCTCAATTCATATGCCAACAGATTCGTGCCGTTTGTACAAATCTTCTCCTGCATACTCCTGACCAGAGAATTGTACATACTAACACAAACTGCTACTGCCAGCACAACGGAAATTGCCTGCATGATCACTACCACGTTGCCGACTTTTTTCCCGATACGCCTCAGCTTTCTTCTGCTCTTTTTTCCCTCAATCGTCTGTTCTTTTCCCATACTGTTTTCTCCATTTTAAAAATAATAATATTGACTACATTTTCCCTTATCAAGTCTGAATTGCATAGTCTGCATTTATTGTATCATAAGCGTAAGAAATTACAAACATGTTTTTTCAAGTCACCCCTTTTCCATGCCGCATTCCCGTTTCAACTCGACAATGGATTCCGTCGTTCCTTCCTGAAACTGCTTCTTTCCGGTTACTGTAAAACCGTATCTTTCATAAAACCGTCTGGCATCCGTGTTTTTCTCAAGAACCCAGAGATACCTGCAGTTCTTTTCTATGGCAAACCGCATCAGCGCACCGCCAATCCCAAGGTTTTCAAAGAAATGATCCACATACAGCTCCTCTATTCTGTCCCCTGCAATATGCAGCACGCCCTTGACAAATTCATCGTCGTAAACCCAGACGCCTTCCAGTTTTTCCGGATCGTCAATATATGCCTTTGCAATCGGATAAACCTGTATTTCCCCGAAAGACACCTTATCGTTCTGGAAAATCTTTCTATAGTTCATACGTTTCGTAAACACCAGAATTTCCGCTATTCTGGAGGCATCCTCAACTGTCGCGCGACGTATCATAACCTGACTCCTCTTAACTCTTTTTCAAAATATATTATCATGTCTGTGCCTGTTTTTATATACGTTCCTCTGGCACCCGTTTGTATAAACAGCGCAATTTTATCCAATCCGTGGTTCCCCTCTCAGCTTACAATATATTTATCAAAACAAAGGAGGCTCACAACGATGAGTAATGAATTATTTCAAGCATTTGACAACGGATCTCTGAAACTGCCGGAATCGACAACAGCATTTGCAGATCTTCCATGGGCAAAGCACCCCGTCTTTGAGGGCGTGGAACTCAAACACATTGTCACCGCAAACGACACCGCAGGACAGTTCAGCTATCACCTTGTCCGCATCGCGCCGGGCAAAAGTATTCAGAATCATATCCACGAAACCCAGTTGGAAACCCACGAGGTGATCGCAGGCTCCGGCGTCTGCGTCAATGACGGCGCCGCCATTCCTTACACACCCGGCGTCATCTCTATCCTGCCCGCCGGTGTGCCCCATGAAGTCAATGCGGATAAGGAGGGGCTGTTCCTTTTTGCAAAATTTATACCCGCCTTATGCTAGTGTGAGAAGTACTTCTAATCACTCGCAGCAAAGGCTGCTTCGCGAAGAAGTTCTAGGAGTTGCATTGCAACTCCGTCTCACACAGGAGAATGCCTGAAATACGGCATTCTCCGCATAGATTTGAGATTCCGCAGAGCGGAATCATGGCGGTTAGTGTGAGAAGGACTTGTATTCTCCCGGCGTCAGTCTGACAATTCTTTGAAAGCAGCGGTCGAAGTGGCTCTGGTCGCAAAAACCTGCGGCATAAGCCGCTTCGGTCACGCTTTTCCCTTCCTCCAGAAGTCTCTGCGCTTTTCTGACCCTGCACTGTATCTGAAACTGATGCGGTGTCAGACCGCAGACCGCTTTAAACTGCCGGATCATGTGATAGGGACTCACATTTATGGTCCGCGCCATATCCTTTATCAAAAACGCATTCTCCGGCGCTTCCAGTATGAGTCCTTTTAACCTCTTTATATCACGTGCACCCACGTTTTCCAATTCCGGCATTTCATCCGCTGATACACAGACCGCAATCATGGAGTAGGTCGTGCCTTCCACCGCCTCTATCGCGTGGGGTGCGTCCGGCGGAATATAGAAAATCTGTCCCTCGCGGTAAATCTTCTTCTCACCGCCACAGACAATACAGACCGCACCGCTTGAGATCAGACCGATTGTATGGTGACTCGCATGGGTGTGGGTGGGATAGGAACGGGTGGCTTCCCGGTAGTAAATGTACTCCGTGCTTTCGTTTTTTCGGCTGTATATTATGCTGCGTTCCATAAAAATGATGTGTTCCTTTCCTCCGATTCTGTGCCTGTCATTTTGTTAAGATATGCCTGTCTGCTTCCCATTTCCGTCAGCTCCTCAGCCGAGTGAATACCGACTGTATGAAGTTTCTTTTCCATCGTTTTGCCTAATCCTAAAGCTGTGACAGACGCCATGTTTATCCTCCCTCTCCCACAGTTGCCAAGTTAGCAGTATTCTCCGCTTACATGATAAGTCCTCTTAATTGTTATTTTCTCAGCGCATACTCGGAAAAATTATGGTTTGTCACCGCATACATTATATCATTTCCACACTCTGCTTACCACAAATAAATAATACATAGCAACAGCACCATAGCTTTACCATTAAGTTTTTCACAGCTACATTGTGATGCAATCTGCATCGTGCTAAAATATGGGAAAAGAAAGGACATTACAGTTATGAGAATCAGACCATATATACCAGACAAAGATTTTACATTTGTATCCACTTGGATCGCAGACGAGAGGACCCACTCTCTTTGGAGCGCTAACCGCTTCCCTTACCCCATAACCCCAGAATCATTCCATAACTTTTTAGAGAAAATCGCGGCAGAATGGGCGGACAGCGCCTATGTGGCAACCGAAAACAGCGGGCAGCCAGTGGGCTTTTTCTGCTATTCTGTCAACACAGAAGACAATACCGGTTTTCTGAAATTCATAATTATTGACCGAGCAAAACGCGGAAAGGGTTACGGAAAGGAAATGCTTCAGCTTGCGCTGCAATATGCCTTTCAGATCACCGGGGCAGAAGCGGTACAGCTGAACGTTTTTGACGAAAATACTGCCGCGAAAAAATGTTATGAAAGCGTCGGATTTGTTGAGAGAGCCATTGATAAGAATGTATTTTCGTATCAAGGCGAGCTGTGGAGCAGATGCAACATGGTTAGTTGTCGAAGAAATCAAAGTAAGCCACCTCAAGTTCCGTTTTGTAAATCCTGTCCCCTGTCAAATCCCCCGCTGTAACCTTCCGCGGATTGCATTTGCTTCTCAATCGTAGTATTCTATATATCAGCAATCAGGCGACGCACCGGCATCCGGCTGCCCGCAGAAATATATGCTACAAGGAAGATATTTGATATGAGAGAAGCATTTCACATTATCAGCGACGGTTCCTGCGACCTGCCCACCGCGCTGGTCAAGGAAAAAAACATTACCATCGTACCCTTTTACGTGTCCTTCGATGATGCGCATTCTTTTAAGGAAAAAGTGGACATCGGAGTCCGGGATTTCTATCAGATGATGGTGGATCAAAAAGGAGTATACCCTAAGTCATCCATGCCGTCCATTGAAGATTACGAGGTGGCCTTCCGTCCTTTTGCGAAATCTGACACACCTGTCATATGTATTTGTATCACCACGAAATTCAGCGGTTCCATGCAGTCCGCGCTCAACGCGAAAGAACTGATTCTGGAAAAATATCCGCAGGCTCAGATTACCGTCATCGACGCCACCATCAATACCGTTCTGCAGGGGCAGTATGTTCTGGAAGCGGCAGACCTGCGGGATCGCGGTGTCAGCTACGAGGATACCGTCGCCAGACTGGAAGCCATCAAGAGCACCGGCAGGATATTCTTTACCGTAGGAAATATGGAATACTTAAAACACGGCGGCAGAATCGGAAAAGTGGCGGCGCTTGCCGGAGGCGCGCTGGATATCCGCCCCATCATTACACTAAAACAGGGCGAAATCTTCCCCTCCGGGCTTGACCGGGGACGGAAGCGCACACTGAAAAAAGTAATGTCGCTCCTGCTGGAATACTTGCAGGAGAGTTCTCTGGGAATTGAATGTTACAGCATTGCCGTCGGGTACGGCTATGACCGGGAAGAGGGAATCGCTTTCCGCGATCAGGCGCTTTCCATCCTGCGCGAAAAGAGCTATGCCATAGACGAAATACCCCTTTACCAGATCGGGGCAACCATCGCCGTGCACACCGGACCATACCCGCTCGGATTCGGCATTATTGAGAAAGGCGCACATTGTGAACACATTCATCCGTGAAATGACCACAGAAGACATCGAGCAGGTACGTCAAATTTACATTTTGGGCTGGCAGAATGCCTTTCGCGGAATTGTCCCACAGCCTTACCTTGACACCATGAATTTAGACGACTGGGCGCCGCCGTTAAACGGCGCCTATGTGTTGACTGACGGAACAAACATTCTCGGCACATCTTCCATCGCCCCCGCAAGAGACAGCGCCTTTGACGGCTGGGGCGAAATCATTTCCATCTTTATACTTCCGCATCTGATCGGCCAAGGTTATGGTCATCAGTTGTTTACTTTCGTCAAGGATAAACTTTTGGAACAACACTATACCAACCTATATCTGACCGTTTTCGAGGATAACCACCGCGCCAGAAAATTCTATGAGAAACATGACTTTTCATGGAGCGGCGAGCGGCTTGCGCTCAATGTGGGTGGAAAAGACTTAATAGAATTGCGCTATCAATATGCTATTGCGGCTCCGTGACATTCCTTGCCCAGCGTCCGCTCAGATAATACGACCACGTAATCACAAAGCCCACCCGTAACATTGTGCCGCCACCACGCCGTTCCCGGCAGAGAAACCCGTTGCCACCGCGAGAAACATAAAAAAAACTCCAGCAGGGAACCAGCGAGCACGGGAAACACGAATTTTAAGATGTGTTTCCATGGCGTGCCTTCTGTCATTGATTTTCCTTCCATAATTTTCCTTTCAACACACCTATTAATTCACGCCACGTCAATCATCAATGTTTGTTCCTATACTCCTCTTTCACTTTATCAATCGTTTTTCCGCCAATGCCAAAATTTTTATCGGACACTTCTTTAATCGTTGTAACAAAAAACTCCTGCGGGACATTCATAATCTCAGAGGACACCTCTGTTAAACGCCTGATTAATTCCTCTTTTTGCCCGTCTGATAACGCACCGCTTTCCACTGTAATGTATGGCATTTCTTTTCCCTCGCTTTCCAATTATCAATTTCAGACATCAAATTTATTTGCCATCTGAACCACTTCATCGATACCCATAAATGATATAAGCTTCTTCCTGCTCCAAGTATTCATAACGTAAATTAGCCGCGTTCATTTTCTCCAGAAACAAAGCGGTATAATCATAATATGTATACTTGGGTTCCATCAGACGCCCCCGGTACTCACACTCGCAGACGACCGGCTGGACCTTTAACCACTCAATATATTTGTACATCCCCTTATACAGTTCTTCATCCTCTTTGACCGTCCAGTAATAAACAGGATCTTTGTCATCAGAAATACACTTATACATAATGGATATCTCCCGACCGGTCTCCTCTTCTATGTTTCCAATCACATCAAAAACTTTCCCCCACTTCGTATTATTCATATAACCGGTCAACCCTTTTTCCTGCACATCCTTTAAATGGCGTTCGCCGGGCGTAAGCTTATGATCGTACCGTCCATTATTGATATCGTTAATTAGTCTTTGGAAATATGTGGCTGAATCATTTTTCAATTCTCCCGCGCGAAAGGTGTGGGAAATCTGCCCATGATTCCGCGTAGCATAATAATATACACACCATGGGGTCTGGTAAACAATAAAATGTACGCCGCTCTTCCACTTGACATCCATGGCAGCAACGCCATTTTCCCCGTTGTTGACAGGCACAAGTTCCAGAAGTTCGCCGTCTAAAAAGTCTAATTTATTTATTAGAAATTCTCTGGTATGTAATGCGTATTCATTCACTCTACTTTCCAAAGTTTTCACCTCACATGGTGCAGATTTATTGCCTTTTTTCTACCAGCTTTTATCTACCAACTCTGCTCAGCCTCTCCACCAGCCCCCGCGTATTCCTCGGCGTTAAACGCTCCTTATAAGTAAGTCCCATGTTGGTTATATGCAATACCGGGTATTGTCCGCCAGTCTGCAATATATATCCCTTTTCAATCAGCCAATATACGATTGTGGAAACCTCTTCCCTGCTGAAAGATTCTAGCGCACCGTATTCAGCTACAGCCTTCAGATTGTATTTTGCTATCTTTTCCGCCTCGGACCCCCGTAAAACACCCGTCAACACGGAGACGCCAAAATAACGTCTTTCGCTTATATGCAGCAGAGCCTGCAACACCGTCTCCACAATCTGAAATACATTATATTCTTTATAATTCAGAAACCTGTCTGTCTCCACCTCACGCTCATTTGACTGGTTCATCATTTCCTGTTCCCAGTTTTTCTTCCTGCCGTTATCTATCGCACTCTCTATTGGCTGTTCCGCCCCCTTCGCTGCTGAAATCTTATTGTAATATGTCTTTGCCCGTTCAGAACTGCCTTCACCTGCGGATTCTGACCATGCATATCCCATCGTCTTATAATAATCGCGCATGGATATGGTGCAATTGCATCCTGTATTGTTCTTTTTATAATCGGAGCATCCCAAAAAATATCCGCCTTTTTCAGAATACTTGACAATCAGATAACCGTCCTTGCACTCCTGACATTTCATAATGGACATTTTTCCGCCAGAAAGATTATTTGACATAAAACTA
This sequence comes from uncultured Lachnospiraceae bacterium, assembly GCA_910584725.1. Taxonomy (GTDB): domain Bacteria; phylum Bacillota; class Clostridia; order Lachnospirales; family Lachnospiraceae; genus UBA3282. The sequence continues at coordinate 23,887 of CAJUBE010000019.1, read as the reverse complement.
CATATTTCCGGCTCATTTGTACATATATACAGCTTTAATCCATATGAGGGCTTGTACTTAAGCTGCAGCGGAAATCCGCAGACAGGGCATTTTTTCTGACCCATCCTGACCGGTTCCTCTTCTGACCATTTCCCCCGCAAAAATACATTCTTATACTCTCTTTTTATCTCCAGCAAAAATTCCGACGGATTTTTCTCCGGCGCAATAAAATATACCCTGTTTTTTGTCCGCGTCATCGCCACATAAAAGAGTCTTCTCTCCTCGGCATACTGCATGGATTTATCCTCTTTTATCACAAGGGACAATACCGGGTCATCCTCAATCTTTGACGGAAATCCATATGTCTCATTTCTGCCATTGACAACAATGACATTGTCGTAGCCAAGTCCTTTGGACGCATGGGCTGTCATAAACGTAATATCAAGCTTAGGATATTTGACAGACTTTATCTTTGCTCCTCGACGGGTATACTCAAAAAGACCGGTTCTCGTCAGACGATCTCCATCAAACCCGAACCTTCCAAGCAGCAATATTTTTGTTGTAAACGTATCTCTGCCGGCGCTTTTATCATATGCCATAATCTGCTCAATCGCCGTCTGAACCGCATATGCCATTGCATAATTTGCGCCGCTTCTCCTGTCCTCTCTGGGCGCTTTTCCAGTACTATCATAAGTATAAATGATAACCGGTTCTTCAATATGTTTCGGCGAAATTAACGATTTTTGTATCTGCGACGCATTTTTCTGAATAAAATTGCCGGCAATATCAATCACTTCCTGAGAATTTCTGTATGTGCGGACAATTTTCATCAGCTTCGCATATCCCATTTTTTCTTCAAACTTCGTAAATAACGTAATATCCGAACCGCTGAATGCATAGATTGACTGCCAGTCATCTCCCACCGCCATGATTTTCGCGTCTGTCACCTCTGAAAACGCCTTGACCAAATCAAACCGCTGTCTCGAAATATCCTGATATTCGTCAACAATCAGATATCTGAAGTCAAGCTTCTCTTTCATTTCCTTCACTTCATTAAGGACTCTGGCAGACTCATTAATCATATCCTCAAAATCCACCGCGTGATTCTCAACCAGATACCTCTTATATTCCAAAAAACATGCATGACATATATCTAAGAAAAGTCTGGTTCTGACATTTGTCGTCTTTCTTGCCAATTCATCAAATTCGTTTTCATCGTAACCATTTACTTTAAAATTTCTGATAAAGTTGATCACCAGAAACACAAGGCGGTTAATGTATTTATTTTCTTCCAGAACAATCAGCTTTTTTACAATTTCTTCATCTGACCGCCTATTTAACTGAAATCCGTGTTTCAGCAGTTCCTCTTTCAGATGTTCCGAAATACTCCTCTTATCACGGTAAGAGGAAAAGGTATAAATCAGCTCCGTACCATGATCCTTGTGCAGACGGATTTTATCATGGATCGCCTTCTTATATAACGCAAGTTCTTCCTCATCATACAAAAAGTTTTTCCCGTCCTCTGTTATGCCAAAGTGCTCGACATAAGCGGTATGATTTCCCTGTGTAATTATAAAATCCGGCGTATAAGGTTTCGCCGCCAGCATAATATGATAGGGATAAATCGGTTCATAGGTGTAATCTATCCCATTCAGATACAGAAAATTTGCTACTTCCACTTCCTGCACGGATCTTACAATCTCATTTTGAATGGTAATTTTCTGCTTGCTCCTTCTGTCCGTGACTTCTGCCCTGAAGTCATCAAGTTCGCTCCGCATGGTAGCGTAATTGGCATTCGCCATATGATTAAAAAAATTGTTGATATCATTTCCTTCATAGGGCGCGTCAAAATAGGAAGCAAAAAACAGAATCAGACTATTGACCACACTCGGATTTTGCAGAATCGTTCCCCTCAAATATCCCTGCACACAGTAATATAACTTGCTGCCGTCTGTAATATTCAGCTTTTCCGGGTTATTCTTGTGCAAAATCGCATTACCCGTAGAATGGAATGTTGCAATCGGACAGTCAATATTCAGATCTTTATTGATTTTGTCACGCAGCTCGTTCACTGCCTTATTCGTAAAAGAAATAATCAGAATCTGCTTCGGATCAATCTGCTGTTTTTCCACCAGATATTTGACTTTTGCCGCCACTGTGGTCGTCTTGCCCGCTCCCGCGCCGGCTATAACCAGACAGTAATCCTCATCCGAAACAACAACCCTTCTCTGGTCCTCATCCAGACTGATTGCCGAGTCCACATCCTCCAAAATATGATCCAGATACTGTTTTTCATCTGCCACGGTGGTCTCAATATATGTATCATTTATTTGGTTCACCAGCTCCACAATATTTTCATAGCCGGAATATGCCTGTCTCGCCCGCTCCACAGGAAAACCATTCTTATTACAAAAGTCCTCCAGCATATCATTCTCAGCCATGGTCTTAACCAGCTGCATGATATCAGAAAATTTCCGCACTTCCGGCATATATTCTTTTCTTGAAATATAATGGCGCGCATCATGCAAGTCAGCAAGAAACTTTTCCCATGCAAGAAGCTCCAGACACCTTCCCGATACTTCTCTTTCTCTCTCTATTTCCGGCTCTTCTTTTTCCCTTTTTACGTTCGGTACTGCCGCCGTGTTTTTTCCAAATATATTCTTTAAGAAACCCATATCTTCCCCTAGTACCCCACGCCTTCTCTTATGTATGCCACGAACGAACGCATTCTCATTTCGACTCAATTATGTAATCTTTAAAAGTATAGCATGTTATCGTATGATTTACTACGAAATTCTTTATTATAATTGCTCCTATTCAATCACCCCCTGCTTCTTTAATCTAGCCCTAATCGCCCCATTCGTCCGTCCATGTCCTCTCGCAATTTCTGCTATCTTCATGCCCGCCTCAAATTCCTCCAACAGTCTTCGGTCTTCCTCTTCCGACCATGCCTGCCCCGCATTCGCCTTCTTTTCTTCCTGTCTGTACGCTTCCTCCTGCTCTATACTGAGAACCGCATCGGAGTTGTCGGACATAAACTCCCCGATCGCATCGAGAAACCTCTGCCCGTATTTATAAAATTTATTTTCTCCCACACCGGAAACGTCCAGCATCTCCTGCTGATTCCCGGGCGCCTTGGCACACATATCAATCAAAGTCTTGTCACTGAAAATAATATACGGCGGCAGCGCCTCCTCCCTCGCGATCTCAAGCCGCAGCGCACGAAGCTTTTCAAACAGTTCAAACCCCGCTGCCGTAAGGGAGTCTGTACTCCTTTTACTTTTCGTCTTCCGTCTGCTCCCGCCAGCATCTTCCTTGCGCTCCTCAAATGTCCGAATGATAACACGGGCATTTTCTTCCCTTAATGCCCGAATGTCTCCCATTTGGAGAACACTGTACTCTCCATCTGTCTGAACAATATAGCCCTCCTCCAGCATATGGGCAATCAGCCTGCGGATCTCCGCATCGCTCCTGTGGGCTAACGCTCCATAAGATCTGTAAGCTGTAGCGCCCGTTTCCTTCAGTCTGGCACGATTGGATCCTGCCAGAGTCCCGATCACCACAGCCTGCCCATATCTTCCTCTTGTCTCCGCAATACAGTTGATGACCCATTTTGCATCGTCGGTCATATCCACTTCTGTGTATTCCCGATGGCAGTTCCCGCAGTTATCGCAGGGGGCGCCGGTCTTCTCGCCAAAATATTCCAAAATATAGTTTCTGAGACACCCCGTCGTCTTGCAGTAGCCCTCCATGACATGCAGTCTGTGGATGTCCCTTTGCCGTACCAGCTCTATATCCGCATCCTCCATGCCCTCAAATTCCTTTCTGTCCAGAAGGAATTTGTTGATCATCACGTCCTGTGCCGCAAACAAAAGAATGCATCGGGCATTCTCTCCGTCTCGTCCCGCACGCCCTGCTTCCTGATAATAATTCTCCATACTCTGCGGCATATTGTAATGTATGACAAACCTCACGTTTGACTTGTCAATCCCCATGCCGAAGGCGTTAGTTGCCACTATAACAGGTTTCCTGTCATAGATAAAGTCCTCCTGATTTTTCTTTCTTACCCCATTGTCCAACCCGGCATGATAGGCAGTCACCGGAACGCCCAGGGAAGATAATTTTTCATATAAATTATCCACATTCTTCCTCGTCGCACAGTAGATAATCCCGCTCTCGTCAGGATGTTTGTCAATATAATCCGCCACAAAATCATCTTTTTTCTTTCCCGCGACATACTCCACACTGTAATACAGATTTTCCCTGTCAAATCCCGTCACAACTACCTTGGGATTCCTTAATCGCAGGATGCACTCGATATCCGTTTTTACTTCTTCCGTTGCCGTGGCTGTAAATGCGCTGACAATCGGTCTCACCGGCAGGTTCTCTATAAAATCAACGATTTTCAGATAGCTTGGTCTGAAATCCTGCCCCCACTGCGAAATACAATGGGCTTCGTCCACCGTCACCATCGAAATGCTGCCATTTGCTGCAAACCTCATGAACCCCGGATTTTCCAATCGCTCGGGCGCAACATAAATAATCTTATAAATCCCCTGCGCCGCCAGACTTAAGGCTTTCGATATCTGGTTCTCTGTCAATGAAGAATTGATATATGCCGCATGAATTCCCGCCGCATTCAAAGACTTCACCTGATCCTGCATCAGAGAAATCAGCGGTGAGATCACCACCGTGACACCCGGAAGCAGCAGCGCCGGCACCTGGTAGCAGATAGATTTTCCCGCGCCTGTGGGCATGACTGCCAGTGCATCAGTCCCCATTAAAATAGACGCAATGATATCTTCCTGACCTTTTCTGAACGTATCATATCCGAAATATGTTTTTAAGATTTCTGCAGCATTCATATTAATTCTCTACGCTTTCTGTATCCCTTAAAATCACGCTAACCTCCATGATTCCGCTCTGCGGAATCTCAAATCTGTGCGGAGAATGCCCGTGTTTTGGGCATTCTCCTGTGTGAGACATAGTACTTCTTCGCGAAGCAGCCTTTGCTGCGAGTGATTAGAAGTACTTCTCACACTATATTCCACGCTCAACGGTAAACTGACTCCCGTCTTTCGTCTTTCTGACCTTAATCTGCTGTGGAATATTCTCCATAAGCTCCTCCCTGTGGCTGATGATACCCACCAGCTTGTTGCTTCCTGTCAAGTTCACCAGAATTTCCATCGCGATGTCTATGGATTTCCGGTCTAACGTTCCAAAGCCTTCATCCACAAAGAGCGCGTCCATCTGTATGCCGCCAAGGTTAGACGACACGGTATCCGACAGCCCCAGGGCGAGACTCAGCGAAGCCTTGAAGCTCTCTCCCCCGGAAAGATTTCCCACAGGCCTTCTGTGTCCCGTATAGTTATCTAACACTTCAAGGTCAAGGAAATTATTGCTCCGCCTGCCAAGAGAATCTTCCTGCCGGTACAGCTCATACTGCCCGTCACTCATCGGCAGCAGACGCCTGTTTGCGGCGGCGATAATCCCGTCAAATCCCGCCGCCTGTATGTACTGTTCCAGCGTAATTTTCCCGTTTCCGGTCGTGCCTTTGACCAGATTGTAAAGCCGCTGACAGATCGCATTCTCTTTCTGCGCCTCTTCCAGTTCTCCTCTCCTGTCAAGAATCTTCTTTTGCTTCTCTTCATTCGCGGCTATCCTGTTTTCGTTATTGTTACATTTCTTCCTGGTTAAATCTACTTCTGCACTCTGCCCGCCGCATACAGCCTTTAATCCTTCGATATCTATCATCTCTTTTCCTTCTGCATCCGCTCCGGCATCTGAAAGCTGTTTTTCATTCGTCGCAACAGCCTGATGATATTCGGCAATCACCTTATCCGACGATGCAATCTCTTCTTCCTTCACAACGTATGTCAACATCTCCTCTACAGAAGAAAATTCGTTTGCGCCGATTTCCTGATCCAGCTTCGTCCTAAAGTCCGCTTCATCCTTTTCCTGCTGTTCCAGACTGCCCTTCCATGTTTTTATCTCGGATGTGACTGCGGCAGCATGGTTATCGGCTTTTTTCTTTTCCTCCTCCGCTTTCGCAATCTCATTTAATATGCTGTCTTTCTTCCTCTCCGCCTGTTCTCGCTCTCTTTTTGCCGTTTCCCAATCCGGGAAGCTCAAATTTTCAAGGGTCTCTAATACTGCCTTTGTTTCCGCCAGCTGCCGGCTCACCCTCTGCCTGTTTTCGTACAGTTTCTCTTTTTCCGACTGGAGTTTTTCCGTCTCATCCCCCTGTGCGGTTTCGAGATCTTTCTCCGCTTTCTTGAGCGTCGTACAATCCTTCTCAAGAGAGATACACTTCTTATGATTTTCTTCCGACATGGTCACGACCTGCGTCTTTACCTCCCTTACAGCCTTGATCAGCTCTTCAAGTGACACACCTGTCATATTCATGCCCAGAAGCGGGTTTTCCAGACAGTCCAATATCGTTATCCTGAGCTGTTCCTCGCATCCCTCCAACAAAGTCTTTGCTTTCTCCGCTTCCGTATTCGCCGTATTCTTTTTCTCTTGAAGCGCAGACTCTTCTTCCTGCAATTGTTTGAACTCGTCTTCCGAAATGGAAGTCTCTTTCAGCCCGGCGGGTTCCGGGTGATGCACGGACCCACACACCGGGCATTTCTCCCCTTCTACCAGTTTTTTCGCCAGAATACCCGCCCGGCTGTCTTCGAGCATACGCTCTGCCTCTTCCCTTCTGCCGCCCGCCTCTTCGTATTTGCCGCGCGCCTCTAAGAACGCTTTCTGCTTTTTGGAAAGCTCCTTCTTCCTTTTTTCCCTTTTCGGGATCTGGTCGTCTATGACCGCATCGAAATCCGCCAGAAGCCCCGCCAGCTTTTCACTCTCGTTTTTTGCCCCTGTCAGCTCAGTCGGCTTATCTTTCAGTTCTTTGACGGTTTCCCTAAGCGCCTGTATCTTCTCCTTCAAAGATTTCTCTTGCGCCTGCAGAGCAATCTCTTCCGCGCCGCTCTTTTTATCCAGTTGTTCCAGTTCTTTGCGCTTTCCTACAAGCTCCTCTTTCTGCTGATATTTCTGCTGATCATCGTCGATCCTGCTGATCGTCTGCTTGCATTTGTCCGCCTCCGGCTCCCGCTTTTTGGCGTCGTCAAGTGCGCCCTGCGCCTGCTTTGCAGATGCCAGAGCCTTCTCCAGATCGGATTCCGCTTTTTGAATCTGTTTCTGGGTCAAAGATACCTCTTCGCACTTTTTCGTCCACGCGGCATAAGACGGATGTACATGGCGGGTGGCTTTCTTTTGTCTGTCTAAAAGCAGACTGGTCTCGTCAATTTTTGCCTTTCTGCCTGCAAGCTCCGCTTTCTCTTTTTCCAGTTTATCCCTTTTCTCGATGAAACCGTTATTGGTTTTCGCAAGCGCAAGCTCCTCCCTGTTCTTCTCCAGCGCCGCCTCTGCCTTTTTCAGCTCCTCTTTCATGCGCTTTAATCGTTCTTTGTCTGACAAAATCAGACGTTCCAGCAAATCTAAGATTTCATCCAGATTCCATGCGCTTCCCGAGCGTCCGGCTCTGCCCTTTAACTCTTCCAGTTCGTCGAAAAGCTCGTCCTCCTCATTTGCCGCCACGTCCTGAAAATGCTGAATTATACTGTTCTCAGTCTCCGATTTAACCTTGCAGCTCGCGTCCATCCGGTCTTTCAGCTTGTATTCTATATTTTTATAACCGCTCGTCAGAAAGATCGTGCGCAGTATCTCCGTTCTCTGATCCGTTTTCGCATTTAATAAATCCCAGAACTCCCCCTGCGCAATCATCACAATCTGTTTAAACTGCTTCTCGTCGATGTGCAGAAGTTCCTTTACCGCATGGTTAACCTGCGTCAGACCCTCTATCGGTGCCTGTCCCTCCTCATAGAGAATCGCTTTTTCCTTCTCCGTGATCACGCCAAAGCCGCGCTGTTTCTGCCTCTCATAAGAAGGCTGCCGCCAGACATGAAATTCGCGCCCCTGATGCGTAAAATAAAAGTCCACATAGCTCTTCGCGGAATCCTTCGCGTATTCGCTTCTCAAGTTTTTCGTGTCCCTGTATGTACCGCTGGTCGTTCCATATAACGCAAAACAGATCGCGTCAAATATCGTCGTCTTTCCCGCGCCGGTATCCCCGGCTATCAAAAACAGTCCCTTCTCTTCAAAGGCGCCAAACTCTATTGGCGGTAACTCCCCCGCATAGGGACCTATTGCGCTTATGATCAGTTTAACCGGCTTCATTGATAACCCCCGCTTCCCGTGCCGCTGTCCTCATAACATCCATTTCTTCTTCCGTGATCTCACAGCCATACATCAGCCTGTAAAAATCTCCAATCAATTCCGGGAATGATTTATTTTCGGCAAGTTTGCTGATATCCACCTGTTCGATCTCTCTCGTATGCGAATTGTCATAGTCAATTCGGACCGTATTCGGATAGATCTGCTGGAATATTCCCATAGCATCATTGATGATATCCTCATCCGTCAATGTTGCATAAATAAAATCCTCCGGCGCTTTTACATTCTTTTTATCCAAAAGCTCTTTCAGCGTCCCCTTAACGTGCCTTACATTTCTCATCGGCTTTAAGAGTACAAGCTCAATCTTAACCCTCTCCTGTGCTGATACTGTAATCAGAGAAACCGACTTCTCATTATTCGCTTCGCTAAGTGAGTATTTGAGCGGCGAACCGGCATATCGGATCTCTTCTCTTCCAACCTTCTGCGGCGAGTGGATATGCCCCAATGCCACATAATCAAAATCATCGAAACAGTCATATCCGATTTTTTCAACCGAACCTACGCTCAATGTGCCAACACTTTCCGACCCTGCAAGCGCAGGATCCTCTCCCTTCCCGGAAACAAACTGATGCGCCACCAGAATATTCTTATTGCTCCTGTTTATGTCAGTGTTTCTGATAATGGTTTGAACCGCATCATCATAACTTTCTATCTTTTCATCCGGGAAATAATGTCTTACTTGAGAAGCTTTTACAAACGGAAGCATGTATATATCGACTTTTGTGTCCCCTTCTGTAAAGCTCTGCCTGTGAAGCGTACCGTCAAAGACGGCAGATATGAATATCTGATTAGATGCAAACAGCGTACTTCCGTAATTCAGGCGATCGTCCGAATCATGGTTTCCGCTCACCATAAATACCTTTATTTTCTTTTGCGCCAATTTCATCAGGAAATAATCCAAAAGCTTCGTCGCCGCCTCGCTTGGAACGGATTTATCATACACATCCCCGGCAATCAGCACGCCGTCTACGGATTCTTTCTCTGCGATACAAAGAATCTGATCGAGGATATACCTCTGATCCTCGACCAAATCAAAATCAAACAGGGTTTTCCCTAAATGCAAATCTCCTAAATGCAGAAATTTCATACTTCCCCTTTCTTCAGGACTATTTCATCAACTCATCGTCCTTTTTATGATCTCTATCAGTCCCAGATCCGCCGGAAGCCACTCTACATCATATAATGTATCTACTGTAAGCCATCTGGCTTCCTGCGCCTCCTTGAGCACCAGCTCCCCTGCCTTCACCTGCGCCCAAAAACAGTCCATAGACAGATGAAACGCAGGATAGTCATATTCTACGGTGGTGATTCGTTCTCCCACTGTGATTTCCGTATCAAGTTCTTCCCGGATCTCTCTGTGCAAAGCCTCCTGCGGCGTTTCTCCGGTCTCAATCTTTCCGCCCGGAAACTCCCATTTCCCCTTGAACTCGCCGTAGCCTCTGGCTGTGGCAAAGATTCTGGCGGGGTTTTCCATGTCATCACATATTATGGCTGCAACTACGCGAATGGATTTCATTGGTTGTTTTCCTTCCAAGCTTCTTATTCGGTTTTATCTTTGCTTCTACATATTACCACAGAAACATCCAATTTTCCATAATTTACTTTTTTATAACCATACGCCCCAATCCCCATAGTCAACACCCCCGCCGCAAGCAACGGGGCATCAAACATCATACAAATTGCTTATTTATCAGCTCATATCCCCACACCGAAGGCTTCCTATCACCCTCGGAAATCAACTTGTGGACTGTTTGCTGTTCTTCCCATCGCCTTTTGAAACTGTCTTTGCCCACACAGTACAATTCAATATGAATATTCTGATTCACACGAACCAAATACAGTTTTCCGTTTTTTTGCTCCATATGTATCTTACCGGGAAGATAGGTTCCCGTATATTTCTCAAGTTCTTCCGGCGGCAGAAAAATTTCCTCCGGTCTGTATGAAACAGGTGCCTGCTTATTATGCAGGATTGCAGCAATGCCATTCCCGAAACGATATTGATCTAAGGATTCTGTGTTCGCTATAACGATAATGCAAATATCTTCCTCAAAATAGTATTGGATATAGGCAGATACACCCGGCATATCTCCGCCATGAGCAAACTTAATCGTTCCGTCTTCCTCATATCGTTCCAGCCCATAACAATAGTTGTTTTTATTTTCTGACAGATAAATCCCATAGGCATATTCTGATAAAATTTTCCTGTTTTTAAGACACTCATACCACTTTTGCAAGTCGTCACAATTCGTAACCAACGCGCCTGCGCCAATACTATATAAATTATTTGTATAAGGCACTCTGACCAGCTTTCCGTAATCATACATATAATTGTCTGCTTTGTTTGGAATAATTTCCTGACCATTATCAAACAGGGTATTGTTCATCCCTATCTTCGCAAAAATGTTTTCCCGCAGAAATTCATTGTAGGTCTGCCCCGAAACATATTCAATCATCCATGCAAGCAAATTATAGTTGGAATTATTATATTCAAATTCTTTCCCCGGCTTCTTGACCGGCTCCCTAATAATCCAGTCTCTAAAAAACTGTTCCTTATCGTAAGGTTTTCTGTCCTCACCCACATAAAAATCATCCTCAAAATTATAATTATTATGCAGTCCCGATGTATGCGATAAAAGTTGATGAACGGTTATTTCCGAAGGAAGCTGCATGTCTGGGGGCAGATACCGATTTGCTTTTTCATCAAGCTGCAACAGCCCTTTGTCATGTAAAATCATAATCGCAAACGCTGTAAACTGTTTGGCAACAGAGGCAACCGTAAATTTTGTTTCCATTGTATTTTTAATACCAAATTCGATATTGGAATATCCGCGACAAGTTTCAAATAAAATCTTTCCATTCTGTATAATTCTTACAACGCCGGAAAAATCCCAATCGTCCATTTCTGCGGTAATATAGCTTTTCAATCCTTTTTGAATACCTGTCATAGCTGGTCTCCTCCAAGTTCTCTGAAATTAATAATGCGATTATACCACTTCCAATTTCCATTTCCCATAAAAATATGATAGGACATGGCAACCGCCACGCCCCATATTTTCACTTGACCAAATGCTGCCACGCATTTATTACATTTCTGTTTCCAGCAGAGAATACATCTTCATGTTGATAACCTTACCATTTTTTACGGCATTGCTTCTCAATGTACCCTCATACTGAAATCCCGCTTTTTCAAGCACTCTGCAGTATGTTAAAAGGCATTTGACAGACTGTACATTATACTCATTTTACCCACATACGGTTCCTCTTTGGCTTTCCATGTCCAAAATAAACAATTCTTTCTCCCAACTCACCAATTTTTCTTGCACTTTCTAACATTTGCTCATGGTTATGATAAAGCATGGAAACCGTGGGATAAAACATATTCATCAAAGCATCTCCCACAAATATTCCTTCTTTACCAAAATCAATTCCGATTGAACCATTGGTATGTCCCGGTAAACCTATAATTTTTGCACTTATTCCAAAATCCTCCAATGTATCTCCATCTTGTAAGTATATTTTAGGTGTAAATTCTGGTATCTTATCGTGATAAAATGATTTTTCCGAAAAAAATAGCACCAATTTTCCCGTCAGCGTTCTTGCATATAGCGTCTGTAGCATATTATTTTTAATCAGTTCTTCATCCGCCCTACAAATGGCAATAGGAACATTCAGTTCTTTAGAAATAAAGGCTGCATTTTGACAATGATCCATATGCGTGTGCGTCAAAATAATTAATCGAATATTCACTTTGCGGCAAGCTAATAAAACCTTATCGCGATATTTCGGTCTTGCAGTATCCACAAGAACCGCATTCCCTTTTTCCTCAATAATATAGCAATTCCCATTACCACACTTTATACGCTGTATTTTTACCATCGCGTTGCTCCATATATAATAATCTATTCACCATCTATATTATAACTGAATCCAATAGCGCTGCTCAATATGTCTGTTTTCTTCAACTTCATTTTCTAATATTCCACCATTATTAATAATTGATTTTGCTGAACCAATGTTATCTTTGTCACAACATATCAAAACTTTATTAATCCCAAGCCTTTTACACTCGTCTAATGCCAAACCAATCATTGCAGTCGCATAACCTTTTTTTCTTTCACTTGGTCTAACGCCGTCGCCTATATGACCACCGGTTTTCAACAGTTTATCATTTAAATAGTGGCGAATGTTAACAGCCCCTACAAAAATGTTTCTATCTCTATCGAAACAAAATAAAGTTGTATCAGGAACCCAACCATCTTTCGTTTCTTCCTTTGTATCAAGAGTTTTTAGATAATTATCAAAATCGTGAAAATCATTTGCCCATATTTTCCATGGAGACATATCGGTGTGATTTACTATGATATCGTTCTTCCATTCTGTCAGCATTTCAAATAACTGTTCCTTGTATTCGTCAATTGCTCTTACAAGTTCAATATTCATTTTCTCTTTCTCTGACTTTCCATTTGCAGTCTAAAATTCATACTTTGTTCCATGTGAATATAACAGTCCATCTATTAATTCCACACATAAAATGATAGTATTTTCATCATCAAAGTTATTATGTCCGTTATCAATCCATTCTGAAAAAACTTTTTTCAATTTATCAGCTATTACAGCATTTTCTTTTTTCCCAAAATAACCCAGATTGACACCTTTTCCATGCGCTGTAAACCAATCACCAGCAATTGCAACAGTAGAATTATTTTCAATATGTTTCATTTTATTTGAAAGAGCATATGTAATAATATAAAATGCGCCATTCTCATAATAAGCATTTACATATCGCACATATGGCATATCATCTTTTACGGTCGATAACGCTATGACCGTATCTCTTCCAAAACGCTCCATCATTATTTTTTCAGCTTCCCGATTCCATTTGCTCATAAATTATCTCCACAATTTCATATATGCCGATTTGATTATATCACCTTCATTCTCCATTTACCATAAAAACAGGGCATTGCAACCGCCCCCGGTACTCACTTTTTATGATTTCAAACATTTCTTCGGGCGTTTCTTTACAGCCATTTTGCAGCCATATTTTGATAATTCTTGTCAGACCACTTTTGAAAAATTCCATATGATACTCAATAAAACGATCTCCAAAATGTTTTTGAGCAAGTTCATAGTCATACTGCCAAATTTTGTATTTTTCATCATACCCCAGTTTGAAATAGGTGCGATAAAAAATTTGATTTCCTTTATGTGCTGAAATAGCAACAGATAATTATTTGAGTTAAATCCTTCTGTTATCTCGCCTTTATACAGTTCTGAAACTTCTGCTTCCAGTTTTTCCCTAATCGTGTCCGCCACTTCAAATATATCGACATAATTAGCGTAAAAGGTACTGCGGTTCAAGTCTGCCTTTTTGCATATTTCAGACACACTGATTTGGCTTAATTCCTCTGTTTGAAGAAATTCTATCAAGACCTGCTCAATATACTATTCTTACAATAAGCAAACAACTGTTGGTTTAAAAAGAGGAGGTGATTTCCAGTGAAAAAAAGCAGTTTTGTCACAATGCTTTTGGGAACAATAAGCGGTGTCCTATTTGCTCTCGGAATGTGCATGGCGCTTATCCCGGAATGGGACGCATTTCAGCCGGGAATTATATTCGGCTGCTTAGGTCTTATACTTGGGCTGATTACCATAGCCATATGGCGGAAAATGGGACACAAACAGCCTATTCAGATTTCCGGCAAAGACGTTCTTACAATGATTGTCGGGGTTTTTGGTGTTTTGGCATTGGGCGTAGGAATGTGTTTCTGCATGGTGTGGGGTAAAATGGTAACTGGCATTGCCATCGGATTGATTGGTATTGTTATCCTGCTCTCCTTAATTTCTTTGGTAAAAGGGATAAAAGATTGAGAGTACTGTTGTTGGCGGTTACAACAAAATCGAGGACGCTTTTGTTGACCGCTACCTTGCAAAAGACGGCGAAACCACGGCTGACGAAAAAGAACGGTTATTTGCAACCTATTTTTCGCTACCATCACTACACTATAAATGTGAAGTTATATTTCCGTTTTCAATAAAGAATACATCTTCATATCAATGACTTCCCCATTCTTCACAGCATTACTTCTCAATGTGCCTTCATACTGAAATCCTACTTTTTCAAGCACTCTACAAGACGCTGCATTGTATGCAAATGGCTCTGCATAAATACGGATAATATCACTCTTTTCAAAAACATATTCGCAAATTTGCGTTACTGCTTCGGTCATTATACCTTTACCCCAGTATTTCTCGGCAACATAATATCCCAACTCGGCAGTCTGTCTATGAATATTTTCCTGTCGAAAAACACCAATGCTCCCCACCACCTTGTCATCTACTGTAATAGCAAAAGCAAAAGTTTCATTTTCATCTGTGGAAATCATAGAAGAAATATAATCTAATCCGTCCTGCTCTGTATAGGGATAGGGCAATCCGTCCCGAAGATTATCTTGTATCTTTTTATTGGAAAGGGCTGTTGCCAAATCTCTTGCATCTGATAATTTCCATTTTCTTATTTTACAAATCATTTTTTATTTCCCATTTCTTTAACAAATAAATTTTTATCCTGCATAAGTGCTATAATGAAGTCCGTATTCTCATCAACAGGCTTTGTTCCATCAATTCTCATAATCGGGCATTTCAAAGACTTTACCCATTTTTCAACGGTATCCTCATTTCTGGATTCAACAAGGCGGAAAAATTTTTCTTCCTGCTCAAACAAATCCCCGCCGAGTAACATTCTATTGCCAAACTTCTGAAAAGAACGATCTTTCACTCGTTGCAGTCTAATATCCCGTGGAACATCAAGCAATATGGCACACTGAAAAAACGAATATAACTCTTCCCCATAATCTCCTTTGACAGAAGCAAGAATAAAGTTTTCATGTGTCCGTATCTCACAGAGCAAACGTTCCGCTACGTCTTCACGGGTACGTGGAGAAGAATATATATAATTAGGATTTGTTTTAGGGAAATACAAATTTTCAATATCTATAAAATAAAAATGTAGTTTCTCTGCAAGAGTTTTCCCAAGTGTACTCTTTCCCGTACCATTTAAACCACATATAATAATTCCCATAAAATCTCCTTAAATAACTTCCGGGTTATCAAGCTCTTTGCAATCTTCATAAAACTTTTTAGCTTTTATGTTATCTTTTTTAACCCAAAATACCAGGTTCTTAAATCCCATTTCATCACTCGAACTCTTTTCCCTGTTCGCTGCAAGTCCTGCTTTATATTGCTTTTGTTCCCAAAACCGCATCATTTTGATACGGTTTTGCTGCTTGTTTATTTGGTTTCAACACTGGTGTACCCAAATTGTACCCAAGAAAAAATTTTGTCAAAAATTGCAATCCTTTCTACCTATGCCTTTACATCCCATTTTCCATAACGTTTACCGCCTATTCTCTCAATTCGCCCGCTGCCCAAAAGTTCTTTGATTACACTTTGTATTTTGGTTCTTGAAAGGCCAACGTGTTTCGCTATTTCTATCTGCGTAACAGACGGCTTTTTCCCCATAAGCTCAATAATCTGATCCTCCAAAGCTTTTTCCAAAGCATTTTTTGTGAGCTTTGGAACTTTAGAATGCAAGCTTTGAAAATCACCAACATCCTGCGTTTCATGCAGGCTATAATTCAAGTTTGGCAAAGTCACCCTAAACTGAGATTTGTCTGAATAAAAAATCGGTGCTTTTTCGTTGGTATAATTTACTGCAAATTCGCAGGAATCAATAATTTTTCCAATTCCACTACCATTTCGTTCCATATAATCCAATCGGGCAAATACATCTGCAAGCACAGGATTTCTTCTTTTAGAAGGAATTTGTTCAAGATTTAGGTTTTGAATAAATGTTCCATCGACCATGCCACCCGGCGAATAAATCTCCATGAAATCATCAAACATATGTACATGAACCTCGCTTCCAAGTTCCAAATAATCTCTATGAATAAGAACATTCACAAGCGCATCAAAATATCCGCGTTCCATATAATCAGGCATATTTTCTCTTGAATCCGGCAGTTTGCGCCATGCTGTGCGCATATTTCGTCTGACAAATGCCGCACTCTCATTTAGCAGAGAAATAAGGCTTCCCGAATACTCTGCACTGTCATAGGCTTCCCCTTTTCCATTAGACTTGTTGACACCATTCCAACGCACACAAAACACTCTGGAATGTCTGATAGGACATTCATCTGCCAAAAGTGCTCCCGCATTTGTTAATATTCCATGAGCATCCACAAGTTCATAGGATTCAAAATCTTTATCCACAAAACTTTTTCCTGTTACTTTTTTATAACGCTCTCTCAGCTTTGTAAACGCATAATCCGTAATTTGATAACCTGAACTTTGCAAATCATAAGTTTCATTTACGCTACGCAAGACGAGCCTTCTTAACTCTGCTGCATTCTCGACCACACTTTCATTCCCCACCCGAAGATATGCTTCCGTCATTCCATCTCCGACATAATAATAAGGCGTATCCTTGCCTGCCGCAACATCCACTATGATTAATTTCTTTTCGTCAATCAAATCAAATGCCGGAATCGGGCTTATTCTCTCTTTTATTTTTTGACTGATGAGCTCTGAATCGCTCTTAATATCTGCAACACCCACAATTTCATCATTATCTGAAATGCCAAATATCAAAGAGCCGCCAATTGTATTTGCAAATGCACTGACACTCTTACACCAATTCTTTATTTTTTTCTTTTCAACTGCTTGTTTTTTATCATGTTCGGTAGTTTCACCAATCAGTTTTTTGATGTCCATATAGTTTAATCTCCCTTTGAACTCTTATCCCAAGAATTGGAACTTCCACCTCGTCACATCTTACTGCTGAAAAAATCCTTTTTCCAGATAATAACTTACTATTTCCTGCTCAAGTTTTATATTGCGCTCTTTCATATAGTTTAAAACTTTTCTATAGGAAGCATCTTCTATTAATGTCTCAAGTCTATTCATATCATTGTCTGTTAATTTTCTCAAGCAATGAATAAAACGCGTATCACATAACTGCTCTATCCCCATACAGTATAATTCAAATTTTTTAGAAGTTTCTCGACACAAATGTTTATGAATCAGAAACCCACCGATATCAATATCTCCAAAATGCCAATATTTGACATCGGGATTATCCAAAATCACTTTTTTAAGAAACGCGATCTGATGTCTGTTTGCAAAGCCACCCAAGTACATCATAGCAGAATTTCTATCCTTCAATCTTTGAAAGGACGTCTTGTTTTCAATCGTCATTATATTATCAGTACTAACACTAATTTTTTTAATCCTTTGAACATCGCCAGAGGCGATTGCAATCCCGCCCTGAAGTTTTGATACATCTAAAACATACCGTTCCCATTCAATTCTCCAGTTACCTTTTATAAAAATTTCCTGCTCCGTCTGAATAACATTAAAAAGGCTTAGCACCGCATCGTTTCGTTCTCCTTCCTCTCTAATCATTCCTTTTACCGTTCTTATGAACGTGCAAACCTCTTCATAGTTATTATTTTCAAACCATTTTGAATCTCCATACACTAACATAGAAACTTCTCTCACATATAAAGACTCCCTGTTTTTCTCCAAAAAACTATACATTTTCAAATTTGTTTCAATTTTTTCCGGAACCAATGAACATCTTGGATCTTCAATTTGCCTAAGAATACTTTCACAATACTTCTGCACAATCCCCCCTGTGCCAATATACCCTTTTATTATTTCATGCATCCGCTCTGAAATGGTACTCTGAGGAATCACACCATATTCATCTTTTAAAAATTCATATATAACGCCTAATCTGTCCTCTGAAAGATATATTTTTTCTATATCATTGCTAAATTTTAAATGCTCAACGATTATAAAACCCTTGCTTGACAACTCATATACAGCATCATTGATGCGCTGCTTTTCTGATATATCCGCATTATTTCTGGCATATTCTTTATATATTTCTGTTGGTTTTATAATAATTCTTTTATTGGTAATAATATTTTTGGCATACCGGTTATTATATTTTGTTAACAGCCTGTCGAGTATTGCCTTTCTATAATCTTGACTGCTCATGAAACTTAACTTCTCCTATCTGCATGTTGTCATTGCTAATCTTAAGAACAGGAATGATTACGCCGCATTCATTGCCGATTGATTCCAATTTATTAGGCGGTGCACAAAATATCACTTGAAAATTTTGGTTTTTAAAAAACTCCAGCATCAATTTTATATTATGATCACTCATTTTCTCAAAAGGCTCATCAATAAAAATCAGCCGTACCGAATTAACTCTGACATTGTATAACATAGACAATGCTGCTGAAAGAATAAGCGTATATGGTATCTGTGTTCCTGCGCCAGAGTTATATCCCACTTGTTTTGACAGCTTACCATCTTTTACTTCATCATTATTAATAATAATTTCATAACTCATATAATTCCGATAGTCTGCGAATTTCTTTATTTCTGCAATATCGTTATGGTCAATAATCTTATTAATGATGTCGCGGATTTCTTTCTCCCTTGTTTCAACCTCATCATTTTCATATCCCATAAAACTTGTAAACGACATCTGCCCATCATCCATATTATTTGTTTTCTGTAAATATTCCGCATATCTCAAAACTTTTGCATAATCCGAATTATCATTCAACATCTTAACGTCAAATTGATACTTCGTGGAGAACTGAAGTTTTCGTAATTCCTTATTTATATCCCCTATCTCATTTCTCGCATCCTTTGCCGTTTCATAGATATTGAGAACAAATTCTCTTTTAAATATTCGTTCATAAGTAATTGTCTGCTCTTTCAGTTTTTGTTGTATGCCCTGCAAGTCATCAATCCAAATTTTACCTCTTCTTCTCTGATAATCAGCTTCACACTCCAAACCGACAGGCAATTTATCTACTTCCTGTTTGCGATTATTATACGCCTGCTGTTTACCATTAATATTTCCCTCAAGTTCACGTACCCTGCGGTCTACTCTCTCTTTTGTTGCACGAACCATAAGACCGCCATTCTGATTATCTCCAGATAAATACTGGTCGTATTCCTCTACTGCTTTTTCTACAACAGAATTATTTGCAATTCTTTCCGCATCTAAATCCGCCTGTTTCGCCGTCTCCTTTGCTCTAAGATCCTTCATTGATTTTTCTTTCTCTGATATTGTCGTTTCCAAAATCGTCTTTTGTCTTATGTTACCTGCGCGCTCATTTTTCTTATTCTCTAACTGATTTCCAAGTATCGTAACCTGTTCATTTAATGCCATAAATTCCGCATTATTCTTCTGCGCCTCTAATAAATCTTTGTAATGTTCTTTTTCATCATTCAAATCTGCCAAAACATCTGTCCACTCCTTATGGGCATTCAAATTAAACTCTTTAAAACACTCCAAACCATTCAGCAGATAATTTGATTTATTCTGCAGGCTTTTTTGTTCTAAAAGTATGTCTTTTTCTTGAATTTCCAACTCACGCAGCCTTTCTTCCGCCGTTCTTTTATTAATCTCTATTGCCTGGCTTCCCAAACAATAACTCCTGATTTTTCTTGTGTTAATATAGGTTACAGCCATATTTCGGCTCAGTTTTCCTTCCCTAGACATTGCATTATCATAATCAGGTACCTTTTCAATATCTACTGCGCGAATCCTGCCTAACCAAAATTTAAAATAATTTGCCGCTGTCTCATTTTGAACGGTAAGGTAATGAAAAACCGAATCCGCTTCACATTCCATTTCCTTTTCCATTAATCGTTTTGTATTTACCAATTCAACATATCGGTATCTTGACCTATCCAGCACGGAATTTGCCACATCAAAAGTCTCCTTCGACACAACAACCGCATAACGGTGTATTCCTAAAAAAGCTTCTATTGCCTTTCTCCAATTCTCATCCTTCAACTCTATCACATACTCATAAGCCATATGAGCTTCTTCGTTAATACCCTGCTTTTTGAATTCACGATTTATTTCTTTAATAAGCTCCGCCTGCTCTTGAACGTTTGAATAATCCATCCTGTTTTTATTGCAGCTTTCGATAATACCATTCTGTATCACACATTCGTCCTGTACCATTTTTAATTCTTGTTTCAACAGCATATTTTTCTCTATTAATTTGTCACGGCAATCTCGTATTTCTTCTTTCAAGGAATCAATAAATCTCTGTTTTTCTGCTACCTCAAGGCTTTTTGATGTCAATCTTCCAAGAGTATTCTCATCTTGTACCGTTACTCCCTGTTCTGATAAAAGGCCCATCATTTCCTGCATTCTCTGCTGAAAAATATCCAATTTTACTTTTTCGTCGTTCAATTTAACCAACTGTTTGTCATATATATCTATCAATTGCCTAGAAGCCTCTATTGCTTTTGAAACATCAAGGTCAAGAAGCGCTCTTCTTGTTTCCGAATAAGTTTTTTCCAGATCATTAATTTCCTGATCCTGCTCATCAATTTTCTTTCCTAAATCCTCACTTGTAATGGTGCTTTTCCTAATCAATTCTTCTGCTTCTCGAATCTCTCTCTGGCACTGTACAAGCTCTTTATATTTAATTTTTATATCATCTATTTTCAACTGTAAAGCCTTTTTGTCATGCTCATCATAATCTGCCAATATCAGATCCAAATCCTGCAACTCTTGATTGATCTGTTCCAAACTGCCATTTATCTGCTCTATATTCTTCTTTGCTTCCTTCAATTTATCAAAATTAACATTATGTTCTTCTAAAACGGATTCCTTTATAAATTCCTGAATTTTTGCCGCAGGATTATATGCCATTATATTTCTAAGCTTTCTTTGATATTTAGAAATTTCCTGATAAGGCAGTTTAAGCCCCGTCATCTGCATAAACAAAGTAATGCCTTCTTTTTTCGTTTTCATCTGTACGCCATATTTCTTCTGAAACCCAGAAGCATCATAAGGCTTTAGGAGGGAATCCTCTTCATATACAAATGAAATATCTGTAATTGTTTTGCCGTCTATAGCATACCAGTGCGTACCTCTGATATCCGTAACCGCAGTTTCTATTACTACTCCCAACACAAACGGATTCTCATTAACCTGATCAAAATATTCCAATGCAATGTGTGTATACACAACCGGTATCTTATCCGCAGGTCTTGCATATATTCCTGCACTCGCATCCACCAGACATCGCGTATAAGAAACTAAATTTCGTTTGCCCACACCAGTATTATAACCGCTGGTAGCTTTATTAAATTGCGTATCACCTGTATATGCATATTTAATGGCATCTAATATTGTTGATTTTCCACATTCATTTTCACCAGAAATCAAAGTCAGATTCTCTGAAACAGGAATTGTCCTATTACTAAATCCATACCAGTTTACTAAATGTATATTGCGCAAAACAGTTTTATTCATCTGTATCCTCACCTTCTAAGTATTCCTCCTGTTCCGTCTCCACTCCCTCTTCATCCGGAGCATACTCCGCCATTACCTGTTTCAATTGTCCAATATCCATACAAAACTGCAATGATGGATACAATCGAACTTTTCCTTCCTCTGTCGTTATGTCATCACTATAATCTATCAGACTAAATTTTTTAAATATACGATACGAATCTTTAAAATCCGCCGGTTTCATATTAATCTGATAAATTTTGCATTTATCAATAATATCGCCAACTGTTATATGTACCGGATCTGCATACCCCATTCGCTCCAAAAACAAAAGCCAGAGTACCATCAATAACTTTATCTGTTTTACATCAAACCGATATAAATTGATTCTCTTTAGTCCAACCGTTTCAACATCTTCATCCGCTTGCTGCAGCATTGCAACTTTCATTCTTTCTTCAACGACAACTTTATACCCAATTGCCGACAAATATGTATTAACATCATATTGATTAGACTCTGCTGATATAAATTCATATAATCTCTCATCTTTATCAGCCAGTATAAATGTTGAGTCAAGCATTTTACGGATACATCTCTTAAATAAATATGCCTCCTCTTCATTCATTTTTTTCATAAAACTGAAATCATTCATAAACTGGCTCCTTCTATTTCTTAATTACTGTCATATCAGTAATATCCGCAATCTCCGTTTTTACAAGTCCTTCCGACAACTTAATATCATATGGGAACTCCTCATTCTTAGCATAGAGCATTGCCGCCGCATACATTAATATTTCCTCTTTTTCCTGAATAGTCTTTTCTTTGATATTCATTTCATCTTCACCACTCAGCTGCACATCAAGAAATGCGCTCACCCGGTCAACAGAATATCTATTCGGAGAACTATGAAACAAATTTTCTGTCTGTCTTCGCTTTTCTTCTTCAGATAATTCCGCTGTTACAAGCCCAATGTTTTCACCCTCATTTTTTATACGTTTATTCTTTTCAAAAGACTTGTATCCAACATATTTTTGGTTCGTGATGCGTGTACAATCCGCAACTTTTCCCATTGCTATACTCTGTTCTTCTTCCGTCATTTTTGACACCGTATTTAAAAAATCATTAATTGCGGCTTCCAGTCTTACCCCATTACTTGCCATCAACATAATCCTTGTATTTGCAAGATTATAATAATTATTAATACGACGATCAATCAATTCCATGTTAGCCTCATATTCAACACCCAAAAAATATTGTAGTTCTGCAAAATATCCTTCAACACGCTCTTGCGCTTCTTCATAACTCAATTGCAGCTTTTCCGAACATTCCTTTATCATCTTTTCACAAGTCTCTTCTTGCCTGAGAATCCTTAATTTCCCTTTTATATACGATATTTGTGTGGGAATTAATCCATTGTTTTTTATAAAAAAATATTCGCTAAAAAAGCGATCCAGCATTTCATCTTTCATTATGAATTGTCCAAAACTATTGATATCCTGAAAAACAATTACTGCCTTCATGATACCAGAAATACTGTCCTTTAAATCTGACAGTTCATTTTTTAATTCTGTCTCATTATCAATTAACGGTACGAGAATATTGGTATATGGTCTCTCTCTACGCACAGAATCTTCCTCAAACGCAGATTTCATAATTTCATACATAGAAAAGATACGGTTTGACATCATACCTTCCCCTGTCTTTTCTGTCATTTTCCTTAAAAAATCCATAAATCTTCTGCAGCTAATTGAAATATTAACAACATACTCCCCATTTCTGCCTATTTCCTGTGGAAGTAACCATCCGCATTGCCGAAACAGGAAAATGATAACTCCCGGCTGCAATTCCGTACCGCCCTCCTCTTTTTCAGCATCTTCATCCAAGCTTGTATTTTCTGATAAATTTTTTCCTGTTTTTATGCCCGCATTCTTCAAATAATCCATAAGACAGTCTTTTGCATCTGACTCATACAATACCGGCAATTCTTTTGTTTTATCAATTAATATCTGAATACACTCATAATATATCCTTTTGTTTTTCAACGTTAACGGCTTAAAAAATGCATCGTTTTTTACGTAATCAAAAAAATTCACTATTTCATCTCCAATTTAGCTCTGAGTTTTTCGTTTTTACTTAATGTTTTATCAAGCAATACAATATTCAATTTGGGTACAGAATCTCTATTTTCTTAGGTGCAATATAAATAATATAGATAATGGCAGATAATTAGTAAGCGTCAAATCCAACGCCCTACCTAAAATTTAAGCGCCGCTTAACTGCGAC